>DASQKI010000013.1:0-29427 GCA_035630615.1 Nocardioidaceae bacterium
CAACGCGAGGATGCCGACCTTCCGGCCCGGCACCCGGGGGCTCCTCGGGACGACCGGGCACTACCAGCCCCGCTCGGCCAGCTTCGTCTCGAGACCGTCGATCTCCAGGCCTGGCATGGCACTTCCGAGGCCGCGGGAGACCTTGGCCAGGATGTGCGGATCCGCGTAGTGGGTGGTGGCCTCGACGATGGCCTTGGCCCGGGCGGCCGGGTTGTCGCTCTTGAAGATGCCCGAGCCGACGAACACGGCCTGGGCGCCGAGCTGCATGGCCAGCGCGGCGTCAGCCGGGATGGCGAGGCCGCCGGCGCAGAACAGCGGGACCGGGAGCTTGCCGGTCTCGGCGATCTCCTGCACCAGCGGCAGCGGCGCCTGGAGGTCCTTGGCCCAGCCGAACAGCTCGGCCGAGTCGGCCTGGGTGACGCGGCGGATGTCGCCGAGGATCGAGCGCAGGTGGCGGACGGCCTCGACGATGTTGCCCGTGCCGGCCTCGCCCTTCGAACGGATCATGCACGCGCCCTCGCTGATGCGTCGCAGCGCCTCGCCGAGGTTGGTGGCGCCGCACACGAACGGCACCGTGAACGCCCACTTGTCGATGTGGTGGGCCTCGTCGGCCGGCGTCAGGACCTCGGACTCGTCGACATAGTCGACCCCGAGCGCCTGCAGCACCTGGGCCTCGACGAAATGTCCGATGCGAGCCTTGGCCATCACCGGAATCGAGACGGACTCGACGATCTGGTCGATCAGGTCGGGATCGCTCATCCGGGCGACGCCGCCCTGGGACCGGATGTCGGCGGGCACCCGCTCGAGCGCCATGACGGAAACCGCGCCGGCGTCTTCGGCAATCTTGGCCTGCTCGGGTGTGACGACGTCCATGATCACGCCGCCCTTGAGCATTTCGGCCATGCCGCGCTTGACGCGGGGGGTCCCGGTGTGCGGCGTCTGGTCGGCGGCCTCGGGCGCGCCGGTGGAGTCAGGCTGGGTCACGTCGTACCTCGGTGAAGGGAGTGGTGGAGTACGCCTCCATCGTACGTCTCGCCGGTGGGGTCACCACCGACGCGTACACCTGCTGGATTTGCTGCGAGACGGTGCCCCAGTCGTACTGCCACACGGCCCGCCGGCCGGCGGCCACCCGCTGGGCGGCGTCGGCGTCGCCGAGGACGTCGAGGACCACGTCGGCGAGGTGGGCGGCGTCACCGTTGCGGAAGTGCCAGCCGAGCTGACCGCCGTCGAGCACCGCACGAAACGCCGGGATGTCGCTCGCGACGACGGGTGTGCCGGCGGCCATCGCTTCGATGAGGATGATGCCGAAGCTCTCTCCCCCGCGGTTGGGCGCGACGAACACGTCGGCACTCGCGAGCAGCCGGGCCCGGGTGTGGTCGGAGACCGGCCCCAAGAACTCGACCCGCTCGCGGGCCGACCGGGACAGCCGGCGTCGAGCGTCGCCCGCGGTCCCCCGACCGGCGACGAGGAGCCGCGCCCCGGGTCGGCGCCGGACGATGTCTGCGAACGCCTCAAGGAGTACGGGCAGGCCCTTGCGCGGTTCGTCGTAGCGGCCGAGGAACGCGATGGTGCCGCCGACCGAGGCGTACGCCGGGTCTGCCGACCGACCGGCGAACCGGTCGACGAACAGCCCGTTGGGCACGACGACCGCCGAACCGCCGAGGTGCCGGACCAGCGTGCCGCGGGCGAGCTCCGACACGGCGATCCGCACCGCGATCTTGTCGAGCGTCGGCCCGAGGAACCCGGCCGCAGCCGCCATCGCCCGCGAACGCTCGTTGGCCGTGTGGAAGGTCGCGACGACCGGCACCTCGCTGGCCGCCAAGGCGAGCATCGACAGGCTCGGCGTCGTCGGCTCATGCACGTGGACAACGTCGAACTCGCCGGCGCGCAGCCACCGACGTGCCCGTGACATCGACAGCGGGCCGAAGGTGAGGCGGGCGACCGAGCCGTTGTAGGGCACCGGGACGGCTCGACCGGCCGGCACGACGTAATCCGGCAGGCCTTCCTGCTGGCCGGCCGGCGCGAGCACCGACACGGCATGGCCGGCCCGCTGCAGGCTCATCGCGAGATCGTGGACATGGTTTTGGACGCCACCGGGCACGTCCAGCGAATACGGACAGACCAGCCCGACCCTCATCGCGGCTCCACGTCCCCGGCGAACACCCGCTGCAGCATGTGCCAGTCGGCCGGATCTCGCCGGATCGCGGCGCTGAAGACATCGGCGACCGCGGCCGTGGCCTTCACGACGGCGCCCTCTCCGCTGCCAACGTCGACCGGCTCATGGACCCTCACGTGCATGTGTCGCCCTTCGTATGCGGTGGTCACCGGAAGGAGCAGGGCTCCCGTCCGTTGGGCGAGCAGTGCCGGGCCGATCGGCAGCCGCGCCTGCTCTCCGAGCAGCGAGACCGCGACCGAGTGGCGGGACAGGTCACGGTCCGCCAACAGGCAAACCAACCGGCCGTCCCGCAGGCGCCGCTCCAGCAGCGGCATGGTCGGCTGCCCGCCCGACAGCGGCAGGACCTCCATGCCGAGACTCTCGCGGTATCGGACGAAGTCGTCATAGAGGCTTTCGGGCCGCAACCGCTCGGCGACGGTCGTCACCGGCATGCCGTCGTCGCACGCCCACGCGCCGGCGAGGTCCCAGTTGCCCATGTGCGGCAACGCCGCCACGACGCCACGTCCGGCGCGCAGACTGTCCTTGACACGGTCGGTGTGATGCGGGATGACGGCGGCCCGAATCTCCTCAGGAGTCCAGCGCGGCAGCCGAAACACCTCGGTCCAGTAGCGCACGTACGACCGCATCGCCCGCCGACTCAGGCTGCGCAGCGCCGCATCGTCCACTGGCTCGATCCTGGCCAGGTTGGCTTCGAGCCGCCGTACGGCGCGGCCGCGCCGGGTCCAGAGGCGGTCGGCGATCCGATCGGTGGTGGGCGCGACCAGCCGCTCCGGCACGTGGCAGACGATCGACCACCCGAGGCGGTAGGCCCACGCCCCGAGGGCGTGACGCATCGTGGGTGGCATCGATCAGGAGGCGGACTCTGCGTCCGACCGCATCGCCTGCGAATGGACGATCACCATCCGCTGCACCACGGTGATCGTGCTCGCCGCCGCCAGCGCCCACAACGTGACCGTGAGCAGGATCGGCAGGTCGAAGATGTCGGAGAAGCCCGTCATGACGAGAATCGCCACCAGTCGGTCGGCGCGCTCGGCGATGCCGACCTTCGCCTGCATGCCGAGGCTTTCGGCGCGGGCTCTGGCGTACGACGTCACCGAGCCCATCACGAGGCAACAAAGCGCGACCGAGGCCATCAGCATGTTGTCCTCGTGGTCGGCGTAATAGAAGACGAGGCCGCCGAAGATCGCGGCGTCGGCGAGCCGGTCGAGGGTCGAGTCCCAGAAGGCCCCCCACTTCGACGTACGGCCTGACTCCCGGGCCATGTAGCCGTCGATCAGGTCGGAGAACACGAAGACCGTGATGACGAGCACGCCGACGAGCAGCTCGCCTTGGGGGAAGAACACCAACGCGCCGGCGGACACCCCGAGCGTGCCGACGAGAGTGACCGCGTCCGGGCTGACGCCGATGCGCAGCAGACCGTGCGCGATCGGCGACAGCAGCCAGGTCCAGAACCGGCGGAACCGTTCCAGCATCGCGAGGGGACTCCCGTGGTCGGACTCACCCCTGACGACTCTGCGTCAGGGCGGCTCGATCGTATCGCCCACGCCTTCGCGCCGAGACGCGACCACGATGCGGGTCGGACATTCACCCGAACTCGCCGCTAAGTAACGCGAAGGGGTTGTGTCCACGGCGTGTCAGGTGTTGTGTTGGCCCAATCACAGTCGCAGCCGACCAGCGCCTCCAGGGTCGCTGAGGACGGAGGATCGTCATGGCCGACAGATCATCGGGCCCGGCTGGTGCCGACGGGCCCGCGCCCACCGTGAGTCGCTCGGACCAGATACGCAACGTCGTGCTGGTCGGACCATCGGGCGGCGGCAAGACGACGCTCGTCGAGCAGGTCTTGTTTGCCCACGGCGTGATCACCAGACCGGGCACGGTCGAAGCCGGAACCACTGTCAGTGACCACGACGACGCCGAGCACAAGCAACAGCGCTCCGTCGGATTGTCGGTCATGCCCTACGTCGCCGGCGACGTCAAGGTCAACCTCATCGACACGCCGGGCTATGCCGACTATGTCGGTGAGCTCCGCGCCGGCCTGCGGGCCGCCGACTGCGCGCTGTTCGTCGTGTCCGCCAACGAGCAGCTCGACGGCGCGACCCAGATGCTCTGGCACGAGTGCGAGATGGTCGGCATGCCGCGCGCGGTCGCCATCACCAAGCTCGACCACGACCGGGCCGACTGGGACGGCACGTTGAGCGCCGTGCAGGACGCGTTCGGCACCAAGGCGATGCCGCTCTATCTGCCGGTCGCCGACGGATCCGCGCTCGCCGGCCTGTTGAGCCAGCAGGTCTACGACCACTCCAGCGGCGAGCGCAAGCAGCGCGACCCCGACGAGGCCGAGCAGCTCGCGATCGAGTCGGCCCGCGGCGACCTGATCGAGGCGGTCATCGAGGAGTCCGAGGACGAAGGCCTCATGGACCGCTACCTCTCGGGCGAGGAGATCCCCTTCGACACGCTGGTCGACGACCTCGAGACGGCCGTCGCCCGAGCCAGCTTCTTTCCCGTCATCCCGCTGGCCGCCCCGACCGGAGTCGGCATCGCGGAGCTCGACGAGATCATCACCCGAGGCTTTCCGGCGCCGGCCGAGCATTCGATGCCGTCGGTCTTCACGGTCGCCGGCGCCGCCGTCAGCGACGTCAGTTGTGACCCCGACGGCGCCCTGCTGGCCGAGGTCATCAAGACGATGACCGACCCCTACCTTGGCCGCGTCTCCCTCGTACGGGTGTTCTCCGGGACGGTCCGGCCGGAGGCTGCCGTGCACGTGTCGGGTCATTCGTCCGCGTTCCGTGAGGGCCGCGGGCACGAGGACCATGACGAGGACGAGCGCGTGGGCGGTCTGTCCGGCCCCCTCGGCAGGGCCATGCGCACCCTCGACAGGGGCATCGCCGGCGACATCTGCGCGATCTCCAAGCTGAGCAAGGCCGAGACGGGCGACACCATCTCCGACAAGAACAAGCCCTTGGTGATGGAGACCTGGTCGATGCCCGATCCGCTGCTGCCGATCGCGGTCGAGGCACAGACGAAGTCCGACGAGGACAAGCTCTCGCAGGCCCTCAACCGGCTGGCCGCCGAGGACCCGTCGCTTCGGGTAGAAAACAACGTCGAGACTCGCCAGCTCGTGTTGTGGACCATGGGCGAGTCACACACCAACGTTCTCTTGGACCGGCTGGCCGATCGCTACGGCGTCAGCGTCGACCGCATCGAGGTCAAGGTGCCGTTGCGCGAGACGTTCGCCCGGAAGACCAAGGGACGGGGCCGGCACGTCAAGCAGTCCGGCGGGCACGGGCAGTACGCGATCTGCGAGATCGAGGTGGAGCCGCTGCCGTCCGGGTCGGGCTTCGAGTTCGTCGACAAGGTCGTCGGCGGCTCGGTGCCGAGGCAGTTCATCCCGAGCGTCGAGAAGGGCGTCACCGCGCAGATGAATCGCGGCGTCGCGACCGGCAATCAGGTCGTCGACGTCCGCGTGACGCTCTTCGACGGCAAGGCGCACAGCGTCGACTCGTCGGACATGGCGTTCCAGACCGCCGGCGGACTCGCGCTGAAGGACGCAGCCGAAAACGGTGAGGTGTCGCTCCTCGAGCCAGTCGAGGACGTCAAGGTGCTCATCGCCGACGACTACGTCGGAGCCGTGATGGGTGACCTGTCGTCCCGACGGGCCCGGGTGCTCGGCAGCGAGGCGACACCGGGCGGTCGGACCATGATCCATGCCGAGGTGCCGGCGCTGGAGCTGATCCGGTATGCGACGGAGCTGCGGTCGATGAGCCAGGGCACCGGGTCGTTTTCACGGACCTTCGTCCGCTACGACGCCGTCCCCTCCCACGTCGCCACCAAGCTCATCGCCGCCGACTAACCGACCGTAGGTCGCTCGTCGCACGACCGTAGGTCACTTGTGGTCGAGTAGGTCACGGGTCGCCGGCGCGACCTCGCGAACCCACCGCAGAAGCTGCTTCTCATCGGCGGCCTCTGGCCAGAAGACGAAGGTGTCGAAGCGCTGCTCCGTCGCCAGGTCCGCAAGGACTCGCGCCCACTCATCAGCCGTCGTACGGATGGGCAGCTCGCCCTCGAGGCGCGGACGCTCTGCCGGATCGTCGGTCACGACGCCGACCAGCTGCGCCATCCGCATGACGTCAGACGGGTCACGACCGGCCTCGCGGGCCGCGGAATCGATCCGGTCCTGCGTCGCTGTCCACTTCTCGTACGGCAAGTAATGCGGAATGGGCGCGGCCCAGCCGTCCCCCAGACGCCCTGTGAGTGCGTGCGCCCGCGGCCCGACACTGCCGATCCAGATGCCGATCTCGCGCGACGGCAGCGGGCCACCTCGTACGCCGTCGACCGTGTAGTGCTCGCCGTCCACGCGTACCCGGTCCCCCGATCGCCACATCGCGCGGATGATCCGGATGGCCTCCTCGAGGGCGTCCAACGCCTCGCGGCCCGACCGGGTCGGACCGCCCATCGAACGGATTGCCGGCCCGAAGCCGGTCAGTCTCGGTGAGTACGGACGCGATCAGCGCGAACGCGTCGAGGTGCGTCGGTGCGTACGGGTGGTCCTGCACTCCGAGGAGGTCGAGGCCTTCGCGATCGGCCTGGCGGGCGAGATCGCGCACGGCCTCGAGTTCGTCGGCGATCGGTGCGAGCTGGATGCCAAGTCGTAGGGACACGAGTGGCCTATCGTCGTCAGGGGCGGGCGGGCCAGGCGGCGGAGACGAGGCCGCGAGTCTCGGAGAGCAGCTGGGGGATCACCTTGGTCTGCGCGGTGATCGCGATGAAGTTGGCGTCGCCACTCCACCGCGGCACCACGTGCTGGTGCAGATGCTCCGACAGCGACCCACCGGCGACGCCACCGAGATTGAGCCCGATGTTGAACCCGTGCGGTTGCGACACCGACCGGATCGCCGCGACCGCATCCCGCGTCATCGTCGTCAGCTCGAACAGCTCGCCGTCAGTGAGGTCGTCGAGCGTGCCGACATGGCGGTACGGCACGAGCATCAGATGCCCCGGGTTGTACGGATGCAGATTGAGGACGGCATAGACCGACTCACCGCGGGCCAGGATCAAGCTGTCCTCGTCACCGAGCGACGGTATCCGGCAGAACGGGCACTCGTCGCCGGATCGCTCCCCCGCCTCGGCCTCGGTCTTGATGTACGCCATCCGATGCGGCGTCCACAGTCGCTCCAGCCGATCGCGTACTCCGATGCCGTCCTGCGGCACCACCTCCGGCCCGTCGCCAACCGATTTTGCGCACACCTCCGTCACCGGCCCCTGTCGCGACGACGAAGATGTGCGCAAAACCGCGTCACACCTGGACCCGGCGCTCAATGGCGTCCACGATCCGCTGCACCGCCTCGTCGACCGGCACGCCGTTGTCCTGGTCGCCGTTGCGGTAGCGGAACGACACGGCCCCGGCGTCGACGTCCTTGTCGCCCGCGATCAGCATGTAGGGCACCTTCTGCGTCTGCGCGGTACGGATCTTCTTCTGCATCCGGTCGCCGGAATCGTCCACCTCCACCCGGACACCTCGAGCCCGCAGCTTCGCCGCAACCTGATCCAGGTGTTTGACGTGGCGCTCCGCAACGGAGATCGCGACGACCTGCACCGGCGCCAGCCATGGCGGGAACGCACCGGCGTAGTGCTCGACGAGGAGCCCGAAGAACCGCTCGACCGAGCCGAACAGCGCGCGATGGATCATGTACGGGCGCTTGCGCGTGCCGTCGGACGCCTGGTACTCGAGCCCGAACCGCTGCGGCTCCTGCAGGTCCACCTGCAGGGTGGACATCTGCCACCGCCGGCCGATCGCATCGCGGATGTGGAGGTCGATCTTGGGCGCGTAGAAGGCTGCCTCGCCAGACGCTTCGACGTAGGGCATCCCGACCTTGTCCAGCGCCGACCGCAGCGCCGACTCGGCCTCCTCCCACTCCGCGGCCTCGCCGACGAACTTGTCACTGTCGTCGCGCAGCGCCAGCTCCAACTCGAATTCGGTGAGTCCGAAGTCGCGGAGCAGGCCGACCACGAAGTCGAGCAGCGACGCGAGTTCGTCGGCTAGTTGCTCCGGGGCGCAGAAGATGTGGGCGTCGTCCTGGGTGAATCCCCGGGCCCGAGTCAGCCCGTGCACGACACCGGACTTCTCGTTGCGGTAGACCATGCCGAACTCGAACAGTCGCAGTGGCAGCTCCCGGTACGACCGGCCGCGCGACCGGAAGATCAGGATGTGCATCGGACAGTTCATCGGCTTCGGGTAGTAGCGCTGGCCTTCGTCGAGGTCCATCGGCGGATACATGTCGTCGGCGTACCACTCGAGGTGTCCGGAGGTCTCGAACAACTGCTGCTTGGTCAGGTGCGGCGTATAGACGAACTCGTAGCCCGACTCCTCGTGGCGGCGCCGCGAGTAGTCCTCCATCGTCTTGCGGATGATCCCGCCCTTGGGATGGAACAGCGCGAGGCCCGGCCCGACCTCTTCGGGGAAGCTGAACAGGTCGAGCTCGGCCCCGAGGCGACGGTGGTCGCGCAGGGCAGCCTCCTCGAGCCGGTGCAGATGCTCGGCGAGCGCGTCCTTTGACTCCCACGCGGTGCCGTAGATCCGCTGCAGCTGCTGGTTTTTCTCGTCCCCCCGCCAGTACGCCGCGGCCGTCCGCATCAGCTTGAACGCCGGAATCCGCTTCGTGGTCGGAAGGTGCGGTCCCCGACAGAGGTCCTTCCACGCCAGAGCGCCGTCGCGGCGCAGGTTGTCGTAGATGGTCAGCTCGGAGCCGCCGACCTCGACCTCGGCCCCGTCGCCGCCGGCGCCCTTGAGGCCGATCAGCTCAAGCTTGTACGGCTCGTCGGCGAGCTCGGATCGAGCCTCATCCTCAGCCACGACGCGACGTGAGAAGCGCTGGCCCTCCTTGATGATCTTGCGCATCTGAGTCTCGATCCGCTCGAGATCCTCGGGACGGAACGGTTCGGCGACATCAAAGTCGTAGTAGAAGCCGTCGGTCACCGGCGGTCCGATGCCGAGCTTCGCCTCGGGATAGAGCTCCTGCACCGCCTGGGCCATGACATGCGCGGTCGAGTGCCGCAAGATGTCGCGGCCGCCGTCGGAGTCGATCGCGACCGGCTCGACGCGGTCGCCCTCGGCGAGCTCGTACGCCAGGTCGCGCAGCTCATCGCCGACACGGGCCGCGATGACCGCGGCATCGTCGGCGAACAGCTCCCACGCCTTCGTGCCCGTCGTGACCGTGCGTTCGGCGGCAGCACCTGACGACACAACGATCACGCGGATATCGGACACGGGGTCTCCTCACAGGGGGAACGACATGACCCCGCGATGGTATCCGCGCAGCCCAGCGCCGCCCCACCGGATATCGATCAGCCGTCATCCTTCGTCGGCGACGGCTCCACACACCTCGCAGCGACTGGAGGTGTGGCCATGATCGTCGAAGTGGTCGATCACGAGCTCGTGCGCGGCGATCTCGTGCGCGCAGCCTTCGTGTTCGGTGTTGCCGGGTTCGTGGCAGGGGCATTGGCAGGCAACTGCCACCTGGGCGCGTCGCATGACGATCTCGTTGTGCACCGAAGCCTCCTGCTCGCGAGCCCTCCCCCGCTAACGAGTTTCGCCCTCCGTACCCGGGATCGCCAAGCCCAAACGGCGAGATCCATTCCCCGTCCATTCCACCCCAACACTACGCAGGAATCGGTAACGTGCCGCTAGGAGGTGCTATGGGCGAGTTTTCCGCCGTCGATGAGCTACTGGCTGCCGCTCGAGCCGATCTGGACCGCGTGCACCCCTCGGACTTCGCCGCGGAGGTCGCTGCGGGTGGGCTCGTCATCGACACGAGATCCTCGGAGCAGCGGCAGCAGGACGGCGAGTTGGCCGGCGCCGTCGTCGTCGACCGCAACGTCCTCGAGTGGCGTCTCGACCCCAGCAGTCCAGTCCACATTCCTGAGATCACCAGTGTCGATCAACGCCTGATCATCGTCTGCAACGAGGGCTACAGTTCGAGCCTCGCCGCTGCCAGCTTGCGTCAACTCGGCCTCCATCGAGCCACCGATCTGATCGGCGGATTCCAAGCGCTGTCCCGAAACGGCACATCAGGGCTAGAAGACGGCCGAGGTGACGGACTCACTTGTCAGACGATGCTGTAGCGGCCGTCGTTGAGCTGGATCATCCGACCGCTCGCGATGGCGTCGAGCCCGGCCCGTTCGAACCGGCCGGGTGCCCAGAATCTGGCGCCGACCAGCACCGCCAAGTCGTCGAACGACTGAGGCCCTTCCGTACGCAGCGCTCGCAGGATTTGGGCGACCTCGTGCTCGCGGATCCGGTCCCGTTGCTCCGTCGAGGGTTTGGGCGGTGGCATGGGCATGGTGATGAACTCCTCACGTGCGTTGTCAGGCACGCCGCGCCCACGCGGGGGCAGGCTCCGGTTCGGGCTTGCTCTCCGCAGTGAGCGGCTTGGCGATGTTTTCCAGCGTCTGTTTCTCAGCCCGGACCCCGAGCAGCGCCTCGACCACGCCGCCGGCGATCATGAGCCCGGCACCGATGAGATAGCCGACGTTGATCAGGCTGAGGTCCTGGCTGGGCACCGCATTCTCGATCAACGCCCCGAACAGCAGCGGCCCGGCGATACCCCCGGCGGCGGTGCCGATCGCGTGAGGTACGCCGCGCTCGCTCCGGCCGACGCGAAGAAGAAGGTGATCGCGCCCATGAGGGTCAGGGTCAGTCCGTTCAGCGAGCCGAGCATGAACCCGGTGACCGCCAGCAGGATGCCGGAGATTATGTACGTGCCGGCGATCATCCGCACCCGACCGACCGAATCGAAGAACGGGCCGAGCACCAGAGGTCCGATGAAGTTGCTGATCGCGAAGGCGGCGATGTAGTAGCCGACCTTGGTCGGATCGACCTGCAACTGCTTGAACGACCCGAGCACGTCGCCGAACGTGAAGAAGAACGCGTGGTAGAGGAACGCCTGCCCGACGAACAGTGAGAAGCACAGGATCGTGCGCTTGGGATAGAGCGTGAACACGGTCTTGGCGATCAGGCCGATCCCGATCGTCTTGCGCTGCCGGATGGTGATGGTTTCCTCGACGTCGGGAAGGTCCTGCCCACGCTCCTGACTGACCCTGCTCTCGATATCCCGGACGACACGGTCGCCTTCCTGCTCCCGGCCGTGGATGTAGAGCCAGCGCGGGCTCTCCGGGATCGTGCGCCGGACGATCAGGATGCCGAGGCCGAGGATGGCGCCGAGCAAGAACGCGAGCCGCCATCCGATGTCGGGCGCGAAGATCGTCGTGTCGAGCAACGGCACCGTGATCAACGATCCGGCGGCGGCACCGATCCAGAAGGAGCCGTTGATGGCGACGTCGACCCGACCCCGGTACTTCGCCGGAACGTGATCAAGAAGAGCCGCTTCCGGCCGAATTTGTCGGTGAGTTGGCCGAAGAACAACGCCCCCACGCAGGCCCCGCGACGTAGACGGCGCCGGCGAGCCCGATGTCGAAGTTGGACAGGCCCAACCCGGTGCCCTCAGGTTTGAGCGCATCGGACAGCGAGCCCACGATTGTGACCTCGAGGCCGTCGAGGATCCAGACGGTTCCGAGGCCGACGACCACGAGCCAGTGCCAACGTGCCCACGGCAGCCGATCCATACGGGCCGGGATGTCGGTGGTGATCCGACCAAGCTCGACGTCTGATGCCATGTCCCTCAGCTCCTCCTCGTCCGGCCGGGTTGGCGGGCCGGCCAGTAGAAGGCTCCGCGGACCCCTACGCGTCGCCGGTGAATCGTGCCGTCGCGAGCTAGACGACGGCGAAAGACCTCGACATCAGGACGCTCCGGCACGGCTTATCGCTCCAACATCGACGCGACCACGTCGAGATCGGCGACGAAGGCGGCGTACGCGGACTTGCGGTCGTCGGTTCGCAGGACCGAGGAGGGATGGACGGTGCCGACGACCGGCGTACCGTCCTCCAGCTCCAATCGGTCGCCGCGCTGCTTCGTGACGCGATAGGACGACCCGAGCAGCATCCGGCCGGCCGTGGCGCCGAGCGTGACGATCACGTCCGGGTCGGTGAGCGCCAACTCGGCGTCGAACCACGGTCGACAGGCCCGGATGTGCGAAACGTCAGGTGGCTCATGGATGCGCCGCTTGCCGCGTCCTTCGCGACGGAATCGGAAGTGCTTGACGGCGTTGGTCACAAAAGTCTCGTCTCGCTTGATGCCGACCTCATCGAGCGCCTTGTCCAACATGCGGCCCGCAGGACCGACGAACGGTCGGCCGGCGCGGTCCTCCTGATCACCGGGCTGCTCACCGACGAGCACGACCCGGGCGTCAAGAGAGCCCTCGCCGAGTACGGCCTGCGTCGTGTCCTTGTAGAGATCACAGCCACGGCATGCCTGGGCCGCGGTCCGGAGCGTCTCGAGGTCCATCGACTCGGGGACCCACCGGGCGGCTCCGGCCGCCGGCTTGCGTGCCGAACGTTGCGCCATAGGCCGGGAGGTACCCGGAGCGGCAACAGCCAAACGACTCCCCGACCTCATCGGCCGGGGAGTCGCTCTTCGCTTGTGTCGCGGACGTACCCAGGTCGTGGGCCAGCATGCGCCGGCGAACACGGCCACTCAGGACGCGGTGGCCGCCGGCTCGTGATCGTGCTTGCGCCGCTCGATCTGATCACGCAGTCGAACCAGATCGGCGCGCATCAGGTGGCTGGCGTCGGCACCGAAGATGCTCGCGAAGCCGTGGCCGATCTCACCGGCGATCGGGTTGTAGTGCATCCGGACCTGCACCTGGCAGCGACCGTCGTTCTGCTGCACCGAGATCTCACCGCTGTGGGCGACGTTCTGGTCTGGCAGCGTCTTCCACCCCATCCGGTGGCCCTCCTCGCGGAAGGTCTCGTGCGCGTCAAACGTGACATCGGTGTGCGCCGGACCGCGAATGGTCCAGCGGGTGACGCCCTCGTCGGGTCGCTCCTCGACATCGACGACATTGGACATGAACGTAGGGAAACTCGGGTAGTTGCTCACCACCGGCCACACTTCGTCGGGCGTCGCGTCGATGGTGACGGCCGCGTCGGCCTCGACGGCGTGGCGACCAGCGCCAACGCCGGTGACCCGTCGAAGCGATCTGTTGGTCGCGGCTCGGGTCGCCATCGCGAGGCCGCCGCCCCGCAGCAACAGCCCGGACAGACCGCCCAGACGCCGGCCGGTGCCCATGAGACCGAATCCGGCCGCGCCGGCGGCGAACCGAGTGGCCGGCGACCAGTTCTCCTGCAACACGTCGGGGCGACCCCGGCGGGTCCGGGATGCGCCCTGCAGGCCAGGCACGCCGTCGGGGCTGCGGTGCACCCGCAGTTGGTCGTCGATGGACCGTACGCCGGGCACCCTGGATACGGCGCGTACGACGGCGTGGTGCTCGTCGGCGAGGACGTCGCCATCGAGCCGCGCCTGGCCTTCCGACACCGCGACGTCGATGGCTCTCGCGTGGCCTGAGGCCATGCCCAGACTGGACCGTACGCGCTCGACGAGCACCGCGTCGTCGACGTCGCCGCCGGCGAACCGATAGCGCAGGCCCGCGCCGATGCCAGTCGCCCGGTTGCGCACGTCGCGGGACAGGATGTCGACAGCGTCCTGCGCCTCGTGCTGGGCATGGACGACCTGGTCACGGAGCTTCGCGCGCCGGGCCGGCCCTCGATCGGGGTCGAAGAAGTACATCGTCGCGACACTGGCGCCGGCGGCACTGCCGACATGGGTCACCCAGCGACGCACGCCGAATGGTCTCGGATGCGTGTGGATCTCCACCAGCGGCACCGTCCGAGGAGGACGCGTGGGTAGTCGGGGCAGGTGCATCAGCGTGCCTCCGTTCGGTCGCTTGAGACGGCGCCCGAGATCAGTCGTCGCGCCACTCGTCCGCATCAGGGATGCCGCGACGTTGTTCGTCAACGTCAGCGGCGTCCGCCTCGATCGGACGAGGCGACGAGCTCGGGTCTTCCAGTTCGTCTTCTTCGATGTCCATCCGATGTTGTTCAAGGACGTCATTGGACGGGTCCTCCATCCCCACGTCGACGTCGGGTGTCGGGTCAGCCCTGGGCCCTCGCGCCTGGTTCGACATAGGAGGTCGGTACCCCTTCGACCGCGTCCCATGCGACCGACATCGACGGCGTCCGGCTGGGTACACCCACGGCAACGCGAAGGAGGCAGCCATGGCCGACCGGCCCGAGACCGAACGGTTCGATCCCGATATCGAGCCCGAGCCCGGAGACGACGCCGACGTCGAACCCGCGACCGACGATCCCGACCTCGAGGCTGCTCGTTCGCAAGCGCCGAGCAACGACCCGATGGCCCTCACGACCGAAGAGTTGCGGCCGGAGGACGACCTCGTCGAGTACGAGCCGCCGTACGAGCCCACGCCCGAGACGGCGCAGGGGTTCACCGCGCAGGACGAACGGGTCGGCGAGTCCCTCGACGAGCGGCTCGCACAGGAGGAGCCGGAGCAGCCGGACGAGCCGGAGGACGCGTCCTAGTAGCGGACGCCGCGGCGCTCCCGCGAGGGGCGTGAAATCCGACGCGATGGGTACTTCCAGCACGGAAAAAGCAGGGAGGGACACATATGGCTATCTGGACGACCATCTGGCGGTGGCTCTCGCGCGACCGCCGACGGCCGCACCCGGCCGACCGGACCGGCGGCGAGGGTCCCGGCGACGTTGATGCTCCACGGCATCGCCGTTCGAACACCGAGGCCGACGGCAGCTGACCCGGGCGGTCAGCTAGCGGTGGAGGGCGGTTCGCTCCTGCGCAAGGAGGTCCGCGCCCTCCACCGTCCCCTCAGCCCAAACGCCGTCTCACGACCGCAGCATGGCCTGGAACATCCACGACTGCTTCTCGAGGTCCAGCAGTACGGAGTTCAGCAGGTCCTGGCTGGCAGGGTCGGTCTCCTCGACGGCGCGCATCGCCTCGCGGATCCGGCCGATCGAACGGCCGAGTCGGTCCACGACGAGGCCGATGGCGTCGTCATCGGGGAGATAGCCGGTCGGCACGGCGCCGCCAGTCCGCTCGGCGACGACGGTCTCGGGACTGCCGTCGGGATTGGCTCCGAGTGCGACCGCCCGCTCAGCGATCACGTCAGCGTGCGAACGCGCGGCGGCGACCAACTCGTCGAGCTGGAGGTGCACGCTGCGGAAGTGCGAGCCGACAACGTTCCAGTGAGCCTGCTTACCGACCAGTGAAATGTCGATCAGCTCGATGAGCGTGGCCTGAAGTTCCTCCGCTGTCGTCTTCTGCGCATCCGCCGACAGCGGGTTGTCGATCTTCGTCATGGACCCTCCCTTCAGAGTCTTCGCCGTGCGTACCCGGTTTGCCGGACTCCATGCGGGTACGGGTCTGACATGGCGACGCAACAACGCAGCGCGAGCCGACTGACGGTTCTGTTGGCGCTGGGCATGAACGCCCTGATCGCGGTGGCAAAGCTGCTCGCCGGCGCGGTGACCGGCTCGAGCGCGATGCTGGCCGAAGGAGCGCATTCGGTCGCCGACACGGTCAACGAGGTGTTTTTGCTGACCTCACTGCGGCGCAGCGCCCGACCGGCCGACAGCGCGCACCCGTTCGGCTACGGGTCCGAGCGCTTCTTCTGGTCGCTGCTGGCCGCGATCGGGATTTTTCTCTGCGGCGCCGTGTTTTCGCTGTACGAAGCGGTCAAGGGGCTCACCGGGCCGGCTGAGACGGAGGCTCCCGCCTACACCTGGTCCTACGTCGTACTGGGCGTCGCCTTCGTCGCCGAGGGAGCTTCATGGGTCCGGGCCGTCGTCCAGCTCCGTCGCGAAGCGGACGCCGCCGGTCGCGGTTTCCGCGATCATCTCGGTCGGACTCGCGACCCGACGGTCAAGACGGTGTTTTCCGAGGACGCCGCCGCCCTCGCCGGCATCGTCATCGCCGCCGCGGGCATCGCTCTGCACCAGGCGACCGGCAACCGGGTCTGGGACGCGGCCGCGGCGATGGCGATCGCGGTGCTCTTGACGTTCGTGGCGTTCTACCTCGGACGACACAACATGGCCTTGCTGATCGGACAATCGGCCGACCCCGAGCTGCGTCAGGAACTCTGGGACGAGTTGATGGCGGTGCCCGAGGTGGATGCGATCGTCGAGCTGCTCACGATGCACATCGGCACCGACGAGATCCTGCTGGCGGCGCGACTCGACCTGGCCGACGGTCTCGAGTCCAGCGCCATCGAAAATGTGAGCACCCGCATCGAGCGCCAGATCGAGCAGCGGCATCCCGAAGTCACGCAGGTCTTCTTGGACGCGACGTACGCCTCGGAGCGGGATCGCGCTCGGGCGCACCGGCTCACTGCGACGCACGATCGATGAGACGTCGCGTTCCACCAAATGAGACGGCCCGCACGACGCCGCATCTTGTCTTGATCGCTGGGAACCGTCTTTGTTACAGAAGGATTAAGTGGTTGAGCCACCCTGCCACGTGCCCTTCGTTTGACGAAGTAGGCGGTAGTGATGCCCTCAGCACGCCAGAACGTCAGCAGTCAGGACGCCCGCCGTCGCCAGCGGCGCTCGCAACGCAGTCGCCAGGCTGCGCGTACCCATCGACTCTTGTCCAAAGCTCGGGCCAGTCACGGCGAGCGCCGGGAACGCCTCCAAACCGAGGCCGTCCTGCTCAACATGGACATGGCCCGCTCCATCGCAGCCCGCTATTGGGGCCGCGGCGAGCCGGCCGACGACCTCACCCAGGTCGCCTACGTCGGTCTGATGAAGGCGATCCGCGGATTCGATCCTCGCCAGAGCGACGACTTCGCGTCGTACGCGGTTCCCACCATCGCCGGCGAGGTGAAGCGGCACTTCCGAGACAAGAGCTGGACGGTGAAGGCGCCCCGCTGGGTCCAGGAGCTCCAGGCGGACATTGCCGCTGCGACCGACGGCCTGACCCAAGACCTGCAACGCCTTCCACGCCCGGCGGAGACGGCCGAGCGCCTCGGCGTGCCCGAGAAACGGGTGGACGAAGCTCTTGCCGCCGATGGCTGCTTCACCCCGACCTCGATCGACGCGCGGGGACCGACCGGCGACGGCTACGCGCTTGCCGATCGACTCGGCATCCAGGACCGCGATCTCGATCGTGCCGAGATTCGAGTGGCACTGGCGCCGCTCATCGAGGAGCTCCCCGAGCGGGACCGCACGATCTTGGACCTTCGGTTCTTCAAGGGGTGGACGCAGTCGCAGATCGCGTCCAACCTGGGCGTCACGCAGATGCAGGTCTCCCGACTGCTGAGCCGCATCCTCAAGAACCTCCGGATGCAGCTCACCGCCGGCTGACGTCGCGATCGGCCGTCGGTCAGCGGTCTCCGGGTTCGTGCGGCTTGCGCGTCTTGTAGTAGCGGTGGGCCGCAAGGAAGACCCCCATCATGAGGGCGAGTGCGACAAGGATGCCGATCATCGCGATCAGTGGTTCGCTTCGCATGACCTCCCAGTACCCAGATCCAACCGAGGATCACGCCGGCGCCGCGGCGTGATCGGCGATGCGACGCCACGGGTCGGCCCGTTGGCTCAGCCGTCGGCGAATTCGGCGCGTGTCATAGCCGTGGGGCTTCGCCTTGCCAAGCTCCCGCCAGTCGAGCGGTGTCGCGACCGCTGCGCCCGGCCGCGCACGGAGCGAGTACGGCGCCACGAAGGTCTGGCCATAGCCGTTGCGGTTGATGTCGAGGAAGATCCGGCCGTGCCGCGCTTCCTTGCGGATCGCGGTGGTCAAGCGGTCGGGGTCGGCGGCCGCAATTCGCTCGGTGACGTCGCGGGCGAGTTGGCGTACGTCGTCGTAGTCCGCGGACGCGTCGAGGGGTGTCACGACGTGAAACCCGCGTCCGCCGGTCGCCTGCACGAACGCCGTCAGGCCCAGCCGCTCGACGGCCCGGCGAATCCGACGGGCGACGTGTCGTAGCTCGCTCACCTCGGCGCCGTCGGGCGGGTCGATGTCGACGACCATCCGATCGGGGTTGTCGAGCGCGTCCACGGTCGAAAGCCACACGTGAAACTCCACCGTGGCGAGGCTTGCGAGGTAGACCAGGCTCGCCTCGTCGTCGCATACCGCGTGGTGTACGGGAGATCCGCCGTCACGGCGGGTCACCTTGGCGACGTCGATCCAGTCCGGGAAGAAGTCCGAGGCCTCCTTCTGGAAGAAGCCGTCCGATCCGATTCCGTCGGGAAACCGCCGAAGCGTCAGCGGCCGGCCGCGCAGATGCGGCAACATCACATCCGCGATGCGGCGGTAGTGATCCACCAGATAGCTTTTGGTCAGCCCGTCGTCGGGATAGAGCACCTTGTCGGGGTTGGACACCGCGATGCGGCGATCGTCGATCGTGAGCTCGCGCCGGTCGCTCATCGCGTCTCTCTCACGACGTCGCCGGCCGCTTTATCGGTACGCAGACCCTGGTATCGGGGGTGTCGTAGCTTGCCGTCGCGCGTCCACTCGGTGAAGCCGATCTGCGCCACGAGCTCGGGACGCACCCAGTGGGCGTCCCGGATCGCCGACGTCGAGTCGAACGGCGGCGAGTCCCGTGCGAGACCGTCGAGGCGACGGCGCAACGTACGCAGGGTCTCGTCGTCGTATCCGGTGCCCACCTTGCCGGCGTACCGCAGGTCATCGCCGTCGTAGTACCCGACCAACAGGGCACCGAACCCGGCCCGCGACCCGGACGGCTCGGTGAAGCCGCCGACCACGAACTCCTGATCGCGTACGCACTTGAACTTCAGCCAGTCGGTCGACCGTCCGGGTCGGTAGGGGCTGCCGGCGCGCTTGGCGATCAGCCCCTCCCACCCCTTCGCGCATGCCTGCCGATGCAGCTCGACGCCGTCGGTGTTGCGATGCGCCGAGAATCGCAACGGGTCATCGAAGCCGAAGGCTCGACGGAGGATTCGCTTACGTGCCCGTAGCGGCAGGCCGGTCAGGTCGTACTCGCCAACGACAAGCAAGTCGAACAGGTAGAAGTAGACGCCGACCCCGGTATGCCGGATCCGATCCGGGTCGGTGAGGTGGATCCGCGACTGGAGTCGGGCAAAGCTTGTCTGGTCGCCGTCGAACGCAACGATCTCGCCGTCGGCGACGAACCGAGACTCGCCGCGCTTCTCGAGCGCCGTGATCAGCTCCGGATATCCACTGTCGATGGACTTGTGGTTGCGCGACCACAGCTTGGCTGAGCCGCCGTCGCGGGCGGCGACGGCCCGCACGCCATCGAGCTTTCGTTCGAAGATCCAGCTCGGGTCCGAGAACCGCTGCTCGGTGAGCGTCGCGAGCATCGGCTCGCGCCAGCCCGCTCGACCGGCAGCGCCTATCTTTTCGAGAGTCCCAGTGTCGAGGCCACCCAGTGCGTCACGCATCGTCGTTCCCCATGTGAAGGTCGTGCCCACGCGGACGCCGCTGAAACGACGTCCGTCGCCCGCAATCTGCACCTGCTCGGGCGATTGACTCGGGCCAGCCCGGGCACAGACGAAGGGAGGTGACCACATGCCTGGACAGCGCGAAACGTACGACGTGGACGAGTCAGAACACGAACGGATCAACCGCAACTGGAGTGAACTACTCCAAGAGCTTCGGGTGACGCAGACCGGGGTGCAGATCCTGACGGCGTTCCTCCTGACGATCCCGTTCCAGCAGAGGTTCGTCGAGCTGTCGGAGACGCAGCGGAACGTCTATCTCGTGACTGTTTGCCTCGCCGCGATCGCGACCGGCCTGTTCATCGCGCCGGTGAGCTATCACCGGGTGGTGTTCCGGCGGCGGCGGAAGGACTGGCTCGTGCGAGCCGCGCACCAGTCGGCGCATTTCGGGCTGATCTGCCTGGCGTTGGCGATCCTGGGTGCGGTCTGGTTGGTCTTCGACTTCCTCATCGGACGCACGGCATCGACCATCGTCGTGTGCCTCGCCGCCGCCTTCTACGCCGTCTTGTGGTGGGGTCCGCCGATGAGAGCGGGCCGCGACAGTCTCCGGCAACAGGAAGGGCCCTGACCCTATGTTCGACCAGACGGCCGTGATGCTGGTCAAGGGCTACCGGTACGGCACCGACCGTCGACGGCACACCGGCGCATCGGCCTTCCACACGCGGATTCTCGGACGCCGGGCCGTCTGCGCAATCGGCGAGGACGCGGTCCGGACGCCGGCGGCCGGGGTCGTGCTGGATGCCGCACGATGACGGTCAGCCGGTCAGCAGCACGTACCCGAGAAACCCGACGTAGAGGACCGCCCAGCCGGCCATCGCCGGAGCGGCGAATCGGCGGCGACGGAGGACGGCGGCGAGCGCCAGCAAGATGCCGGCGACGGCGCATCCGATGGCCGCGATGCTCGGTCCGGTCAACTCCCACGGCGTGAAGACGAGCCCCACCGCCACGATCGGCATGGACTGGAAGACCAGCGCACCGGTGATGTTGCCGAGCGCCAGGGCGTCCTGACCGCGTCGCGACCACAGGATGCTGTTGGCCTTCTCCGGAAGCTCGGTCGCCAACGGCGCCAGAACCAGTGCGAGGACCAACGGGGAAACCCCGGCCTGCTTGGCGAGATGCTCGATCTCGGTGACGAACAACTGAGCACCGGCGACGATCGCCGCGATGCCGACGACCACCTGCGCGACGACGGCCGGGTTGCGTGGCGTATCCGGTCGGCCCGGGTCGAAGTAGAGCCGCTTCGGCTGGTCACCGGCCTCGCCGCCGTGCCTGATGGTTCGCCACACGTACACGACGTACGCACCGACGAATCCGATCGCGGCGGCGATCCGTACCTCGTCAGAACCGACCAGGCCCAGGATCAACGCGATCGACAGGAAAGCGCTCGCGATGACGAGATCCCGGGCCGTCGTCGGAGGATGGATGTCGAGGTCCGCGGACTGCTCGCGACGGCCGGCGAACACGTGAGTCGACACGCCGACGAGCAGCATCGCCAGCGTCCCTAGCAGGAACGGGGCGCCGAGGATGGCCCCGATCGCGATCTGACCGGTCTGCTCGCCGCTGATGATCGCGACCACCGGGATCACCGATTCGGGCAGCGCCGTGGCCACCGCCGCGAGCAGACTCCCCACGGCGCCCGCTCCGAGGCCGAGTCGAAGCCCTGCCCATTCGACCGCATTGGTGAACACGACGGCGCCGGCGAGCAGCAGCCCGAACGCGAGAGCAAGCAGCAGAACAGCCATTACGTGGCGAGTTCCCATGTGGGGCGGGACCAAAACGCGGCGGACACCCGGTCAGCGCTTCTCGTGTAGGCCCGGCGGCGACGGGTACAGCCCGTGGACGGAGTCACCAACGTCGAACAATCCCATCAATGGGAGGACCTATGAATGCGAAGGACAAGATGAAGCACAAGGCCGAAGAAGCGCTCGGGAAGGCCAAGGAGAAGCTCGGCGAGACGACCGGCGACTCCGAACTCAAGGCAGAGGGTCGGGCCGAGCAGTCGAGGTCAGAACTGAAGGACTCCAAGGAGAAGGCGAAGAAGTCCGCCGAGAAGGCCAAGGACGCCTTCCGCAAGTAGGCCCCCGAGGCGCATCGGCGCGCCTTGCCCTGCGCCGGTGGGCGGGCCGGCACACTATCGAGGTGTGATGGTCGGCCGGAAGCGTTCAATCACGCCGTCGGCACGGCTCGCATCGGCCTTGGCGGTGGCCAGTCTGCTCACCGGCTGCGGCTCGGCCGGCGCCGCCCCTCAGTCGGTCGCCTCGGAGTTCTACCAAGCAGTCGCCGACGAGCAGGCTTCGGCCGCCTGCGATCTGCTCGCCCCACAGACACGCAGCGAACTCGAACAATCCGC
Organism: Nocardioidaceae bacterium; assembly: GCA_035630615.1. Lineage (GTDB taxonomy): Bacteria > Actinomycetota > Actinomycetes > Propionibacteriales > Nocardioidaceae > DATFRX01. The sequence goes on from DASQKI010000013.1 coordinate 21,919, forward strand.
GCACGCACCGTGCGCGGAGGCGTTGATCCGCCAGGATCTCCCCACCGTCGGCGCTCCGATGGCGACCGAACGTTTCGGCAACCAGGCCCAGGTCCGATTCGACGGCGAAACCGCATTCCTCGCCGAGTTCGACGACGGCTGGAAGATCGTGGCGGCCGGCTGCACGCCGCGGGACCCGCTCCCCTACGACTGCGTGCTCGAAGGCGTGTGATCACCGATGCGCGTCATGTACTACACCTACCTCGTCGGGATCGTCGCCGGTCTGGGATTCTTTGTCGTCGCCGGATTGCTGCACCGCTGAGGCCGGCCGTGCGAACGTTTCTCCGCGACAACTCGCTCAGCATCGTCTTCGGCGGGCTGTTCCTGCTGGCTCTGGCCGGTCAGGCGTTCGCCGGTCAAGCCGAGTACAACAACCAACAGGAGTCGCACGGCATGGCCACGATCTCGGTCGTGGAGTATGTGGGTTCGGCCGACTACGCCGTCGACGTCACCGAGAACTGGCAGAGCGAGTATCTGCAGTTCCTGCTCTACATCCTGCTCACCGTCTGGCTGATCCAGCGCGGGTCGCCCGAGTCGAAGGTTCCTGGATCGGAGGGCCGGGAGACCGACAAGCAACAGCGCATCGGCCGACATGTGACGCCGGACTCGCCACGATGGACCAGGGCGGGCGGCTGGCGCACGAGCCTGTACGGCTGGTCACTCGGCCTGGTGATGGGGGCGATCTTCGTCGCCAGTTGGACGGGGCAGTCGATCGCCGGCTGGGCCACGTACAACGAGGAGCGGATCGCGCAACTGCAGGATCCACTCAGCTGGACGGCGTATGTCGTCTCCGCCGACTTCTGGGGCCGGAGTCTGCAGAACTGGCAGTCCGAGTTCCTGGCGATCGGGTCGATGGTCGTCTTCAGCATCTACCTACGCCAGCGCGGTTCGCCCGAGAGCAAGCCGACCGGGTCCTCCCACGATGCGACCGGCGTCGAGGGTTGATCGATCGCGCGGCGGCTGGACGGCCAACTCGTCGTCGGCTATCGCGCGGCCGCGCGCACCTCGTCCGCGGCCCGGCGGCTGTTCGCGACATCGATGCACCCGGCCAGCAACCGGGGCAGGTCCGGACGGTCAACCAGTCGGGCCAGCCGGCGCGCTGACGACGGGAGGCCGATGGCCTTCGCACCCTTCTCGGCCTTGGCATCAACGTACGGCCACAGGTCGGTCCAGACGGCTTGAACCTCGCGGCAGAAGATCGCCGCACCGGCTGGTCCGATGCCCGGGAACCGTTGCAGTCGCTCTTCGAGCTCGTCCTGATCGACGGCCGACTCGCGCAGTCGGCGCAGGTCGCCACCGTACTCGTCGAGCAACTGCTCCGCGCCGTCACCCAACATCGTCGCCGTCCGCTCGTCGTAGCGGCGGTAGTGGCCTCGGCCGAGCGCGTCGACCCGGTCCTGCCAGGTCGCGGCCGTCATCGCCTTGGGCGTCCGGTAGCCGGCCTTGGACAGCTCCTTCGCGGCGGCGACGGCGATGTCTGCGCTGATCCGGGCCGACAGCAGCAGCGACAGCACGAGCAGTCGGTACAGCGGCGACGGTGTGTCCTTCAGTCGGATCCCGGCCCGCTCGGCATAACTCGTGCCCTGACGATCCAACAGAGTGCGGGCGATGACCTTCTGCGTCGGCATCGTCGTCTCCGCGGATCTCAACGCGGCGTTTGCTGGTGGAAGAAGAGCTTCCAGCTCCCGTTGCGGCGGACGTAGTGACTGCTCACGAGCGCCTCGTACGTCATGTCCTCGCGGTTCGCGATCACGTCATAGGCGACCACGCCGACGTCGTCGGTCGGCCGCAGGACGTGGAGCTCTCCCATCTCATAGAAGCTCCACGGCTGGCCCGACATCGACCGAACGATGGCATCGCGACCGGCTAGGGTCAGACCGCCGGGAAGCATCATCACGGGCGACCCGTCGAGAACGTGGCGGTAGAAGATCTCGGCCGCCTGTCCGCTAGTGGACAGCACTCGCCAGCCGCCCTTCTCGAGGTCGACTAGCTCGTCTTCGATACGCATCGGTCGGGTCAACCCTTCCGTCCCACATGGAAGAACTCGGCCATCTTGGTTCGCAGCCCCTTCGAGACGACGTCCCAAGCGTCCGGATCACCCTTCAGCACAGCCTCCGTCATGGCCTTGATCTGGTCAAACGTGGCATGCGGTGGGTTCGGCGGCACGTTGGGATCGCAGCGCACGTCCAAGATGGCCGGACGACCGGCGTTGAGGGCGCTGCTCCACGCTGGCGCCAAGTCGTCGGGCTTGTCGACCTCGATCCCCTCGAGCCCCAGGCCACGGGCGAACGCGGCGTACGAGACGTCCGGGAGGACCTGCGACTCCTCGAACTTCGGCGCCCCGCCCATCGCGCGCAGCTCCCAGGTCACCTGGTTGAGGTCGTTGTTGTGGAAGACGCAGACGACGCAACGCGGGTCGTCCCACTGCTGCCAGTAGCGGCCGATCGTGATCAGCTCGGCGAGACCGTTCATCTGCATCGCGCCGTCTCCGACCAGCGCGATCGTCGGCCGGTCGGGGTGCGCGAACTTGGCCCCGATCACGTACGGCACGGCCGGGCCCATCGTCGCGAGCGTCCCTGACAGCGAGCCGCGCATCCGGCCACGCATCTTCAGGTGACGGGCATACCAGTTCGCCGCCGATCCGGAGTCGGCCGCGATGATCGCGTCGTCCGGCACCTGCTCGGACAGCTCCCACACGATGCGCATCGGATTGACCGGGTCGGCGTCGAGCATCGACTGTTCCTCGATGATCGACCACCACTGCTCGACGTTGCGCTCGATGGCGCCCCGCCAGTCTCGGTCGGTCTTGGGTTCGAGGTACGGGATCAGCGCGTTGAGGGTCGCCTTGGCCTCGCCGATCAGATTGACCTCGGTCGGATAGCGCATGCCGATGAGGCGCCCGTCGATGTCGATCTGAATGCCCCGGGCCTGACCGAAGTCCGGCAGGAACTGCGAGTACGGCACGTTCGATCCGACGATGAGCAGCGTGTCGCAGTCGCGCATCATCTCGTACGTCGGGCGCGTCCCGAGTAGGCCGATCGAGCCCGTGACGTAGGGCAGCGTGTCGGGCAAGACGTCCTTGCCGAGTAGGGCCTTGGCGACGCCGGCACCGGTGAGCTCGGCGACCCGCTCGACCTCGGCGACCGCGTTGCGAGCTCCCTGGCCGATCAGGATCGCGACCCGCTCTCCGGCGTTGAGGACATCGGCCGCGGCCGCGATCTCGTCGTCGGGCGCCCGAACCACGGCGTGCGCGCGACTCGGCGGACTCGACGGCACGTGCTTGAACGCGTGGGCCGGCGGGTTGTAGTCCTCCTCCTGCAGGTCGGCAGGGATGATCAACGCCGTCGGCGCCCGCGCGTACTCAGCGGTCCGAATCGCTCGGTCGATCGCGTTCGGCAATTGCTCGGCGACATTGACCTCGACGAGGTATTCGCTCGCGACGTCCTTGAACAGCGACTGCAGGTCGACCTCCTGCTGGTAGCTGCCGCCCATCGCGCTCCGGGCGGTCTGGCCGACGATCGCGACGACCGGCACGTGGTCGAGCTTGGCGTCGTAGAGGCCGTTGAGCAGGTGGATGGCGCCCGGACCCGACGTCGCGAGGCAGACGCCGACCTCGCCGCTGAACTTCGCATAGCCGACCGCGGCGAACGCGGCCATCTCCTCGTGCCGGGCCTGAACGAACTGGGGCTGGTTGTCGGCCCGTCCGAGCGCGGTGACGATGCCGTTGATGCCGTCGCCCGGATAGGCGAACACCTGCGAGACGCCCCACTCCCGCAGCCGCTCCAACAGGAAATCACCGACGGTCTTGCTCACGCTTCCTCCTTGGCTCGACGAGCACTGCAAGGAGTGGGTACCCATCGACGTCGAGCACATGCCGCGGAGAAGCGTTAAGGAGCGCCGGAACCGGGTACGCCCGGTCGGGAGGTGATCGGTCATGTTGACACCGGATCTGGGGCCGGTCGTCGTCGTGACAGGCGCCAGTGCCGGCGTCGGCCGGGCGACTGCCCGTGCTTTCGCGGCCGAGGGTGCCTCGGTGGCCTTGCTCGCCCGCGGCGAGGAGGGTCTCGGCGCCACCCGCGGAGAGGTCGAGATGCTGGGTGGGCGCGCGTTGGCGATCCCGCTCGACGTCGCTGACTGGCAGGCGGTCGACGACGCCGCCTCGCTGATCGAGGCCCAGCTCGGGCCGATCGACATATGGATCAACAACGCGTTCAGCTCGATCTTCGCGCCGGTGACCGAGACCGCCGCCGCCGAGTTTCGGCGCACGACCGAGGTCACCTACCTCGGGTCCGTATACGGCACGCTGGCTGCCCTGCATCGGATGCGAGCCCGCGATCGGGGCGCGATCGTCCAGGTCGGCTCGGCGCTCGCCTACCGCAGCATCCCGCTCCAGGCCGCCTACTGCGCGTCGAAACACGCCATCCAAGGCTTCACCGAGTCGTTGCGCTGCGAGCTGCTGCACGATGGCAGCGACGTCCACGTCACGATGGTCCAGCTGCCCGCCGTCAACACGCCGCAGTTCGACTGGACCCTGTCGCGGCTGCCGCAGCCGGCCCGGCCGGTGCCGCCGATCTATCAACCCGAGGTCGCGGCGCGCGCCATCGTCCACGCGGCACGCCAACCGACCCGCCGCGAATACTGGGTGGGCGGATCGACGACCGCGACCCTGCTGGCTAACAAGTTCGCCCCGGGCCTTCTGGACCGCTACCTGGCTCGCACCAGCTACGCCGCGCAGCAGTCGGACCGCCTCCGCCGGCACGACACCCCCAACCTCTGGGCGCCGGCAGACGGGCCCACCGGTGATCAGGGCGCACACGGTGCATTCGACGACGTCGCCCATCCCGTGAGTCGCCAGGCCGCCCTCTCGCGCCACAGAGGTCGATTGGCCGCCGCGCTGGGACTCGGCATCGGCGCCGCCGCCGGGGCGCTCCTTCGGCGCCGTACAACGTCGCCGTCCTAGCGGCCAAGCGCGTTTTGCAGCTGGCGCTTGGTCATCTTCGACCGGCCGTTGATGCCGCGCTGACGCGCCTCGTTGTAGAGCTGTTCCTTGGTCGGCCCTTGCGAGCCGTGCCCGGACCGCTTGCCGCCGCGGTGGCCCGACGACACGTCGCGGGTCGACGACCGGCTCGCGCGCTGGGACTCACCCGCTCGGGCTCGTTCCTTGTTGACCGTGCGGGCGGCGATCTCCTCCGCTCGGTCTTCACTGGCCCCTTGCTTCAGTTGGGACTTCCGGATCTTGTCGTACTCACGCTCTCGCTTCGAACTCCATTGCTGCGGCATGGTCGCCTCCTTCTGCGGTACGGCGCATTCATGCGTACCCCAAGCCGCGATGGCCTAACGACCAGGCCCTATGACGTCCGCGACCTCCCCGACCCGACGCCACCCGACCCGCTCACAACGTCGAGACGGCGGCCTCCAGATCGGAGAACCGCCGTCAACGCAAGGGCATACGGGTGGGCGATACTGGGTTCGAACCAGTGACCTCTTCGGTGTGAACGAAGCGCGCTACCACTGCGCCAATCGCCCAGAGAACAGCTCGACGGTGACTGTCGATCACTGTCGACGATCACCTTAACGCATCCAATAGACGGACCGTCGGGCGCTCCGGCCGCGGCGTACTCCGCCGTAAAACGGTTCGACACGGGCGTACACGACATCGAGGGATGTTCTTCATCCCCCCTGGTCACCGATCGTGCGCGGGTGCACACTAGGCGTGATGTGGCGCTGTCTCGGGGTGCCGCCGGTCTCGAAAGGACCTAACACATGACAGAGCCGATCCGTGAGGTCGTCTGTCCCATCACGGTCGACGTACTCGTCGGCAGTGGCCCGCCGCCAGCCCTTGCGTCTGCACTGAACTATCAGTCGGACGATCCGCTGGCCGTGACGATACAGCTCGGGGAGTCCAACGACGGTGTGTGTTGGACGTTCGCTCGCTCGCTACTCCTCGCTGGCATGTTCGCCTGCAGCGGCGAGGGCGATGTGGTGATCAGTCCCGGCGTCGACGACGAAGGACGCGCGTTGACGTATGTCGAGCTGTCGTCGCCCGACGGGGTCGCGGTATTGCGCATGCATAGCTGGAGCATCGCGGAGTTTCTCCGAAAGACCGAACAACTCGTGCCCATCGGCGGCGAGTTGGAGCGAGTCGATGTCGACGGCTGTATCACCCATCTGTTGGAGGAGAGCACCGCGTAAGTCGACCCACAGACTAGAGTGCCTTGCGCTTGCAGCCGAACCGTCCGATTGCGAGCGCAGGGCACTCGCCAATTTTTGGGCCCGGCTTTAGGGGTCGACACCTTCCGCTTCGCGTTTGGACCAGATCGCCTGGGCGGCCTCGGTGAGCGAGCCCGGCGCCGTCAACTCGCGATCGTCGCAGCGGTAGACCGCCTGCACGTCGCGCGTCGTTGAGGTCACGAAGATCTCGTCGGCCGTCGCGAGCACGTCAATCGGCTCGTCGACCTCCACGACTCCCCCGGCCAGGTCAGCACACCACTCGAGGACCAACGCCCGAGTGACGCCGGCGAGGCAGCCCGACCGCACCGTCGGCGTGTGCAAGCGCCCGTCACGTGCGTAGAAGACGTTGGTGCCGGTGCCCTCACACAGCAGGCCCGCCGTGTTGGCGAAGACCGCCTCCGAGGCGCCACGCTCCCGGGCATGCGCGAGGGCGATGACGTTGTCGGCGTACGACGTCGTCTTCAACCCCGCCGTCGCCCCCTGGTCGTTGCGACGCCACGGCACGGTCACGATGGCGGTGGAGTCCGGACGTACGTCGAGTGGCCCGGCGGCGACCACGAGAGTCGGCCCGTTCGTACCCCGATCGGATCCCGCGGGACCGACTCCTCCGGTCACCGTGATCCGCAGTCGCCCGAACGCCGTCGGCGGCCCTTTCAGGACCGCGGCGACCGCCTCTTCGATGAGAACTCGGGACGGTGGCCCCAACCCGAGCCCGTTGGCCGACCCGTCCAGCCGATCCAGATGCCGCCGCAACGCGAACGGCCTCCCATCGATGACCTTGACGGTCTCGAACACGCCATCACCGACGGTGAATCCGTGGTCGAAGACGCTCAAGACCGGGGCGTACGCGTCGTCCAAGATCGTGCCGTTGACCCATACACGCATGGCGACCAGGCTACGACTGCGGCCAAAGTCGCGAGCGCCCGCGGGCCGAATGAGGGACCCTAGTTGGTGAGGTGGCAAGCATCAGATAGTGTGTGCACTCGCCCGGGTTCCCCGGATGCGAATGCGGACGTGGCTCAGTTGGTAGAGCATCACCTTGCCAAGGTGAGGGTCGCGGGTTCGAGTCCCGTCGTCCGCTCGGAGCGGGTCCGCAGGCCCAAACGGTGGTGGAGTGGCCGAGAGGCGAGGCAACGGCCTGCAAAGCCGTCTACACGGGTTCGAATCCCGTCTCCACCTCGAAGCATTGCGAGGGCGATTGGCGCAGTGGTAGCGCGCTTCCTTGACACGGAAGAGGTC
>DASQKI010000014.1:0-56350 GCA_035630615.1 Nocardioidaceae bacterium
ACTCTCGGAGGTCGGCGGTGTCGTCGTATGGAATCCCGAGTAGCTTGCCAGCGCCAGCTCCATGGTGGCGTTCGAGAACGCTCGACCGACGAGTTTGGGATCGGCGGCCTTGACCGTGACTCGCAGGTGCGCCGTGGCCTCCTCGTTCGTGGTCGCATCGTCGTGGTCGAAGCGAAGCAGTCGCACGTCGACCTCGTCGAACCGGTCCTTGCCGCCGAGGATGTCGAAAAGCTGCTGTTCGGCCCAGGCTGCCTTCTCGTCGACGTTGAGGCCGGTGAGCACCAGCGTCATGGTGTTTCGGTAGCCGCCGATGTAGTTGACGGCGACCTTGAATCGATCGGGCGGTGGCGTCCCCTGTACGCCGCTCACCAGGACTCGATCGGTGTCGATCTGTTCCAGGTCGATGGTGTCGAAGTGAGCGACCACGTCTGGGTTGACGTACGCGGGCTCGTCGATCTCGTAGAGCAGTTGGGCCGTCACGGTCCCCGGCGAGACCAGGCCTCCCGTATCGGGGTGTTTTGTGATGACGCTGCTGCCGTCGCCCTCGACCTCCGCGATCGGGAATCCGGGATAGCGTCGGTCGGTCACCTCGTCGAGCCACGAGTAGTTTCCGCCAGTCGTCTGCGGGCCACACTCGATGACGTGCCCGGCGACGACCGCCCCGGCAAGAGCCGAATAGTCGGTGCGCGACCAGCCATGCCACCATGCGGCCGGACCGACCACGACGGAGGCATCGGTGACACGGGGGCACACGACGACGTCGGCGTCTTCGGCGAGCGCCTCGGCGATGCCCCATGCCCCGAGATAGGCGTTAGCCGAGACCGGCTTCACTCCGGCGGCGGACAGAGTCTGCCCGGTATCGAGGTGCGCGAGGTCGTGGCCGTCGGCGACGAGGTCATCGAGACGTTCGAGGATGTCGTCTCCGACCACGCACGCGATGCGTGGGGCGAGCCCGAGCTTGTCGGCAAGACCTCGCACGCTGTCGGCGAGCCCCACCGGGTTCAGGCCGCCCGCATTGGTGACGACCCGGATGCCCCGGTCCAGACACGTGCCGAGAACCTGCTCCATCTGGTTGAGGAAGGTCTTCGCGTACCCGGCGCTGGGATCCTTCTGTCGCGCCTTCCACAAGATGAGCATCGTCAGCTCGGCCAGGTAGTCGCCGGTGAGTACGTCGATCGGACCGCCCTCGACCATCTCACGGGCGGCCGAGACCCGATCGCCATAGAAGCCCGAGCAGTTGGCGACCCGGAGCGCGCGCTTCACTGCTGGCTCCTTACCGATCTCGTGTGCGCGACGCGTGTCCCACCGAGGGCATCGACGACGTCCTGGCCGTGTGCCCAGGTCTCCATCAAGCGAGCCGTGGCCGAGCTCAGCAGGCTCATGTCCGGTCCGTTCTGAATCGGTTCGCATCGGTCGCCGTGAGCGTAGCGGTCTCGTCGAAGTCCGCGACGTGACCGCGAAGGCCACGGTGATCAATCTCAGCCGGGCCGCGGCCGTCGAGCTGGTCCGTCGCTGATCCGCGTCAACACCGTGTGGCCCGGCATCGTGCCGACGCCGCCAGGACTGACCTTCGGTCGCCGCCGTTCCGGCCGGCAGGTGGTGCCATGCCCCGAGGCTGGCGGGCAGGCGTTTTGATAGAGTGTCGCCGCGCTCCGGGCCCCCGGCCGGAGCCCAGTCCGGGTGGCGGAATTGGCAGACGCGCTAGCTTGAGGTGCTAGTCCCCTTTGTAGGGGGTGGGGGTTCAAGTCCCCCCTCGGACACTCGAAAGTGACCTACCGATTCGGGCGGCACCGTGCAGGTGGCGCTCCTCAGGCTTCGGGGATCTCGACGCCGAAGTTCTCGCGGGTGATCTGCTCGGGCTCCGGCCACCGCGGACGCCGGTGTCGAGGGCATCGATCGCGGCGAGCTCGTCGGGTGTGAGCTCGAAGTCGAAGACGTCGAAGTTCTCCGCGATCCGCGACGGGGTCACCGACTTCGGGATGATCTGACGACCCTGCTGCACCTGCCAGCGCAGCATCACCTGGGCAGACGTCTTTCCGTGAGCCGTGGCGATCTCCCTAATCGTCGCGTCCTCGAGGGTGCTGCCATGGGAGCCGTCGCGATAGAACGTGATGCCGCCGATGGGCGACCACGCCTGGGAGACAATCCCCCGCGCGTCGTTGACGGCGAGCAACTCGGACTGTCGGAAGTAGGGGTGCACCTCGATCTGGTTGACCGCCGGCACCACCGAGGTGGCGTCGATCAGCCGGGCCAGGTGGTCGGGCATGAAGTTGCTGACCCCGATTGCGCGAACCTTGCCGTCGGTGAGGAGCGTCTCCAGAGCCTTGTAGGCGTCGATTGTGCGGTCGAACTCGCCGGGCAGCGCCTGGTGCAGTATCAGCAGGTCGATCTGGTCGATCCCGAGCTTGCCGGCACTCTTGTCGAAGGCATGCAATGTCTCGTCGTAGCCGTAGTCGGAGATCCAGACCTTCGTCTCGATGAAGACGTCGGACCGCTCGAGCCCAGAACGCTGGATCGCCGCACCGACCTCACGCTCGTTGCCGTACGACGCGGCGGTGTCGATGTGCCGGTAGCCGACGTCGAGTGCTGTCTCGACCGCCGCGATCGTCTCCTCCGAGGGCGTCTGGAAAACACCGAACCCGATCGCCGGCAGCTCGACCCCGTTGTTCAGCCTCATGTTCGGAATACTCATGGCTGCCACGCTAGGCGGCGCACGCATGTCCAGGGAGTCCCTGCCGAGACAGGCACTGGCAGACCCTCCCTGGACCTTCCGGGCCTACGTAGATTGAGAGCCCCCGCACTCATGGGAGGGAACCGTCCATGACCGCCTGGACAAGCGACGAGCTCACCCGGATCGGCGGCGCCGAAGAACTCCAGGTCGCCTCCTACCGCTCCGACGGCACGCTCCGCCCGTACGTGACGATCTGGACCGGACGCGCCGGTGACGACATCTACATCCGGTCCGCATACGGTCGAGACAACGGCTGGTTCCGGCGAGCACTGGCCAGTGGCATCGGCCGCATCCGAGCCGGCGGGGTCGAAAAGGACGTCATCTTCGAGGAGCCCGGTGACGACGTGCACGCCGCAGTCGACGCCGCTTACCACGCCAAGTACGACCGCCACGGCCAACAGATCGTCGGTACGGTGACCGGGCCCACACGCCGTCGGTGAGACGTTTCGACTAACCCCACAAGGCTGACTCAGGGCCGGACGATCACCTTGAGGGCGGCACGTTCGTCCATCGCGGCGTAGCCCATGGGGGTGTCTTCCAGGCTGACGACGCGGTCGAAGACCTTGCCGGGGTTCACCGTGCCGTCGAGTACGGCCGGCAGTAGCTGTTCGATGTAGGCGCGTGCCGGGGCGGGCCCGCCGGTCAGCGTGACATTGGGGCCGAAGAGGCTGCAGAACCCGATCGGTGCGTCCTCGTATTGCGGGACCCCGACGCGGCTGACAACACCGCCTGGGCGAATGATGCCGACCGCCTGCTCGTACGCCGGCATATGACCGACCGCTTCGAGGACGATCGGGCTGCCGCCGTCGGTGAGGTCGCGGACCTTGGCAATGCCGTGCTCGCCGCGCTCGCCGACGACATCGGTGGCGCCGAACTCGCGGCCGAGGTCGGTACGTACCCGGTGGCGGCCCATCAGCACGATCTGCTCGGCGCGCCCAATTGCTTGGCCGAAAGAACGGCGAGCAGACCAACTGCGCCGTCGCCGATGACGGTGACGGTGCTGCCATTCGTCACGCCGCCTCGTACCGCCGCGTGCCAGCCAGTGCCGTAGACGTCGGACAGACTCAGGAGGGAGGCCATAAGGGCGTCGTCGACGTCCTCACCGAGCGGCACCTTGACCAGTGTGCCGTCGGCGAGCGGAACACGGACCGCTTCGGCCTGACCGCCGCCCGTGCCGAGGCCGGGGTCATTCCAGAACCCGCCGTTGACGCAGGAAGTCTGCAAACCGGCATGGCAGAACTCGCACTCGCCGCACGAGACGGCGAACGGCGCGATCACGAAGTCGCCCCTCGCCACGGCGGCTACATCGCTGCCGACATCCTCGACGACGCCGATGAACTCGTGACCCATCGACGCCCCGGCCGGAGTGCTCGGCATCGAGTGGTACGGGTGTAGGTCGCTGCCGCACACACAGGCCCGGACGACCCGTACGAGCGCGTCGGTAGGCTGCCGAATGGTGGGTTCGGGAACGTCGATGACACGGACATCGCCCGCGCCGTACATGTAAGTGGCTCTCATGCGTTCGAGTCAACGTCGCTTGCGGACGCTCGGGGAGCGCCTGTGGTGACCGGTACTGTCAGGGCCTCCCTGCGGATCGGCTGCCTGCGTACCGTTGGGCACATGGGCACCGTCGATCTGCGGGCCGAGATCCGCGATTTCCTGGGCACCCGGCGAGCGCGCATCACTCCCGACCAGGCCGGCCTGCCTGCCTACGGTGGCAATCGTCGCGTCAAGGGCCTGCGTCGCGAGGAAGTTGCCATGCTCGCCGGCGTCTCAGTCGACTACTACGTTCGCATGGAGCGCGGCAGCCTCGCCGGTGCCTCGGAGAGCGTGCTGGTGGCCCTCGCCGACGCGCTCCGACTCGACGAGGCCGAACGCGCTCACCTGTTTGCCTTGGCGGAGCAGAGCCGGGCCCGGAGACAGCCCCGGAAACGGACCGCGCCGGCCAGCGTTCGACCGGCGATCCAGCAGGTGTTGGACGCGATGACCGACGCGCCCGCATGGGTACGCAACGGACGGCACGACATCGTGGCGATGAACCAACTGGCGCGAGCGCTCTATTCTCCGGTGCTCGCCGACCCCCGACGTCCAGCCAACACCACCCGGTTCGTCTATCTGAACGAGGCGGCTCACGAGTTCTTCGTCGACTACGACCGCATCGCCAACGACGCCGCCGCGATGCTTCGCCTCGAAGCCGGCCGCGCCCCACACGACAAGGCACTCATCGAGCTGGTCGGGGAGCTCTCCACCCGATCCGAGCTGTTTCGACAGCGCTGGGCCTCCCACGATGTGCAGTTCCATCTCAGCGGACAGAAGCGGCTGCGGCACCCGGTCGTCGGTCGACTCGACCTCGACTACGAGTCGATGGAAATCCCCTCTCAGCCAGGGCTCCATCTCAATGTCTATACGGCTCCCGCCGGCACGCCGACCGCCGACGCACTCAAGCTGCTCGCCTCCTGGGCGGCCTCCCAGGACAACCTTCCGACCGAGTCGATCGAGCGTGCCAGCTAGGTGAACCGATGAGCGATCGACCCGGCGGGCAGGTTGTCGTCGAGGCCCTCTTCGCGCTCGACGTCGAGCAGGTGTTCGCGGTCGCGAGCGTCCACAACCTGCCGATCCTCGAGGCTGTGGCGCGGCACGGCGGCATAGCGGTGGGCAACGTTCGCCACGAGCAGTCGGCGGTGCATGCGGCCGACGGATACGCCCGCGCCACTGGTCGCCTCGGCGTGGCTTTGACGTCGACCGGACCTGGCGCGGCGAACGCGATGGGTGGGCTGTTCGAGGCGCGCTTCGCGTCGTCGCCGGTCCTCATGATCACCGGACAGCTCGAGAGTCGGTTCTACGGCCAAGGACGCGGCTACCTGCACGAGGCCGAGCGACAGGCCGACATGCTGCGCACTGTGACGCGCGAGACGCACACGGTCCGTCGAATCGAGGATGTCGGCGACGCCGTCGTCGCCGCCGGCCGGTCCGCCCGCGCCGGCCGTCCGCAGCCCACGGCCGTCGAAATCCCGGTGGATCTTCAGTACGCCCGGACCGACGCCCCTCCCCCGTCGGCAGCTTCCGTCCTCCCGACGGCGCCGCGGGCGGACCGGCTCGATGAGGCCGCGCGGATCATCTCCGCCGCCCGTCGACCGGTGATCTGGGCCGGAGGCGGTGTCGTCGGTGCGGATGCGACCGATGCGCTGCGATCGCTTGTCAACCGACCCGATTGGGAGCACGCCAAGGCCAATACCGACGACGAGGGATCCTCTCGCACGGCATCGCCAGGCGTCATGGCCCCTTGGTGGAGGCACCGGTCGAGTCGCGGATGACGAGCTCGGTCGGCAGCACGACCTGTGGCGTTGGTGTCGCCGGCCGGCCCGGTCCGACCGCATCGAGGAGGATCTCGACCGCCGCCCGCCCGACATCGACATGCGCGCCGCCCAACGTGGTGAGGCTGGGCGTGCAGAGATCGGCGGCGAAGATGTTGTCGAACCCGACGATGCTGATGTCGTCGGGGACTCGAACCGAACGCTGCGCCAACCGTTGGGCGACTCCGATGGCGAGCAGGTCGTTGTGCGCGACGATCCCGGTCGCACCGGCGTGCAACGCGCCGTCGGCGGCGGCACCTCCTTGCGACGCCTTCGGGGTGAAGGGGCCGATCCGCCGAGCCTCGACACCGAGCTCCTTCGAGGCCGTCCGCAAAGCCGCCCACCGCACCTTGGCCATCCACGAATTGCGTGGGCCCGCCAGATAGATCAGGCGGTGATGTCCCAGCGAGGCCAGGTGTTCGACGATCTGGCGGCAGCCTTGGACGTGGTCCAGCACCACGCTGGCGAGGCCGGGCAGCTCGCGGTTCATGAGGACGACCGGCCGCTGAGCGGCGAGCTGCATCAGGTTTTCGTCTGGTAGCCGGCTGGCCGCCAGAACGAAGCCGTCGACCGAGGAGATCAACCGCTGGATCTGGTCGTACTCGATCCGTGGCGACTCCTCGGCGTTGACCAGCACCAGCGTGTATTCGGACGCCTTCGCCCGCTGCTCGGCCCCGCGGATGAGCTCGAAGTAGTGCGGGTTGGTGATGTCGGAGACCACCATCGCGATCGTGTGGTGCCGACCGGACAACAGGGCACGCGCGTGAGGGTTGGGCCGGTAGCCGAGCTCGGCGGCGACCGCCAAAACGTGCTCGCGGGTGCCTGCGCTCACCCGGCCCGGATTGGAGAACGCCCGCGACACGGTCGACGTCGCGACACCGGCCGCTTGGGCGACGTCGTAGATGGTCGGGCCGGCCACAGTGTCAGCCAACTCCATCGTGGAAACTCTTGGCAACCCATTGCCATCGATTGCCGCCGATCCCTAGGTTCTGTGCCGCTGCGACCGACCCGACGGTGCCCGACGAGGAGGGTCTTGTGGACGTGCGCTCGCTGTTTGTGGCGCCACCTCGATGGCTATCGGTCGTCGTGCGCTGGGTGACTCGGCTGGAGCTCGCGATCGGCGCAGCAGCGTTGTTGCTGATCTTCTTCCTCGTCTCGATGCAGGCGCTGCAGCGCTATCTTCCGTTCGACGGCTGGCCTTGGACCGGCGAGCTGGCCACGTTTTCGCTGGTCTGGCTGACCTTCGTCGTCGCCGGCGTCCTCGTCACGAGTGACTCGCACATCTCGATCGAGATGATCGACGTCGTGCCGAGCCCGCCGCTGCGGCGCATCGTGCGGGTCATCTCGTGTCTGATCGTGGCCGCGATCGGGATCGGTCTGACGATCGAGGCGTGGACGCTCACCGAGGAGCAGGGCGTCCTCAAGTCCCCTGCCTTGCAAATGCCGATGTCGTGGTTGTACGCCATCTCGCTCATCGGATTCGTCAGCGTCGTCGTACGCGCGACGGTCGCCGCCGCGCGGTACGCGATCGTCGGCGTACCCGACGAGTCGATCGACGAACGGCTCGACCGGGATGTCGTCGCATGAGTCTGCTCGTACTCTGCCTGCTGATCGCGCTGCTCCTGGTGATCCGAGTGCCGGTCGCGTTCGCGTTCCTCGGCCCGTCGCTCCTCTACATGATCACGACGGACCAGTCAGTCGGACTCGCGTTGCGTCTCGTCGCCGAGGAAACCGCGAGCTTCCCGCTGCTGGCCGTGCCGCTGTTCATCCTGCTCGGCTGCCTCGCCAATCACGCGGGCATCGCCGACCGGCTGTTCGACTTCGCCCTCGCCTTGATGGGGCGGGTCCGCGGCAACCTGGGCTACGTCACCATCGGGGTGAGCATGGGCTTCTCGTGGATGAGTGGCTCGGCCGTCGCCGACGCGGCGGCCCTCGGAAAGCTGCAGATCCCGGCCATGCTGCGCAACGGGTACTCCAAACGCTTCGCGCTCGGCTTGACCGGCGCCGCGTCACTCATCGCGCCGGTGATGCCGCCGAGCATCCCGGCGGTCATCTACGCCGGTCTGGCCGCCGTCTCGACTGGCGCCTTGTTCGCGGCCTCGGTCGTGCCGGCGCTGATCATGGCGTTGGGCCTGTGCATCGTGGTGTTCCTGTCGGTGCGTGGCAAAGACGACCTCGTTCGCGCCGAGTTCAGCTGGCCGCGAGTGTGGCAGACCGGCAAGCGGGTGATCGCTCCGCTCGGTGCGCCCGTCGTGATTCTGGGCGGGATCTTGGGCGGCTACTTCACCCCGACCGAGGCAGCGGCCGTCGGAGCCGCGTACATGCTCGTGCTCGGAGTTTGCTACCGGACGCTACGGATCCGCGACTTCCCCAAGGTGCTGACCGAGACCGTGGTCACCACCGCGAGCATCATGCTGATCGTCGCGGCGGCCAGCCTGCTCGGCTACGTCTTCGCCCTTGAGCTGGTGCCGCAACGGTTGTCGGAGTGGGTGCTGGACCTCACCACCAATGCCACGGTCTTCATGCTCCTGGTCTTCGCACTATCGATGATCCTCGGCACGGCGCTCGATGCGATCGCTGTTCTTACGTTGACGGTGCCGATCCTGTTGCCGATCAGCGCCGTGTACGGAGTCGATCCGATCGCCCTGGGTGTCCTCATGATCGTGTCGCAGATGATCGGACTGCTCACACCCCCGGTCGGCACCGTCATCTTCGTCCTCCAGGCGATCGCCCGAGCCCGCATGAGCGAGGTCTTCTGGGGTTCGGTGCCGTTCCTGATCCCGATGGTCCTCCTGTGCTTCGGCATCATCTTCTGGCCCGACGCCATCCTTTACCTCCCGAAGGAGCTGGGCCTGTGACCGCGGCAGACGGGTCGCGGCGCTCGATCCTCGTCGGCCTCGTCGGCCAGGGCGTCAAGCCGTCCCTGACCCCGGAGATGCATGAGCGTGAGGCGGTACGCCAGGGTCTGCGTTACGTCTACAAGACGATCGACCTGCGTGGCGACCAGCTCGAACCGGCCCACCTGCGTCGCCTTCTGGCGTACGCGATCGACCTCGGTTTCGACGGGCTCAATGTCACCCACCCGATCAAGCAGGCCATGGTGCCGCTTGTCGACGACGTCGCCCCCGAGGTCGCAGCCATGGGTGCCCTCAATACGGTCGTCATCACCGACGGCAAGACGGTCGGTCACAACACCGACATCGTCGGCTTCGAGGCCGCCTTTCGAGCCGGACTGGCCGACGTACGACTCGACGACGTCGTTCTCCTGGGGGCCGGCGGAGCCGGTACGGCAGTGGCCCATGCCCTCACCCGCCTGGGTGCGGCTCGGCTGCTCGTGTTCGATCCGGACGCCGCTCGTACCGAGCAGCTCACTGCGTCGGTCGAGCGGCTCGGCGCGGCGACCGTGGCGTCAGCACTCGACGTAGCCGACCTGCACCCGGCTCTGGCCCGCGCCTTCGGCGTCGTCAACGCGACCCCGGTCGGCATGACCGGCCATCCGGGCAGCCCGATCCCCGTGAACGCGCTCGGCCCGGATCTGTGGGTGGCCGACATCATCTACCGACCGCTCGACACCGAGCTGTTGCGGGGCGCGCGACAGCGAGGCTGTCGGGTGCTCAACGGCACTGGCATGGCCGTCCACCAGGCGGCGGCCGCCTTCAGCCTGATCACGGGTCGGATCGCCGACGACGAGGCGATGGCCCGCGACCTCGACGCCATGGTCGCCCCGGAAGTGGATCCGGCGCGACCACATTCGCCCGACAGGGCATCCCCCGGAGAAAGGAATCCATGATGGCAAGACGAGCGACCCGACGGAGCATCGCGCTCTCGGTCGGCGGGGTGATACCGCTGTTCGTTTTCGCCGCGTGCAGCGACGACGGGGGCAGCGCCGGCGGCGCTGTCGACCTCCGGCTGGCGCACAGCTACACCGAGAGTCAGGCCCAGCACGTCTGCGGGGCCCAGGTGATCGCTGACGAGGTCGAGAAGGCCGACGTCGACATGACGGTCCAGATCTACCCCAACAGCCAGCTCGGCGAGGACGCCGACCGGATCGC
Source organism: Nocardioidaceae bacterium (assembly GCA_035630615.1). Taxonomy (GTDB): domain Bacteria; phylum Actinomycetota; class Actinomycetes; order Propionibacteriales; family Nocardioidaceae; genus DATFRX01. Next base: position 10,137 of record DASQKI010000014.1, read on the forward strand.
GTCCGTCGTCTCCGGCGACATCGACATGGACATCCAGGGCGCATCGGCGCTCGGTGCCGTGTACGAGCCGGTCAGCGTGCTCGACGCGGCGTACGCCTTCGACGACAACGAGCACTTCGCGCGCTACATCGAGTCGGACGCGGCCGCCGATCTGCTCGCCGACTTCGAGTCCGAGACCGGTGTCCACACGCTGGGTGCGTGGAATGCCGGCATGCGGCAGTTCACCGCCAGCGAGCCGATTCGCGAGCCTTCCGACCTCGACGGCCTGCGGATGCGATTCCCCGACTCCCCGCAGTACTTGATGAACGCCGACGCCCTAGGCGCCGACGCGACCGAGGTGGCCTACGAAGAGCTCTACCTGGCCTTGCAGCAGGGCACCGTCGACGGTCAGGAAAACCCGATCGTCAACATCGCGGCGCTCAACCTCCAAGAGGTGCAGGACTACATCAGCATGTCCTCACACCAGGCGAACTCCAACCTCGTCATCATCGGCGAGGTCTGGAACGAGCTGTCCGACGAGCAGCAGCAGGCGCTGCAAGCCGCCGTCGACAAGGCGGTGGAGCAGGTGCCGCAGTGCGTCGCAGACGACGAGGAGGCGACCCTGTCCGAGTGGGAGGACGGCGGAGACATCGAGATCGTCGACGACGTGGATGTCGAAGCGTTCCGAAGCCAGGTCGACTCTTATCTGCGTGAGAACTTCGACGACGAGCAGCTGGCCATCTACGAGGGCATCCGGGACGAAGCGCAGTGACGGCGGCGGGGAGGGTTCAGACGTTTCGGGGTGCCGTCGACGCCGACAGCCTGGGGCCGACGCTCATCCATGAGCACGTCTTCGTCGGTCATCCCGAGCTCGATCTGAACTTTCCCCACCCCGAATGGCACGAAGCCGAGATGATTGACCGGGCCGTCGACGGGCTGGAGCGCCTGTGGGAGCTGGGCATCCGTACCGTCGTCGACCTCACAGTCCTCGGGTTGGGCCGAGACGTGCCTCGGGTCGCCGTGGTGGCCGCGCGTACTCGGGTCAACCTGCTCGCGTCGACCGGGTATTACACACCCGACGTGCTCCCGGCGTACTTCCACACCCACGGGCCGGGCCTGCAGGTGGACGGACCGGACCCGCTCGTCGAGATGTTCGTCCGTGACATCGAGGAGGGCGTGGCCGGCACTGGCATCCGGGCGGCGATGCTCAAGGTCGTCACCGACCGACAGGGTCTGACGCCCGACGTACGGCGGGTGCTGGCCGCGGCCGCCATCGTGCAGCAACAGACCGGCGTACCGATCACGACCCACACGCACGCCGCCTCCCGCAACGGGCGTGAGCAACTGGCACTCCTTCGCACCCTGGGTGTCGATCCGGAGCGAATGATCATCGGCCACTGCGGAGACAGTGAGGACATCGACTATCTGCGCGAGCTGATGGACGCCGGTTGCACAACCGGCATGGACCGATTCGGCATGGAGCACGTCCTCACCGACGACCGACGGATCGCTACCGTCCAGTGCCTGCTGCGACTGGGCTACGCCGATCGGATGGTGCTGTCGCACGACGCTGCGTTCTTCAGCCGCATTACTCCCCCGTCCTGGCGGGCCAAGCACGCGCCGCACTGGCGGATCGACAACCTCAGCCGTCGCATCATTCCGCGGCTGCTCGACGGAGGCGTCGGTCAGCAGGAAATCGATCAGATGCTGATCGGCAATCCGGCGCGGCTGCTGGCTCCCATCGCGGGGAGGGACGCGGCCTGATGAGGACGTCGATCGCCACCGTCTGCGTCAGCGGCACCCTCACCGAGAAACTGCATGCCATCGCCGAGGCGGGCTTCGACGGCGTCGAGATCTTCGAGCCGGACCTCGTGGCGTCGCCGGCGAGCCCCGAAGAGATCGCCGCGCTGGCCGGTCGTCTGGGACTCACGCTGGACCTCTACCAGCCGTTCCGCGACGCCGAAGGAGTGTCGGACGAGCTGTTCTCGACCGTGCTCCACCGGGCGCGGGCCAAGTTTCGGCTGATGCGGCGCATGGGCATCGACACGATGCTGATCTGCAGCAACGTCGCGACCGCGACCGTCGACGACGACGCCGTCGCGGCCGACCATCTCGGGCGACTCGGCGACGAGGCCGTGCGACACGGCGTCCGGCTGGCATACGAAGCACTCGGCTGGGGACGTTACGTCAACGATTACCGACGGGCCTGGCGCATCGTCGAGCTCGCCGATCATCCGGCCGTGGGCACCTGTCTCGACAGCTTCCACATCCTGTCCCGGGGTCACGATCCAGCGGCGATCGAGCGCATTCCGGGCGACAAGATCTTCTTCCTCCAACTGGCCGACGCTCCGGCGCTGACGATGGACGTCCTCTCTTGGAGCCGGCATCACCGGCTCTTTCCCGGCGAGGGCTCGTTTGACCTTGCGGGGTTCATGGACCACGTGATTCGCGCCGGCTATTCGGGGCCGATCTCGTTGGAGGTCTTCAACGACACGTTCCGGCAGACCGAGGTGCACCGCACAGCCATGCAGGCGAAGCGATCGCTGACCTGGCTGGAGGACCAAACGGCGCGTCGCCACGTCGACGACGAACAGACCGAGCGTCTTCGCCGGTTACCCGATGTGCAGCAGCCCGCGGCGTTCGACTTCGCGGAGGTGAAGGCCGAGGACACCGGCGACGTCGAACTGATGCTGCAGCAACTCGGATTTGCCTTCGGCGGCCGACACCGCAGCAAGCCAGTCCGGTTATGGACCCAAGGACGCGCCAGAGTGGTCTGCAACGAACAGCAGGCACGGGACCGGCTGCCGACGGTCGCCGCCGTGGGGTTCCAGGTGGCCGACCCCGAACAGTCGACGAAGCGGGCGCGAGCCCTGGAGGCGCCACCCGTCTATCGACACACCCACGCGTCGGAGCAGAAGCTATCGGCTTTTCGAGCACCCGACGGCACCGAGGTGTTTCTCGACGTCGCCGCCGACGATCCGACCTGGGTCGCCGAGTTCGTCGACGGCATGCCGGCTGGAGGGCCGTTGCTCTCGAGCATCGACCACGTCAACCTCGCGCAGCCGTGGCAAGACTTCGACGAGGCAGTGCTGTTCTACAGCAGCGTGCTGGCGCTGGGGTCCGGATCGAGCCAGGAGGTCGCTGCGCCGACCGGTTTGGTGCGCAGCCACGTCGTCCGCAATGCCGACGGCGGCGTACGACTGGCGCTCAACGTCGCGCCACTCGCCTTCGATCATCCGTCCGGGTTCCCGCAGCATGTCGCCTTCGCGAGCGACGACGCGATAGCCGTGGCCCGGGCCGCCCGGGAGCGTGGCTTGCGGTCTCTTCCCATCCCGGCGAACTACTACGACGACCTCGTGGCGCGGTTCGACCTGCCGTCGGAGTACGTCGAGGAGTTGAAATCGCTCGGCCTGCTCTACGACCGCAACGATCGAGGCGAGTTTTTGCAGTTCTACACCGAGACCGTCGGCGCGGTGTTCTTCGAAGTCGTCCAGCGTGTCGGCGGCTACGAGGGGTACGGAGCGGCGAACGCACCGGTCCGGCTCGCGGCGCAGCATCTCCATGACGCGCGACACCGCGTCGAGCGCTGAGCATCTGGACCGGATCGGCCCGGGGCCCTACCTGACCGTCTGCTCCCAGAGCAGTTCGTGCGGGAGCGCGGGATCGCTCATGCCGGGGGCGTCGTCGACCGTGATCGCGAGTCCGGCGAAGCGCTGGGCCATCAGAGACGCGTAGCGCTCGGCCTCCAGCGGATCGGCCACGTGCGTGCAGATCACCTCGCTGCCGAACCAAACGCGTACCCGACGTCTGGACGATGCCTCGTCGACCATCCCCATGCCCGCCTGTCTTTACCTATCGCCCACGCACTCGACAAGGTTGTCATCGATGGTCGCGGGCTCAGCTTCTGAAGCGTGAAGACCCAGGGTGACGGCTTTTTGCGAGACGTGCGCGATCTGGTAGGCACCGTTTGCGAGGCATGAACCAAATGCGCGGTTGCTGCCGGACAACCCGTGCCTACGACGTCGCGGATTGTGACAACGTCTGCCAGGTTTACTCCGCGAGGCGCCGCGTCCGGGCTTGCTGGTACTCACATCCGAGATCCCCGAAGGTCTGAGCGAGACGCGTCAACGGGGACCGGTCGCCGGCCTCGATGGCGGCCGCGCGGTCGACGATGGCGGTCGCGACCGCGTTGTCTCGCGCCGCCAGCCGGCCGCGATCGATCCGTTCCGGCGCGTCGGTACGGGAGCCCATGACCGCCGCCTCGGCCCACAGGGCGGCGTACCACGGCTTCCACATGCAGGGGGTGAACCGGCCCCAGACGACCGGGTCGTCGAGGTCCGCGGAGAGCCGCTCGACGGCTGCCGCCGGGTCGCCGCGATCGAGTGCGAGCAACGCGTCAAACGTCGGCGCCCAGCCGGTCAGGCAGCTGGCGAGTCGGTCGGGCTCTATGCCCAGGTCGACGGTGATGCTCAGCCACTCGGTTCGCCGGTCGTCGTCTCCGAGGATGCCGTGCACCATCGCGATCGCGTACGCCGAGCCGGCGAGGCCGCCGACGATCGGCCGCCCCGCCCGCTCCCAGGCACGGCGGAACCGCTCGCCGTCGCGGACCACCGCCTCGAAGCGACCGGCGAGCGCCTCGACCTTGAGTCTTCGCGACACGGCGAGGTGGTCTTGGTCGCGGTAGATGGACAGCCGCGCCAGCGCGTCGGCGTAGGTCCCCGCGGCGGTCAAGTCACCGGTCGCCAGGTGGGTCTCCGACGCCATCAGGTAGCAGTCGGTCAGCTCGAAGCCGGTCGTCGCGTCGAGCCTCACCGAGGCCAACAGGTCGGCCCGACGGTCGACGACCCGCGTCGCCTCGCCGAGGTCGTCGAACCCGATCAGCATCGCGACGACCTGGTCGAGGGCTCGGCTCTCCATGACCACGTCTCCCGCGTCACGGGCGAGCGCGACGCCGCGACGCGCGTGGGCGAGATCGGTCTCGTCGTCGAGGAGCCGAGCGCCGGAGGTCGCGGCCGCGATCGCAGCCTCGGGTCGGGCGGAGCCGTCGGACAGTCGCTCGGCCTCGGCGAGCGTCGCAGCCGTCGCATCCTCGGTCGGGAGGTCGGCGATGATCCCTTGCAGGGTGTCGACGAAGATCGTCCACATCGCCAGGTCGCGAGCTGCGCCGGGTCGGTCCCCGTCGGATGCTGCGATGTCGGCCGCCTCGCGCAGCAGCCGCAGCGTGTCGTTGCCCACCCATCGACATGCCGCGGCACCGGCGGCCATTCGGAGGTTGCGTACTCGGTCGGCCGGTGCGACGGCGACCGCCGCGGCCTGCTCGTACCGTCGCTGTGCCTCGGTCGGCCGTCCGCGGCGGAAGAGCAATCCGGCGAGGTCGGCGCCGAGGGTCGCGGTGTCGGCCGGTCGGCTCGCATCGGCGGCGACCCACGCCAAGGCGGCCCGGAGATCGTCGACGACGTCGTCGAACGCTGCGCACCAGTCGTCGTCCGGATCGTCCGCGGCCAGTCGTGCCAGCCGGCCATGGCACCAGGCCTCGTGGCGCGCCCGGACTTCGCTCAGATCGCCGGCCGATGCGAGCTGCTCGACGGCGTACTGCCGAATCGACTCGAGTACGCGATAACGCGTCGGCTCGCCCAGCTCGACGACGAGCAGACTGGCATCGGCCACCCGCGCCAATCGATCCGCGACGCCGGCGCGGGTCGACTCCGGGGCGGCCACCGCGCAGGCAGCGTCGAGATCGAACCACGACGCGAAGACGGACACGCCGTGGAGCAGGGTCCGCTCGTCCGCGTTCAGAAGCTCGTCGCTCCAGGCGATCGCCTCTCGAAGGGAGCGGTGTCGGTCCGCGACTCGAGCGCCTCCGGCGAGCACCCGCATCCGTTCATCGAGTCCCGCTTCGAGCCCGTCCAGGCCGAGAGTGGGATAGCGCGCCGCGGCGAGCTCGATCGCCAGCGCGATCCCGTCCAGATCCCGGCACAGATCGGCCACGCGTACGGTGCTCGTCGGCACCGTCGATCCTGCCGCGGTGACCCGGGCCTCGAAGAGAGCCACCGCGTCGCCGCCGTCGTCGGTGACTGACAGTCCGGGGACGTGGAAGAGCCGCTCGTACGGCACGAGCAGCCGCGTTCGGCTCGTCGTCAGTACGGTGAGCCGCGGACACTCACCGAGCAGCCGTTCGACGCAGTCCCGTACGCCGTCGAGGACGTGCTCGCAGTTGTCCAAGACCAGCAGAGTGTCGCGCTCCCGCAGCGCCGTCAGGACCGCCGACTCGACGGAGCCGCCTCGACTCTCGGGTACACCGACGGCCTCGGCGACGGCGGCCACGACCATGGTCGGGTCGACAACCTGGACCAGATCGACGAAGCACGCTCCGTCGTCGCGCGTCGGAGCGACGTCGGCAGCGACGCTCAATGCCAGCCGGGTCTTGCCGACGCCGGCGGGGCCGAGCACCGTCACCATTCGGTGGACTGCCAGGGCATCGGAGAGGTCGGCGCGTTCGGCCACCCGACCGACGAACGGCGACACCGGCGTCGGCAAGCCGCGTCGAGCCGACTTCGACGTGCCGGTCGACTCGGCATGGCGGGCGAGGCTGCGGCGGTCGGTCAGGTCCAGTTTGCGCAAGAGCGACGAGATGTGGCTTTCGACCGTACGGATGGAGATGAACAACCGCTCGGCGATCTGCGCGTTGGTGAGATGGCCGGCGACGAGCGCCATCACCTCGGCCTCGCGTGCCGTGATGTCCGCGCCCATCCCCGAGCTCGCGCTCGCCACCCGCCAAGTCTCAGCGGGTCGTCCCCAACCGACCAGGGTCTAAGGCCCCTCGGCACGCGGAGGCGAATCCGTGGCCACCACGGATGTGCCCGACGCCGAAGGCAAGGACGCTCGACGGAGGACACCAACCCCGTCACTCACAAGGAGAATCCCATGACGCTCATGTCCGACCGAGCCAACCCCAACGGTGTCGACGTCGAGACCCTGTTCGCGACGATCGACGCGGTGCAGGGCGACCCCGAGATCGCGAAGTTTCAGTTCCGCGCGAGCAACCGGTGGGTCAGTGGCACGCACAGTCAGTCGCGGATCCATGGTTTCCACGGTGCGAAGCAGGAGCTGACGCACGCGGAGCCCTGGGCCTTCGACGCCGACCATCCGGCCGTGCTTGTCGGCAAGGACGCCGCCCCCACGCCCGTCGAGTTCCTGCTGCACGCGCTCGCTGCCTGCCTGACCGCTGGCATCGCCAACATCGCCGCCGCTCGCGGCGTGAACCTGGCCGAGGTCACCTCGACTGTCGAAGGCGACATCGACCTGCTCGGCATCCTCGGCCTCGACGAAGAGGTCCGCAACGGCTACCGGCAGATCCGGGTCAGCTTCGTCCTTCGTGGCGACGACCCCGACAAGCTGCGCCAGGTCGTCGAGCAGTCGCGAACCCGCTCGGCCGTGTTCGACGTCCTGACCAACGGCGTACCCGTGTCGATCGATGTCGACGCGGGCTGACGGAGACGACCAGATGCGCAACCAGAAACCCGCGGAGGCGGCGTATGACGTCGTGGTCGTCGGCGGGCGGGCAGCGGGCGCGGCAACCGCGCTGCTGCTCGCCCGCCGGGGGCTGGACGTCCTGCTCGTCGACCGTCAACGCCACGGCATTGACACGCTCTCGACCCACGCTCTGATGCGTGGCGGGGTGCTGCAGCTGTCTCGCTGGGGACTGCTCGACGAGGTCATCGCCGCCGGTACGCCCGCGATCCGGCATACGACATTTCGCTACGCCCACGACGTCGTGCCGATCGCCATCAAGCCGGGCAACGGCGTCGATGCCCTGTTCGCGCCACGCCGTACGGTGCTGGACGCGATCCTCGTCGACGCGGCGCGGGCCGCTGGCGCCGACGTCCGGTTCGGGATCGCCGTCGCCGATGTCGAGCGCGATGACCGCGGCGCGGTGACCGGCGTCGTCGGTCGGGCTCGAGACGGCAGCACCTTCCAGGCTCGAGCTCGCGTCGTCGTCGGTGCGGACGGGATCTATTCCACGATCGCGGACCGCGTTGGCGCCCCGTACGACAAGGTCGGTCCGGTCGGTAGCGCCTGCACGTACGGCTACTGGACCGGTCTGGCGGCCGACGGCTACGAGTGGAACTTCCGTCCCGATGCCACGTCCGGAGTCATCCCGACGAATGACGGCCAGACGTGCGTGTTCGCCGCGGCCACACCGGAGCGGATCGGTCGCGGCGGGATGCCCGTGTTGGGCGAGATCCTCGCTGAGTCGGCGCCCGATCTGATCCCACGGCTCGCCGCCGCCCGACCGCCGGACAGGCTGCTGACCTTCAAGGGACGGCCGAGCCACCTCCGCAGGTCGTGGGGTCCCGGCTGGGCACTGGTCGGCGACTCCGGCTACTTCAAGGACCCACTCACCTCGCACGGGATCACCGATGCGCTTCGAGACGCGGAGCTACTCGCGCGCGCCGTCGCCGACGTGCTGATCCACGATGCCGACGAGCGAGACGCTCTCGCGGGCTACCAGGCCACTCGGGACGCGCTGGCCGACCAGATGTTCGGCGTCGCGGCCGAGATCGGCCGACACCGCTGGACGAACGAAGAGATCCCACTCCTCTTGCTGCGACTCAGCGGCGCCGCACAGGACGGTCTCGAGACCATCGCGACGTTCGACGCCCCGGTAGCGGCCTAACAACCCCAGCGTGGCGGTGGGCGGGCCGGTGGTCGTTCAGTGGCGGATCCGTGGTGAGCACGGATGTGCCGCAGGTCGCTTCGGGCGACCGTAGATACACGACCTAGTTCAAGGAGAACATCATGAATTCCCAGATTGACCGTATCGCTGCGCTACACCAGGCCGAGATGCGCGCGAACGCAGCGCACCGGCGCCTGATCCGTACCGTTCAGGCCAACCCCGAGCGAGCCACCTCACGTCGCTGGCGAGGCTGGCGTCGGAAAACCGCAGCCAATGTCCAGCCGGTGCCCACGTTCGAGCAGCTCGACGCGAGGCCGGTGGCGTCCGGTCTCGGTGCCTGAGGAGCGCCGGCCGGTGGTAGACCGTGTCGCGATGACCCAGGCGACCTCAGCAGCTCGTAAGGATGACGAGTCGCTGGGTTGCTCGGGTCATTGCGACATAGCGGTCGACCGCTCCCTCGACGCCCTCGCCGAACTCATCTGGATCGATGAGGACGACCAGGTCGAACTCGAGACCTTTCGACAACTCGGGAGTCAGCGACCGGACGCGGGACGAATCCCGGAACCTGCCATCCTCGAGGCCCTTCGCGCTGATGACGCATGCGATCCCGTCGGCATGATCGGCGAGCCATGCGTCGACGATCGAACCCAAGTCCGACACGGATCCGTGGACAACGGGGACGCCGTTGCTGCGGATCGAGGTCGGGACGTTGGCGTCCGGGAGTACGGCCCGGATGATCGGCTCGGCCTCGGCCATCACCTCTTCCGGCGTCCGGTAGTTGATGCGGAGGATCGCCAGGCTGGCGTTGTCGAGCCCGAGGCGCTCGAGCCGTTCCTGCCACGACTCCCTGAACCCGTGCCTGGCCTGGGCACGGTCGCCGACGATGGTGAAGCTCCGGGACGGGCAGCGGAGCAGCAACATCTGCCACTCTGCGTCGGTCAGCTCCTGAGCCTCGTCGACGACGATGTGCGCGAACGGGCCGGCGAGCAGGTCCGGGTCGGTGCTGAGCAGTGCCGTCTCGTCGACCAGGACGTCCTCGAGGTCCTGGCCACGCAGCATCGACATCACCTTCATTTCGGAGTCGTCGGTCGCGATCAGGTGGTCGACCACGCTGCTCATCTGCTCGCGCTCGGCGGCGACGGCCGCCTCGTGTCGACGCCGACGGCGTGATGCCTCCGGGTCGCCGAGCCGTTGCCGTGCCGCGTCGAGGAGCGGCAGGTCGGACACCGTCCAGGCGTCCGCGTCCTCGCGCTGGAGCTGCCGAACCTCGTCGGCGTCGAGCCAGGGAGCGCACATCCGCAGGTAGGCGGGCACCGACCACAGGTCCCCGACGAGGTCGGTCGGTTCGATCAGCGGCCACGCCCGGTTGAACGCCGTGGCCAGCTCCTTGTTCTGCCGGAGCGACTTGCGCACCAGGTCAGCCGAGAGGTCGTCGTCTTCGTACTGGTCGTCGTGCTTGTCCGTCAGGATCGTGACCAGCTCGTCCCAGACCTGGTCTCGCGCGTCGTTGTGGGGAGTACCGGGGTCCGGCGACCTGAACGCCTCCGCCCATTCGTCGGCACTGAGCCAGACGTCGGACCAGTGGGTCTCGACCACCATCCCTTTCGTTGGTGGCTCTTCGTAGAGCCTGGCGGCGGGCTCAATCGCCTTCACCATGTCCGCGGACGATTTCAAGCGGGCCACGTCGGGGTCGGTCTCGATGGTCGCTTCAGCGCCCTCGGGGAGGAGGTCCCGCAGCGTGCAGGTCTGCACGCCCTCTTCCCCGAGGCTGGGGAGGACGTCGGAGACGTAGGCCAGGTACGGCTGGTGCGGACCGACGAAGAGCACGCCGCCCCGGCGGTGACCGAGGCGTGGGTCGGAGTACAGGAGGTAAGCGGTGCGGTGCAGGGCGACCACGGTCTTTCCCGTACCCGGACCGCCGTCGACGACGAGCGCGCCCCGGGAACCCGCGCGGATGATCGCGTCCTGATCGGCCTGGATCGTGCCGAGCACGTCTCGCATCCGGGGCGAGCGGCTGCTGCCCAGGCTGGCGATGAAGGCCGACTGGTCGTCGAGGGCGGCGGCGTGTCCGTCGAACCCGGCCGCGGTGAACACCTCGTCCCAGTAGTCGCTGATGCGGCCACGGGTCCAGCGATACCTGCGGCGGCTCGCCAGGCCCATCGGGTTGGCGTGGGTGGCTCCGAAGAACGGCTCGGCGGCCGGAGAGCGCCAGTCGACCAGGAGCCGGCGACCCGCGCTGTCCGTCAGGCCCAGCCGCCCGACGTACACCGGTTCGGGGTCGTCTGCGCTAACCATGTGTCCGAGGCACAGGTCGAGGCCGAACCGGCGCAGGGTCCGCAGGCGAGCGGTCAGCCGGTGGACCTCCTGGTCTCGGTCCAGCGCCTCCTGCCCGGTGCCGCCGGGTGCCCGGCGTGCGGCTTCGAGACGGTGGGACAGGTCGGCGATCGACTGCTCGAGGCTCTCCTCGATCGCCGCGAAGTGCTGTTCGTCGCGAGCGATCAGCGTCGGCTCGGCCTTCGATGTGAGGTTGTCGGGAAGGTCAAAAGCGCTGGTGGTCGTCGGGTTCACGTCAGCTCCCCGTACGTCGACAACAACACACGCATTTCGTACCCCCAAGATTCCGTAGGTTTGGCCTCGGCCGGCAATTCTGGGGCACGACGGGGGCCTTGCCGCAAGCCCCCCGGTGCGCTATAAGTTAGAAGTGGCAGGGAGAGGAAATCCTCCCTGCCTTTGGTTTGCCCGCAGCTGTGGACCGACACTCCCTCGCCAAGCGAAGACGCTTAGCGGGACGGCTGGTCAGCTCGTTGGCGCGAGAAAACGTTGAAGGGCCGCGGTCCGTTCGGCCAGGAAGCGCTGTGAGACAGCGGCGTGCGGCGCGAAGAGGTCGAACCCATGCATCGCGCCGGGGTAGACGTGCAGCTCGGTCGGGACGCCGGCAGCGATCAGCCGTCGCGCGTAGTCGAGGTCTTCGTCGACGAAGAGGTCGAGCCCCGCGGCCGCGATCCAAGTCCGAGGCAGGCCACCGAGATTTGCCGCCCGTGCCGGTGCGGCGTACGGCGGGACGTCGTCACCTGGCGTTTCGCGGAGGTACGCCTGCCAGGCGATCCGATTTGAGGCGCGGTTCCAGACGAGCGGATGGTCGACGTCGGCGGAGTCGGGTCGTTGCCGATCGTCGAGCATCGGGCAGATCAAGATTTGCCCGCCGAGATCAACCCTCTGCTCGTCGCGATTCCGGAGAGCGAGGCCGGCCGCGAGCCCACCGCCGGAGCTGGCGCCGCCGACGACGATCCGGGTGGGGTCGATGCCTAGCTCGGCGGCGTGGTCATGTACCCAGTACAGCCCGGCCAGGCTGTCGTCGAGGGAGGCGGGATACGGAGCCTCTGGTGACCAGCGCAAGTCGACGGACACGCAGATCGCGCCGGTGACTTCGACGATCTCGCACAAGAGCCGGTCGTCCTGGCCGAGTTCGCCCATGACGTGGCCGCCGCCATGCATCCAATACAGCACCGCAACGCTGTCTCGGCGGACCTCCGGAGTGTAGATGCGGAGTCGCACGTCGGCGTCGTCGTGCAGCCCGGGAACGGTCCGATCTGCCCACGAGACGGCCGACGGCGGTGTCCACCGGGCCCGAGCCTTCGCGGCGAGCTCTCGATGCTCGGCGCGGGCCGCCGCGAGATCGGTCAGATCGAGCCGCGGGATCGTCGGAAGGACGGCTGCGAGCTCCGGATCCAGCCGGTCGACAAAGTCCACGAGAGTCTCCGCCCGTCGGTTCGGCCGCACGCCATGCGATCAAATCCTTGACGATGAGCTTAGGCGATTCGGGGCGGTGAGCATGCCGCCGAAGCGAGCTGAGCCTTAATCGCTGGGACATTGTCGGCGGCACGTCGTACGATCGCGGCTTCGATCGCACGCATGACTTCCGCGGGAGACCACATGACCTCATCAGCCCAGGTGTCGGCCATCGCGCAGCTTCGTCGGGATCTCGACGGCCGCTCCATCGCCCCTGGAGATGCCGACTACGACTCCGCACGCCAGGTCCTTGTGCCCGAGGTCGACCGCCGACCAGGGGTGATCGTCCGCCCGTCCGACGCGTCCGAGGTCGCTCGCGTCGTGACCGTCGCCCGTGAGGCCGGCCTGCCGCTCGCCGTGCGCAGCGGGGGGCATAGCGGGGCCGGCCACGGCACCTGCGACGACGGCGTGGTCCTCGACCTCGCCGAGATGCAGGGGCTCGAGATCGATCCGGAGAGCCGCACGGCCTGGGCCCAGACGGGTCTCCGGGCGGGCGCCTACAGCGCTGCCGTCGCCGAGCACGGACTCGCCACCGGCTTCGGCGACACCGGCTCGGTCGGCATCGGCGGCATCACACTGGGCGGCGGCGTCGGCTATCTCTCGCGAGCCCACGGTCTCACGATCGACAACGTGCTGGCTGCCGAGGTCGTGACGGCCGACGGCCAGATCGTCCACGCCGACGCCGACCAGCACCCCGACCTGTTCTGGGCCATCCGCGGCGGTGGCGGCAACTTCGGCGTCGTCACGCGGTTCCACTATCGACTGCGCGAGGTGCCGAGCGTGGTCGGCGGCATGCTCCTGTTGCCCGCGTCGGTCGACGTGGTCGAGGGCTTCATGGCGGCCTGCGAGGCGGCGCCCGACGAGCTGAGCGCGATCGCCAACGTGATGCCGGCTCCACCGATGCCGTTCGTTCCGGCCGAGCACCACGGAAGCATGTCGGTGATGGCGCTCGTGTGCTGGTCCGGCCCGGTCGAGCGTGGCGACGAGGTCCTCGCTCCGTTCCGCTCCCTTGCCGAGCCGTTGGCCGACATGCTGCAGCCGATCCCCTATCCGTCGATGTTTCCGCCGGACGACGCCGACTATCGGCCGACCGCGGTCGCCCGCACGCTGTTCGTCGACCGGGTCGACCACAACGTCGCCGAGATGATCATGGACCGGCTGGAGAGCTCGGATGCGGCCATGCGGGTCGCGCAGCTGCGCGTCATGGGAGGCGAGATCAGCCGGGTGCCGGTCGACGCCACGGCCTTCGCGCACCGCCAGTCGCGGATCATGGCCAACGTTGCGGCGTTCTACGACGGACCCGACGACCGGCCGATTCGCGAGAAGTGGGTCACCGACTTCGAGGCGGAGCTCCGCCAAGACGACGCGGGCGCCTACGTCAACTTCCTCGCCGACCAGGGGCCCGAGGCGATCCGGACCGCCTACCCGGGCGCCACGTGGGATCGGCTGCGCCGGGTCAAGGCGGACTACGACCCGGACAACCTGTTCCGGCTCAACCAAAACGTTCCGCCGGCAGGCTGAGTCTCGCAGCGTCAGGCGGTGGCAAACCGTCCCAGCAGGCGATCGACGCGTACTCCGCTGAGGTGGTCGGCGAAGATGCGCTGATACGCGAGCTCTTCACGGCTCCGTGGCGCCGGCAGGTCGGGCAGTGCCGCGCGCTCCCAATCGAGCTCCGAGACGAGCTGTTTGGCGAGCTTCGCCGTGATCGTCGCCGTGCCCGTGCCGTCGCCGAACTGCTCCTTCGGCCGCCACAACACGTCGTCGGGCAGCCAGCCCTGGAAGGCCTCGCGGAGGATCCGCTTCTCCTGCCCCTCCTCCCCCGGCAGCCTCCAGGCGACTGGGACGCGCTGCCCGACGTTGATCACGTCGCGGTCGAGAAAGGGCACCCGTGCCTCGAGGCCGTGCGCCATCGTGACGCGGTCGCAGCGCTGCAGGTTGAGGTTGTGCAAGCCGAGGACGCTGCGGACGAGCTCGCCGTCTAGTGCCGCTGCGTCGTCGAAGTCCCGGTAGTAGTCGTAGCCGGCGAAGATCTCGTCGGCGCCTTCGCCAGTGAGTACGACCTTGACGTGGGAGGCGGCAAGCTCGGCGAGCAGGTAGTTGGGCACCGCGCTGCGGACGAGGGACGGTTCGTAGGCCTCCATCGACCGCACGGTGTCGGGCAACACGGCAGCGATCTCGTCGGCGTCGTAGACGCGTTCGTGGTGCTCGAGCCCGAGGAAGTCGGCGACGCGGCGAGCCGCACGGAGGTCGGTGCTGTCCGCGACGCCCGCGGCGAACGACCGCACGCGCTGCCCGGTCTCGGGCGCGTGCCTCGCCATGATCGCGGCGACCAGGCTCGAGTCGAGCCCGCCGGACAAGAACACACCGATGGGGACGTCGGCCATCATGCGCGCGCGGACGGCGGCGACCAGCGACTCGCTGATCTTCGCCCGGGCGGTCTCGCGGTCGGCGAACGGCTCTTCGCCGCGACCAAGGTCGGCGAACCGCACCAGGCCGTCTTGTGGCGTCCAATAGTGACCAGGCGGAAACTCGTCGACCCGATCCCGGGCCTCCGGATCGAAGCAACCGATCTCGGAGGCGAAGATGGTCGTGCCGTGGAGTCGAGCCCAATAGAGCGGCTTCACGCCGATCGTGTCGCGGGCTGCGAGAATGCCGCCGTCCGCGTCAGCGACACAGAAGGCGTACATGCCGCGCAGGTGGGCGATCCCCTCGGGGCCCCAGGCGTCGACGACGTGCAGGACCACCTCGCTGTCGGATCCGGTCCGAAACGGCCCGGGCAGCCGATCGCGGAGGTCGCGGTGGTTGTAAATCTCGCCGTTGCAGACGACCCAGCGCCGACCGGTCGGGTCGCTCAGCGGCTGGTCACCGCCGTCGAGGTCGACGATCGAGAGGCGGGTATGGCCGAGCCAGCTTCGTCCGACACGGCGAAAGTCGATGCCGTCGGGTCCTCGATGCCGCAACCGGGCGAGCATCGAGGGCCCAGTATCCGGATCCTCGCTGTCGCTGTCGGCCGATGACGTGTCGCTGTCGTGGACCACCACGATGCCGCACACGGCAGGTCACCCCTGTTCTGATGTTGTGTCCTCGTCTCGACCTTAGCGAGTCGAGTCGCACAGCGGCGGCGGTTATCGGTTCGGAGGACGACAAGATGCCGATCCCATATAGTTGACTCAGTCAACGGAATGGGATGCAGTCATGACCGATGACCTGGTCGTCGCCGTACGCGCGTTCAACCGCTTCTACACCCGTGTGCTGGGACTTCTCGACGAAGGGCTCGCCCACACCGCGTACTCGCTCACAGAGGCGCGGGTGCTCTTCGAAATCGCGCATCACGGCGTCGCGAGCGTGGCCGATCTGCGCTCGTGGCTCGATGTCGACGCCGGCTATCTCAGCCGGATCCTGGCCCGGTTCGAGGGCGACGGGCTGGTGGTCAGGGAGCGGGCCGAGGCCGACGCTCGACGCCAAGTCGCCCGCCTGACCTCGCGTGGGCGTGCCGCGTTCGCCGAGCTCGACCAGCGATCGAGTTCGGACGTCGCCGCCCTTCTCGCCCCCCTGACCGAGCCCGGTCGCCGGCACCTGGTCGACGCCATGGGCTCGGTCGAGCGCCTGCTGTCGGATCGTGGTGAGCGTCCGGGCCCGATCGTCCGCGACCCGCGGCCTGGCGAGCTCGGCTGGATCGTCGAACGGCACGGCTCCCTCTACGCGGAGGAGTACGGCTGGAACGACGAGTTCGAGGCTTTGGTCGCTCGGATCGTCGGCGAGTACGTCGAGACGCGGGACCCGAAACGGGACGCCGCCTGGATCGCGGAGGTCGACGGCGAGCCGGTCGGGTCGGTCCTGTGCGTGCACAAGGACGACCGCGTGGCCCAACTGCGACTGTTGCTCGTCGAGCCGACCGCACGCGGCCTCGGTGTCGGCTCCAGGCTGGTCGACACCTGTGTCGACTTTGCTCGGGACGCGGGCTACGACGAGATCGTGCTGTGGACCAACAGCGTGCTGGCCGACGCGCGCCGGATCTACCAGCGGGCCGGGTTCGAGTTGGTCGACGAGTCGTCGAACCCGGCCTTCGGCCAGCAGCTGACAGCGCAAAACTGGCGGCGTTCGCTGTGAACGCGAACGATCAGGCCTACTCCCAGGGCGCTGGCGAGCCGTCGGTCGGGCGGTAGGCCAACCCCTGGATGGTGTAGACCGCCGTCGACGTCTCGGTGC
The DNA here is from genome assembly GCA_035630615.1 of Nocardioidaceae bacterium. Lineage (GTDB taxonomy): Bacteria > Actinomycetota > Actinomycetes > Propionibacteriales > Nocardioidaceae > DATFRX01. Next base: position 26,791 of record DASQKI010000014.1, read on the forward strand.
TCTGCACCTCCAGGCTGACCTCGGCTCCGGCGAGTCCCTCCAACTCCGCGGCGATCGTCTCGGTCGTGCCGTCGCCGTCGTAGTCGGCGGCTGCCTGGGTGCCCGCGACGTAGTCGTCTGGACCGAGGTAGAGGACCGTCGAGTCGACAGACCATCCGGCATCGGTGTTTCGGAGCACGCCGGTGAGGGCGGTCAACTCGGGAGCCGGGTCGGAGTCGGTCGGTGTCGGAGGCGCGGTCGGCCCGTCGGTCGGGTCGGATGGCGATGTCGTCGGCGTGTCCGACGGGCCCGGGTCGGTAGGCGTCGGCGGGTCGGTCGGCGTCGGGTCGGTGGGCGTCGGATCGTCCGGATCGGGCGTCGGGTCGGTCGATGGTTGGTCGTCCGGAGGCGACGTCGGGTCGCCCGGCTGCGTCGGGTCGCCCGGCTGCGTCGGGTCGCCGGGCTGCGTCGGGTCGCCGGGCTGCGTCGGGTTGTCGGACGGATCGCCGGATCCGTCGGACGGGCCGGTCGGTGGGATGTTGATCGGCGGGTGCGGCCAGGTGGGCGGCCACCCGGGACCCGGGTCGTATCCGTGGGGCAGGACCGGGATCGGAAGGTCGACGAACACCTCGCCCTGCGGTCCGTGCGGATTGGGCACCGGACTTGCCCCGAATGTCGCGGACAGCGGCGGGAGCGACGGCTGCGTGGGCGGATGTGTCGGATTCGGGAGATCGGTGACCGGGGGCGCCTGGTCCGGCAGGCTGTCCACGACAGGCTCGCCGCGACGGTAGGCGTCGATGTAGGACTGGACCAAGGCCACGTAGGCCGCAGACGGGTTGTAGCGCCACAGGGCGTCGCGAAGCTGTGCCGGATCGCTCAGGTCGACGCCGCCCGCGCAGAGGTAGACCCCGGCGGCGAGGGCCGCATCGTCGAAGTCGTGCGGATTGGCGACACCGTCGTCGTCGGCGTCGACACCAACCACGTCCCACGTCGACGGGAGGAACTGCATCGGACCGACGGCCCGGTCCCAGACCGTGTCGCCGTCCAACGCACCGCCGTCTGTGTCGCTGATCGCGGCGACGTCGCCGGCACCGTTGAGCGCGACGCCGTAGATCGGTGGGTACACGATGCCGTCGGAGCCGACGGTTGCGCCGCCGTATCGGCCATGGTCGGACTCGACGCGTCCGATGCCAGCCAGGACCTCCCAGGTCAGGTCGCAGCCGGGCGCCGACTGCTGCAGGATGAAAGCGGCGGTGCGATAAGCGCTCAAGGCAGCGGTGGGAATGTCAGCCCAGGTGACGCTCGGCGACGCGACTCCGGTCGCCTGCTCGGCGGCCGACGGGGATCGCTTGACCTCCATCGTTCCGGTGACCGCGGAGACATCTGGAATTGCGGTGTTCGAGAGCGGCACCCCAGACGGCGACGGCTTGACGAACGCCTCGAGCGATCCGCTCACCGGACCTCGGGCACCCGTGGCCAAGGTGACCAGCAAAACTCCGGCTCCCACTCCCACGAGGCGGCGAGGTCGAATCGGCGGTCGAGCGCGTCGACGTTTCATAGAGGCCCTCCACTCCCTATGCCGCCAGTCTCCCTATGCCCGCCAGTCTACGGAGGTTTAACTGTGAGCGATACGGGCAAAAGTCCTTCTGAGGACGCTTCCGACCGCTAGGTTCAGGACGTGACGTTCTCCATTGCCGCACGCTCTGACGACGGTACGTCGTGGGGCGTCGCCGTCGCTTCGAAGTTCCTTGCCGTCGGTTCGGCGGTCCCGGCCGCCTCGGTTGGAGTCGGCGCGATCGCGACTCAGGCGTACGCCAATACTCTCTACAAACGCGACGGCCTGGCCCGGCTGTCCGCCGGCGACGACGCCGCTGTCACAGTCGACGCGCTCCTCGCCGCCGACGACGGGCGCGAGCATCGGCAGGTCGGCGTGGTCGACGCCGGAGGCGGCTCGGCGACGTTCACCGGCGCTGAGTGTCTCGACTGGGCCGGGGGTGTACGAGGCGACGGCTACGCCATCCAGGGGAACATCCTGGTCGGACCAGACGTTATCGGGGCGATGCGGGCGGCCTGGCTCGACGGCGGCGACATCCACTTCGCCGATCGACTGTTGGCCGCGCTCGTCGCCGGTGATCAGGCCGGCGGTGACCGTCGTGGCCGGCAGAGTGCCGCACTGTTGATCGTTTCCGAGTCCGGTGCGTACACGACTGGTGACGACGTGGCCTACGACCTTCGCGTCGACGACCACTCCGATCCTTGCTCCGAGCTGAGTCGGTTGCTTCTCCTGCATCACGTTTACTTCGACCGGCCCGACGAGGCCGACCTGGTGACCGTGGAGGGCGCACTCGCCGACGAGGTCAATCGGCAGCTCACCGTCCTCGGCTACGACGACCTCGAGACTTGGGTCGGAGTCGAAAACTACGAAATGCGGATGGTCGAGGGCCGCGTCGACCGGTTCGTGCTCGAACGACTCCGTGAGGCGGCCGATCGCCGGTCGACATGACGCGCGACGAGCTCATCGAGGCCGCGCTCGCTCACGCCGGCGCCGTCGAGGACTATCCGTTCGGCGAGAGCATCCTGACCGTCAAGGTTGGCGGCAAGGTCTTCGCGTGGATCCCGCTCACGCCGTCGGGGTGGCTGGGCTCGGGCTGTCGGGTCGCGGTCAAGGTGTCGCCGTCGACCGCTCTGGAGCTTCGGGCCGCATATCCGGAGCAGGTCTACGGGGCGTCCCCGCTGTCAGAGAAGACGTGGATCGCCCTCCGGATCGGCGGCAAGATCGACGACGATGAGGTGCGCGACCTGATCGCGTCATCGTATGCCGCGGTCGTTTCCGCGTTGCCGAAGCGGCGGCGGCCGACGTCGTCGGGCTGAGCGCGTCTAGAACTGCACGTCTGCCGGCTTCCGGGTCGACGACTCGATGTCGTCGGCCGCGGAGTCGAGCAGATGATGCGCCAGGTCCGACAACGCGCGGGCGGCGGCGAGCTCCTCCCCGATCATCGGAACCGCGGGGTCGACCGGGTTGCGGCGACTCTGGCCGTGCCCGCGTAGCTCGGTCTTGCCGTCAGCGTCGAGGACGGCTTCGACCCTGGTCGTGTCGGTGTCCTCGTCGATCCGCAGCTGCACCATCCAGGTCTTCGTGGTCATGATGACCTCCTTGCTGGCCTCGTGAGCAGTTTCTCGCGCTGCGGTCGATGTCGCTAGCCCCTCGAGGCCGGCACGGTGATGTCCGATGCCCGCAAGAATTTGTCAGCGGCGCCTGGTCGACTAGGCGCATGACGACTACAGAGACCCAGCGACAGGCGGCCGCCACCTTTCGAGAGCTCCACCGTGCGGGTGACCCGCTTCGCTTGGCCAACGTCTGGGACGTGCCGTCCGCGCTTCTTGTTGCGGCGTCCGGGGCGCCCGCGCTCGCCACGACTAGCGCCGGTGTGGCGTGGAGCCTCGGCGTCGCCGACGGCGACCGGATCGACCGGGCGGTGGCGATAGGCCGGGTTGGGGCGATCGCCGACGCGGTCCATCTGCCGCTTAGTGCCGACATCGAGGGCGGATTCGCGACGTCCGCGGACGGCGTCGGCGACACGATCCGCCAGGTGCTCGAAGCCGGAACGGTCGGCGTCAATGTCGAGGACGCCGCGCACCACGACGGCGAGCCGCTGCGAGATCCGGCCGGGCAGGCGGCGCGCATCGCAGCGGCCCGAGCCGCGGCCGACGCCGCCGAGATCCCGCTCTACATCAATGCCCGGACCGACACCTATCTGCTCGCCGTCGGGCCGGCGTCGGATCGCCTCCGCGACACCCTGGACCGCGCCGCCGCCTACCTGGAGGCCGGTGCCGACGGCATCTTCGTGCCGGGTGTCGCCGACCCGACGACGATCACTTCGCTCGTGGACGGCATCGACGCGCCGCTCAACATCCTGGTCGGCCCCGGCTCCCCCAGCGTCGACGAGCTTGCCGACCTCGGTGTCGCACGGGTCAGCCTCGGATCGGCGGTGACGCTGGCCGCGTACGCGCTGATCGGCCGCGGCGCCGACGAGCTACTGCGGCACGGCACCTACGCGAGTCTCGAGGGCGGCCTGCCCTACGGCGACGTCAACGCGCTGCTGCGGTGAGCTCGAAGGCCGAGACCAGGCGGCGCAGGCCCGGCCCGATGCGGCTGGCGTCAATGGCTCCGTATCCGATGACGAGACCGGACTGCCCCGGGCTTTTCGCGCAATAGCCCGCCAGGCTCTCGACCGCGACATCCCGCTCGGCGGCGCGGGCGACGACGGCTTCGATGTCGAGTGCCGTGCCGGTGCGCGACCGGGCGCAGACATGCAGACCGGCCGACGACGGTACGGCCTCGAGCCAGTCGCCGAAGTCGCGCTCCAGCAGGTCGAGTACGAGTTCGTGCCGCTCGGCATAGACGCGGGTGGCCTTGCGTACGTGGCGGGCGAGCAGACCCTCTTCGAGGAACCGGGCCAGCGCAGCTTGGGTGAATATCTCGCCGTGCCGATCGGCGATCCACTTGGCCGCGCCCAGTGCAGGCTGGAGCGAGGCCGGCGCGACCAGGTAGCCGATCCGGAGCAGCGGCAGCAGGGTCTTGGAAAACGTGCCGATGTAGATGACCCGGCCCTCGCGGTCGATGCTCTGAAGCGGCTCCAAGGGGCGCCTCGAGTAGCGGAACTCACTGTCGTAGTCATCCTCGATGACGAGCGCGCCCTCGGCCCGAGCCCAATCGAGCAGCGCCCCGCGCCGGGCCAACGACATCGGGACTCCGGTCGGAAACTGGTGCGACGGCGTCGTATAGACGAGCCGAACCCCGGACGGGATCGCCGCCACGTCGAGCCCGTCGGCATCGACCGGCACCGGAGCCACCCGGGCACCGAGCGTCTCGAAGACGAGCCGTGCCTGGCGATAGCCCGGCTCCTCGACCGCCACCAGATCGCCGGGCTCAACGACGACCCGGCCGACGAGATCGATCGCCTGCTGAGCGCCCTGCGTCACGATCACATCGTCGGCACCGGCTCGCACCGAGCGGGCGACACCGGCGTACCGGGCGATCGCGGCGCGCAACGGCTCGTGGCCCGCCGGATCGCCGTACTGTCCCGATCCGACGGTCGCCCGGCGGACCTCGCGCCCGACGAGACGCCGCCAGGTCTCGAGTGGAAACAGCGCAGCGTCGGGCACTCCGACCGAGAAGTTGTACAGCGGCGACGGCTTGGTCGTGCCCACCGGCAGCGTCCGCCAGATCGGCCGCGGTCGAACGTCGTGGCCCGACGGTGCTCGGCGCGATTGGGTGGCGACCGGTGCCGCCTCGCTGACATAGGTGCCGTTGCCGACCCGGGCGACCAGGAAACCCTCGGCGAGCAGCCGCTCGTAGGCGACGGCCACGGTGTTGCGGGCGACGTCCAGCCGGCGGGCCAGCTCCCGGCTCGGCGGCAGCCGTTCGCCGGCTCGAAGCCGGCCGTCGATGATCGCGTCGAGCAGCTGGCGGTAGATCCGGGCGGTCAGATCGCCGCGACCCTCCAGGCTCACGTGCAGGTCCACAGCGCGGACTGTACTTCGGCCGGCGGTCCAGCGGCCCAGTGCGCCGAGCCCGAATTGGCTCTCGTCGCGTCCGCTTCGCCGACCTAGGCTGCCGGCGTGGACCTTCTCGACCGCGCCGCCGAGCTCCGGCGGCTGCACGATGCCCCTGAGCTGCTGACCGTCGTCAACGTGTGGGACCCCTCGGGCGCCCGCGTCGTCTCGGACCAGCGGGGATGCCGCGCGATCGCGACGGCGAGCCACGCGATCGCGGCGGCGCACGGCTATCCCGACGGTGAGCAGATCCCGCTCGACCTGGTGCTCACCGCGACCGGCCGGATCGTCGACGCCGTGGACCTGCCGGTAACCGCCGATCTGGAGGCGGGCTACGGCGACTCCGAGACGACCGTGCGGCGGGCGATCTCCCTCGGAGTCGTCGGCGGCAACATCGAGGACGAGATGGTACCTCTGGCCGATGCCGTCGAGCGGATGAGCGGCGCCATCCGCGCCGGAGCCGCCGAAGGTGTCGAGTTCGTGCTCAACGCGCGTACCGACGCCTACGCCAGGGCCGGCGACCGCGACCCGGACGACGTGTTCGCCGACGCGGTCGAACGCGGGCAGGCGTTTCTCGACGTCGGTGCGACGTGCGTGTTCGTACCTGGGGTGCGCGACGCCGAGATCATCGGTCGTCTGGTCGAGGCGATCGGCGAGCGCAAGGTGAGCGTGCTGGTCGGGCCCGGCTCGCCGTCGCTCGCCGAGCTGACCGATCTGGGCGTGGCCCGGGTCTCGTGTGGACCGTGGGCGCACCGGCACACCCTCAACGCCCTCGCCGACCTCGCGACCGGACTGCTCGCGGGCACCGGCGAGATCCCGGCCGGCACCCGCCCGCTGGGCTAGGGCGGCAGGCGTCCTCGACCGCGGCGGTGACCGGTCCGCCCAGCCAGTAATTTCGCGCGGTGACCATCGACAACATTACAGCCGCGGCGGCCGGCACCTGGACTCTTGGCGACCACACCGCCAACCGCATGGGCTTCGGCTCGATGCGGATCACGGCGAATCCCGACCGCGAGCTGGCGATCCGGATCGTCCGCCGGGCCGTCGAGCTCGGAGTCAACCACATCGACACCGCGGCGTTCTACATGTCGCCGGGCGGCACTCTCGGGGTCGGGAGTGGACCACGGCGGTACGCGACCGATTCGGGACGCGCTGCACCCGTACCCCGACGACGTCGTCATCGCGACCAAGGTCGGGCCTGGCGAGGACGCCGACAGCGAGTTCATCCAGGCGACGACGCCGGAGCAGTTGCGCTATCAGGTCGAGGAAAACCTGCGCCGGCTCGGTCGCGACCACCTCGACCTGGTCAACCTCACGCGGCATCGCGTTCGTGCCGTTCTTCGCGATCGCCGGCTCCAACCGTGAGGACGGCGCGACCGAACAGCACGCCGAGGCAGTACGCGAGATCGCCGACGTCCACGGCGTCAGCCCGCACCAAGTACGGCTGGCCTGGACTTTGCATCAGGGTCCGCATGTCCTCGCCATACCCGGGACCGGCGACCTGGCGCATCTCGACGCCAACGTCGCCGCCGGTGCGGTTCGGCTGGGCGACGACGAACTCGCCAGGCTCGGCTAGGCCGGCGGGATCAGCTTGCCGGGATTGAGCACGCCGATCGGATCGAGCGTCGTTTTGACGGCCCGCAGCACCTCGATACCCAGGCTGCCGATCTCCGACTCCATCCAGGGGCGGTGGTCGAGCCCGACGGCGTGGTGGTGCGTGATCGTCGCGCCCTGCCGGCTGATCGCCTCGCTCGCCGCCCGCTTGGCGGCCGCCCACTGCGCGATCGGATCGGATGCCGCCTTGGCCACCACGGTGAAGTAGAGCGAGGCTCCGGTCGGATAGGCGTGCGAGATGTGGCACAACACCAGCGGTGGTGTTCCGGCGCCGGTGAGCTCGGTCGTCAGCGCGTCGCGAACGGCCGCGCCGAGCGCGTCGAGCCGGGCCCACGTCGTCGCGGTCTCGAGCGTCTCGACCTGCGCGCCGGCGTCCAGCAGTGCGTCGCGGAGGTACGGACCGCGGTAGCGACCGGACCGCCATCCGTGGCCGATGTCGGCGGCGAGCGGGGTGCCGCCCGATTCGCGTAGCAGCGCCGTGGTCGCCTTCTCGGCCGCCGCCACCGAAGCGGACGTGCCTTCGTGCGAGGCGATCAGCAGACAGCCACCGGTTGCCGGGCTCTCGGTGTCGACGTCGCCGCCCATCGCCAGATTGACCGCGGTCTCCGCTTCATCTGACAGCCGGGTCACCGTCGGGAGCGCACCGCCTTGGGCCAGCTGCCGAACGGCGTCGGCACCGGTGGCGAAGTCGGCGAACAGCCAGGCCTCGTCGAGCACCGCTTCGGGCACCGGCCGGACCCGCACGGTCACCTCGGTGACGACGCCCAGCGTCCCTTCGCTGCCCAGGAAGAGCTGACGGAGATCCGGGCCGGCGGCAGACGCCGGCGCCCGTCCCAGCTCCAGGCTGCCCGAGGGCGTCGCGATACGCAGCGCCTCTACGAGCTCGTCGAACCGTCCGTACCCTGACGAAGCCTGCCCGGCCGATCGCGTCGCCGCGAAACCACCGACGGTCGCGTATTCGAAGCTCTGCGGGAAATGGCCGACGGTCAGACCCTGTGCGTTGAGGAGCCGTTCCGCCTCGGGCCCCGTCAGTCCCGGCTCCAGGCGCGCCGTCATCGACCGCTCGTCGACGTCGACGAGCCGTGCCATCCGGGACAGGTCGAGTGCGAGCACCGACCTGAAGGCGCCACGCGCGGGTTCGACTCCCCCGACCACACTGGTGCCACCGCCGAACGGCACGACTGCCACGCCGTGCTCGGAGCACTCCTTCAGCACGTCGATGACCTCGTCGTGCTTCGCCGGCAACACGACGGCATCCGGCGCGTCGTCGGCGTCTCCTGCGCGTCGACGCCAGAGGTCGGTCGTGCTCTTGCCGCCGACGTGGAGCAGCCGGCTGTCGCGGTCGAGCCGGACGTGGTCGGCGCCGACAACAGTGGTCAGCGCGTCGCGCGCGGCCGGCTTCAGCACCGGCTCCGGCAGGTCGACGGCGCCCGGTCGGACCTTCGGAGGCGCCGCCGCCGGATCCACTCCGAGCCCCTGACGCAGCAGGTCGATCACCTGGTCGGAAAGAGTCATCCGGTCGGCGTCGATCCCCCACACGCCCCATCGCAGGTCGGCCATGGCCCACACTCTGACAGACCGCCGCCGATGCCAGGTGCACCCATCGAGGCTTGCGAGGGAGACGGCGTCGGCCACGACTGGCAGGCTGGGGGCCATGACGTATCAGGCTGCCGCGCAACGCTACGACTCGATTACCTACCGCCGTTGCGGACGCAGCGGCCTCAAGCTGCCCCTCCTGTCACTCGGGCTCTGGCACAACTTCGGCGACGAACGGCCGATGGACACGCAGCGCGCCATCGTCCGGCGAGCCTTCGACCGCGGCATCACGCACTTCGACCTGGCCAACAACTACGGCCCGCCCTACGGTGCGGCCGAGACCAACTTCGGTCGCATCATGCGCGAAGACCTCGCCGCCTATCGCAACGAGCTCGTGATCTCGACGAAGGCCGGCTGGGACATGTGGCCCGGCCCGTACGGTGACCTCGGGTCGCGCAAATACCTGCTGTCGAGCCTCGACGATTCGCTGCACAGGATGGGTCTCGACTACGTCGACATCTTCTACAGCCACCGATTCGACCCGGGCACGCCGGTCGAGGAGACGATGGGCGCCCTCGACACCGCCGTCCGGCAGGGCAAGGCGCTCTACGCCGGGATCTCGTCGTACGGCCCGGAGCGGACCCGAGAGGCGGCCGCGATCTTGTCCGAGCTCGGCACGCCCTTGCTGATCCACCAGCCTTCGTACTCGATGCTCAACCGATGGATCGAGCCTGAGCTGCTCGACGTACTCGAGGACGTCGGCGCCGGCTGCATCGCGTTCACCGTGCTGGCCCAAGGCATGCTCACCGGCAAGTACATCGAGGGCATCCCTGAGGGGTCCCGCGCGTCGCGACCGAGCAACACGATCGACACCAGCAAGCTCAACGAGGAGACCGCCGAGCGGCTGAGGGGACTCCAGGACATCGCCGAGTCGCGCGGACAGTCGCTGGCGCAGCTGGCCCTCGCCTGGGCGCTGCGCGACCAGCGCATGACGTCGCTGGTCATCGGCGCCAGCAGCGTAAAGCAGCTCGACGAAAACCTGGATGCCCTGAGCCGGCTCGACTTCAGTGACGACGAGCTGCGTCAGATCGACGGGTTCGCCGTCGAGACGGGCGTCGACCTCTGGCGTGCGTCGAGCACGAGCTGACGCTCGCGGGCACTTCGCTAGACCGTCACCGACTCGACCGGGGTCAATCGGCGGTAGTCGATGCCGTACGCCGCGGCGACCCGCTCGAGGTGGGCGCCGACGAAGCCGAGGCCGATGTCGCTCAGCAGCGCGTCGTGGATCGGGTATGCCCGGCGCGGGCGCACCGCGATCAGGAAGTCGAGCACCTCGGCGATCTTGGACCACGGCGCGTGCATCGGCACCAGCAACGTCTCGACCAACGTCGTCGGCACCTCGAACGAATCACCCGGGTGATAGACCGCGTCGTCGATCACGTAGCCCACATTGGCCACGACGGGCACCGAGTGGTGGATCAGCGCGTGTTGGCCTCCGACGACGCGCACGTCGAGACCGCCGGCCTCCACGGCGTCGCCGGGCTCGACCGTGGTCACCCGATCGCCGATCTCGGCCAGCTTGGCCGCGACGGACGCCGGTGCCCAGACTCGTAGCTCCGGATCGGTCGCCGCCGCGTTGGTCAGAGCGTCGACGTTGAGGTGGTCGGGGTGTTCATGCGTCACGAGCACCGCGTGTGCCCCAGACAGCGCCGTCTCGACCTCGGAGAACTCGCCCGGGTCGACCACCAACGCGCTGTCGCGGTCGTCGATGCGCACGCACGAGTGGGTGTATTTGGTGATCTCCATCGCGCCGAGCGTACGCCCCGCTACGTCCGGTGTCGCGGGGATCTAGTCGGGCAGCAGCGGCACCGACAACCCCTCCCCACGACCCACGAGTACGCCGCGAGTGATCGCCGACGAGCCGAAGCGGTCCCGAACCCGGTCGAGCGCGCCGTCGAGCGAGGCCGGCTCCCGACGGTCGATCGGCAAGGTCAGCTGGATCGCCCGGTCGTCGTCCAAATTGGTGAGCGTCACCCCGATCAGTGTCAGGCCGCGGGCGCGGATCAGCGGTGTCGACGCCCGCAAGAGCCGGCGCGCGGTCGACATGATCGGCGCCGTGTCACAAGTCGCGTCGGGCAACGTGTGCGAGCGAGTGGCCCGTTCGAAGTCTTCGAAGCGCATCCGCAAGACGACGGTCCGGCACACCCGATGCGCACCGCGGAGCCGCCGCGCCAGCTTGTCGACCAGACCCATCAGGTAGCCGTCGACCTCCTCGAACGTCCGGCGCCGCATGCCGAGGGCACGCTGCGCTCCCATCGACCGACGCCGCCGGCCGACCTCGACCGGACGCGGATCGCGGTTGTGCGCCAGCGCATAGAGATGGCGCGCCGACGCCGGGCCCAGCATCGACACCAGGGCGGGCTCGCCGAGCAGAGCGACATCACGAACCATCGTGATGCCTCGATGCCGAAGCTTGAGAGCAGTCTTGGCCCCAACGCCCCAGAGACGCTCGACGGGCAGCCCGTGCAAGAACTCCAACTCGTCGTCGGGCGGGACGAGCAGCAGTCCGTCGGGCTTGGCGACGGCACTCGCGACCTTGGCCAAGAACTTCGTCCGAGCGACTCCGACCGTCAGCGCCAGGCCCACGCGTTCGAGCACGTCTCGACGCAGCCGCGCACCGATCTCGACCGGGGTCCCCGACAACCGCCGAAGCCCGCCAACGTCGAGGAAGGCTTCGTCGATCGAGAGCCCCTCGACCAACGGCGTCGTCTGCTCGAAGACCTCGAAGACGGCCTTGCTCGCCTCGGAGTAGGCGCTCATGCGCGGTCGAACGACGGTCGCCTGCGGACACAGTCGGTGGGCCTGCCGGCCACCCATCGCGGTCTTGATCCCGTAGGCCTTGGCCTCGTAGCTCGCCGCGAGGACGACTCCCATGCCCACGATGACCGGCCGGCCGCGCAGCCGGGCGTCGTCGCGCTGCTCAACCGAGGCATAGAACGCATCGAGATCGGCATGCAGGATCGTCGCCTGGCCTCGCGGTATCGCGCCAACCCGCCCGGACTTTCGCCGCATCCCTTCCTCCTCGAACGTATGTTCGATAGACTACCGCACATGCGGTGGGACGAGCTGCGACACGAGGGAGCCGAGCAGGCAGCGCTGTTCGGCACCGACGTTGCGGTGCGGACGTTCGACACCCCTGAGTTCGCCGGCATGGAGTTCTTCGAGGTACGGGCCCGATCGATCGTCAATCGCGTCCCGGCCGCTTCGCGGATGCCGTTTCGCTGGACGATCAACCCTTACCGCGGCTGCACACACGCCTGCACCTACTGCCTCGCCGGCGACACCCAGATCGTGATGGCCGACGGGAGTAGCCGGCCGCTGGCCGATCTCGAGGTCGGCGACCAGGTCATCGGGACGCGACGCGACGCCGACCACCGGCGCTTCGTGCCGACGACCGTCTTCGCCCACTGGTCGGTCCGCAAGCCGGCCTACCGCATCGTTCTCGAGGACGGCACCGAGCTCGTGGCAAGCGGCGACCACCAGTTCCTGACCGACGACGGTTGGCGCTACGTCCGGGGGCGTGGCGTGATTCCGATCGGCCGGCCCGGGCTGGGCACCGGCACGACCCTCATCGGCGCCGGCCGGGCGATCGGCGAGCCGGTGCCCGGCATGGCGATCACCGACGATGCCCGGCTCTCGATCGTGTCCATCGAGTCGCTTGGCGAGATACGTCGGCTCTACGACATCACCACCGGCACCGGCGACTTTGTTGCCAACGGTGTCGTCAGCCACAACTGCTTCGCCCGCAAGACCCACACATATCTCGACCTCGACGCCGGGCGCGACTTCGACTCCCGCATCATCGTGAAGGTCAACGCGCCCGAGTTGCTGCGACGCGAGCTGACCAAGCCCACGTGGGCGGGCGAGCACATCGCGATGGGCACCAACACCGACCCTTATCAACGGGCCGAGGGACGCTACGGCCTGATGCGCGGCGTCCTGACCGCACTGACCGAGGCGCGCAACCCCTTCTCGATCCTGACCAAGGGCACGCTGATCCTGCGCGACCTCGACCTGCTCGTCGATGCGGCGCGGGTCACCGACGTGAGCGTCAACGTGTCGGTCGGCTCGGTCGACACCAGCGTGTGGCGGCAGGTCGAGCCGGGCACGCCGAGTCCAAAGGCACGACTCGAAGTGTGTCGGCGGCTCACGGCGGCCGGCATCGGGTGCGGAGTCCTGATGGCTCCGATCCTCCCCTACCTCACCGACTCCCCCGCGCAGCTCGACCGGACCGTCCGCGCGATCGCCGACGCCGGTGCGACCGGAGTGACGCCGATCGTGCTCCACTTGCGCTCCGGCGCCCGCGAATGGTTCCTGGCGTGGCTTGCCCGCGAGCATCCGGAGCTCGTCGGCCCCTACGACCGGCTCTTCCGTCGCGGCGCTTACGCGCCCCGCTCCTACCAAGACGACATCACGGCTCGAGTGCGCGAGCTGGCCCAGCGCTACGGCATCGGCACTCGATCCCCGGCGCGCACAAGGCGGGTCGCGCCAGACCGACCGGCGGCCACCCCAACCGAGCCGGCCGAGCAGCTGCGCCTGCTCTGATCGGCTCGGCCGAGCGTTTCGCGGCCAGCGTCATGTCGGTAGGCCACCATGTCGACATGACGACCTCGCAGATCGGCACTCACGGCGTCGGACCGTCGGCATGAGCCGGACCGACCGAAACAAGGCGGCCGTGCGGCGCTTCTACGACCAGATCTGGAACTCCGGCGATACGTCGGCCGTGCCCGAGATCCTTGCGGCCGACCTCACCTTTCGCGGATCGCTCGGCGCGGTCCGCGTCGGGCACGCGGCGTTCGTCGATTACGTCGAGGGTGTCGTCACGGCGTTAGGCGACTATCGCTGCGACATCGACGACCTGTTGGCCGACGGCGACCGCGTCGTCGCCCGGATGAGCTTCTCCGGCATCCACCGTGGGCCGCTCCTCGGCGTGCCGGCCACCGGGCGTCGCGTGTCGTGGGCCGGCGTCGCGTTCTTCACGTTCACCGACGATCTGATCGGCGACCTCTGGGTGTTGGGTGACCTCGACGGTCTGAAGTCCCAGCTCGCCGACACGTCGGCCCGCTAGGCGGCGCGGCTGCCGATCAGGATCGTCGTGCCGAGCTCGTCGGAGGTCTCGAGAGTGGGAGTCAATCCATGGCGGGCGGCGGCTTCGGCCGCCGCATCAGCCTGACGCTCGCTCGTTTCGATCAGCAGGTGGCCGCCCGGAGGCAGCCAGCGGGGTGCCCTTGCAGCCAGCCGGCGCAGGACGTCGAGCCCGTCGATACCGCCGTCCAGTGCGGTCGAAGGCTCGTGTAGGCGAGCCTCAGGGGGCATCAGGGCGATCTCGTCGCGGGGAACGTACGGCACGTTCGCGACGATCACGTCGACGCTACCGGCGAGCCGATCCGGAAGCGGAGCGTCCAAGTCGCCCTCATAGACCAGCGCTCCGATCGCGGCGAGATTGCGGCGGGCGCAGCTCACGGCGATCGGGTCGACGTCGGTCGCATGCAGCTCGATCCGGCCACCGAACGCGGTCGCGAGGGCGAGGCCGACGGCACCGCTGCCGCAGCACATGTCGACGACGACCCCGCCCGGACGGCATCGGCTCGCTGCCTGGCGTACGAGAAACTCAGTGCGTCGGCGCGGCACGAAGACCCCTGGATCGACGGCGACCCGCAGTCCGTCGAACTCGGCCCAGCCGACGACATGCTCCAGCGGCTCGCCTCGGACCCGACGTTCGAGCATCGCGGCGAGGTCCGCACCCGAGGCGGCGGCATCGTGCAGGACGCGGGCCTCGTCTTCGGCAAAGACAGATCCCGCCGAGCGGAGCCGCTCGACCGTCGGGATCTCGGTGCTGTCGAGCGGTCGCATCACGGCATCCAGGATGGCAGGCTTCTCGGCATGGCCGGCGCACCGCGCGTACAACCAGAGCCCATCCTCGTGATGCTTCATGGGCTGGGAGCGAACCGCGACGTGTGGGCTGGATGGCGGACCGTACTGGAGGCGAGGTGGCCCGGTCGCTGGGTCGCGCCAGATCTGCCCGGGCACGGGAGTGAGGCCTGGCTGCCGCGCTATTCGTTCGGCGGCATCGCGGCCCGCGTGGCCGACCTGATCGACGCCGACCGGCCTGTCGTCGTGCTCGGCCACTCGATGGGCGGCGTCATCGGACTCGCACTGGCGAGTGGATGGTTCGGCGTTCGGGTGGACGCCGTCGTCGGCCTCGGGATCAAGGTCGCCTGGACCGAGGAGGAGTTGACTCGCGTGCGTGGCATCGCGGAGCGACCCGTCGGCTGGTTCGACGCGCGGGACGAGGCGGCGGCTCGCTACCTTCGGGTCTCGGGCCTGACCGATCTGGCGACCGAGGACAGTCCGACGGCGTCGACCGGCGTGTCCCAGGTCGACGGACGTTGGCGGCTCGCTCAGGACCCGCGAACGTTCGGTGTGGGAGCGCCCGACATGGCGAGCCTGCTGGCCGCGGCGCGCGGTTCAGTCGTCTTGGCACGCGGCGAGCGGGACCCGATGGTGAGCCACGAGCAACTGTCCGGTCTCGAACCCAACGCGATCACGCTTCCCGATCTCGGCCACAACGCGCACGTCGAGGATCCGGAGGCAGTGGCCGAGTTGCTGGAGCCGTACGCGCGATGACGTCGTCACCCTCAAAAGCCAGACCGTGCCCGGCAAGTCGCCGCTGACGTTCGCCCAGACGGCTGCACCATAGGACCTGGCGCGGCACGCTGGGCGCTGGCCCGCGAGCACGGGAGGTTGTTCGTTCACCATGACGCAATCGGGCCCGTCGATGCCGGCATCTCGTCCGAAGTTCTGGACCCTCGGCCTCATCGTCGGGCTGCGGGTGACACTGTCGATCTCGGTCCTGTTCGCTGCGTACTTCCTGATCCCGATCAGGAGCTATCAGAGTGGCGCCGAGGTGCCGTGGCTGATCCTCCAGCTGGCCGTGTTCGGTGTGGTGGTCGGTGTCCAGGTGCCGGCCATCGTCCAGGCGAAGTACCCGATCCTCCGCGCGGTCGAGGCCGCAACACTTCTCGTTCCGGCATACCTGCTGATTTTTGCCCGGATCTACGTCTCGAACTCCCTTGATGATCCGTCGCGCTTCAGCCGCCCGCTCGACGACGTCACCGGCCTCTATTTCACCGTCACGGTCTTCAGCACGGTCGGCTTCGGGGACATCGTCGCCAAGACCGACAGCATGAGGATGTTGGTCACAGTCCAGATGCTGCTCAACCTCATCGTGCTGGGCGTGGTGGTCAGATTGCTCACGGTGGCGGCAAGACGTGGTGTCGCGCGGCGCGGTGGGCAGCCCGCCTCCGATGATGGGCCACTCAACACCTGAGGACTGCCCTGCGTTGTCCTAGCCCCGTACGGAGAAGCCGGTCGCGTCTCGGCTCGGCATCTCCTCGATGACCTCAGCCCGCTCGACCCGGGCGTGCGGCGGACCGGTTTCGCACCAGGCGCACATCGCATCGACGGCGCTCGCGGGACCCTCGAAGACGGCCTCGACCGTCCCGTCCGGCCGGTTGCGAACCCAGCCGTCGACACCCCGGTTGATCGCCTCGCGACGGCAGGTATCGCGGAAAAACACACCTTGTACGCGGCCCCGCACGATCACCCGGCGTCGGATCACCACGTCGTCAGCCTAAGGGCCTCTACGATGGACGTGTGGACACCGTCGTCGAGGAGCTGACGATCGACGGCGGCATTCTCGTCGGCCATGACGGCTCGGAGCATGCCGCCGTCGCTTTGCGCTGCGCGGCCGACCTGGCGAAGCGGTTTGGCTGCCCCCTGCACGTCGTGCGGACGTGGGCGATGTCCAATGCTCCTCGCCCCGACACGTGGTCGCCGGGCTTCGTGCCGCCGCTGTGTGACTACGAGGCGGCGGTGATGAAGGCAATCATCGAGGATGTGAAGGCCGCCGGTTTGACCCCAGGCGACGACGTCGCGGTCCACGTTGTCCATGGTGCGTTGGTGCGCCGACTCGTCGAGGCCTCCAAGGGCGCGGACCTTCTCGTCATCGCTCGACGCGGCCGCGGTGGTTTCGCCGGGCTCGGACTGGGTTCGGTGACCGACCAGTGCATCCGGCAAGCGGCGTGCCCGGTCGCCGTCGCGCCCGCGCGCGAGGCCAGCGACGAGCTGATCGAGGCCGACCGCGGCGTGCTCGACGCCGAGCACTGAGCGAAGTCCGACCGTGAACAGGCCTCAGAGCTCGCCGATTCCGCACGCCCAACCGTCGGCCGACAGCCGTCGGATCCGGTTTCCCGCCGAGCTCCCGATCACCGCCCGGCGCGACGAGATCGGCGCCGCGATCCGCGAGCACCAGGTGGTCGTGGTCACCGGTGAGACCGGCTCCGGCAAGACGACCCAGCTGCCCAAGATCTGTCTCGATATCGGCTACGGCGAGCGCGGCCGGATCGGACATACGCAACCGCGCCGCCTGGCCGCACGTACCGTCGCCGAACGGATCGCCGAGGAGCTAGGCGAGTCGATCGGAGACACCGTTGGCTTCCAGGTGCGCTTCGCCGAGCGGACCGGCGAGCGGACCCGGGTCAAGGTGATGACCGACGGCATCCTGCTCAACGAGATCCAGCGCGACCGGATGCTCCGGGCGTACGACGTCCTCATCATCGACGAGGCGCACGAGCGCAGCCTCAACGTCGACTTCATCCTCGGCTTCCTCAAGCGGCTGCTCCCCCGCCGGCCCGACCTGAAGCTGATCGTCACGTCGGCGACGATCGACCCGGAGCGGTTCGCTCGACACTTCGAGGACGCGCCGATCATCGAGGTTTCGGGGCGAACGTACCCGGTCGAGCTCCGCTATCGACCGCTGGTGGACCCGGATCGGCCCGACAAGGAGCGAGACCAGGTCCAGGGCATCGTCGAGGCTGTCGACGAGCTGGCCGGCGAGGGGTCCGGCGACATCCTGGTGTTTTGCTCCGGCGAGCGGGAGATCCGCGACGCGGCCGACGCGTTGACCTCGCGGGGCCTTCGCGACACCGAAGTGCTCCCCCTCTATGCCCGACTGTCTGCGGCCGAGCAGCACAAGGTCTTCGAGCGGCACCGCGGCCGGCGGATCGTGCTCGCGACCAACATCGCGGAGACCTCCCTGACCGTGCCGGGAATTCGGTACGTCGTCGATCCTGGCACGGCTCGCATCTCGCGCTACAGCCAACGACTCAAGGTGCAGCGGCTGCCGATCGAGCCGGTGTCGCAGGCGTCGGCCAGCCAGCGCGCCGGCCGCTGCGGTCGGACGTCCGACGGCATCTGCATCCGGCTCTACAGCGAGGAGGACTACGAGAGCCGACCGGAGTTCACCGAGCCCGAGATCCTGCGGACCAACCTCGCGTCGGTGCTGTTGGCCATGATCGACCTCGGGCTCGGAGACCTGGCCGAGTTCCCGTTCCTCGATCCGCCGGACCGACGCAACGTACGGGACGGCCTGGACCTGCTCGTCGAGCTTGGCGCGGTCGGATCGGACCGGCGCCCGGACCGTCCGCGACGGCTGACCAAGATCGGCAAGCGACTGGCCCGGCTGCCGCTCGATCCACGTCTCGGTCGCATGGTGCTGGAGGCCGATCGCAACGGCGCTTTGCACGAGGTGCTGATCATCGTGGCTGCCCTGTCGATCCAGGATCCGCGGGAGCGGCCGGCCGATCACGAGCAGGCGGCCGACGCCCAGCACGCCCGCTTCGCCGACCCGGAGTCGGACTTCGCGGCGTACCTCAACCTGTGGACTTACCTACGGGAGCGCCGACGCGAGCTGTCAGGCAATCAGTTTCGACGCATGTGTCGCGACGAATACCTGCATTACCTGCGAGTGCGTGAGTGGCAGGACGTCCGTACTCAGCTGGTGCAGATTTGTCGCGACCTCGGGCTGCGCCGTGACTCGGTGGCCGCCGCGCCGGCAGAGGTCACCAAATCGCTGCTGGCCGGCCTGCTGTCGCATGTCGGACTGCGCGACCCGGAGACCCGCGACTACCTCGGCGCTCGCGGCGCGCGATTCGCGATCTTCCCGGGGTCCGGGCTGTTTCGGAAGCCACCGTCGTGGGTGATGTCGGCCGAGCTCGTCGAGACCTCACGACTCTGGGCACGCGAAAACGCTCGCGTCGACCCGGCGTGGGCCGAGTCGCTCGCCGGGCATCTGGTCAAACGGAGTTACAGCGAGCCGCATTGGGAGCGCAAGCGCGGCGCCGTGATGGCGTACGAGAAGGTCACGCTCTACGGCGTCCCGCTCGCCGAGCGGCGGCCGGTGACGTACAGCAAGATCGACCCGGAGCTGTGCCGCGAGCTCTTCATCCGGCATGCGCTGGTCGAAGGCGACTGGCAGACCAGGCACGGTTTCTTCCAGGCCAATCGCACGCTGCTCGACGAGGTCGAGGACCTCGAGGACCGCATCCGACGCCGTGACCTTCGGGTCGACGACGAGACACTGTTCGAGTTCTACGACGAACGCATCGGTGAGGAGGTCGTTTCCGCGGCGCACTTCGACGCGTGGTGGAAGCGAGTACGCCGGGACGAGCCGGACCTCCTCGACTTCGAGAGAGCGCTGGTGCTGCGGGCCGAGGCGGAGCCGGACGCCATCGCCGAGGAGTTTCCCGACGAATGGCGGCACGACGACCTCGCGATGCCGCTGTCCTATGTCTTCGACCCCGGCGCGACGCGCGACGGCGTCACCGTCGACGTACCGCTGGCGCAGCTCAACCAGCTCGACGCGGAGGAGTTTTGGTGGCAGGTGCCGGGCCACCGCGAGGAGCTGGTGACCGCCCTGATCCGCTCGTTGCCGAAGCGTTGGCGTCGCGAGCTCGTGCCGGCGCCCGACCACGCCCGAGCGGTCGTCGAACACCTGCGACCAGGTGGTGAGTCTCTGCCGGTCGCGGTCGCCACGCAACTGCATCGGCTGACCGGCGTGGAGGTGCCGACGGACGCGTTCGACTACGACAAGATCCCCGATCATCTGCGGCTCGGCTTCCGTGTTGTCGACGGCGACACGGTCGTCGCCGAGGGCAAGGACCTCGATCGACTGCGTGACGAGCTGCGGCCGCGACTCCGGTCGGCGCTGTCCGACGCCGCCGCCCGCGTCGAGCATCCTGGAATGACTGGGTGGGAGATCGACGAGCTGCCGCGCGAGGTCAGCGCCCGACAGGGTCGCCAGGAGGTACGCGGCTATCCGGCTCTGGTCGACGAGGGCGACCGAGTCGCGGTGCGAGTGCTCGAGAGCCCGCACGAGCAGGGTCGCGCGATGCGGCTGGGCACGCGACGCCTGCTGCTGTTGTCGATCGGATCGCCGGCAGCGGCCGTCACGCGGCGCCTGGACAACCGGGCCAAGCTGGCACTGGCCGGCGGCCCGTACCCGTCGGTACCGGCGCTGCTCGACGACTGCGCCGCGGCGGCGATCGACGACCTAGTTGCGGCCGGTGGCGGCCCCGCATGGCATCGCGACGGGTTCCTGCGGCTGCGCGACCTGGTGCGTGCGGACCTGCACGACGTCACGTACGAGATCACGACCGCCGTCGCCGCGTCCCTCGACCTCGCGGCGACCGTCCGTGGTCGCTTCGAGCAGCTGACCGGCGCCCAGACCGCCCACGTGGTCGACGACATGCGGTCGCAGGCGTCTTGGCTGATCCACGACGGTTTCGTCGCTGAGACCGGGCGGGCGCGGCTTGCCCATCTGCCGAGGTATGTGCGGGCGATGACCTACCGCCTCGACCGGCTCGCGGCCGATCCGGCGCGCGACGACCAGCGGATGCTCGAGGTGCAGGCGGTCGAGGACGACTACGACCGACTGATCGACGGACTGCCAGCGGCTCGGCACGACGATGCCGACGTCGCCGACGTCCGCTGGTCGATCGAAGAGCTGCGGGTCAGCCTGTTCGCCCAGCCGCTCGGGACCGCACACGCTGTTTCCACCAAGCGGATCCGGGCCGCGATCGCCGCGATCCGACCCTGATCCGCGCGGCGGTTATGACGGCGGCGCCTCCTCGACCTCCGCCACGATCGCGGCGGCCGCCTCGGCGCTGACGCCGTGCCGAGCGATGGTCTGGTAGCCCTGGAGTCCGGCCTCCAGCCGAGCCACGACCCGGTCCTCCGCGATCGCGATGATCGCTGACGTACCTGGCTCGAGGCTGTCGCCGACCGACTTGAGGTCATCGTCCTTGAAGCCCTTGTCGCGGATCTTGCCCCAGATTCCGCCTCCCGCACCGCCGACGGCGAGTCCGGCGATGATGGACGGCGGAAAGATGAGCCCAACCAAGCCTCCGGCGATGGCGCCGCGCTTGGCCCATCTTTTGCCGCTGGGGTCGGCTGTTTCCTCGAAACTCACCTTGCCCTCGGCGTTCCGGACGATGACGGCGGCGTCGATCAGGTCGATCGACCCTTCGCGGTCCATCGCCTGGAAGTCGCGCATGGCCTCGCCGGCCTGCTTCTCGTTGTCGAATGCCGCGATGAACACCTCGACTGGGTTGTCTGTCATATCTGTCGCCTCCTCGGGCCGAGGCTAGACACGACCACCGCTGGGTCGCCTCATCACCCACGGGTGAGGTCGACAAGCGGTAGCGGCGTGCCCGGACCAGCGACGCTATGTCCTGACAGCGGAGCATTGAGTGGATGGACCACGACCGACCGTCGCAGTAACGTCGACAGAGCCTGCGACGACTCGTGACGTCCGTCGATCCCAGAAGAGGATGTGTCATGTTCGTACAGGTAATTCAGGGAAAGGTCCAAGACGCGAGTCAAGCTCGGGCCGCGCTCGACATGTGGATGCAGGATCTCGCGCCCGGAGCGATCGGCTGGCTCGGCTCGACAGCCGGCGTCACCGACGACGGCACTTTTATCGCGCTGGCCCGCTTCGAGTCCGAGTCGGCGGCTCGCCGCAACAGCGAGCGGCCCGAGCAGGACAAGTGGTGGGGCGAGGCCTCGCAAGCATTCAGTGGTGACGCCGTCTTCGACGACAGTGTCGCCGTCGACGACGACGTGGTCGGCGATCCCGACACGGCGGGCTTCGTCCAGATCATGCGCGGCAGGGCGAGTGACCCGGAGCGGGCTCGCGAACTCATGCAGCAAGACCCTGAGGCGTGGCGGGCGTTCCGTCCGGAGGTGCTCGCGAGCCTGTCGGTCGGGCACCAGGACGGTGGATTCACGACGGCGATCTATTTCACGTCGGAAGCCGCCGCGCGTGAGGGCGAGCAGAAGGAGCCGCCGGAGGCGATCAAGGCTGCCATGGAGGAGATGGGCTCGCTCGCCGTGGGCGAGGTGACCTACCTCGACCTCAAGGATCCCTGGCTGCAGTCGCCGCGCTGACGACGAGGCTGCTGCCTAGTCAGCCGACGACGATCCGCGTATGCATCTGCGACGAGTGTGGGTCGCAGACGATGCGATAGGTGCCGACGCGCAGGCGTACGGTCCACTCGCGACGTCCGGTGAACGGAACGCCGGTCTTGCGATTCACCTCGCCCGGCCCGCGGATGTGCCAGTTGTGCATGCCGCTCCGGTCGCGCACGATCAGCTTGTAGCGTCCCGGCGGGGCCTGGTGCCGACTCACGCTGATCGTGAAGCCGGGTCCGACGGTCCCTCGGATGATCGGCAGGCCCCGATCGGCCTTCGGCGTTGGCGAAACGGACGCCTGGGCGGGCGATGCGTTTGCCACTGAAGCACTGGACGCGGTCAGCGCGGGGCCGACGGCGAGGGTGGCGACGCAGGCGACCGCAAGTGTGGAAAGTCTCACCTTGGCACCGTATCGTCCAGTGCCGGTGCTGACCAAGGCCCAGCCGCAGCGCTCAACCGTCGAAGTGAGCCGGGTCCGGCCCCAAGCGGTTGCCGGAGTCGAGCCCATCGATCGCGGCGACGTCGGCGTCGGACAGTTCGAACCCGAACACGTCGAAGTTTTCCTCGATCCGCGACGGAGTCGTCGACTTCGGGATCACGATGTTGCCGATCTGCAGGTGCCATCGGATGATGACCTGCGCCGGCGTCCGCCCGATGCGCTCGGCGATCGAGGTGATCGTCGGGTCGCCCAGATCCTCGGACTGGCCGAGTGGGCTCCACGCCTCGGTTGCGACGCCGAGCTCGCGATGGGTCGCCCGTAGCTCCGCCTGCGTGAGAGTTGGATGCAGCTCGACCTGGTTGAGCACCGGCGGCGTGTCGGTCTCGGCGACGAGGCGATGCAGATGCGAAGAATGGAAGTTGGACACGCCGATCGCCCGAAGCCGATCGTCACCGGCGAGCCGCTCCAGCGTCCGCCAGGTCTCGACGTACAGATCGCGACCCGGGGCTGGCCAGTGGAGAAGCAGCAGGTCGACGTACTCGATGTCGAGTCGCTTCAGGCTGGCCTCGAAGCCCGCGACGGCGGCGTCGGTGCCGTAGTCGGTCGGCCAGAGCTTCGTCGTCACGAAGATCTCCTCGCGCGGGATGCCCGACGCGCGGACTGCTTCTCCGACGCCCTCTTCGTTGCGATAGAGCGCGGCCGTGTCGATGTGGCGATAGCCGACCTCGAGCGCCTTCGCGATCGATGGGATCGCGTCGTCGTTGGACACGCGCCATACCCCGAAGCCGAGTTTGGGGATCTGGACGCCGTTGCTGAGTGTGCTGATCGGGCTGGAAGTCACCGATCGGCCTCCTTTGTAGGCGGGTCTACGTCAAGGCGACAACTCGGAGGCGTCGCGCGACATTCCGGATCTGTCTCGCGACGTGAGAATCACGCCCCGGTCAGCTCGCCGTGCTCGACGCAGCGGGCGACCCAGCCGTGAGGCAGGACCTGGACCTTCATGCGGCGGCGGCAGGCCGGGCAATAGCGTGGGGGTTCGAGCTGGCGGCTGCTCTCGCACGCGCGATGGTCACCGGCGTCGGTCGGCTCGCCACAGCGGTCGCAATACGTCGTCACAGTGTCTTCGAGAGCTCCTTGATCGGCATCTGGAGATCGTCGAGCAGTTGGAGGTCGTCGCCGGGGTCACGGCCCAGGGTCGTCAGGTAGTTGCCGACGATGACGGCGTTGATGCCGCCGAGCAGGCCGTCGCGGGTGCCGAGGTCACCGAGCGTGATCTCCCGACCGCCTGCGTACCGCAGGATCGTGCGTGGCAGGGCCAGGCGGAAGGCGGCGATCGTCCGGAGAGCGTCGCCTGACTCGAGGACGGGGAGGCTTTCGAACGGAGTGCCCGGCCGCGGGTTGAGGAAGTTGAGCGGCACTTCATGCGGCTCGAGCTCGGCCAGCTGGGTCGCGAGCTCGGCCCGCTGCTCGAGGGTCTCGCCCATGCCGACGATGCCGCCACAGCACAACTCCATGCCGGCCTCGCGGACCATCTCGCAGGTCGCCCAACGCTCTTCCCAGGAGTGGGTCGTGGCGACGTCCGGAAAGTACGACCGCGCCGACTCGAGATTGTGGTTGTAGCGATGGACACCCATCTCGACGAGCTGGTCGACCTGCTCCTGGGTCAGCATGCCGAGCGAACAAGCGATATTGATGTCGACCTCGGCGTGAATCGCCTCGATGCCGTCGCGGACCTGCGACAGGAGACGTTCGTCGGGTCCACGGACCGCGGCGACGATGCAAAACTCGCTCGCTCCGGTCGCGGCCGTCTGCTTGGCCGCCTCGACGAGCTCCGGGATGTTGAGCCACACCGAGCGCACTGGCGACGTGAACTGACCGGATTGGCTGCAAAAGTGGCAATCCTCCGGGCAACCGCCGGTCTTCAGCGACACGATGCCCTCGACCTCGACCTCGGGTCCGCACCAGCGCATCCGCACGTCGTGCGCCAGCTCGAGCAAGCCTGGGATGTCGGCGCCCGGGAGCCGCAAGACCTCGACCACGTCGTCGTAGCCCAGTCCCCGACCCTCTTCGAGAACCTGGCGGCGGGCACGGGTCAAAAGGTCCTCGCTCATGCGCGCAATCTACTGGACCCGGTTGTCGGAGCCGGTCGGTGACCACGATGAGACACGCGCGACACCAACGTCCCTGCTCACGCCGCAGATGCGACAGGTAATCTGTCGACCCAATGGCCCAGACCTCGCCCTTGAGGGGGACAGAAATCGGCGTGCCCGAGTTCGACCGGCAGCACCTCTGGCATCCCTACACCTCGATGACCGAGCCCCTGCCGACGTACCCCGTGGTCGAGGCATCCGGGGTGCGGCTTCGACTCGATGACGGCCACGAGGTCGTCGACGCGATGGCATCGTGGTGGTGCGCCATCCACGGCTATCGGCACCCAGACCTCGACGCCGCCATGCGCGACCAGATCGAGCGGATGTCGCACGTCATGTTCGGCGGCCTCACGCACGCGCCGGCCGTCGAGCTCGCCCGGCGCCTGATCGAGTTGACGCCGGACGGGCTGTCGAGGGTCTTCTTCGCCGACTCCGGGTCGGTGTCGGTCGAGGTCGCGATCAAGATGGCCCTGCAATGTCAGCGCGGGTTCGGTCGGCCCGAACGCACCCGGCTGCTCACCGTACGCGGCGGCTATCACGGCGACACCTTCGGTGCGATGAGCGTGTGTGATCCGGTGACCGGCATGCACGCGATGTTTGCCGACGTCTTGATGCCGCAGGTGTTCGCTCCGCGACCGCCCGCGGGCTTCGGCGCCGACATCGCCGCCTGGTCGGACGATGTCGGGACCCTGATCGACCGCCACCCCGACGAGCTGGCCGCGATCATTGTGGAGCCGGTGCTGCAGGGCGCGGGCGGCATGTTCGTCTACGAGCCGGCTTGCCTCGCCGTCCTGCGCAAACTCGCCGACGAGCACGGGCTGCTGCTGATCTTCGACGAGATCGCGACCGGGTTCGGCCGGACCGGCGCGATGTTCGCCGCCGAGCACGCCGCCGTCTCCCCCGACCTCATGTGCGTCGGCAAGGCCCTGACCGGCGGCTACCTGACCCTGGCGGCCGTGCTCGCGACCGACGAGGTGGCACGCACCATCTCGGCCTCGGAATCCGGCGTCTTGATGCACGGCCCGACGTTCATGGCCAACCCGCTCGCTTGTCGGGTCGCCGCCGCCTCCATCGACCTGCTGCTCGCTGCCGGCTGGGCATCGGAGGTGGGGCGCATCGAGTCCGGCCTCGCGAGCGGCCTGGCACCGGCCCGTGGACTGCCCGGCGTTGCCGACGTGCGAACGCTCGGCGCGGTCGGAGTCGTCGAGATGGAGCAGCCGGTCGACGTCGCCGCGGCGAGTGCGTTGGCCCTGGAGCATGGCGTCTGGCTCCGGCCGTTCGGCCCGCTGATCTACACGATGCCGCCCTACGTCACCTCGGACGCGGACCTCGCGACGATCTGCTCGGCGATCCTCGCGGTCGCGGCGAAGGCGGGCCCGTGAACGGACTGACCCACTGGCTTGCAGAGCAGCAAGCCGCGCGTATCTCGGGCGGTCTCGAACGACGTCTCGCAGTGCGGGACGACACACTGATTGATCTCGCGGGCAACGACTATCTCGGCCTGTCCACTCATCCCGATGTGGTGCACGCGGCCGTGCGGGCGGCTCAGGAGTACGGCGTTGGCGCCGGCGCGTCGCGTTTGGTCAGCGGCACCCTGGCGATACACGAACAGCTCCAAGCCGACCTGGCGGAGTTTACGAAGCGCCCGGCGGCGTTGGCCCTGTCGACCGGCTATCACGCCAATCTCGCGGCCGTCACCGCCCTCGCCGACGCCGACACGCTGATCGTGTCCGACGCCCATGTCCACGCCTCGCTGATCGACGGCTGTCGGCTGGCCCGTGGCCGTGTCCGCGTCGTCGACCACGGTGACGTCGACGAGGTCCACATCGCCCTTTCCGAGCGACCCGAGCCACGCGCGCTGGTCATCGTCGAGTCGGTCTATTCGGTTCTCGGAGACGTCGCGCCACTGGCGGAGCTGATGGACCTCTGCGTCGCCCACGACGCGACGCTGCTCGTCGACGAAGCGCACGCACTCGGCGTTGCCGGCGAGGGCGGCCGCGGGTTGACCTATGGCCTCGATCTGCCCGAGCCCGAGCGCCTCGTCGTCACCGCCACGTTGTCGAAGGCGCTCGGCACCCAGGGTGGCGTCGTGCTCGCCGAACCGCCGGTGATCAGCCAACTCGTCAACGCCGCCCGACCGTTCATCTTCGACACCGGCCTCGCCCCGCCGGCAGCCGGTGCCGCGCGGGCCGCTGTCCGCCTGCTTTCCGCCGAACCCGAGCTGGCGACGCGCACCCGTACTCACGCGGCCGCGCTCGCCTCGGCCTGCGGCGTCGCCCCACCCGCAGCTGCCGTCTTGTCCGTCCCGATGCCGTCCGCCGACGCCGCCGTCCAAGCCCGCGAAGAGCTGGCGACACGCGGACTAAGAGTCGGGTGTTTTCGTCCACCGTCCGTACCGGATCATGTATCCCGGCTACGGCTCACCGCGAGGGCGTCCCTGGCCGATCATGAGATCGACCACGCCTGTCGTGAACTCCCCCTGATCATGCGCGAAGGAGTGTGATGGCGAGGTACGTGTTCATCGTCGGAACCGACACAGGCGTCGGGAAGACGGTCACGATGGCGGCAGTCGCCACGCATATGGCCACCACGGGGAGTTGGCTGGCGTTAGTGAAACCGATCCAAACCGGATTGGTGGACGGCGAATACGGTGACGTGCACGTCGCGGCCCATCTCAGCGGCGTCTCCGACGCACAGGAATTCGTCCGGCTCCCCGACCCACTGTCGCCGGACGCGGCCGCCAGGCTGCGCCAGGTAGCGATCCCGACGGTCGACGAGCTAGGGGCCAAGCTCCGCGACGTCCCGGTCCCGGCCGACACGGTGCTGGTCGAGGGCGTCGGCGGCGTCCGAGTCCGCCTCGATACCCGCGGTGGCACGATTCTCGACCTGGCGAGAACCGTCGGCGAGTACGACCAGGTCGAGGTCATCGTCGTCGTACACGCCGGACTCGGGACGCTCAACCACACCGAGCTCACTGTCGAGGCGATTCGGCGGGCCGACCTGCCGCTGATCGGCCTCGTCATCGGATCGTGGCCGGAGCAGCCGGACCTCGCCGCCGGGTGGAACGTGCTGGACCTGCCACGGGTGTCCGGTCTGCCACTGCTGGCGCGGCTGCCCGAAGGAGCGGGGCGCTGGACTCCGGCGGAGTTCCAGCACTCAGCCTGGCGCTGGTTCAGCCGGCGGCTCTGACGTCTGTGCGGGCGGGGTGTGGGGTTGTCGCGCGCGCGTCCAACCAGCCTCGCGCTTCGCGCTCGGCGGCCAGGCCCATCCACGGACGCGCGCGTGACAACCCCACACCCCCGCCTCTGTCGGTGGCGGCGGTCTCCCCTCTGCCCGGCGGGCTCCTCAGCGGAGTTCGGTCGATGAGAGGTCTAGGAGGCGTCTTGCGGTGATGAGTTGTTGGATTTGTTGGGTGCCTTCGAAGATGTCGAGGATTTTGGAGTCGCGGGCCCACTTTTCTAGGAGCTCGTGTTCGCTGTAGCCGACGGAGCCGGCGAGCTCGACACAGCGCAGGGTGACGTCGTTGGCCGTGCGAGCCGCCTTGGCCTTGGCCATCGACGCCTGGAGCGAGTTGGGTTTGCCGTTGTCGGCTATCCAGGCGGCCTCGAGGGTGAGTAGGTACGCCGCCTCCCAGTCGGCCTCCATCGCGAGGTACGTCGCGGCCGCCCCCAGCTGCAGATGCGGGGGCCGGTCGTAGTCGGGCTCGACGCCCGCGTCGTGCAGCATGTCGCGGGTCACCTCGAGAGCCGCCCGGCCACAGCCGACCGCCATCGCGGCGACCAGCGGCCGAGTGTTGTCGAAGGTCTGCATGACGCCGGCGAAGCCCTGATCGCCCTCGACCTCGGGGCTTCCGAGCAGGTTGGCCCTCGGCACCCGGCAGTTGTCGAAGACGATCGTCGCCGTGTCGGACGCCCGGATGCCGAGCTTGTGATCGAGCCGCTCGACCCGCATCCCCGGCGTCCCCTTCTCGACCACGAACGACTTGATCGCGGCCCGGCCCTTGGACCGGTCGAGACTGGCCCAGACCACGACCGCGTCGCAGCGATCGCCGGCTGTGACGAAGATCTTCTCGCCGTTGATGACGTAGTCGTCGCCGTCGACCTCGGCGGTCGTCTGGATCGCGGCCGAGTCGGAGCCGCAGCCTGGTTCGGTGATGGCCATGCCCGCCCACACCCCGTCCAACCGCTCGAGCTGCTCATCGTCGGCGACCGAGGCGATCGCGGAGTTGCCCAAGCCCTGGCGCGGCATCGACAGCAGGAGCCCGACGTCGCCCCAGCACATCTCCATGATCGACAGCACCGATGCCATGTTGGAGCCGTTCCGGATGCCGCTGTCGTCGCCGTTGTCGCCGCGACGCACGCCCTTGGCGCCCGCGCCCTGCCCCTGGCCCGACTCCCCCAAACCGTCGACGATCGAGGCCAGCATGTCGAGCTCTTTGGGGTACGCGTGCTCGGCCAGGTCGTATTTGCGCGACAGCGGTCGCACGAACTCGGCGGCGACCTGGTGCGCCTGGTTGACGAAGGCCCACATCTTCTTCGTGGGCTCGAGGTTGATCATGTCGCCTCCTCGTTCATCGACAGAGTCGGTCGGCTCCGGCCTCAGACGAGGAGGCCACCCTCCATGACACCGATGGCGCGCAGGTCGCGGTACCAGCGCTCGACCGGGTGTTCCTTGACGAATCCGTGGCCGCCGAGCAACTGCACGCCGTCGGTCCCGATCCGCATGCCGTGTTCAGTGCACAGCCGTCGGGCAAGCCCCACCTCGCGGGCGTAGTCCTTGCCCTGCTCGGCCCGGGCAGCCGCTCGGTACGTCGCGAGCCGCATGCCTTCGAGCTCGATCCCGATGTTGGCGACCATGAACGCGACGGATTGCCGGTGCGCGATCGGCTCGCCGAAGGCCTGGCGCTCCTTGACGT
>DASQKI010000015.1:0-20563 GCA_035630615.1 Nocardioidaceae bacterium
GAGCTCCACGTTGAGCGACTTGCACTGTTCTTCGCACGCCGCGCGGTATGCACGAAGGAGTTCGACGGTGTAGCTGTCGAGTGTGACCCTCCGCTCTTGGCGTGCCTTGGTCTCCTTCTCGTGGATGGTGCCGTCGTCTTCGAAGACGCTGCGCGCGATGCTGAGCTTTCGCCGCTCGAGGTCTATGTCGGTCCACCTCAGCGCGCATGCTTCCCCGCGACGGCATCCGCTGACCATGACAAGCCAGAGCATCATGCCCCAGGCCGGGTCTCGCCAGGCGTCGTTCAGTAGCTCGGCGGCCTCCTCGGCTGAGGGTGGGTCCGGTGCCGGGCTGCCGAATGCTGGAGGCTCGGAGAGGGCGGCTTCGTTTATGCCGAGGTACTTCCAACGCACTGCGCGGTCGAGTGACGCGCGGATGATGAAGTGGATTTGGCGGATGGTGCTGCCGCTCAGCGGCTTGCATGTGTGACCGCGTCGGCGGGTGCCGCTGCAGAGTTTGTTGCAGCGTTGGAGCCTGGCGTAGAACCGTTCGAGCAGCTCGACGTCAAGCTCGGCGACGGGGCGGTCGCCGAACGTTGGCTTGATGTAGGCGGCGATGAGCTGGACGTACCGACGGCGAGTCTTGACCGCGAGTTCGGCAACGTCCAGCCACATGTCGACGACTTCCCCCGCGGTCACGGCGCTTCGCGGGTGGCGTCGTTCGTCGATCTGGTTGAGAAGCTTCGTGAGTTCGATCTCGGCTTGCTGTGGGGTGTCGACCGTCTTCTTGAGGTAGCGCTTCTTGCGCGTTAGCGGGTCGATGCCGGCGTAGGCGACGGCTCGGTACCTGCCGTTCGGCCGCTCCTCGACGTGGCCGCGGCGCTTGACCTGCTTCCCCATGCGACCAGGATAAAGGACTGGGATTCCCAACGGATTCCCAAACTAGCCGACCGCGAGGTTAGCGGCTAACATATGTGCTGGTCACATGGTGTGCCCCCGGCAGGATTCGAACCTGCGACACACGGTTTAGGAAACCGTTGCTCTATCCCCTGAGCTACGGGGGCTGGGGACACAGGCAGGGTAGCGGTCCCGCGCGCATCGGCCGCGACGCCGGTGCTAGATCGCAACGCTGGGGTCAGGAGGCGTAGCGCTTGGCGGCGCGGGCGCGGGCCTTGGCGGCCTCCACCTCGCGGTCGCGTGGCGATGCCTTGGTGACGAGCGTCTCGAGCAGGGCGGTCGTCGTCGCTGTGACGGCTTCGATCGCCTCGTCGAAGGCTTCTTGGTTGGCGGCCGACGGCTTCGTCATGCCACTGACCTTGCGAACGTACTGCAGCGCGGCGGCGCGTACCTCGTCGTTGGTCGCGGGCGGTTGGAAGTTATGCAGGGTCCGAATGTTGCGGCACATGACACCAGACTGCCATGCCGACCTGAGCGGCGGTTTTGCGCACATCTGCATCGCCCCACGCGGGCGACTTGACG
Source organism: Nocardioidaceae bacterium (assembly GCA_035630615.1). Classification (GTDB taxonomy): domain Bacteria; phylum Actinomycetota; class Actinomycetes; order Propionibacteriales; family Nocardioidaceae; genus DATFRX01. Next base: position 1,459 of record DASQKI010000015.1, read on the forward strand.
GAGGACGGCGCAAAACCGCCGTAGGCTCCTGGGGCATGGAGGTCACGAGTCTGCACCGGCGGCGGCTGGCGGATCTGATGATCGTGGCGCTCGCGGTCTTGTCGGTCGGGCTGCTGGCGTACTCGGCGATCGCCGACCTCGACTACCAGCAGCAGTTGACGATCTTTTGGATCGACCTCGGCATCTGCGTCCTGTTCGCCATCGAGTTCGTCGGGTCGTGGCGGATCTCCGGGGCGGGCCCCATCTACTTGTGGCGCAACTGGTACGACGTGCTCAGCATGGTGCCGGTCGCTCATCCGGACTTCGTCGAAGGCACCTGGACCCGCCTACTCTGGTGGATCGTCATCCTCGCCCGGGTCGGCCGCGCCGCTGACCGGCTGTACGGCGAGCGCGTCACCGCCGCGGTCACGAGCCGCGTCGTGATCAAGGTCGTCGACACGATCAAGTATCCGATCACGGTCGCGGTGCTCGACGAGGTTGCGGGCGTGCTCCAGGCCGGCCGCTACACCGAGAGCCTGGCGAGAGCGCTGCGCGAGAACGAGCCTGAGATCAAGGCGATGGTCCGCGAGAAGGTGGAGGCCGACCGGTTCACCGGCCGCATCACGTGGGTGCCGTTCCATGATCGGTTGGTCGACACGGTGAGTGCGACGACGCTGCGGGTGGTTTTCGAGGTGCTCAACGATCCGCGCACCGACGAGCTGATCGCCGATGTGTTGCGCGAAAACCTCCTGCAGTTGCGCGAGGAGGTCCGCAAGCACGACTACGGCCCGGGCCGGGGTCCCAGCGCCTGGAGCGAGCCAGGAGAGTCGAGTACGCCCTAGTCGACCGGGAGGGCGTCGAACCGGCCGAGCGGGTCGGCGCCGTCGCGGGGCGGCTCGTCGATGCGATGCCGGCCGAGATCGCCGTGGCCGACACCATCGGCGTCGGCGTGCCGACCCAGGTGCACGACGTCGTCGGAGCCGTCGCCGCCGTCGCACCGGGTGTGCCGCTGCGGATCCACCTGCACAACACCCGCAACACGGGATACGCCAACGCCGTCGCCGCTCTCGAGGCCGGGGTGTCGGCGCTCGACGCCAGCACCTGTGGCATCGGCGGCTGTCCCTTCGCGCCCAACGCCACCGGCAACATCGCGACCGAAGACCTGCTCTATTGCCTCGACCGGATGGGCGTCGAGACCGGGGTCGCACTGGATCGGTGGTGGCGACCGGGCAGTGGATCGGCGAGCGGCTCGGCGCGGAGGTGCCCGCACTGCTCGGCAAGGCCGGTCCGTTTCCGTCATAGGATCGCCCGGTGCCCACCGTGATCCTGACCGGCGCGACCCGCGGAATCGGTCGTGCCGCCGCCCTCGAGCTGGCCCGTCGAGGTACCGAGCTCGCGATCGTCGGCCGCGACCCCGCTCGCGTCGAAGAGACGGCATCAGCAGCGGAAGCGGTCGCCGACGGTACGCCGGTCCATCGATACGTCGCCGATCTGTCACGGCTGGGCGAGGTACGCCGGCTCGCCGCCGACCTTCTCGATCGCCACCCGCGGATCGACGTACTCGCCAACAACGCCGGCGCGATGTTTACGTCTCGGCACCTCACCGACGACGGGTTCGAGCAGACCTTCGCGCTCAACCATCTCAGCCCGTTCTTGCTCACGAACCTGCTGCTGGAGCGGCTGACCGAGTCGACCGGACGCGTCGTGACCACGGCGAGCGACGCCCACGGTGGCGGACGGCTCGATCTCGATGACCTCAACTCCGAACGCGTTCGCTACCGCCCCGGTCGGGCGTACGCGACGTCCAAGCTCTGCAACGTCTTGTTCACCCGCGAGCTCCAGCGGCGCCGTCCGGAGCTGGCGGTCAACTGCTTCCATCCGGGCGTGATCCGCACCGGTTTCGGCAAGAACGACGGGCTGTTGAGTCGCATCAGCATGACGGCGATCGGTCCGTTCCTGCGTTCGCCGGAGCGGGGCGCCGAGGGGTTGGTCTGGCTCGCGCTGGACGACGATGCCGGGCAGTTGCGCGGTGAATACGTCGAGCGGCTTCGGGTCGTGGTGCCGAGCGACCGGGCGCAGGACGACGATCTCGCCGCGGAATTGTGGGAACGCTCCGCACAGCTCACCGGCCTCACCACGGGCTGAGCCCCCACTGGGAGGACCCAAATCGCGCGACATGCCGGGCGCGTCGCGCGATTTGCGAGCTCCCAGTGGTGTGGGTCGATTCTCGCCTGACACAACGCCGCCTTGCTCGACCTGTCGGTCCGGGTAACGATGGGTCGGACGTCGACGCGTACCACCGGGTGGTGAAACTCGACATGGCGGAGCTTTCGTACGCATCGGGGACCTCGGACTTGCCGCTCCTCGGCGACACCATCGGCGCCAATCTCACTCGCGCCGTCGCCACGTACCCGGATCGCGAGGCGCTCGTCGAGCACACGACCGGGCGACGGTGGTCCTACTCGGAGCTCGCCCTCGACATCGACGCGGTCGCCGTCGGGCTCCGTGAGCTCGGTGTCGTCAAGGGCGATCGGGTAGGCATCTGGGCGCCTAACTGCGCCGAGTGGACCTTGACCCAGTACGCCACGGCCAAGCTCGGCGCGATCCTGGTCAACATCAACCCGGCGTACCGGGTTCACGAGTTGGAGTACGTGCTCAAGCAGGCCGGCATCCGGACGCTCGTCGCGGCGGCGGAGTTCAAGACGTCCGACTACGCCGCGATGATCGAGGAGGTGCGGCCCGACTGTCCGCAACTACGCGACGTCGTCCTGATCGGACAGGACACCTGGACCGACCTGGTGGCGACCGGGCGAGGCGGTGATCGCAGCGTGCTCGACGAGATCGGGGAGACGCTGTCGGCCGACGACCCGATCAACATCCAGTACACGTCGGGCACGACCGGGTTTCCGAAGGGCGCGACGCTGTCGCACCACAACATCCTCAACAACGGCTACTTCGTGGGCGAGCTGTGCGGCTACACCGAGGCCGACCGAGTCTGCATTCCGGTGCCGTTCTATCACTGCTTCGGCATGGTCATGGGCAATCTCGGAGCGACCAGCCACGGTGCCTGCATGGTGATCCCGGCGCCGGCGTTCGATCCGGCGCAGACGCTCGCCGCCGTCGCCGCCGAGCGATGCACGTCGCTCTACGGAGTGCCGACGATGTTCATCGCCGAGCTCGCCGACCCGAGCTTCGACGACCACGACCTCAGTACGCTGCGCACCGGCATCATGGCGGGTTCGCCGTGCCCGGTCGAGGTCATGAAGCAGGTCATCGAGCGGATGGGGATGGCCGAGGTGACCATCTGCTACGGCATGACCGAGACGTCGCCGGTGTCGACCCAGACGCGGGCCGACGACTCCGTCGACCGTCGGGTGTCATCGGTCGGCCGCGTACACCCGCATCTCGAAGTCAAGGTGATCGCCCCTGAGTCGGGCCGTACCGTGCCGCGCGGGGCGTCGGGCGAGCTGTGCACCCGCGGCTACTCGGTGATGCTCGGCTACTGGGAGCAGCCCGACAAGACGGCCGAGGCGATCGACGCCGCCCGGTGGATGCACACCGGCGACCTCGCGGTGATGGACGACGAGGGCTACGTCAACATCACCGGGCGGATCAAGGACATGGTGATCCGGGGTGGCGAAAACGTCTATCCGCGTGAGATCGAGGAGTTTCTCTACACCCATCCGGACGTCCTCGACGCGCAGGTGATCGGCGTGCCCGACGAGCGCTACGGCGAGGAGCTCATGGCTTGGGTGCGGATGCGGGACGGTGCCGATCCGTTGACGATCGAGGCGCTGCGCGAGTTTTGCACCGGCAAGTTGGCGCACTACAAGATCCCGCGCTACGTGCACATCGTCGACGAGTTTCCGATGACGGTGACGGGCAAGGTCCGCAAGGTCGAGATGCGGGCCCGGGCCGTCGAGCTGCTCGGCCTCGAGGAGGCGGCGTCGGCGCGGCACGCGTGACGGGTTCTGGCGCGGGGGTCCCCTACGCCAAACCAATTGGCACTGGGGCCCCCCGCACCGAAACTCGATTGGCGCAGGCTCCCCAGTGCGGCGGTTTGGACATGGCGAGGCGCCCGCACCATAGGAGTGCGGGCGCCTCAAATTGAGGTGCTAGACGACGGCCGTGGCCGATTCCTCGTCTGTGTCGGTTTTGGTATCGCCCGCATCGCCGCCGGGCTGACCGTCGGTGGACAGATCCTCGTGCTTGATGTTCAAGCCGATGATCGTGAGGATCGTCGCCCCGATGAGCATCCACATCGCGACACCGAACGCATCGGTCGCGCCGGCGGTCTGCGCCACCTTCTGGAACATGCCAGCCTGCTCGTCGGTGGGCGGACCGCTTTGAAGCAGCTCACCCATCTTGTCGGCGATCCCGTTGGCGTAGATCGTGCCCAGCACTGCGATGCCCAGCGAACCACCGACCTGCTGCATGGTGTTGAGCACAGCCGATCCGACGCCGGCGTCCCGCTGGTCGACCCGGCTCACCGCGGTCAGCATAAGCGGCACGAACAGCAGGCCCATGCCGAGCGACTGGACGATGATCCATGGCAGCAGACCTGTGACGTACGTCGAATCGACATCGAGGTTGGTGTAGCCCCACAGACCGAACGACGCAAGCACGCCGCCGGCCGCGGTGATCCACCGTGGGTCTACCCGCGATGCGAGGTTGGACGCGATCTGGGCCGACACCATGATCCCGGCCGAGAACGGCAGGAACGCGAACCCAGCCTGCAGTGAGCCGTAACCCAGCACGTCCTGGATGAACAGCGAGCTGAACAAGAACATCGCGAACATCGCCGCCGGCACGATCAACATCGCGACGAAGCTGACCGCTCGGGTGCGATCGGTGATGATCCGCAGCGGCAGCAGCGCGTGTGGCGTGATCTTCTCCAAGACGAAGAACGCGACCAGCAAAGCGACGCCCAGGATGATCGGCCCGAGCGTCCAGAGGTCGGTCCAGGTGTACAGCTGACCGGTGTCGGTGTTGGCGACCTGACCCTTGTGGTTGAAGCCGTACACGATCGAAACCAAACCCAGGGTTGCGGTGATCGCTCCAGGAACGTCCCATCGGCCGGGCTGCGGCTTGGACTCGCCGAGCAGCTTCGGCGCGGCCAGTGCCACCGCGATGCCGATCGGCACGTTGATCAACATGGTCCAGCGCCACGATGCCTCGGTGAGCGCGCCACCGAGGATCAGTCCGATGGCGGCCCCGGCACCGGACATCGCCGCATACGTGGCGAACGCCCGGTTGCGCCACCGTCCAGCGGGGAAGGTGGTCGTGATCAGGGCCAGAGCGTTCGGCGCGGCAGCCGCGGCTCCGAGTCCCTGCAGCGAACGGGTCAAGATCAGCTCCCACTCGGACTGCGCCAGACCGGCGAACAGCGACGCGATCGCGAACACGATGACGCCGAACATGAACACCTTCCGGCGTCCGATGACGTCGCCCATCCGGCCACCGAGCAGCAGTAAGCCGCCGAAGGCGATCGTGTACGCGGTGATGATCCACGTCAGGTTGGCGTCGCTGAAGCCGAGGTCATCCTGGATGTGAGGCATCGCGATGTTGACGATGCTCGCGTCGAGCACGACCATGAGCTGGGCGGTCGTGATGAGGAGTAGGGCCAGACCCAGATGACGGTGGCCGTGGCCCTCCGTATTGTCTGGGGGCGGGTCGGCTTTGTTTGGTAGTGAGTCGACAGACATAGACGTCCTTTTCTGCGATCTAGCCGCCGCGGGCGGCGCTGGTGGTCGTAGAACGGTCAGGAAGTGGCGTCTCCTGACCCACGTTTGGTGGGGGTGTGTTGGGCGACCGGAAAGACGACGTCGTCGATCAGTCGCTCGACGAAGCCTTGGTCGAGGTGATGGCCGCGGACGACGCCGAAGTAGGAACACAGCGCCGGCAGCAGTGCGAGAACGAAGTCGAGATCAACACCCTCGGCGATTTCGCCGCGACCTCGGGCTCGCTCGGCGACCGTGATCCAGGCCGACCATCGGGGCTCGAGGAACCGCTCACGGAACACGGTGGCCAGCTCCTCGTCGGCATGCATGGCCGTCATCAGACCACTCATCACCGACACCGGGAGGGACGCATGGGAGTTGTGGTGATCGCACCAGGTGGCCATCAGGTCGCCCCGCAAAGAGCCTGTGTCGGGCGGCTCCTCCGGGAGCCCCTTGGCCCGCGAGATGGCGTCGACGACGAGCTCGGCCTTGGTGGACCAGTGCCGGTAGAGCGTCGCCTTGCTCGCGTGTGCCTCAGCCGCCACCAGATCCATGGTCAGCCGGTCATAGCCGACGTCGGCGAGCACGCGAACGGCGGCGTCCAGGATCTCCGCCTCGCGCTCGTCGGCGACGCGAGGTCTGGCGACCTTCGCGGCGAGCTGCTGGGGGGTCATGGTCACCGTCCGTCATCTGGATTTACTCGTATGAAACGAAACAGTTTCGTTTCATCGGTGCCCAGCGTACGTCCGCTCCCGGTTATTCCCAACGGATTTTTTCGCCGCATCGTTCCCGGTCGAGCGGCCGGGTTTCAGCATGCATGAATACGCCCGGCGCCGGCCATCGAGTTTGGTCGGCGCCGGGCGTACCCGGGTCTCGGTCGTCAGTGAGTGTGCGGGGGAACCGTCGGGCCTTCGGAAGGCTGGACGACGACGAATCCCGGACCATGGAACTGGTACTGGATCGCCTCGCCGGAGCCGCCGCGCAGCAACGACTTCACGTTCATGCTGCTGACGACGTTGGGCGAGAGGTTGGCCGACCAGCACACCGCCGCTTGGGGGTCGACGAAGGTCGGCTGCTGTGAGCAGTCGAGGATCATCGGCTCGCCGTCGGAGGTCAGCGCCACGTCGCCCTGGCCCTGGATCAGCGTGTTGAAGAGACCGCCGGTGAACATGCCGGTGCCCTTCGTGCGGTGGACGTCCCAGTGCAGGGAAGCGTCGAAGGCCAGCAGGCTGGAGCCGTTGACGCTGATGCCGTCGCCCTCGAGCCGGATCAGGAAGACCGGGAAACCCTCGCGGGCGAAGAACACCTCGCCGGCGCCGCTGACCCGCATCAGGGGTTGGTCCTCGCTGGTGGCCAGACGCTTGGCGAACTTCGCGAGGCTGCCGGAGCCCTCGTGGTGGAACTGCACCTGACCCTGGTAGGCGACCATCGCACCCTTGGCGGACAGAATGTCTGGCCCCAGGGTGACCTTGAGCAACTTCTTGCTCTGCAGAGCGAAGCGCTCCTGGGTCTGAACCTCGTTGTGTTCGGCTGCAAACAAGTCACTACGCATGGCGGTGATCCTCCCGTACGGCCGGGTCATGACGAATGTCGGGGGTGTGTGTCGGCATCCGTGCGGATTGACCGAGAAACCGTTACCATTCTGTAATTCTGGGGAGACACGCGCCGACCGGGGTCCGTCGGCCCGCCTACGAGGGACGGCGAGGTACACGTGAAGGTTCTAGTGACCGGGGCGACCGGGGTGATGGGTAGGTCGGTGGTCCGTGGGCTACTCGCCGCTGGCCACGACGTGTTCGGGCTGGCTCGCGATGCCGACAAGGCGGCCGCCCTTGAGGCGATGGACGTGATTCCGGTCCGCGGCACCATGTTTGACGCGACCCGCTTGGCCGACACGTTCGAGGGCTGTGACGTGGTCTGCAACGTGGCGACGCGGATCCCCGTCGGATGGTCGGGACTGCGACCCGGCGCCTGGCGGGCAACAGACCGCCTGCGTTCTGAGGGTTCGCGCATCGTGGCGCAGGCGGCCCGCCGTGCTGGAGTGAAGCGCCTGATCCAGGAGAGCGTGTCCTACCTCTATGCCGACGGCGGGGACGACTGGATCACGGAGACCAGCCCAGTGGCGGTCAACGCCGCGACCGAGCCGGTCATCCTCGCCGAAACGGCCGCGGAGGACTTCCGCGACGCCGGGCACGACAGCGTGATCCTGCGCTTTGGCACCATCGTCGGCGATGACGGGCTGACGCGATGGCGGCTCCGTCGGGCGCGCGCCGGGCGGCCGATCGGGCTGGGTGACCCGACCGGCTGGACGCACGTGGTGCATGTCGATGACATCGGCAGTGCCGTGGTGGCCGGCCTCGATGCGCGGTCGGGCATCTACAACGCGGGTGCGGCGCCGGTCCGACGATCCGACGTGATGCTGGGATACGGCCAGGCTGTCGGTGCCGATGGAGCGACGTTCGTCTCTCGTGTCTTGCAACGGCTCGGCGGCGAACGCCTCGAGCCGATGACGCGGTCGCAGCGAGTCTCGTCGGCCACGTTGTCGCAGATGGCCGCCTGGCGACCGATCCATCCCGAGTTTGGTCCCGCGTGGCTGACGGAAGTGGCTCACGCGTGACGGCCGACGACAAGCGCGAGCCGAGCCGACGGCCGGTTCGACGCCGTACCGACCGGCTCGGCGAGCTGTTGCCGCCGACGACCAGTGACGAGTCGGCGGAAGGTTGGGGCGACACCGACGACGTCGACTCCGACGACCGGCTGCGGCGCGAGGTCCCACCGCATCACGGGGGCTAGGCGGGTCTCAGGACGACGTAGAGTCACCCTCGGACTTCGCCGTCAGGGCGTCCCGGATCTCGCGGAGCAGGAGGGTGTTTTCCTCGACCGCTTCGGGCGCTTCGACCTCGCCTCGCTTTCGCAGCTCCAGCAGCCGGTTGTAGGGAACGATCACGAAGAAATACACCGCCCCGGCGATCAGGACGAAGCCGACCAGGTCGGTGAGGAACGCGCCGATCGGAATCTCGGCGACGTCGATCGAGTCGAAGTTCGGCTCGCCGCCGATCTTGCCGATGAGCGGCATCAAGACGTTGTCGACCAGCGAGAGCATGACGACGGTGAATGCAGTGCCGATCACGAACGCGACCGCGAGCTCGATGAGATTGCCTCGGAGCACGAAGTCCTTGAAGCCCTTGAGCATGTCTGACACCCGGACGTTGTGGAGGACGAGGTACGCCGACTCACACTAGCGGCCTGGCGAAGCCGTCCGAATCGGGCGTCTCAGGCGATCAGAAGGGTCAGCTGCTGGCGTACCGACGCGTCGGCGAGCGCCAAGGCCGTTGGGTGGTCAACCGCGAGGACGAGGGGCGCCCCCTCGCCGAGAGCCGTGTCGTCGACCTCCGCGCGGGTCACGACGGTGGCGCCGGATGCGATCACCGCGGTACCGGTGCGCCCGCGTGGATCGGTGCCCAAGACGTCGACGACATCGCCGGGTGCCACGAGCGTGCCGGCCGCCGGGTCGAACAGCCGGATCGTGGTCAGCACCGTGCCCGGGTCGTAGCCCGACAGCAGATCGGCCTGGACCAGCCGGACGTCGGTGAGGGGCTCGCCGGCGCGCACCGGGCCAGCGAGGGTGCGACCGATCGGCGGGGCCTGCGGGTCGACTGCCCCGTCCGGGATCGCGGCCGGGTCGACCTGGACGGTCTCGAGGTCGGCACGGTCGACGATCTCACCGGCTCGCAGATCGTCGGCCGCGACGACGACGTCGCGCGTGGTCGCGGCGGGGCGGGCGACCTGAATCGTCGTGATGACGGCGAGAGTCGCGAAGATCGCAGCCAGCAGGCGCCGTCGGGCGAGGATGGCCCGGCGCAGGTCGCGGCGAACGGCGTCGAGTCGGGTCCGGCTCATGTCGTGGAGCGTAGGTCCACACGTCGCCGGTGGGCGGGTTGTCCACAGGCGCGATCGGCTAAGCCCATCCGCCAGTGAAGGGCGTCAGGTCGAGGCGCCGGCCTTCGCGGTCTCCTTGCCGCTCGATGACCCCGATGACTCAGACGACCCCGATGAGCCAGACGAACCCGACGAGCCGGACGAACCCGATGAGCTCGACGAGCCGGAGTCGCTGGTGCTGGAGGACGACTCGCTCTTGCTCGAGTCAGAGGAAGACGAACTCGTCTTGGCCCCGTTGGATGCCGCCCGGCTGTCGTTTCGATAGAAGCCCGAGCCCTTGAACACGACGCCGACCGCGCTGAAGACCTTGCGCAACCTGCCCCCGCACTCCGGGCAGACGGTCAGTGGCTCGTCGCTGAAGCTCTGCTGCGCCTCGAGAGCGGCGTCACAGGCGGTGCAGGAGTACTGATAGGTCGGCACGGCGTCGGTCTCCTTGTCCAGGGTCGGGCCTAGCACTCAACCCCCTTGACTGCTAATTGTGCCTTCTTCGTCAACTCCACGCGAGTCGCGCCCATTCCCAGGGCCATTTTCCCGGTCGGCGGCGAGACCCCGCTCGGCTCGCTTCCGCTCAACCGGCAGAATGCTCGGGTGCGCCGCAGTTACCTGCTCTACATCGCGATCGTGGTGATCGTCGCGATGGTGTCGGCGGCGGTCTTCGCGGTCGTCACGGTGCGCCGGTCGTTTCCGCAGGTCGACGGCGAGGTGAGCGTCGTCGGCCTGAACGAGCCGGTCGAGGTGGTGCGTGATTCGCACGGCATCCCGCAGGTCTACGCCGACAACACGGGTGACCTCTTCTTCGCTCAGGGCTACGTCCAGGCGCAGGATCGGTTCTACGAGATGGACTTCCGGCGCCATCTGACCGCCGGGCGGTTGGCCGAGTTGGTCGGGGAGGACGCCCTCGAGACCGACAAGTTCGTCCGTACCCTCGGCTGGCGCGACGTGGCTCGCCAGGAGATGGAGGAGTTGCGACCGTCGACCCGGCGCTATCTCGAGTCATACGCGGACGGTGTCAACGCGTACATCGAGGACAAGTCGGCCGGCGAACTGTCGCTCGAGTACACCCTCCTGTCGGTCACCGGACCCGACTATGCGCCGGACCCCTGGACGCCGGTCGACTCGCTCGCCTGGCTGAAGGCGATGGCGTGGGACCTACGCAGCAACATGGACGACGAGATCGACCGGATGCTCGCCACCCAGACGCTGACGGCGCCGGAGGTGGAGGAGCTCTATCCGGACTATCCGTATCGTCGGCACGACCCGATCGTGACGGGCGAGGTCCGCAACGGTCGGTTCCGCGCCGACTCCGGCAGCTCGACCGGGCAGCTTGCGCGACCCGCCCCGAGGTACCGGCTGTCGGCGGACACGATCGACGTGCTGCGCAACATCCAGCAGGTCACGGACCAGATGCCCGATCTCCTCAGATCTACCGAAGGTCTCGGGTCCAACTCGTGGGTCGTGAGCGGCGACCACACCGAAACGGGCTCGCCGATCCTGGTCAACGATCCGCACCTGGCGCCGTCGATGCCCGGCGTTTGGTACCAGATGGGCCTGCACTGCACCGAGGTCACGACCGCCTGCCCGTTTGACGTCTCGGGTTTCACCTTCGCCGGGATGCCGGGCGTGATCGTCGGGCACAACGACCGGATCGCGTGGGGCCTCACCACGATGTACTCCGACGTCACCGACCTCTACCTGGAGGACGTTGACGACGCCGCCGGCACCTACCGCTCCGGGTCGCGGGAGCGCAAGCTGCGCACGCACACGGAGGACATCTATGTCGCCGGCGATGTCGATCCGACGCGGATCACGGTGCGCGCGACCCGACACGGTCCCCTGATCTCCGACGTCGACGACGACGCGGCCGACGCCGGCCGGATCGCCGCGGCGGCCACCGCCGGTGACGAAAACGACGCCAAGTCCTACGAGGTCGCGCTGCGGTGGACGGCGCTGCAGCCGGGCCGCACGATGGACGCCATCTTCGGGATCAACCAGGCGACCGACTGGGAAGGGTTCCGTCGGGCCGCCAGACATCTCGACGTGCCGTCGCAAAACCTTGTGTACGCCGACATCGACGGCAACATCGGATACCAGGCGCCGGGACGGGTGCCGATCCGGCGACTGGGCGACGGCCGCTGGCCGGTTCCCGGGTGGGACTCCCGATACGACTGGCGGCGCGACGTCTCGTTCCGCAAGCTGCCCTGGGTGCTCAATCCGGACGAGGGATACATCGTGACCGCGAACCAGGCGGTCACGGGCGCCGATTACCCGTACCTGCTGACCAGCGACTCGGCGTATGGCTACCGCAGCGACCGGATCGAGGAGTTCCTCGACACTGACGATGAGCTCGACGTCGACGACATGACCGCGATCCAAAACGACACCTACAACGCCAACGCGGCTCGGGTCGTCCCGTACCTCCAGGACATCAAGCTGACCGGCAATTACTACCGCTCCGGCCAACGCCTCATGGCCGGCTGGGACTTCACCCAACCCGCCGACTCGGGAGCCGCTGCGTACTTCAATGTCGTGTGGCGCGACCTGCTGGCCCTGACCTTTCACGACCAGGTGCCCGAAGACGTGTGGCCGGACGGCGGCGAACGCTGGTTCGAGGTCGTGTCGAAGATCCTCGACCAGCCCACGAGCGCCTGGTGGGACGACGTCGAGACCGACGAGGTACGGGAGACTCGCGACGACATCTTGCGGCAGGCCCTGTTGGACGCGCGCGACGACATGACGATGATGCAGGCGCGGGACTCCGACGAGTGGTCATGGGGTCATATCCACGAGCTGACGCTGGAGAACCCGACCCTTGGTACGTCCGGCATGGGATTCGTCGAGCGGCTCTTCAACCGCGGGCCGTACGAGGTGGGCGGCGGTGGCGGCACGATCAACGCGACGTCGTGGGACGCGTCCGAAGGCTTCGAGGTGACCGCCGCACCATCGATGCGGATGGTCGTCGACCTGTCCGACTTCGACGAGTCGCGCTGGATCCAGCTGAGCGGCGAGTCGGGGCATGCCTACAACGGCAACTACAGCGACCAGACGTCGATGTGGGTCGACGGCGTGACGCTGCCGTGGGCCTACACGTCGGACGCGGTCCGTGACGCGAGCGAGCACGAGCTCGTGCTCACGCCAGGCGACCAGTCCTAGGCCGGATCGGTCGGCGGCCGAACCGCAGGACGCGGGTCGGGGTGACGGCGACCCCAACGGGCACGTCGGAGCCCTCGGTCGGGACCGACTCGACGACCTCATGGTCGTAGACGAGGATCGCGCGGGGCGTGTCGGCGTCGACGTGCAGCAGCGCCCGGTCGTAGCAACCGGCCCCGCGTCCCAGCCGGGCACCGGTCACGTCGACCGCGAGGCCCGGGCACAGCACGAGGTCGGCCTCGCCGATCGCCTCGACGCCGAGGCGCGGACCGGATGGCTCTTGGAGCCCCATCTTCGCGGTCTCGAGCGCGTCGAGGTTGGTCACGACCGACCAATCGAGATCGAGGTCGGGCGTCACGACGGGCAGCAGCACGCGGTGCCCCGATTTGAGCAGGGCGTCGAGAAGCGGTCGGGTGCCGGGCTCGCCGTCGATGGCGTAGTAGGCCGCTACAGTCTTGGCGTCAGCGAGCTCGGTGAGGGAGAGGACCTGCGCCGCGAGGTGATCGGCGTCGGCCTCGACCCGGTCCGACGGCAGCGCCTCCCGGACGTCGAGGATCCTCCGCCGCATCGTCTGCTTCGCCGCCGCGACATCCTCGAACTGCACCCGTTCAGGCTAGCGGCCGGCGCGACCGGGGCACCGCGCGTCTCACCGTCGCGACGGAGCCAACCGCGGCTCGCCTACGATGCCTCGCATGAGTGAGCAGGGGCTGCGGCTCGCCCGCGAGGCGATGGAAGCGGCCGGGGTGCACCCTCGGGCGATCGATGTGTTCACGCACTACTACCGCGAGCTGGAGCGGGGTGCGACCGGCCTGATCGCCGAGGCGGACATCGAGCCGCTCACCGACCTGCCCCGGACGTCCGACATCGACGTCTCGTCCGAGGACGCGCGAAACGCCCTGTCGAGGACGGCGGTCCTGAAGCTCAACGGCGGCCTCGGCACCTCGATGGGCATGGACCGCGCCAAGTCGTTGCTGTCGGTCCGCGACGGACTCACCTTCCTGGACATCATCGTCGGCCAGGTCATGCATCTGCGGGAGCAGTACGACGTACGTTTGCCGCTGCTGTTCATGAACAGCTTCCGTACTCGCGACGACACCCTGGCCGCCCTGAAGGCGTACCCCGACCTGTCGGTCCACGGCCTCCCGCTCGACTTCGTCCAAAACCGCGAGCCGAAGCTGCGTGCCGACGACCTGACGCCGGTCGAGTGGCCGGCCGACCCCGAGCTGCAGTGGTGTCCGCCAGGGCACGGCGACCTCTACACCGCGCTCGAGGTCTCCAAGGTGCTCCAGGAGCTGATCGACGCCGGGTTTCGCTATGCCACGGTGTCCAACTCCGACAACCTCGGAGTGGTGCCCGATCCGGCGATCGCGGGCTGGTTCGCGGCCAGCGGCGCACCGTATGCGGCGGAGGTCGCCCGCCGTACCCCCTCCGATCGCAAGGGCGGTCACCTCGCGGTGCGACGCAGCGACGGCCAGCTCATCCTGCGTGAGGGCGCGCAGACGGCCGAAGAGGATCGAGACGCCTTCGCCGACGAGAAGCGCCATGCCTACTTCCACACCAACAACCTGTGGTTCGACCTCTGGGTGCTCGCGGACACGCTCCGGGCGCGGCAGGGTGTGCTCGGCCTGCCGCTTATCCGCAACCTCAAGACGGTCGACCCGGCCGATCCGACGTCGCCGAAGGTCGTGCAGATCGAGACCGCGATGGGCGCGGCGATCGAGGTGTTTCCGGGCGCGACGGCGCTCGAGGTGGAGCGATCCCGGTTCCTGCCGGTCAAGACGACCAACGACCTGCTGCTCTTGCGGTCGGACCTCTACGACCTGCGACCGGACTTCCAGCTTGTACGCACGACCGAGCGGACGCCCGTGGTCGAGCTCGACCCGGCGTATTACAAGACGATCGACGCGTTCGCCGGACGCTTCCCGGCCGGCGTACCGGCGCTGCGCGAGGCCGAATCGCTGACGGTCCGGGGCGATTGGACCTTCGGGGCCGACGTTCGGGTCGTCGGCGCGGCCGTCCTCGACGACGCCGGCACCCCCGAACGCATCGCTGACGGCACCGTCCTTTCCTGACGCCGATCCGTCACTTGTGGCTTCACCATCCGCCGCTTGTGGTCCACTGATCCGCCACTTGTGGTGCGGATGGTAAGCCACAAGAGCCGGATCGGCTGCACGCCGTAGGCTGCTGTCATGGACGCACACTCTGCGACCGGCACGGGGCTTCGATCCGTCGATGAGCAGCTGCGTCGGGTGCTCGACGCGCTGGCGCCACTCTCGCCCTACGACCAACCCCTGCTCGAGGCGACCGGCCTGCCGATCTGCGAGGACATCACCTCGCCGATCGACCTGCCCCTGTTTACCAACTCGGCGATGGACGGCTACGCCGTTCGCTATGCCGATGTCGCCGAGGCGAGCGACGAGCGGCCCATCCATCTTCCGGTCGTCGGGGAAGCCGCCGCGGGTACGTCCAAGCCGTACGCACTCGCTCCGGGCGCGGCGATGCGGATCATGACCGGCGCGCCGCTGCCCTCGGGCGCCGACTGCGTCGTACCCGTCGAGGTCACCGACGACGGTCGCGCCGAGGTTCAGATCTACGGTCGCCCGCGGCCGGATCAACACGTCCGGTTCGCCGGCGAGGACATCCGGTCGGGCGACGTCGTGCTGCGGGAGGGCGCCATCCTCGATGCCCGTGAGACCGGGCTGATCGCGGCCGTCGGGCGCTCCCAAGTACGGGCTCGCCCCCGACCACGGGTCGTCGTCATCTCCACGGGCAGCGAGCTGCGCGAACCCGGCACCGGCTTGGACTTCGACTCGATCTACGACTCCAACAGCTACATGCTGGCCGCCGCCGCGAAGGCCGCCGGCGCCATCGCGTACCGCGTCGGCATCGTGTCCGACCAGCAGCAGGAGTTCTCCGACGCGCTGTCCGACCAGCTCGTCCGCGCCGATCTCGTCGTGACCAGCGGTGGAGTCAGCAAGGGCGACTACGACGTCGTCAAGGACGTGCTCAGCCGGCTCGGGACGGTGGAGTTCGTCGAGGTCGCGATGCAGCCGGGCAAGCCTCAGGGGTTCGGCTACGTCGGCGAGGACGAGACGCCGATCTTCACGCTTCCGGGCAACTCGGTCTCGGCGTTCGTGTCGTTCGAGGTCTTCGTCGTGCCAGCGCTGCGGCGCATGATGGGGCGGATGCCCTACCGTCGCCCGCTCGTCCGTGCCTTGCTCACCGAGGAGGTCGCGACTCCCGGCAACCGACGCAAGTACGTTCGGGCGCAGTTCGAGGTCACCGCGCGTGGCGCGACCGTGACCCCGGTGGGGGCCCAGAGCTCCCATCTGATCGGTAGCCTGGCGCACGCCAACTGCCTGATCGTCGTGCCCGAAGAGACCACGTCGTTGCGCGCCGACCAGACGGTCAACGCGATGGTGCTGGACCGCACGTTCTGAGGTCGCCGACCATGACCAAACCCGACCCGCAGCAGCAGCTGACCCACGTCGACGAGCACGGCGCGGCGCGCATGGTCGACGTCTCCGACAAGGCCGCCACGCACCGATCGGCGACCGCGCGCGGTCGGGTCGTCGTCGCGCCGGAGACCGCCGACCTCTTGCGACGCGGTGAGACGCCGAAGGGCGACGTCCTCGCGGTCGCGCGCGTCGCCGGCATCATGGCCGCGAAGCGGACGCCCGATCTGGTGCCGCTGTGTCATCCCCTCGCGATCAGCGGCGTCAGTGTCGATCTCGAGGTCTCCGACGGCGCCGTCGACATCGCGGCGACGGTGCGGACGACCGACCGCACCGGCGTCGAGATGGAAGCGCTGACCGCGGTGTCGGTCGCGGCGTTGACGGTGTACGACATGATCAAGGCCGTCGACAAGCACGCGACGATCACCGACGTACGCGTGGAGCGCAAGTCCGGCGGCAAGAGTGGCGATTGGTCGAGGAGCGACTGAGCAGATGACCCCAGGCGGACCCCGGCCGCGCGCCGTGGTCATCACCGCGTCCAACCGAGCCGCGGCAGGTGTCTACGCCGACACCGGTGGCCCGTTGATCGTCGACGCTCTACGCGAGTGGGGCTTCGAGGTCAGCGACCCGCTCGTGGTGCCGGACGGCGAGCCGGTCGAGCAGGCGCTGCGCGACGCCGTCGGTGACGAGGCCGCCGCCATCGTGACGACCGGCGGCACCGGCGTCAGCCCGACCGACCAGACGCCCGAACGCACCCGCGCGGTTCTGGCATACGAGATCCCCGGCCTCGCCGAGGCGATCCGGGCCTATGGCGTCGCCCAAGGCGTGCCGACGGCGGCGCTGTCCCGCGGCGTAGCCGGAGTGGCCGGCCGGACCGTGATCGTCAACCTGCCCGGCTCTCGCGGCGGCGTCCGCGACGGGCTGACCGTGCTGCGTGACGTGTTATCCCATGCCGTCGACCAGGTGCGGGGCGGCGACCACCCACGGGCCGAAGGGAGTGGGTCCTGACGCGCGGCTGGCCGGCGGTCTTGTCCCACGATCGGATCACCGTTCGGCCGATCCGACGGCGAGACGCTGGCGCGTGGCGGGCGGTGCGGTCCCGCAACACCGAGTGGCTACGCCGCTGGGAGGCCACGCTCCCACCGAATTCGGCGCCGCCGCCCCCGACCTTCCCCGGCATGGTGCGCGAGGCCCGCCGGCAGGCCCGACGCGGACTCGGTCTGCCGTTTGTGGTCACCTACGACAAGCGCCTGGTCGGCCAGGTGACCGTCACCGGGATCACGTGGGGGTCGGCCCGCTGGGGCCAGGTCGGATACTGGGTCGACCGCGCCGTCGCGGGCCGCGGCATCACTCCGATCGCGGTCGCGCTCGTGGTCGACCACTGTTTCTTCGTGCTCGGCCTGCACCGCATGGAGGTGGCGGTCCGACCCGAAAACACGGCCTCGCTGCGCGTCGCCGAAAAGCTCGGCTTCCGCCGCGAGGGGGCAGCGCCGCGCTATCTCCACATCGACGGCGGCTGGCGCGATCACGTGCTGTTTGGGCTGACCGTCGAAGAGGTCGGCGGCGGCCTGCTGGCGCGGTACCTCGCGGGGCGGGAGCCGTCCGCGTGAGATCCGACTTAGGGTGTGTATCGGGTGGGCCACCGACGCTCAGCCGGACCTCACGGCTAGTGTGCTGGGGCCGGATCGTCACATCAGTCACACGAGTGTTCTGGCGACACACCGGCTGGGTGCGGGCCCTGAGGGTACGTCTGCGCCTACGGTTCCCCTGTGGGTAGTGGCCTGATCTTCGCGGCGATCGTCATCGCCTGGGCAGTCTTTTTGGTGCCCTGGGCGCTGCGTCGCTACGACGAGGCCACCCGCACGCGCTCGGTCGACAAGGTTTCCAAGGCCATGCGTCTGCTCGGCCGATCCAAGGACATCGCCGAGGAGCCGGAGCCGGTCGCCGCCCGACCACCGCTCAAGCCCCGCACCACCGAGTTGGCCGACCGACCCGACGCGGAGGCTCCAACGCGCCCGTCGCGGGCTGCCGCACGAGCCGCGGCCGCGCGTCGGCGTCGGGTCCTGCTGATCCTCGTCGGGCTCACCGCCGTGGTCGGGATCGTTGTCGCCATCGGCGTGATTCCGGTGTGGTCGGCCGCGATCCCGGTCGCACTCCTGGTGGGTTTTCTGGCCCTGTGTCGCTGGCAGGTACGCCGCGAGGACGACGCCATCTGGGTCCGGCGGCGGACCGAGCTGAGCGACGACGACGAGTCAGACGCAGCCAAAGCGATGGGAGACGAAGCCAACGACGAGCCGACGGTGGTTTTCCCGGCGGCGGCCGAAGCACGCGACAACGCCAAGGGTCGCCAGGCAGTGGAGGCCGACGCCGATCCGGTCGCCGCGGCGGACCTTGTCGAGTCGGTCTCGGAGGCCGTTTCCGTCACGGCCGACGATGGCAGCTCCTTGTGGGATCCGCTCCCGGTCACGCTTCCGACCTACGTCTCCAAGGCCAAGGCGCCTCGGTCCGTGCGCACCATCGACCTCGGGGCGCCGGATACCTGGACATCGGGGCATGTCGAGGGCGAGCAGACCGAGCTGCCGTCCGACGACAGCTCCGGTTCTGGGTCCGACGACACCGACGCACACCGGCCCGCTGTCGGCGACTGAGCCGGGGCCGAATCGACCGGCGTCCCGTGTTATCGTTTCTCGCCGTTGAGGGGCTGTGGCGCAGTCCGGTAGCGCACCTCGTTCGCAACGAGGGGGTCAGGGGTTCAAATCCCCTCAGCTCCACCCACCAACACCCCAGGTCAGACCGCCTCTTCACCGTCATCGTCGCCGTTCTCAGTGGTCGGTGACTCGTTCGAGGCAGCGAAAGGGCATCGAACAG
>DASQKI010000016.1:0-22995 GCA_035630615.1 Nocardioidaceae bacterium
CGTCGCAACCCGCCTGGAGTACCTCGAGCTGGACGACGAGGGCGTCATGGAGGTGCCGGTGGACCCGAGCCGGGCCGGCTGGTTCAGTCCCAGCCCGGCTCCCGGCGTCCCCGGCTCCTCGGTGATCGCCGGCCACGTCACGTGGGACCGCGAACCAGCCGTGTTCTTCGACCTCGGCCGACTAGCCCCCGGCGACACAATCGACGTCGACCGGGCCGACGGCACCAAGCCAGTCTTCGTCGTCCAGCGCACCGGCACGTTTCCCAAGGCGGCGTTGCCGACCCGGGCCGTCTATCGGCAGATCGACTATCCCGGCCTCCGCCTGATCACCTGTGGCGGCCGCTACAACGATCAGACCGGCAACTACGACGCCAACCTGATCGTCTGGGCACGACTCGTCAGTTGAGGTTCGGCTCCTTCGGCGCGGTCACCTGCGCGGTGTCACCACCATGCGCACCCGCACCGTCGGCGCGGTGAGGGGACTGTCGTCATAGATGCGCAGGCTCGCGCTGTAGGTCCCTGGCTTGGTCACCTCGGTGGCGTCAAGCGTGAGCTCGACGGTCTCGCCCTCGTGTGGCCGCACCGTCCCGGCGGCGGATCGAGTCTTCAGCCAAGCGCTGTCCCGCGGAGGAGCGCAGTCGGTGAGCCCAGGCAGGTGTTCCACGACCGGGACACTCAACTGACGCTCGCCATCCGATCCACCGATCTTGTAGAAGCCGCACGCGCCGGCACTGCGGTACAACGCGTTGGTGGCGTTGGGCAGGCGACTCCACGTGTCGTCCATCGGATCATAGGCGTACCCCTCGTTGGTGATCTGGGATCCACGGTTCACCACACCGCCGGCGACGACGAGTTGGCCGTTGGCGACGATGTGCGCGCTTCCCCACAGGTCGGCCGGCAGGTCGGCCACGCGTTCCCAGCTGTCAGCAGCAGGCGTGTAGGCGTACGTCGCCGGCGACGACGTTGAGTCCTCACCCAGCCCACCTGCGCAGTAGAGCTTGCCGAGGACGGCGCCGCATGACGGGTGGGCGATGCCCTGTGGATAGTCGGCCACCTGCTCCCAGGTGTCCGCCTGGGGGTCGTAGCGGAGCACGTCGTCCTCGCCCACGCAAGAGCCCGGGCAGCCCCCGACGACGTACAGCATCCCGTCCAGCACCGCCGACCCAGAAGCTCCCCACGGTCGAGGATTGGGGGCGGCCGACGTCCAGGTGTCGGTAGCGGGGTCGTAGATCGAGGTCGCCGCGACGGGCTCGTTGTCGATGCCCCATCCGCCGGTGACCACGAAGGTGCCGTCGACGAACCCGCCCACGGGCTTCTGCCGGGCCTGGGGCATGTCGGCGAGCGGCTGCCAGTGGCCGGCCGCGGGGTCGTACCGGTACGCCGACTGCAGCTTCCGAAAGCCGCTGAGACCCCCGAAGGAGTAGATCCGTCCGTCGAGATAGCCGGCGGTACTGTCCGCGATCGGGATCGGGTAGTTCGCCGCGTCCTGCCAGGGATCCCCACTCAACGCGGTTGTCGTCGGCCCTGCGTCGACAGCGGCGCGGTCCTCGAAGACCTCCGGACCGGGGCTGACCCTCGCCGGGACCCGCATCACCGGCGCGGGGCGCGCCGAGCTCAGCTCGCTGATGGCCCCGCTCGACGAGGCCGAAGGTTGCGACGACTCCGGCCCACGCTCCTCCAGCTGGTAGCGCACTTTGCCGTCGCCGATGTTGACGAGGCGAAGGGGTACGGTCTTCCGCCTTCCGAGTTTGACGGTGTCCTCGACGATCCTCACGGCGGGCTCGAGCCTGCCGGTCCGGAGATCGATGTTGAGCCTGGTCGCCTGGTTCTCTCGGACGGTCGCCCCCACTGTGGCGGGCTGGTAGTCGTCGGCGCTGGCTGTGAAGCGATGCTTGCCGGTGCGCGAGGAGAACAGCCAGTACACACCGTCCTCGAGACCGTCGTCGGCGGGGGTGGCGACGCTGGTCGTGCGGTCGCGTGGCACGTCGTCGCTCACGACCTCTGCCCCCGCGACTCCTGCACCGATGACAGGGCTCGCGGTGTGACCGACGAGGAGACCACCATCGGCTTCGACGCACCTGTTCTCGCCGAGGAAGAGATCATCAACCTGCCACCACCAGCCCTCCGTGAACTCCGGGCCGTGGTAGCGGAACCGCACCCGGACGTCCGACTCGTTTGCCGCAGTGCTCAGGTCGACGCGAACCTTCTCCGGGCCGCGGATCTCTTGCTTCGCGTGCCACACGTTGCTCCAGGTGGTGCCTCCGTCCACCGACACGTCCACGTCGGCTTGCTCGTAGAAGTGGTGCTTGAGATCCGTCGCGAACTCCAGCACCGGGTCGGACATGCCGGTCAGGTCGGCGGCCGGGGACACCAGCGACGTGTCCTGCGCTGCTCTGCCACTCAGGTCTGCGTCGACTCCCGCAAAGCCATCGAGGCCGCCGGTCAGGTTGCCGCGCACACCTGGGTCGTCGAAGGCCCACGTCTGGCCGGTGTCAGCATCCACCACACTCCAGCCGTCGGGCATCGCGCCGGTTTCGAAGTTCTCGCGAAGGCCGTCGCCGCGCCGGTATCCCGGCGCCGTGCAGGTCGCGGAATCAACGTCGAGCCGCCAGTCGTGTGAGGCGTCCCCGTCCAGCGTGATCGCCTCGGTCAAAGACCGGTATCCCGGGTACTCGGCGGCCACCCGGATCTCGTACGTCGCGTCATCCGGCACCTCGATCGAATATCTGCCGGTCACCGGGTTCGTGAAGGTTGACAGCGGGGTCCCTGCGAGGTCGACACGAGCGTAGAGCGGCCAGCCCTGTCCCGAATCGTCTCGGACCGAACCGCTGAGCACGACTCGCTCCGCGACCTCGACCGCGACGTCGGCGGTCGTGGCTTCGCCCGCACGGACCACGACGCCGTCCACGTGCTTCGTGCGGAAGCCGAACGCGGCGACGTCCAGTGCGTAGGTCCCAGGCGTCAACGCAATGGAGTAGTTACCGCCGGGCGCCGTGGTGGCGCTCCGCGATGACGCACCGGTCAGGATGATGCGGGCTCCCGTGACGGGCTCACCAGAGTCGCGGTCGGTCACGGTGCCTTGCAGTGTGCCGACCGCGCCCTTCGGGGCCGCCTCCACCACCGCGAGCGCGTCGAGCCGACCCTCCCCGTAGACGTTGTTGTCGTCCGTGCTGCCGCCACACTGCGCGTCGGCGGTGTCGCGGGCGGTGTCGTCCAACAGCTGCCGCGTGGCGTCGATGTCGCCGATGAGTGACGGAGCTGCCGACCACACGAGTGCGATCGTCCCGGCGAGGTGAGGCGCGGCCATCGACGTACCGGTGAATGCGGCATAGCCGTCGCCGGGAACGCTCGAGCGAACGTCGGTGCCTGGGGCGGAGATGTTCGGCTTGTTCTCTCCGTCCATCCCCGGCCCGCGGCTCGACGACGGGGCAATGGTGCCGTCGATGGTGTAGTTGCCCACCGAGTACGACTCTGGGTAGTCACCCGGGCTGCCACTGGTAGCGCAGGCCGGGCCGGCATTGCCGTTGGAGAAGACGGGGAACATCCCGGCCGCGACCCAGGCGCGGACGAAGTCTTGATACCAGGTGTCGCCACCGCCTCCGCCCCAGGAGTTGTTGACGATCTGCGGGCGTTTCGACGCGTCCGGGTTCTGGCCCTTGCGATCGGTGGGCTCCAAGACCCACTGCGCCGAGGACGTCAGGGCGAACTCGGAGCACGAGTCGAATTCGCACCCCTTCGCCGCGATCCAGCGGGCTTCGGGGGCGACGCCGATCTTGTTGCCCTCACCCCCGTCGCCGACCATCGTCCCCATCGTGTGGGTCCCATGGCCGGCGTTGTCACACGGCTTCGTCTCCTGGAACCCACAGATCTTGGCCGGGTCCCACCAGTTGTAGTCATGCGCGATGTTTCCGTCGCCTAGGTTGCCGCGGTACGTCGCCGCGAGCGCCGGGTGGTCGTACTGGACGCCACTGTCGATGCTGGCGACCACGATGCCCTGGCCCCGTGCGTCGTAGTTCTCCCACACCTGGTCAGCTTTGATGTCCGCGATGCCCCACTCGACACCGCTGGCGGCATTGGTCGCGGGACCGGCCTTGACCGGCTGCTCGAGCTTGATGGAGTCGGCGGCCCGAACGGTGACCACGGAGTCGTCGCCGGCTGCGGTCAGCGCCATGCGGCGGGTCCCGGATTCGACGTGGATGGTGTTGTTGATCCAGAAGGACTGGTAGTCGGCACCCTGCGCCTCGAGATCCGCGATCACGTCGGCCTGGCTGGTCTCGGCTGTCTTGCGCAGGGCGTCCGCCACCGCCTCACCTCGCTCGGTCCAGTCGCGGATCCGGCTGGCCGCGGCGAGGTCGGGGAACTCTCCGAATTCGATGACGAACTGCTCCCGCGCTTGGTCGTCGAAGGCCCCGAGCAGGTCCGCCTGTACCTTCCGAGAGGCATCTTCGGCTGCCGAGGGCGTCGCCGCGGTGGGCGCGGCCAAGACACCGAGCGTGACGACGGCGGACAGCGCGAAGGCGACGGCAGGTCGGACGTGCCGTGCCCGAATGATGCGGTTTCTCACTGTGCACCCCTCTTCAAGGCATCGGGAATTGACCTTGCCAGCGGGAGGCACTGGACGCCTATGCTCCTGGCTGGCCCAAGGCGGCCACGGCCGCAACCGGCCACCGGCGATGGCGAGGTGAGCGAGCGTGAACCCGGACCCGTCGAGACTTCTCGCATCCCTTGGAGTGTCAGAGCTTGACGAGCTCGTATACCGCAGTCTGCTGACTCGACCCGGAATCAGCTTGCGGGAGCTGGCGGACAGGCTTTCTCAGCACGATTCGCGCGTAGGAGCTGCACTTCGGCGGTTGGAACATCTGGGCTTCGTAAGCCCTGTCGACGGGCGGCCGAAGCGGTTCATGCCCGCCATGCCCGACGTTGCGGTGGAGTCCCTTGTCAACGCGCGACAGCAGGAGCTGCTCCGGGTTCGCGCGGCGGTCATCGAACTCACCGCGGAGTACCGCGCCGGGCGTCAGGACGACCCCGGTGAGCTGGTGGAGATCCTGACCGGTGAAGTCGCCGTCGCCCGGCGCTTCAACGAGGTGCAGAGCTCCTGCACATCGGAGCTGATGCTGTTCGACCGACCGCCGTACGCCGCCCCACCAGACAACCCGCGCCAGCGCACCGTTCTCAAGCGAGGCGTTCGCTGGCGCACGATCTACTCTCCTGAGTCCCTCGAGGCCACCGGCCGACGATCGCATGTCTACGAGCTGATCGCGGCCGGTGAGGAGGCCCGTCTGCTGCGGGGGCTGCCGATGAAGCTGGCCATTGTGGACCGTCGGGTGGCCTTGCTTCCCCTCACGCTGGAGAACGGCTTGCAGCAAAGCGCGGTTATCCACCGCTCTACCCTGCTCGACGCCATGGTGACCCTGTTCGAGGTCTTCTGGGAACGCGCGCTGCCGATCAAAGGGGACCGGCGCAGCCCCGGCGGACCGCTGACTGACACCGACCGCCGCCTACTGTCCCTGATGGTGACCGAGGCGAAGGACGCAGCGATCGCGCGGGACCTCGGGATCGGCGTGCGCACGTTGCGGCGGCGCATGCAGCGCCTGCTGCAGCTGCTCGACGCGGATACTCGGTTCCAGGCCGGCGCGCAGGCGGTTCGCCGAGGCTGGATCTAGGCCCATATCGCTGAACGCTGGCCGTCCGCCTCGAGGGGTGTAACAGATCTGACCGCTCAATCGGTCACTGATGTGATGACCAGGATGGGCAGTCTTCGACTCCTTAGGAGGGGCTCTCAGATGCCGATGCGTACCGCTGCTGAAATTTCAGCTTCTGTGTCGCTGTATCTGGCCCAGGTTCGGCCTGGGCGAGTCGAGATCTACCGTGACGACAGCGCCCGTGTCGACGCCTTCGATCTACCACCCGAGAGGAACCTGCGGGGGGCGCTCGACGACCACGGGTGGCA
Organism: Nocardioidaceae bacterium; assembly: GCA_035630615.1. Taxonomy (GTDB): domain Bacteria; phylum Actinomycetota; class Actinomycetes; order Propionibacteriales; family Nocardioidaceae; genus DATFRX01. The sequence goes on from DASQKI010000016.1 coordinate 5,951, forward strand.
GCCGACCGGCCAACGCGCGGCTGGCGGCGGATGGGCCGCCATCCTCGTCGAGCCGATCACTCAGCACTAAGCGCTGATGGCCGCGGCAGCCGCCATCGCGAACCCGCCCGGGACAGATATACCCTCCTCCGTCCGCTAGGAGGTCCGGTTTACTAGGCCTTGCTCGCTGGCTTCGGCGTTCGTGTAGAGGACTTCGCGAGCCTGCTCCGCGGCGCGGGTGATGCTCTCGCCGACAAAGTCGAGGAAGCGGGCGACGTTTTCGAGGCGGGCGGCGGCCGGGGTGTCGCGGCCGAGGACGCCGACGCCCTGCCGCGCTGTCTCGGCGAGCTGGGCGTTGGATCGGGCGCTGTCGATCATCGACTGGTACCAGATGTCGTCGTCGACGACGTAGCGCTCGCGCCGGCGTCCGTCGCGTTCCCGGCGGACGAGGGTCAGGCTCTCGAGCGTGGTGATGGCTTTGGAGACGGACGCCGGGCTGACCTGGAGGCGCTGGACGAGCTCGGACGCGGTGAGGCTGCCGGCATCGGTGGTGTAGAGGCAGACCAGCACCCGAGACATCATCTTGGGCAGGCCGGATTGCATGAGGACGGTGGTGAACGTCTCCTCGTAGTCGCGCACGGCCTCGGCGTCACGTCCGTGGGCCTGCGAGGGCGCCTCCTGCCGTCGGGGAGCGGCCTGCCTGCGCCGGTGTGCGCGGCGTTCGGTGGCGCGGTGGGCAAGGTCGGCGCGGTAGGCGGTGGGGCCGCCGTTGCGCATGACCTCACGCGTGATCGTCGAGGTGGGGCGCTCGAGGCGGCGGGCGATCTCCGCGTAGGCGAGGCCGTCGGCCAACCCCAGTGCGATCTGCTGTCGTTCCTGCTGGGTGAGCCTGCCTCCGGGCATCGCGACCTCCTTCGTGCTTGATGCCACCAGTGTAGCGTTCATTCCCAGTTCATTGCAATGATTCGGCGTATCAGTGTTGCATTGAACTCAGAGCCATTGCAACGATCTCTTGCTTTCACCTGCATAGACACTATTCATATGCAACAAGTCTGTTGAGGGGTCGTCGAACGCAACGTAGCCTTTTCAATGTCGGAAACAGCAATGAAGACGCAGGAGAGCACGATGCAGAAGTTCGACACCCCCACCCCGATCGCCGCCGTCGTCGACGTCCCGGCCGGGCACCTCCGATTCATCGCCGCCGACCGGGCCGACACCGCGGTCGAGGTTGTGCCCTCGGACTCCTCGAAGCGCCGCGACGTGAAGGCCGCGGAGCAGACCAAGGTCGACTACGTCGACGGCGTACGGCGCGATCAAAATCGACGAGGCCGCGAGCGTCCGCCTCACCACCTACGTCGGTGACGTCTCCGTCGGCCGCCTGGGCGGCTCCGCCGAGATCAGCGCCCAACAGGGCGACATCCACATCGCCGAGGCCGTGCGCGGCACCGTCGTGCTGGCCACCCGGATGGGCGACGTGTCGATCGGCGCCGCGACCGGAGTCTCCGCGGCCCTGGACGCCGGCACCACCTACGGCCGGATCCGCAACACGCTCAAGAACGATGGCGCCGCCGAACTCGACATCCGCGCCACCACGTCCCACGGCGACATCACCGCCCGCAGCCTCTAAGGAGCACTCATCATGACCGACCTGGCTATCGCAGCGAACGGACTGCGCAAGTCCTACTGCGACAAAGACGGCGACAAGATCGTCCTCGACGGCGTCGACCTGGCCGTCCCCCCCGGCACCGTCTTCGCCCTGCTGGGCCCGAACGGCGCCGGCAAGACCACCGCCGTCAAGATCCTCTCCACGCTCATATCCCCCGACCCTGCCTCCGGCGACATCCGCGTCGGCGGCCACGACCTCGCCATCGACCCGCAGGCGGTCCGCGCCGCGATCGGCGTCACCGGACAGTTCTCCGCCGTCGACGGCCTGATCACCGGCGAGGAAAACCTGCTCCTCATGGCGGACCTGCACCACCTCTCCCACCACGAGGGGCGCTGCACCGCCACCGAGCTACTGGAGCGCTTCGACCTGGTCGACGCCGCGACGAAGCCCGCCTCGACCTACTCCGGCGGCATGAAGCGGCGCCTCGATCTCGCCATGACCCTGGTCGGCAATCCGCGGATCATCTTCCTCGACGAGCCGACCACCGGCCTCGACCCACGCAGCCGCCACAACATGTGGCAGATCATCCGCGACCTCGTCTCCGACGGCGTCACCGTCTTCCTCACCACCCAGCAACTGGAGGAGGCCGACGAGCTCGCCGACCGTATCGCCGTGCTCAACGACGGCAAGATCGCCGCCGAGGGCACGGCTGAGCAACTGAAGCGGCTCATCCCGGGCGGGCACGTCCGGCTCCGCTTCACCGACCCGGCCTCATACCGATCGGCGGCCTTCGCCCTCCGCGACGGCACCCGGGACGACGAGTCCCTCGCGCTGCAGATCCCCAGCGACGGCAGCCAGCGCGAGCTGCGCTCGATCCTCGACTGGCTGGACTCAGCTGGCATCGAGGCCGACGAGCTGACCGTGCACACCCCTGACCTGGACGACGTGTTCTTCGCCCTGACCGGCGGGGCCGGCGTCCACAACCAGCCCAAGGAGGCTGTCCGATGACTTCCCTGTCCCTCGCTGTCCGCGACTCGTCCACGATGTTGCGCCGCAACCTCCTGCACGCGCGGCGCTACCCGTCCCTCACCCTCAACCTGCTGCTCACCCCGATCATGCTGCTGCTGCTCTTCGTCTACGTTTTCGGCGACGTGATGAGCTCGGGCATCGGCGGGGGCAGTGCGGACCGCTCCGAGTACATCGCGTATCTCGTCCCGGGCATCCTGCTGATGACCATCGGCGGCACCGTGGTCGGGACCGCGGTGTCGGTCTCCAACGACATGACCGAAGGCATCATCGCCCGCTTCCGCACGATGGCGATCCACCGCGGTTCGGTGCTCGTCGGGCACGTCGTCGGCAGCGTGCTGCAGTCGATCATGAGCGTGGTCCTCGTAGGCGCGGTCGCCGTAGCCATCGGCTTCCGGTCAACGGACGCCACGGCCCTGGAGTGGCTCGCCGCGTTCGGGCTGCTCGTGCTCTTCGCCACGGCGCTCACCTGGGTCGCGGTCGGCATGGGTCTGGTCAGCCCGAACGCCGAGGCCGCCAGCAACAACGCGATGCCGATGATCCTGCTGCCGCTCCTGTCCAGCGCCTTTGTCCCCGTCGACGCGATGCCGGGCTGGTTCCAGCCGATCGCCGAATACCAGCCGTTCACGCCCGCGATCGAGACGCTGCGAGGGCTACTGCTCGGCACCGAGATCGGCAACAACGGATGGCTCGTCGTCGCCTGGTCCCTCGGTCTCGCCGTGCTCGGCTACTTCTGGTCGACCTCGAAGTTCAACCGCGACCCGAAGTAATCGGTAGCCAGCTGGTGGCAACAGTTCATGCGTCGGACGTTGCCTCGATCGCATCGAGGTCACGAAGGGCGTAGCGGTGGTGCTCCCACTCCTCTTCGAGGATCGTGTGCAGACAAGAGAGGACGGTCTCTTGGTATTCGGGGTCGTGCGGGTTCCTACGCGTCGCGGCCAGCTCGTCTGATGTGACGGTGCCGAGGTAGTCACGCACCATGGCTACCCGGCCTGCCCGGACCTCGAGCACCTCGGCGTACGACGGCGTGACCGTCGTGAAGACCGACCCGTCGAAAGCGTCGTCCTCAAGGCTGGAGTCGGTTTGACCGATCGGGTGGAACGGCTGTTCGATCCCGAGGATCGCCCGACCCAGCCACATGTCCGTGGCCAGGACCAGGTGCCGCAGCGTCTGTGCGAACGACCACTCCCCATCGACCGAAACGTCGACCGTGCCGGCCGGCATCGCCGCGACGCGCTCGAGCGTGGCCGCCCAGCTGCGCTCGAGCGTGGCCCAGGCCGCGCACAGGCCATCCGGATCTCCGGCATGGCGATCGGCACGGCCGGGAAATCGGCGGTTGAGCTCGGCGTCGACGAAGGCGATCACGTCGACGCCGTTGACGCGCAAGAAGCTCTCGCCTTCGAAGAGCCACGGCGCGTCGATCTCCGCCCCCTCCACTTGGACGCCACGCATCACGACGCCGGATAGGTCAGCGCCGACGAACCGGGCACCACGCAAGTCGGCATCGACGAACTCAGCTCCCTGCAGGTCGTCGGACCGGGTGAAGGTTGCCATGCCATCTCCTTGTCGACCGCCCTGTTGCCGCTAGCGTAAGGCCGCCAGGCCCTGTGGAGACCAGCCGCCGTGCTCGAGGAAGTAGCGATCGACGTACCCGACGGCGATTGACCGCGTTGTGGTTGCCGTTGGCGATGTCGAGAGAGGATGACCGGATGACAGTGGAGCCGTTCCGGATCGAGGTTTCCGACGCCAGTCTCGACGAGCTACGTACGCGGCTCCTGCGTACCCGGTTCACCGACCGAAGCAGCGACGAACCGTGGAGGGCAGGCACCGATCCGGCGTACCTGCACGACCTGGTCGCCTACTGGGCCGAGCAATTCGACTGGCGCTCCCGTGAGGCCGAGCTCAACTCGTACGCCCACTACCGAGCCACGATCGACGGGAGCCGCCTCCACTTCGTCCACGTACGGGCGGAGAACGAGACGGGACTGCCGCCCCTGATCCTCAGTCATGGTTGGCCGAGCGCCTTCACCGAGATGCTTCCCCTGGCGGACCGGCTGGCGAACCCCGAGCGATACGGCGCCGCGGCCGACGACGCCCGCGACGTGGTCGTGCCGTCGCTGCCGGGCTTCCTGTTCTCGGATCTGATCGAGGGGCCCCTCACACGCAAGCGACTCGCGCAGGTTTTGCATCGGCTGATGACCGAGGTCCTCGGGCACGAGCAATACGGCGCCTTCGGCGGCGACATCGGTGGCGCCGCTACGGCCTGGATCGGCGCCCTCTATCGGGACCAGGTCGTCGGCATCCACATGATTCACCCGCCGTTCCCCGCGAGTCTCGACGACGCACCGCTCTCAGATGCCGAGCAGGCGTTCCTCGAGGCGGAGGAGGCCTACGACCAGACCGACGGCGGCTACAGCTCGATCATGGTCACGCGCCCCGATACGGTCGCCGCCGCGCTCGTCGACTCGCCGGCCGGCCTCGCGGCCTGGATCATCGACAAGTACCGAGACTGGAGCGACTGTCATGGCGACCTCGAGAGCCGGTTCACCCGCGATACCTTGCTCACCGTGGCCACGCTCTATTGGGTGACGGCCTCCATCGGTTCGTCCTTCCGCCAATACTTCGACCATCACCACAACGAGCCGCGGCCGCTCATCACGGTTCCCGCCGGGTTTACCTTGAGCGCCGAGCCCGTCATGGCCAATCTGCCTCGCTCGATTCCCGAGCGCGCATGTGCCGACATTCGCCACTGGAGCGAGCCCGGCCGGGGCGGCCACTTCATGCCTGCCGAGGAGCCCGACCTTCTCGCGGGCGAACTTCGACACTTCTTCGACTCACTCGTACGCGCCTGATGCCCCAGGCCGCCAGTCGGCTCGGGTGGTCAGACGCCGGTGGTGCTGTGGCTAGTCGATCGGACCGCCGAAAACGTCGGCCGCGGCCTCGACCCGCAACTCCTCCAGCAGGTCGATCTGGGCTTTGGCGCGATCGATCAACCGGTCGAGTCGCTCGGCATCGAGGCCGGGATCTGACTCAGCGCGGATCCGGAGTATCCGCCAACTTGCCGCCTTGCCCTCGACGCCTAGCCGCATCGCTTCCAGCTCGAGGACCCGACTCAGCGGGGATCGGGTGTGCAGACGGCCGTTGAGTTTGAGTCGGCCGACACGTTCGGCGGTCCAACTCGCCCAGGTCTTGTATTGGCTCACCGGCACATCCAACGCCGCCATTATGTCGAGCAACTCGTCACGGTCCTCGGCGATCTCGGAGGCCAACCGTTCGAGGACGTCTGCCTTGGTCCACTCACGCTCGCTGGCGGCCAGTCGACGGGCAAGGTTGGTTGCGACCACGGCGCCGGCCAAATGGTCGTTGAGATAGATGCCGAGAGAGGCTTGGTCGCGCGTCGTGCCGCTCATCGAGGGACCGTACCCCTCAGACGGGCATTGTCACGGGGCGCTTGATCCGTCGTCAGATCGTTCGCGGCCATTTCTCGTCATTCGAGCAGGCGCTGCACGGTCGGTTGGGCGCGGTCGGCAACCTGTTCGAAGAAGCCTCCCGCTCGAAGCCGGTGGATCGCGCTGCGAGCTATCACGTAGGCAGGCACAGCCAAGATGAGGCCGACGATGCCGCCCACGATGCCGCCCAACGCGGTGGCCACGAGAACGACCAACGGGTGAATGTCTAGGGAGCGGCCCATCACCTTGGGTTCGACGAAATTCTCCAGCAACAGATTTGCCGCGACGACCACCACAAGCATGACGACAGCCTTTTCGAGACCGCCGTCACCGAGCGCGATGATCACGGCAAACCCGCCTCCGAGGAAGGCACCGATATAGGGGATGTAGCCGCCGACGAAGTTGACCACCATGATCGTGAACACGAGCGGGAGCCCGAGCAGCAGACTGGCCACGCCGATAGCCACCGCCACGATCGCCGACATGACGGTACGCCCGCGTCCGTAGTCGACGAGGGCCTTGCCGGCGTCGCCGAAGAAGTCGTCGATCCCCTCCCGCAGCGTGGGATCGAACTGCGCGACGATCGAGCGCCGCAGGCGGGTGCCGTCCTTGAGCAGGTAGTACATGATCAGGGTGCCCAAGATCAGCCCGCTGACCAGGCCAATGAAGGTGTCGATGCCGGCAACGAGTTCGGTGAGGACACCCGCGCCGATGGTCGGAGCCGCACTCTCGATGGAGTGCCGCGCGCTTTCTAGAGAAGCCTGGTCGAGAGCCAGCGTGTCGGCCGCCTTGTCCAGTGCGTGGTCGACCGAGCCACCGATCTCGTCGGACTGTTCGGTCACGCCCCGGACGATGGCGATCACGACGCCTGTCGCCAACCCGAGCAGGCCGAGGACGATCAGGCCGGCGGCGAGGGCCGGCTTGAGCCCGCGACGTTCGAGGGCGTCGGCCGCGGGCTTGAACACCACTGCCAACACGACCGCAAACGTCAAGGGCAGCGCGATCTCGCTCACCGCGGCCAGCGCGGCGGCCACGATGAGGGTCACCGCCACCACCCCGACGAAACTCCATGCCCAAACACCGACTCTGGGCACCCAGGTCAGCGGCGCGGGTCGCGGGTCAGCCTGCGTCGCATGGGGCTGTCCGGTCGTCGTCTCGTCTGCGCCGGTGCCAGCCTCGCCGACCATGATCACCTCCTAACCTCTGGCCCCCGCCGACCCAGCCTGCTTTCCAACCGCTCAGCAGGTGCCCTGGACGTCGCTGACGAGGGTGTCCAGCGCGGTGGTGAATGCGGACGCCGCGGAGCCAACCTCGGCCACAGCGGGGGCGGTGGGGTTGGTCGTGGCGGTGTCGACACTGGACTTCAGCGTGGTAAGGGCGCTGTCGACCGCATCAATCTGCGACGAAAACTCCGACTCTGCATCAGATTTCACGTCCGCGAGATCGCTCTCGACATCCGACAGTCCGTTCTCCAGGTCCGTGACGCCACTCGACGAGGTCACGTCGATGTCCTTGAAGTTGTCGACCGACGTCTTGAGATCGTCGGCAGCACCGCAGACGGCGGGTTCATCGCCGCCGCATCCGACGAGCGCCGCACCGAGCAGCAATGTCGCGGCAGCGACACCGATAGTAAGTCTCATCTTCGATCTCCTAACAGGACCGTCCGCCCGGACGACCCATCCGCTCCATCCCACCCGGAAAGGCAGCCATTCGCCTCATTCGGATTGGGTGAATCGGCTCCCGGGCCGCCCGATGCTTGTGAAACTTCACCCGATCGGCACGATGCGAGCGTCACCTTGTAGAGGGTGAGATCAGACGGATGACGCCAGGGAGGTCGATCATGGCGACCGAGCTCAGGGAGCTGACGGACTGATGGCGCCCTCGGAAACCTTGACCAGTCGCCGGCGGCGATGGCTCGTGGTGCGGGGCTTGCTCCGAGCGCTCGTGACCGCAGTGGTCATGGTTGCCCTCTACTACGTCCTGCCACTGGAGCGCAGGTCTGACACGTACGTGGTCGTCGAGCTCGCGATCGGCGTTGGCCTGATGGCCGGCGTAATCGCCTGGCAGGTGCGAGCGATCATCCGTTCGAACTATCCAGCCATCCGCGCGATTCAATCCCTCGCCACGGCGACTCCACTGTTCCTGCTGTTCTTCGCATCTCTGTATTACATCCTGGGCCTGGACAACGCCGCGGCGTTCAGCGAACCCCTGAACCGGTCGGACGCCTTGTACTTCACGGTCACCATCTTTTCCACGGTCGGCTTCGGCGACATCACCGGCCAGACCGAGACCGCCCGCCTCGTCGTCACCGTCCAAATGCTGCTGGACCTGGTGATCCTTGGACTGGGCATTCAGGTAATCCTGGAGGCCGTCAAGAGGGGGAAAGCGAGCGCGGATGAAACCGGGAGTTGAGATGGCCGCTAACGCTTCGACCTAAGGTCGGACAGTTGGTGAATCTCAAATTGGGTCAAACGGCCTCCCAATCCCGGGAACAATGGCCGACGCGGTTTTGGCCGAGACGCCGTAGCGTTTTCAAAGCCTGGACGGGGAATACCAGGTGAGCACTTAGTCGATCGACGCCGGCGATACCCGGTCGGCGCGCGATAAGGAGAGCCGGCATGACACCAGGCCAGGCCAATCTCGATCCGCCAAAGCCGTCGCCGACCATGGCGCTGCGGACGTATCGATTCTTGCGTATCGGCGCGGTCGCAGTCATCGCGGTATTGGCCGTTGCGCTGCTCAACGAATACGACCGCGCCGGCGACTGCCTCCAGGGATCGATCAGCGCGTACTACTTCACGCCGGTGAAATCGGTGTTCGTCGGCGCCCTCGTCGCTCTCGGGCTGGTGATGATTGCTCTCTGGGGAAAGACGCTGTGGGAGGACGGCCTCTTCAACCTGGCCGGCATGCTGGCTCCGGTGGTCGCGTTCGTCCCGACCGCGGAAACCAGGAAGTGCGGCTTGACCGACCCGTTCGGTGAACCTGTGAGGACCGATCAGCAGGAGCTCGAGCTCATCAGGGACAGTCACGCTGCAGTGGACAACAACATGTATGCGTACCTCGTCGTCGTTGGGTTTGTGCTGCTGGCGCTTGTCGTTGTTGGGCTCATCGGGCACCTGAAGAAGAAGAAGTGGCATTCGGTTGTCGACCACCCGCTGGTCTACTGGCTTCCACTGGCAGCGGCTGCCGCTCTGTGGGCGTTCGGCGCCGACAAGTACTGGGGAATTTGGGGAGACGAGGATCGCCCCTGGATCTACGACGACGCTCACAAGCCGGCCGCGATAGTGCTGTTCATCTTCATCGTGGCGGCGATCATTGTGATTGGTGTCGACAAGAAGCGCGGCAGTGTGACGCGTCAAGAGGCTCCGCACCTGGGCTGGGCCGTGACTTACTTGGCTCTCGCCGTCGTGATGACGGCTGGTGCCGCGGCGATGAAATACCAGCCTGAATGGTTCCCTCAAAAGCTCGGCGACCGTCAGACGTTCTGGATCGAAGCATGGATGATCGCCGGGTTGGCAATCTTCTGGTCCCTCCAGACCTGGGACCGGTGGAGCGACCGCGCGCCCCCGCGGACCAAGGAAGAGGTCGCCGCCGCAGCAGCGGCACCTACACAGGCCAACTAGGCACCTCATGGCCTACCGCTAGCGGCCAGCACTGCCGCGAGGCCTTCTTGCAGATCCTTGACGAAATACTCGGGAACCTCCAGCGACGGGAAATGTCCCCCGGTTTCGGGCGACCTCCATCGGACGATCTGTCGGTACCGCTCCTGCGCCCAAACGCGCGGGCACTTCTCGACGTCGCGGGGATACATCGTGATTGCTGACGGGATATCGACCCGAAGTTCAGGGTCGAGCGAGTTGTGGCTTTCGTAGTAAATGCGGGCCGCCGATGCGCCGGTCCGCGTCAGCCAATAGAGCGTGACGTCGTCAAGAATGCTGTCTCTGGAAATCGTCTCGAACGGGCTGTCTTCGGTATCTGACCACTCGGCGAACTTGTCAAGAATCCAGGCAAGAAGCCCGACCGGTGAGTCGACAAGCGAGTAGCCGATGGTCTGCGGTCGGGTCGCCTGCTGCTTCGCGTACGCCGCGTGGTAGCGCCAGAAATCGCGGGTTTCCTCGGTCCACTTGCGCTCGGCCGCCGTCAGCCCGTCCGTTGTCAACCCGGGCGGTCCCTCCGCGAACGTTGTGTGGATGCCGTAAACGTGCTCCGGGAACCTGCCGCCGAGGACCGTGGTGATATTGCCTCCCCAGTCGCCGCCGTGGGCTGCGAACTTGCTGTAGCCGAGCCTTCCCATCAGTTCCACCCACGCGGCCGCGATCTTTTCGGTTCCCCACCCGGTGGTGGCCGGCTTGTCGCTATAGCCAAAGCCGGGCAGCGACGGGACTACGACGTGGAACGCCGGTGCGTCTGCATCTTTCGGATCTGCCAGCTCGTCTACTACATCGATGAACCGAGCAATGCTGTCCGGCCAGCCGTGCGTCAGGATCAGAGGAGTGGCATCTGCGCGCGCGGATCGGCGGTGCAGGAAGTGGATTCCCAGATCGTCAATGTTCGTACGGAACTGGCCGATCTGGTTAAGGCGCGTTTCGAACGACCGCCAGTTGTACCCGGTGCGCCAGTAGTTCACGACATCGACGAGGTCGGTGAGAGGAACGCCCTGATCCCATCGGCGCGGGTCGGGCGCGGCGCGATAGACCGTCTCAGCTTCCGGCAACCGCGCCGCGGCCAGTCGCGCGCGCAGGTCGTTGAGGTCAGTGTCGGTTGCGTGGGCTTCGAATGCTTGCACGTCGCTGGTTTGACGGTTCATGAGATCCCCCGCAGGCGTGAGCTGACGTTTGTGGACATGAGACCTCCTGGTCATCGGATGAACCGGCATAGGATCTGTCGGAACCAGCTAAGACGGTTCTACCAGACCTCGACGTTGGCGTGCAACCAGCTAAGGTGGTTCCATGAGTGCCCGCTTCCCTGACTTCCGTCTCGGCAGGGTGCTAGCGACCAGCTTCACGGCGACCCTGACGGAGCGTCGTGGCAACGCTGTGGAGCGCATCCCCACACCGAACCGACTCGTCGACTGGCTAGCGGTGAGTGGCCTCGCCGTGGAGTCCTGCACCACAGCCCAGCTCGAACGCGCTCGGGAGCTGAGGGAGTCAATTCACGCCGCGGCGACAGCGGCCGCGCGCCGAGACCCTCTCCCTGCGTCTGCTGTCCAGGTCATCAATGACCGCAGCACTCAGGGTCGAGCCGCGGCTATCTTGACGCCTGAGGGCAATCGGCAATGGCGACTTAGCTCGACGTCCTCCGTGGAGGATGCCCTAGGCGTTATCGCCGCCGACGCGGTCAGCATCATCGCAGGCGAACGAGACGGAAAGTTGGCCCTATGCGCATCGCCAAGCTGCCAAGCAGCCTTCTTCGACACCAGCCAAAGTCGCACCCGTAGATGGTGTGACATGAACACGTGCGGCAATCGTCAGAAGAAAGCGCGCTTCAATGCCAACCAGCGCAAAAAACCCAGATCAGCAACGTAGTCGTTGCTCTCGATGCATCCAGGTAGGCCCTTGCCTGACGTTCAGGATCGGTCGGGGCGGGTGATCAGCGGGGACCGCAGCTGAGGGAGCAGAGCCGGGCCGACGAGCGGTGCCTGGTTCCAGGTCGTCGTCGCCCGGTCGCCGTCGAGCGTGATCCGGACGCGGCTCGGGCTGGTGATGACGAAGAGGTCTGCGACGTAGGTTCCGTCTCGCCAGCCGCCCGCTGCCACGACCGGTCTGCCAAGCGGAGCGCTCTCCCGCCACTTCCCGTGCCCGACGGCAATCTCGAGCTTGGCGCCGTCGGCATCGATCTGCACCGACCAACCCCCGGCGTCCGGCACGACCGTGAGCGGCGTTTCGGCCGGCAGAGCGGTGCTCGCGGTGGCGGCAACGCGGCCGTCGGCGCGGACACCTGCGCGGTGCTCGCCGGTCGGCATCGGCAGTGCCAGGTGCCGCAGGCGATTGGCGAGCGCCCGGTCGGCGGCGTCGTTGCCTGGCTGGTCGAGGCCGGGAAGCAGGTGGTCCCAGACCGCATCGAGCAGTTTTTGCATCTCGGTCGTCGCTGCGGTCACCGCGAGCACCAGGTCCCGCTCGGGCACCACGATGCAGAACTGCCCAAAGGCGCCATCCCCGCGGTAGCCGTGCCGCGACATCCAGAAGTGATAGCCGTACCCCTGGAGCCAGTCCGGCTGTCGCGACCCGTCCTCGACCTGCGCGGTCTCGACCTGCGGCCGGGTCGCCAGGTCCAACCACGCCGGCGACACGAGTTGCCGAGCCCGCCATCGCCCGCCCTGCAGCAGCAGCACGCCGAAGGCAGCCACCGCCTCGGTGGTCAGGTGCAGGCCGTGGAAGCCGAACGTGGCGCCGCTGCGTAGCCGTTCCCAGGCCACGTCCGCCACGCCCATCGGGCCGAACAACCGCTCGTCGAGCAGGTCGGGAAGGGTACGGTCCGTGACCCGCTCCACGAGCCGGGCCAGGACGAAGCTGGTCGGGTTGTTGTAGGCGTGCCGCGACCCGACCGGGTCCGGCGGAGGAATGCTAAGGAAGCCGCGAACCAGGTCATCGGGTTCGAGCGTCCAGGCGTCATCGAGTAGGTCGTCGCGGTGTCCGGTGGACATGCTCAGCAGATGGTGGACCGTGAGCTGCCTGACCGGCTCGGCCACCGGGTCGGGCACTTGGTCGGCGAGGACGTCGACGACGCGGTCGTCCAAGGAAAGCCGGCCGTCGTCGACCGCGAGCCCGACGGCGACACCCGTGAAGGACTTCGTGAGCGAGTACAGCAGATGGGGACGGTCCGACGAGTACGGCGTCCACCAGCCCTCCGCGACCACATGGCCGTGCCGCACCACCATGAGCGAGTGGCACTCGATCGCTTGCTGGTCGAGCCGCTCCAGCAACGCCATGACAGCCGTCGCGTCGACCTGCTGGGTGGACGGTGCCGCCCGTGGCAGCAAGGGCTTCTGGCTCACGATCAGGCGTCCGATCGCGGCGGTGCGTTCATCACCCACCGGATCGTGCCGGTAGCCGTGTGCCCGACGGCCCGCACCACGGTGGCCTCGGCGATCGGCAGCCACGGCAGCCGCAGCGGCCAGCGCGCCCACCGGGGCAGCAGACTGACCGCCACGGCGGCCAGCGCGGCGTACGCCGGACGTGCCGGCAGCGGCAGCGGCGGCGACAGGAGCAGGTACCTGGCAGCATCGCGGGCCTGCGCTGTGCCACGCAGCTCCGGCCGGTAGGCGTCGATCGTGGCCGCCAATTCGGCCTGGCTGGTCGGTAGGTCCTCGGCGCCCAGGGCGCGAGCAACGCGTACGGTCTGCGCGACGTACTCGTCCGCCTCGCCGGGCGTCAGCGGCTCCGCGCCGTAGCGCTGGTACGCGGTCAGGAACGAGTCGATCTCCGCGACATGCACCCAGGTCAGCAGCCGCGGATCGGACGCCGCGAACGGCCGACCGTCCGGTGCGACACCGCGGACTCGCTCGTGCACCGCCCGTACCCGGGCGACCGCCCGCTCGGCGTCAGAAGCAGCCCCGAAGGTGGTGACCGCGAGGAACTCGCTCGTGCGCTGCAGCCGCCCCCACGGGTCGCCGCGGTAGTCGGAGTGCGCGGCCACTCCCGCGATGGCGAGCGGGTGCAGCAACTGGAGGAGCAGGGCCCGCAAGCCGCCGACGAACATCGCGGCATCGCCGTGCACCCGTCGGATCGGACTCCCCTCCTCGAACCAGCGGGGACCAGCCGCGTCGACGATCCGGACCCGACGTCGCTCGGCCTCGGCGCCCGCGACGCGATCGATCAAGGCGTCGGCGAGCACCGAACGTACCCGCTCGACCGGCATCATGCGGCCATCGTCACACGCTCGTCGAACGGTGGCGAGACGGCCGGCGTTTCCGCAGGTCAGAGGTAACCGCTCGGGAGGTCTGCCGGTGTCGGTCTCGTTCTGACGCTCGGCGCCGCGGCGTGCGGTGACCAGACAGGGGACGAGAACGCCCGGGACCGGAGCGCGCAGGGAGCGACAAACGCCCATCAACCGACTGAGACCGGTGTCGCCCCCAGCGGTTCACACCCGTCGTCGCCTCAACCATCGGCCCGGAGACCGCGCCGGTCAGAGGGACGGACGGCCGATATCACGTCGTGTACGAACTCCTGCTGACCAACGCGAAGGCCGTCCCGGCCACGATCCGACGCGTCGCGGTGCTCGACGAGGCAGACAGACACCGGGTGATCACCCGTTTCCACGGGCGCAGCCTGATCGAGAACATGAGGACGCTCGCTCCGAGCGCGGTCGAGAACGCGACGATTGAGCCCAACGGCTCGCGACTGCTGTTCGTCAATCTCGTCTTCGACCGGCGCGGGCAGGTGCCGGAGAGCCTGATCCATCGGTTCCGCCTGCTCGGCGCGGCCAACCCAGGATCAACCGAGGCGACGCCGCTCACGTACACGATCACTCCCTTCGTTGTCGGAGACATGCGTCCGGTCGTCGTCGGACCGCCGCTCGAGGGCGACGGCTGGGTCGCCGTCAATGGTTGTTGCGAACTCGGCTTCGCCCACCGAGGGTCCGTCCAGTCGATCAACGGCGGTCTCTTCGACTCACAGCGGTTCGCCATCGACTACATGCGACTGGATGAGGACGGCCACTTCGTCACCGGCGACGTGTCAGATCCTGAGAACTGGACCCAGTACGGTTCCGAGGTGATCGCTGCCGCCGACGGGACGGTCGTCAGTATCGCCAACGACTTCCCCAACCAGGTTCCGGGATTACTGCCGGATCCGGGTTCGTTCGACACCATCGAGAGCGTCGACGGCAATCACGTCATCATCAGATTCGGCGAGAGCGTCTACGCCTTCTACGCGCATCTCCAGAAGGGCTCCGTCGTGGTCGAGCCCGGCGACGAGGTCGAGCGAGGCGACAAGCTCGGCTTACTCGGAAACTCGGGCAACACCTCGGCGCCGCACCTGCACTTCCACCTCATGACCGGGCCGGAGGCGCTGGGGCTCCGACGGCATTCCGTTCGTGATCGACTCCTTGGGTTATGAGGGGCAGGTCCCGCTCCGGACGTTCCTGGAGTCGGATGATCTGACGGAGGACTTCGGTGAGGATCGGCTGCCCGAGCCCGATCCGCGCGAGGACGAACTACCGCTGAACCTCGCGATCGTCGGCTTCACAGGCGACTAGGCTCCGCTCCGCGTTGTCACGGCTGTGTCGATCGGCATCGTCGTCTCCGTTCCGGTCGCCTCGGCAAGGGTTCGGAACCCGGCGGGAGATCGGATGGCTGGTTTGCAGCCTTGACCGGAGTTGGTAAACGTCTGTTTACTAACATCCATGGCGACAAATCTTGACGGCAAGGTGGCGCTCGTGGCTGGGGCGACGCGTGGGTGCGGCCGTGCGATCGCGGTGGAGTTGGCGCGGGCGGGTGCCTTCGTCTACGCGACGGGTCGTAGTAGTCGAACACATGGCCGTTCGGAGATGGACCGGCCGGAGACGATCGAAGAGACCGGCGACCTGATCGACGCCGCGGGAGGCACCGGACAAGCCATGCGGGTCGATCACCTCGACGTCGATTCGGTACGGGCGCTGGTCGGGCACATCCGCGACGAACGCGGCCGACTGGACGTCTTGGTCAACGACATGTTCGGGGGCGATCGATATGCCCAGTGGAATACGCCGCTGTGGCGTCACGACCTCACCGGTGGGCTGCGGATGCTGGAGATGGGCGTCCACACTCATCTGATCACGCTCTCGTGTGCGATGCCGCTGATGCTGGAGACCGGCGCTGGCCTGGTCGTGGAGATGACCGACGGCACTCACGAGTACAACCGTGGCTACCGCCAGGGCGTGGGTCCCTACTACGACCTGGTCAAGGCCAGCGTGGAGCGCATCATGACGGGCGTCTCGGTCGAACTGGAATCCACTGACACAACCGCGGTTGCGGTCACCCCCGGCTGGATCCGATCCGAGGCGATGCTCGACCATTTCGGCGTCACCGAGGCGACCTGGCGCGACGCGCTGACAACGGCGCCCGGTTTCGCGATCTCTGAGTCTCCGACGCTTGTCGCACGGGGCGTGGCCGCATTGGCAGCCGACCCGAACCGGCATCGGTTTGCTGGCGCCGTACTGACCTCACATGGCCTGGCCGTCGACTACGGCCAAACCGACGTCGACGGCAGCCGGCCCGACTGCTGGGGACACATGGCGGCGGGCAGCCCTGAGCCGATCGAGGCCTGGCGCTGAGCCGCGGTGGCCAGGCCACGTACCATCACCGACGACCAGCTGCTGTCGTCTGCGGCCGAGGTGCTGGCAGAGGTTGGCCCCTCGCGGTTCACGCTGGCCAAGGCCGCCACCCGGGCAGGTGTCGCACCGGCCACCTACATCAAGCGGTTCGGCACCAAGCTGGGGCTGTTCCTGGCCCTGAACCACCGGTGGGTCAACACCGTCGCGGCGGGTATCGACGCCGCCGCCTCTAAGGCCGCCGGTGTCGACCGCATTCGAGCCGCCGCCATGTGGGGTGTGGCCGAGATGGACGTCCCCGAGCACGCGGCGAACATGTTGGCAGCGCTGGCCTTGGACCTACAACACCCGTCGATGACCGCGCTGCTGGACCAGGGCTGGGTGACCTGGCGTGAACGCGTCGGAACACATGTCAGCGACGCCATCGCGGCCGGTGATCTCCCCCACGCACCCGCTCCTCCCGTTGCCGCGCAGATGCTCTTCGCACTGGTCGAAGGCACCCGCCTCGCATGGTGCGTACGGCCCGAAGGATCGCTCGAGCACCGGGTAAGGCAACTCATCGACGAGCTGATCAGCACATGGAGTACACCGAGATCGTCAGGCTCCGGCTGAGACGGCCAGGATGATGGTGTCGGCGTCGGTGGTGTCGCCGGGGGCAGGGTAGGTCGTGACGATGGTGTCTTCGCGGAGGTTGGAGTCGATGTCGACCTTCTCGACGTGGAGGCCCTGGTCCTTGA
>DASQKI010000017.1:0-3139 GCA_035630615.1 Nocardioidaceae bacterium
GAGGGCGTCGTCGACACCGCGCGCGATGTCGGGCGACTGCTCCTGGATCGCCGTCATCACCCCGCAGGTCTCGCCGTCCAGCCCGAACTTGGCATCCGTGTAGCCGACGTCGGTGATCGTGTCGCGCACGATCTGCGGAACATCGACCCAGCCCTTGTTCAAGCTGATCTCGCCACTGACGAAGGCCAAACCCGTGGTGACGAGCGTCTCGCAGGCGACACGGCAGTTGGGGTCCTGTTCGAGCAGAGCGTCCAGGATCGAATCGGAGATCTGGTCGGCCAGCTTGTCGGGATGGCCCTCGGTGACGGATTCGGACGAGAAGAGGTGGCTCGTGCTCATGATGGGCGGAGTCTAGCCGCCGACGTAGGCCTCGTCAGTGACCGGGGCCTTCGGCCCGCAGCGCCGCTTCGATCCGGTCGACGATGACCGAGGCCAGCTCGCGCTTGGTCCAGTCGCGCAGAGCGATATCGTCACCGTTCACCGACACGACCGCGGCATGGTTGGTCTCGGAGCCGAAGCCGGTCCCCTCGCGGCCGACCTCATTGGCGACCAGGAGATCCGCATGCTTGCGGGCGAGCTTGGCGCGACCGTGCGCCTCGACGTCGGACGTCTCGGCCGCGAACCCCACCAGGTAGGGACGCCGTGGGCGCTCACCCAACTCGGCCAGGATGTCCGGCGTGGGTTCGAGCGTGACCTCGGGGGTGCCGTCATCCTTCTTCAGCTTCCCCGTGGCGGCATCCTTCGGGCGGAAATCGGCGACCGCGGCGGCCATCACGATCGCGTCGGTGTCGTCGGCGTAACGCATCACGGCCTCACGCATCTGCTCAGCGGTGGTGATGCGCACCACCTGGGCGCCGGCAGGCGGAGCCACCGTGCCCGGCCCCAGGATCAGGTACACCGTTGCGCCGCGTCGAACGGCCTCCGCCGCCACCGCCACGCCCATCTTCCCGCTGGAATGGTTGCCGATGAATCGCACCGGGTCGATCGGCTCGTGGGTGGGGCCGGCGGTCACGACGACGGTGCGGCCGATCATCGATCCGGCCGCGGCACCGTCGAGGACCGCGAGCGCCTCGGCGGCGATGATCTCCGGCTCGGCGAACCGGCCGACGCCGCTGTCGCCGTGGGCCAACGCGCCCTCGACCGGACCGACGAACGTGACCCCGCGCCCCTCGAGCGTCTCGACGTTGCCGCGGGTCGCGGGGTGCTCCCACATCCCGGTGTGCATCGCCGGCGCGATCACCAACGGTCCCGCGTACTCCAGGAGCGTCGAGGTGAGGAGGTCATCGGCCAGCCCGTGCGCGAGCTTGGCCAGCAGGTTGGCGGTGGCCGGCGCCACGATCGCGAGGTCGGCCTCGTGCGCCAACCGGACGTGCAGCACCTCGCCCGGTCGCTCCCACAGCGACGTGTGGACAGGACGGCCCGTGAGAGCCGCGAAGGTGTCGGGACCGACGAACCGGGTCGCCGACTCGGTCATCACGACCGTGACCTCGGCGCCGGCAGCGGTCAACAGACGCGCGAGGTGTGCCGACTTGTAAGCGGCGACACCGCCGGTGATCCCCAGCAGTACGCGCCGCGACACGGGTCAGTCGACCTCGGCGGGGTCCTCGGTGCGCTCGTACTCGATCTTGCCCTGGGCGATCTCCTCGAGCGCGATCGAGAGCGGCTTGTTGCTGAAGCCGGACTCCACGAGCGGCGGCACGAACTCGCCACGACCTTCGCCGAGCTGGTTGTAGTAGCTGTTGATCTCGCGGGCGCGCTTGGCGGCCAGGATCACCAACGAGTACTTGGAATCAACCGCAGCGAGCAGGTCATCGATCTTGGGTTCGATCATCTAGGAAGGATCCTCCATGGGCTGGTCCGGATCGTCCGGGAAACGGACTCTGGATGCCTCGATGATAGCAGCGACCTGCGACGATGCATGTTCCAGGTCATCATTCACGACCACGTGATCGAACCAGCCGCGCTGGCCCATCTCCCGGCCGGCGGTCTCGAGCCGGATGGCGATCCGCTCTTCCGATTCGGTTCCGCGGCCGCGGAGACGCCGCTCCAGCTCCTCCATCGACGGAGGCTCGAGGAAGATCAAGACGGCGTCGGGGACCAGGATCCGGACCTGCTCGGCCCCCTTGACGTCGATCTCCAGGAGGACGTCGTTGCCCGCGCGTTGCTGCTGCTCGACGTAACTCCTCGGCGTTCCCGATCGATGTCCAACGATCGGGGCCCACTCGAGGAGCTCGCCGTCCGCGATCATCCGATCGAACTCGTCCTCGTCCACGAAGAAGTAGTCGGCACCCTCGACCTCCGACGGACGCGGATCGCGGGTGGTGGCGCTGACGGACAAGACCAGCCGCTCACCGATGCGCGACAACACATCGCGAACGACCGTTCCCTTGCCGACCCCGGAGGGACCGGCGACGACGAAGAGCGTTCCCGCGCGCAGCGCTACTTCGCGAACTTGGCGTTCAGCTGCTCGCGCTGCTTGGCCCCCAGACCCCGCACGCGACGGCTCGCGCTGATGTCGAGCTCCTCCATGATCTTGGCGGCGCGAACCTTGCCGACGCCGGGGAGGGACTCGAGCACGACCGACACCTTCATCTTGCCCACGGTGTCGTCCTCACGCTTCAGCACCTGCTCGAGCGTGAGTTTCCCGGACTTCAGCTCGCCCTTCAGTTCGGCGCGAGCCTTGCGCGCGGCGGCGGCCTTCTTCAATGCGTCCGCGCGCTGTTCCGGGGTCAACTGCGGTAGAGCCATGTCGCGCTCCTTTGCGTCTTCGATCGTCAGGGGTGGGGAAGAACCCGGGGAGTATACGCACGGCCCAAGAAGGGCCACAAACCTCAGGAACCGCCCGCGACCTGCGGTTTTCGCAGCACGAGCACGAACGCCGGCGCGCTCAACGCGCACCGAGCAGGATGCCGCGCGCCACCCCGACCGGATCGTCGGAGCCCGTGATCGGACGTCCGACGACGAGGTAGTCGGCGCCGGCGTCGAGCGCGGCCGACGGCGTGAGCACGCGCACCTGATCGTCGCCGTTGCCGCCGTGGGGACGGATACCGGGCACCACGAGGCAGAACTCCTCGCCGCACACCTGGCGCACTTCTCCGACGTCGGCGCCCGACACGACGACGCCGTCGAGTCCCGCACG
>DASQKI010000018.1:0-32744 GCA_035630615.1 Nocardioidaceae bacterium
TCGTGGTCGGAGCAGCGCGTCGTCGACACGGTGGTGACGACGAACGAGCAGCCGCTGCGTGACGGCTTCGGGCGGGGCTCCGGAGCGATCGTCGCCCTGCCACACATGGCCAACTGGGACCTCGCGGGTGCCTGGGCGTGCCTGACGGGTATGCCGGTCACGACCGTGGCCGAGAGGCTCCGACCGGAGTCCCTCTACAACCGGTTCGTCGACTACCGCCGACAGCTCGGGATGGACGTCATCGCGCTCACCGGCGCCGGCAACCCACTCGGGCTGCTCCGGGACGCGTTGAGGCAGGGCCGGCTGATCTGCCTGTTGTCCGACCGCGACCTGACGGGCTCGGGCGTGGAGGTCGATCTGCTGGGGGAGCGAGCACGCCTGCCGGGGGGTCCGGCCGCTCTCGCCCGGATGACAGGTGCGCCGTTGGTGGCGGCGAGCCTGCGCTACAGCGGCCCCCTGCTCCGGATCGACTTCAGCGACCCGGTGTCGACGGTCAGCGGCGCGGGTGGCGTCGCCGCGATGACGCAGCAGATGGCCGACTGGTTCACCGACGGGATCCGGCGCAGCCCGGAGGACTGGCACATGCTGCAGCAGGTGTTCACGGCCGACCTGCGCCCGGCATGAGGGTCGGCCTGGTCTGTCCGTACTCCCTCGACGTCCCGGGAGGAGTTCAGAACCACGTCCGTGACCTCGCGGAGGTCCTGCGGACGCGTGGCCACGAGGTCGGTGTCCTCGCCCCCGGGGAGCGGCCCGACACCCTCCCGGCATACGTCACGCTCGCCGGCAGGGCAGTCGCGGTCCCCTACAACGGCTCCGTTGCCCGACTCGCCTTCGGGCCTCGGGTGTCCGCACGCACGACACGGTGGCTTCGGGAGGGCGACTTCGACCTGGTGCACATCCACGAGCCGCTCGCGCCGAGCGTCTCCGTCCTCGCCCTCTGGGCCTGCGAGGCGCCGATCGTTGCCACCTTCCACACCGCGAACGTGCGATCGCGGACGTTGGCCGCCGTGGCGTCGGTCGTCCGGCCCAGCACCGAGAAGATCGCAGCGCGGATCGCGGTGTCCGACGCCGCACGCGCGACCCTGGTGCAGCACCTGGGGGGAGAGCCGGTCGTGATCCCCAACGGACTCTTCTGCGACGTCTTCGCGTCGGCCGAACCCGAGCCCACCTGGCAACAGCCGGGACCCGTGGTCGGGTTCCTCGGCCGCACCGACGAACCGCGCAAGGGGCTCACCACCCTGCTCGCCGGTTGGGACCGGATCCGGACAGCCGTCCCCGGGACCAGGCTGCTGGTGGCCGGTCGCGGCGAGCCACCCAGCGGGCTGCCCGACGGGGTCACGTTCCTCGGACCCGTCGACGACACGACCCGGCGACGTCTGCTCCGCTCGATCGACCTGTACGTCGCCCCGCAGACAAGTGGAGAGAGCTTCGGCATCGTGCTGGCCGAGGCGATGGCGGCGGGCGCGGCCGTGGTCGCCAGCGACCTGCCCGCCTTCCGTGCCGTGCTCGACGACGGCCGGGCGGGGAGGCTGTTCCGCACGGGAGACGCTGCGGACCTCGCCGACCAGGTGGTCCGGCTGCTGCGCCACCGTGACGAGCGCGCGGCCGTCGCGGAGGCCGGGAGCGCCGTCGTACGACGCTTCGACTGGAGCCGCGTGGGTGCCGAGATCGTGGCCGTCTACGAGACGGTCGTCCGGGCGGCGGCGCGATGACGACACCGGCCCTGATCCTGGTTGTCCTCGCCGTCGTCCTGGTCACCGCGGTCTGGCTGAGCTGGACTGCTGGACGGCTGGACCGGATGCATGTGCGGTGCGAGGGCGCGGCCGCAGCGCTCGACGCGGCCTTGGCCGAACGGCGCGCCCTCGCCGTCGAGGTCGCCGCGCATCCGTCCACCGACGCCGCGAGCGCGGTCCTGCTGCTGGACGCAGCCACGGCCGGGCGATCCTTCCAGCACGAGTCCGACCTGAGTGCGGTGCTCCGCGCCGTGCGGCCCGATGCGCCGGCGGACGGCCTGTGGGACGCGATCGCCGAGGCCGGCCGACGCGTCCGGCTGGCCCGACGCATCCACAACGACCTGGTCGCGACCACGCTCGCACTGCGGAGCCGCCACCGCGTCCGCTGGTTCCGCCTGGCCGGGCATGCGCTGCCACCGCCGATGATCGCGTTCGACGACCGGACCGACGACGCGGATCCGGGACCCACACGCGCGCCCGGACGTGACCGGTGACACCCCCGACAGGGTCAACGGGCTTTGTCGCGCCTGTCGTGCAGCCCCTAGAATCGGCAGTGACAGCCGACCACGTCGACGAAGGTAGATCGTGACACCCGATACTCAGTCCACTTCCCCCTCGCTCGAGCAGCCCGAGGCCCCCGAGACCGGCACCGGCAAGGTCAAGCGGGGCATGGCCGAGATGCTCAAGGGCGGCGTCATCATGGACGTCGTCACGCCCGAGCAGGCCACGATCGCCGAGGAGGCGGGCGCGGTCGCCGTGATGGCACTCGAGCGCGTCCCTGCCGACATCCGGGCGCAGGGCGGGGTGTCGCGGATGAGCGACCCCGACATGGTCGACGGCATCATCGAGGCCGTCTCGATCCCGGTGATGGCCAAGGCCCGGATCGGCCACTTCGCCGAGGCGCAGGTGCTGCAGAGCCTGGGCGTCGACTACGTCGACGAGTCCGAGGTGCTGACCCCGGCCGACTATGCCAACCACATCGACAAGTGGGCGTTCACGGTGCCGTTCGTGTGCGGCGCGACCAACCTCGGCGAGGCGTTGCGTCGGATCTCCGAAGGCGCCGCGATGATCCGCTCCAAGGGCGAGGCCGGCACCGGCAACGTCGTCGAGGCGACCCGGCACATGCGGCAGATCCGGGCCGACATTCGCCGGCTCGGCAACCTCGACGAGACCGAGCTCTATGCCGCAGCGAAGGAGCTGCGGGCACCGGTGGAGCTGGTCAAGGAGGTCGCCGAGGCCGGCAAGCTGCCCGTGGTCCTCTTCACCGCCGGCGGCCTCGCGACTCCGGCCGACGCCGCGATGATGATGCAGCTCGGCGCGGAGGGCGTGTTCGTCGGCTCCGGCATCTTCAAGTCCGGCGACCCGGCCAAGCGGGCCGAGGCGATCGTCAAGGCGACCACGTTCTACGACGACGCGGAGATGGTCGCCAAGGTGTCGCGAGGGCTCGGCGAGCCGATGGTCGGCATCAACCTCGACGACCTGGGCGAGTCGGACCGTTACGCCGGGCGCGGCTGGTGAGGTTGCGCCTGCCCGGCGGCCGGCAGGTCGATCCCGTCCTGCGGCTGCACGACTATGCGCGCGTGCAGCGGCGGGCCGGATTCCTCGACGCGGCGGCGCTCCTGGGCGACGTCACTCAGACCGCCGCCGAGGACGTCGACCCCGAGTCGGCCCAGCGACTGGCGCGCGAGGCGATCGCGGCGGCCGAGGCGGCGTACGAGACCGACCAGGCCGAGTGGCCGGCGATCACCGACTACGACCGGCTGCAGGGCGCGTTCGAGGACCTGGAGCGGCGCGGCGTCGTCGTCCTGCAAGCGGTCGACGATCACTGGGCGGCCGCGAGCCTGTTGGAGCAGCGGGCGAGCGGCGGTGCGCCGGTTCGCGGCGTCGCGTGGTTTACGGCGCCCGACGTCTGGCACGCGGTCGACAATGGCATGCTCGAGCTCAACGTGTGGCACGGCGACAGCGCCAATGTCGCACCGGGCGACGTGCTGCTCGACGAGGTCATCGCGGTCCTGGCCGCCCACGAGCTCGCCGGCCACTTCGACGAGGGCCGGATCGAGATCTCGGCCTACTGGCAGCGTCGGCTCTGACATGCGTACTCGCGGCGCGTGTGCGACGGTGGCGGCCGGCATTTCCGCAGCGACGCTGACCCTGCTCGGCCCGGCCAGCGCCGCTATCGTCACCGGCACCAGCGGCAACGACCGACTCGAGGGCACGTCTGGCGCCGATCAGATCTACGGCATGGCCGGCGCTGACAGGCTCTTCGGTAGCCGCGGATCCGACCAGGAGTACGGCGGCGCCGGCCGCGACACGCTGCACGGCGGTGTCGGCAGCGACCATCTCTACCCACAGGACGGCCGGGATCGGGTCTACGGCGACAAGGGCGCCGACTACATTCGCGCCAACGACAACACCCACGACGTGGTCCGCTGTGGCCCCGGCTATGACCAAGCCTGGGTCGACCGCGGCGACAGTCGCAGTGGCTGCGAGTTCATCGAGATCGTGCCGATCGGAGTCGCGAAGGGCGTTGTCGGCGCGCGAGGCTAGGGTGCGCTCCGTGGCGACGTGGATCGACGTTGAGCGGATCGGGCTGGCGCTCCCCGAGGCCGCGCTCGGCCAGGCGCACGAAGGGTCACCGGCGGTGTTGGTCCGGACCCAGCAGTTCGCCCGACTCCGATGGGATGAGGCGAGCGAGATCCTGCAGTTCTGGGTCCCAGACGCTGACCTGGTCCAGGCGTATGTCCAGGCCGATCCGGAGCTCTATTGGGGCGCTCCCGGCTACTCCAAGAAGGTCGTGATGGCGCGACTCGGCCGGATCGCCGACGACATGGTGCGCGAGCTGCTCGTCGAGTCCTGGTGGGCTCGGGCGCCGATGTCGCTGCGCAAGGCACACCGCGACCTGCGTTGAGCGACAATCTCCGTTGCCGGGCCACGGCGCGCTGGTCAGAATCGGATCATGACCCAGCCC
Organism: Nocardioidaceae bacterium; assembly: GCA_035630615.1. GTDB lineage: Bacteria > Actinomycetota > Actinomycetes > Propionibacteriales > Nocardioidaceae > DATFRX01. The sequence goes on from DASQKI010000018.1 coordinate 4,702, forward strand.
GAGTCCGCAGCGGCGTGGCGACTGGAGATCGGCAGCGACGCCGCGAGCGAGGAGGTCGTCACCACACGGCTCGTCGCCTACAACCAGCAGCATTCGGCGGCGGTGCGGGAGCGCTTTCGGCCGGAAAACCTCAAGTCTCGGCCGGTCGCGGCGTACGCCCTCGACGCCGACGAGCAGATCATCGGCGGCTGTGTCGGCCGCACCGAGGACGTCTGGCAGTGGCTGACCATCGACACGATGTGGGTGCGCGAGGACCTTCGGGGTCGTGGCCTCGGGCGTGAGCTGCTCGACGCGGTCGAGACCGAGGCCCGCTCGTTCGGCTGCCGCTGGTCGAGACTCAACACGTTCGACTTCCAGGCGCCGGAGTTTTACCGGCGCTGCGGCTACGTCGACTACGGACGCGAGGACGACTACCCGCCGGGCCACGTCAACCACCTGATGCGCAAGACCCTCTAGTCGCACTGCACTCGGGTCCGCGAATGCCTTGCGAGCTGGCCCGGTGCGAGTTTTGGCGGGAGAATCGCCTCCCGAGCGGCCCGCAAGTCGATTCTCCCGCCAAAACTCGGGTCCTGGTCGGCGCCGACCGCATCCGGCCCGGCGGGCTAGCCTGGAGGCATACCACTCGGGCCCACACGCTAGGAGTCACAGCTTGACCGCGCCCACGATCGGCGTACTCGCGCTGCAAGGCGACGTACGCGAGCACCTGCGCATGCTGACCGCCGCGGGTGCCGAGGCGCTGCCCGTACGCCGTCGCGAGGAGCTCGACCGGATCGACGCGATGGTGCTCCCCGGCGGCGAGAGCACGACCATGCACAAGCTCGCGGTGGCGTTCGACCTCTTCGAGCCGTTGCGAGCCCGCATCCGCGACGGCATGCCGGCCTTCGGCACCTGTGCCGGCATGATCATGCTTGCCGACCGGATCGAGGGCGGCATCGCCGGTCAGGAGACCCTCGGCGGCCTCGACATCACCGTGCGGCGCAACGCGTTCGGCCGGCAGGTCGACTCGTTCGAGGCCGATCTCGAGTTCGCGGCGCTCGAGACGCCGTTCCATGCCCTGCTGATCCGGGCGCCCTGGGTCGAGAAGGTCGGCGACGAGGTCGAGGTCCTTGCCCGGATCGGGTCGGGGGACGCCGCGGGTAGGATCGTCGCTGTATGCCAGGGTCCGGTCCTCGCGACGTCGTTCCACCCGGAGATCAGCGGCGACGACCGGCTGCATCGATACTTCGCGAGCCTGGCCCGCGCCGAGCAGCAGGGCGCCGAGTAGCAGCGCGCCGAGCAGAGCTGAGGAGATCGAAATTGTCCGGCCACTCCAAGTGGGCCACCACGAAGCACAAAAAGGCTGTCGTCGACGCGCGGCGAGGGAAGCTGTTCGCGAAGCTGATCAAAAACGTCGAGGTCGCGGCTCGCCAAGGCGGCGGTGACCCGACCGGCAATCCCACGCTCTATGACGCGATCCAGAAGGCGAAGAAGTCGTCGGTCCCCAACGACAACATCGACCGGGCCGTCAAGCGCGGCGGAGGGCTTGAGGCCGGGGGAGCGCAATACGAGACGATCATGTACGAGGGCTACGCCTCCGGCGGCGTCGCCGTCCTCGTCGAGTGCCTCACCGACAACCGCAACCGGGCCGCGATGGAGGTCCGCACGGCGATGAAGTCCAACGGCGGCTCGATGGCCGACCCGGGCTCGGTGTCCTACATGTTCTCGCGCAAGGGCGTGGTCATCGTGCCGCAAACGCAGGAGCAGGGCGAGGTCGGCGAGGACGACATTCTCCTCGCGGTGCTCGAAGCCGGAGCCGAGGAGGTCAACGACCTCGGCGAGTCCTACGAGGTGGTGTCCGAGCCGACCGACCTGGTCGCCGTCCGTACTGCGTTGCAGGAGTCCGGGCTCGACTACGACTCTGCTGAGGCGTCGTTCGTGCCGTCGATGACCGTCGAGATCGGCGCCGAGGCCGCTGGCCAGGTGCTGCGGCTGATCGAGGCGCTCGAAGACTCCGACGACGTGCAAAACGTCTTCGCCAACTTCGATGCGCCGGACGAGGTGCTCGAGCAGGTCGGCTGACCGGTGAAGGTGGTCGCCGCCGACGACTCGACGTGGCGTGTGCGCCGACGCTGGCTGCCCTGGCGCCGGCGGGTCCGCGACGTACCCGACTCGCCGATCGACATCGGGCCTGTCGGCGACGACCCGATCAGCATCGTGTTGATGGTGATCGCGCTCGTGATGTTCGTCCCGGCGTTCGTCGTGCTGATCGTGCTCGTCGGTGAACTGCTGCTGTTGTTCGTGCTGCTGCCGCTGGTCGTGTTGGGCCGCGGCCTGTTCGGCGTGCCGTGGACCATCGAGGTACGCCGCGAGCGCCGGCTGCTCTACACCGAGCGGATTCGCGGATGGAGCAACGCCAGCCGCCGCATGGACGACGTCGCGACAGCGCTCCGGCTCGGCCACGCGGTCCCGGCCCGCGGCGAGGCGACGGCGTGATCGAGCTCGCCGGTGGGCGCCGGCACTATCGGGTCCTGCGCCGAGGGGCCGAGGTCGGCGCCCTCGACCCACCGGGGTGGCTGACCGACGGCGCGATGAGCGTCGCCAGACCTGGCGGCTGGTCCGGTCGGGACGGCAATACGCCGCCCGAGGCCAGCACGTCGATCTCACCGCCGAGCGGGCCCGATGGTCGCTGCGGTGGGAGATCACCGGGACCGATGCGCCTTACTTCGTCGAGTCGGCCGGGGCGATGAGCCGCCAGTGGCGGGTGCTGCGGGGGCGCAAGGAGATCGGTCGCAGCGACATCAAGGGATTCTGGACTCCCAAGGCGGCGATCGAACTGCCTGACGACGTGCCGCCGCCGGACCAGGTGTTCCTGCTCTGGATCATGCAAGACGGCATCTATCGTCGTAACGCGGGCGCGACCGGCGCTTCCGGCGCGAGCTGACCGCAAAATCGAGGCCTCGGCGCGTCGGAGCCATGCCGGCCACGGCCGCTATTAGGGTGTCGAACATCTGTTCGCTGCGACGGTACGGAGGGTCCATGCGGGTGCTCGGAGTCGACCCCGGCCTCACGCGCTGCGGCATCGGAGTCGTCGAGGGCCAGCTCGGCCAGAAGCTCGACGCCGTCGCGGTTGAGGTCGTTCGTACTCCCGCGTCGCTGTCAACCGCCGACCGGCTGGTCGAGATCGAGCGGGTCCTGTCCGAGTGGGTCGAGACCTACCAGCCCGACGCGGTCGCCGTCGAGCGAGTGTTTTCGCAGCACAACGTCCGCACGGTCATGGGGACTGCCCAGGCCAGCGGCGTCGCCCTGGTCGTGGCGGCCCGGCGCGGCATCCCGGTCGCGATGCACACGCCGAGCGAGGTCAAGGCAGCCGTTACCGGCAGCGGCCGGGCCGACAAGCACCAGGTCACCACCATGGTCACCCGACTCTTGCGGCTGGCCGAGCGGCCGACGCCCGCCGATGCCGCCGATGCGCTGGCGCTCGCCATCTGCCACCTGTGGCGGGGCGAGGCCGACCGTCGGATCGAGGAGGCGGTGGCCGCCGCCGGCGCGAGGAGGCCCCGATGATCGCGTTCGTCAAGGGCCGGGTGGAGGCCCTCACGTTGACCAGTGCCGTCATCGAGGTCGGTGGCGTCGGCATGCAGGTGTGGTGCGCGCCGGGCACACTCGCCGGTCTTCGCGTCGGCGAGGAGGCCTCGCTGCCGACTTCGCTGGTCGTGCGCGAGGAGTCGCTGACCCTCTACGGTTTCGCCAGCATCGACGAGCGAGACGTGTTCGAGTTGCTGCAGACGGCGAGCGGCGTCGGGCCTAAGCTGGCCCAGGCGATGCTGGCGGTGCACGACCCCGACTCCCTGCGGCGCGCCGTGTCGACCGAAGACCTCGCCACGCTCACCGCCGTGCCGGGCATCGGCCGCAAGGGCGCCCAGCGGATCGTGCTCGAGCTCAAGGACCGACTCGGTCCGCCCGTTACGACGACACCGACGGCCTCTGGCGGCCCGCGGCCGACGGCGCCCTGGCGCGACCAGGTGCACACCGCACTGGTCGGCCTCGGCTGGTCGGGCCGCGACGCCGATGCCGCAATCGACACGGTGGCCGACGACTTCGCGGGCGACGACGACGTCGACGTCGCGGCCGTGCTCAAGGCCGCCCTACGTACGCTGAGCAAGGCATGAGCGAGCGCAGCGAGCGAACAAAGAGCACTGCCGAATCTCGGTCATGCCCGCCCGCAGCGAAGCGAGGACGGTCATGACCGACTCTCCCGACGCCAAGCACTCACTCGTCACCGCCGAGGCGGACCCCGACGAGCGGGTCGCCGAGGCCGTCCTGCGTCCGCGAACCCTCGACGAGCTGATCGGCCAGGAGCGAGTACGCGAGCAGCTCGCGCTGGTGTTGCAGGCGGCCCGCCGACGCGGCGGCACTCCCGACCACGTGTTGCTGTCCGGTCCACCCGGGCTCGGCAAGACGACGCTGGCGATGATCATCGCGGCTGAGATGTCCGCGCCGTTTCGGATCACCAGCGGGCCCGCCCTGCAGCATGCCGGCGACCTCGCGGCGATCCTGTCCGGCGTCACCGAGGGCGAGGTGCTCTTCGTCGACGAGATCCACCGGATGGCTCGGCCCGCCGAAGAGCTGCTCTACATGGCGATGGAGGACTTTCGGGTCGATGTCGTGGTCGGCAAGGGGCCCGGCGCGACCGCGATCCCGCTCGATATCCCGCGATTCACCCTGGTTGGGGCAACCACCCGGACCGGTCTGCTGCCGAGTCCGCTGCGGGATCGCTTCGGGTTCACCGCGCAGCTGGAGTTTTATGCCGCGGGGGAGTTGCGCAAGATCGTCGACCGGTCGGCGCGGCTGCTCGAGGTCGATGTCACGCCGCCTGGCGCCGACGAGATCGCCGGCCGGTCTCGTGGCACACCGCGGATCGCCAACCGGCTGTTGCGCCGGGTTCGCGACTTCGCGGAGGTGCGTGCCGACGGCGTCGTCGACGAGAGCGTGGCCCATCAGGCGCTCGATCTCTACGAGGTCGACCAGCTCGGTCTCGACCGGCTCGACCGAGCCGTTCTCGACGTGTTGTGCCGTCGGTTCGGTGGCGGTCCGGTCGGCCTCGGCACGCTTGCCGTCGCGGTCGGCGAGGAGCGCGAGACGGTCGAGGAGGTCGCCGAGCCGTTCCTCGTACGCTCCGGGCTGTTGGCTCGAACGCCTAGGGGTCGGCTGGCGACCCCGGTAGCCTGGTCGCATCTCGGCCTGACACCTCCGTCCGGCCCCGACCAGCTGCCGTGGGACTGACCGAGTCCATCGGTCGCCCCGCGATGTGAGCTGCGCCTCGCGGCGTGGTTACACTGCCTGCCTGGCCGGGCTATACCGGTTCGGTCGACCTTGCCCCGATGAACAGGAGCCCACGCGTGTCCGGAGACCAGTTGGGAGCGCTATTGCCGCTTCTGCTGCTCGTCCTCGCTTTCGTCTTCCTCGTCATGCGTCCGGCGCGCAATCGGCAGCGGCAGGCGGCGGCGTTGCAGCAGGCGCTGTCGGTGGAGTCGCAGGTCATGTTGACCAGCGGCGTGTTCGGCAAGGTGACCTGGTTGGGGGAGGAGACCCTGCGCGTTGAGATCGCGCCGGAGACCACCATCCGCGTCCACCGGCAGGCCGTCGGCCGGGTGTTGAGCGACGAGGAGGCGGCGCGGATGGTCAATGAGCCGGACGAAGTCCCCGACTCCACCGAACCGTCCGACACCGACGAATCGATGGACGACGAATCGATGGACGACGAGTCGATGGACACTGAGCAAAGGGACAAAGGGGACTGACGACAGGTGGCCACCAAAGCGTCCCGCCCCGGGCGGGTCCTGATCGCGTTCTTGATCGTGATCGCGGCGCTCTACGGCGGCGTCGCCGCCGCCGGCGACTGGAAGCCGCGACTCGGTCTCGACCTCCAAGGCGGCACCCGCATCACCCTGCAGGCGAAGACCGAGGCCGGTGACTCACCGCCGGCCGATCAGATGGAGGAAGCCAAGGACATCATCGAGCAGCGGGTCAACGGCCGCGGTGTGTCCGAGTCCGAGGTGGCCATCCAGGGCGACGACCAGATCGTCGTCGAGATTCCCGGCCAGGAGAAGCAGGGCATCGCCGATCAGATCGGCCAGACCGCAAAGCTCTACTTCCGACTCGTGTGGGCCGCCCAGGCGGCGCCGCAGAGTGGACAGATCCCGACCGCCCCGGCGATCACGCTGCCGCCCGAGCCGCAGGAAACCGCGCCGACCGACGATTCGACCGCCAACAACCGGGCCGCACCGGGCTTCGGCACGTCTGATCCCAGCGACCCGACTGATACGCCCACCGACGGCGCGACCGACTCCACAGGCGGCACCGACGACCAGTCCAGTGGTCAGTCCGATCCGTCTGGCGACCTGAGCGACGTCACCCAGGACGAGTCGGTCGCGATCGCCAACAGCGTCTCGCAGACTTCTGGCACCGGAACGCCGCCGAGCGGCTACGAGACGGACTACAACGCGCTCGTCACGGAGATGAACGAGTTCGAGTGCCCGCCTGGCGGCGTTGCCCCGGACGTCAAGGACGACCCGGACGCACCTCTGGTGACCTGCGACGAGGAGGGCGGCAAGTTTGTCCTGAGTCCCGCGCTCATCGAGGGCACGCAGCTCAACGACGCGAGCGCGACCATTCCGCAAGGGGGCGTCAATTGGCAGGTGCAGCTGGAGCTCGACGGCGCCGGCACCGACACGCTGGCTGACATCAGCAGCGCGATGGTCGGGCAGGAGTCGCGATTTGCGATCGTGCTCGACGGCCAGGTGCTGTCGGCGCCCGTCTTCGACGCCACGATCAGTGACGGCAACGCGGTGATCTCTGGCAACTTCACCCAGGGATCGGCCGAGGCGCTGGCCAACTCACTGAAGTACGGCGCGCTGCCACTGGAGTTCGAGATCGACGAGGTCTCGGTCGAGGGGCCGTCGCTCGCCGGCAACCAGCTCGACGCGGGCCTGCTCGCCGGCGCCTTCGGACTCGCGCTCGTGGTCGCCTACTGCATGCTCTACTACCGCGGCCTAGGGATTGTCGTCGTGGCTTCGCTCGCCGTCGCGGCGGCGATGACCTATGCGATGGTGCTGCTGCTCGGTGCCAGCATGGGCTTCACCCTGACGCTGCCGGGCATCGCGGGTCTGATCGTCGCGATCGGTATCACGGCCGACTCGTTCATCGTCTTCTTCGAGCGACTGCGTGACGAGGTGCGTGACGGCAAGTCGCTGCGGCTCGCCGTCGAGTCCGGGTGGCGCCGCGCCCGGATGACGATCATCGCCGCCGACTCGGTGTCGTTCCTCGCCGCGCTGGTCCTCTATATCTTCACTATCGGCGTGGTCCGTGGGTTCGCCTTCGCCCTCGGCCTCACGACGCTGATCGACGTCGCGGTCGTCTTCTTCTTCACCAAGCCGATGGTCGCGATGTTGGCCCGCACCAAGTTCTTCGGACGTGGACACCGGCTGTCTGGCTTCGACGCGCATCACCTCGGCATCGAGGGGCGCAGCGTGAGCCGAATGGCGACGACCGCGCGAGGGGAGGCCTAGACATGGGCAGGCTCAGCTCCTTTGGCCAGCACCTTTACACCGGCCGGATCTCGATCGACTTCGTCGGTCGCCGTCGGATCTGGTACGCGATCTCGGCCGCCATCGTCGTGCTCGCAACCAGCGGGCTCTTGATCAACGGCATCAACGAGGGCGTCGAGTTTCGCGGCGGCGTCGAATACCGGGCCGTGATCGAACCGACTGACGAAAACGTCGAAGCCATGCGCGAAGCCGCGGTCAACACCGGCGTCGACATCGGCGACCCGATCGTCACGACGTCGGGCGACGATGCGATCCGGATCCAGGTCGAGCCGCTGAACAACGACGATTCGATCGCGGTCAAGCAGGCGCTTCTCGATGCGGGCGCCAGTGAAGTCGGTTTCAGCTCGATCGGACCATCGTGGGGAGAGCAGGTCGCCGACAGCGCGATCCGTGGTCTCGTCGTCTTCCTCGGCCTGGTCATCATTTTCATCTGGGCCTACTTCCGCGAGTGGAAGATGTCGATGGCCGCGATGGTTGCGCTGGCTCACGACGTGCTCATCACGGTCGGCTTCTATGCCTGGTCCGGGTTCGAGGTCACGCCGGCGACGGTCACGGGCTTCCTGACCATCCTCGGCTTCTCGCTCTACGACACGGTGGTCGTCTTCGACAAGGTGCGGGAAAACACCCGCAAGTTCGAGCTCGAGACCAACCGCACGTACGCCGAGTCGGCCAACCTCGCCGTCAACCAGACGCTGGTGCGATCGATCAACACCTCGATCACGGCGTTGATCCCGGTCGGCTGCATCCTCGTGGTCTCGATCGTGGTGCTCGGGAGCGGGCCGCTGAAGGACCTGTCGCTCGCGTTGTTCGTCGGCATGGCGGCCGGCACGTACTCCTCGATTTTCGTGGCCACCCCACTCGCGGTGCAGCTCAAGGAGCGCGAACCGCTCGTCCGGCAGCACACCAAGCGGGTGCTCGCCAAGCGGGCTCGCAGCGCTGAGCGCGACGAGACGGCGGAGACCGAGCCCGCGGCGGCGGCCGCCCCGGCGCCGTCTCCGCGCAAGGTGGCCGTGTCGGGCTCGGCCAAGCGGGCTCAACCGCAGCGGCCCAGCCGCTCCCAACGCAAGCGGCGCTGACCCGTGGCCGAGCCGATCGACGCGCTGCTCGATGGTCTGATCCGCGACATCCCGGACTACCCGACCCCGGGCGTCTTGTTCAAGGACATCACGCCGCTGCTCGGCGATCGGACGGCGTTCGCGGCGAGCGTCGACGCGCTGGCCGCCGCAGGTCGCGAGATCGTCGACGGTCCGATCGACAAGGTGGTCGGCATCGAGGCGAGGGGGTTCATCCTCGCCGCGCCCGTCGCGTTGGCGCTCGGTGCCGGGTTCGTCCCGGTACGCAAGGCCGGCAAGCTGCCGCACGAGACGTACGCGGTCTCGTACGCCCTCGAATACGGCGAGGCGACCCTCGAGGTGCATCGCGACGCGTTTCTCTCTGGTGATCGGGTGCTGATCGTCGACGACGTTCTCGCGACCGGCGGCACGGTCGAGGCGACCACCGATCTGATCGGTCAGTGCGGTGCTGAAGTCGCCGGGGTTGCCGTCCTGCTGGCTCTGTCGTTCCTGCCCGGCCTCGACCGGATGGCGGACCGCCCGCTCGCCGTCGTCCGCACCATCTGACCCTCTGGCTCCACTGAGCGGACTGATTTTGCGAGGCACGCCCGGCGCGTCTCGCAAGGTGGGTCCTCCCAGTGGGAGCGGGTGGTCGGGCGAACGGCACAAGTCGGTCGCCCCCTAGACTGAAGACACGGACGTCGACCGGGTCAGGAGGGTTGAGTGGCCGAAGAGCAGATCACCCAGGAGCGCACCGAGCAGACCGAGCCTGCCTCGCCGTCGACATCGCTGCGGATGCGCGGTCGTCTGGCGCGCCTGGGCCGCTCCTCGTCGGCCAACCCGGTGCTCGACCCGCTGTTCAGCATCGTGCGCAACACCCACCCCAAGGCCGACCTTGCCACGATCGAGCGGGCCTACAACACCGCCGAGAAGCTGCACTCGCATCAGCGCCGCCTGAGCGGCGACCCCTACATCACCCATCCCCTCGCGGTCACCACCATCCTCGCCGAGCTCGGCATGACGGTCCCCACCCTCTGCGCGGCGCTGCTGCACGACACGGTCGAGGACACGGCGTACACGATGAAGGAGCTCACCGAAGACTTCGGTGACGAGGTTGCCCACCTGGTCGACGGGGTCACCAAGCTCGACAAGGTGAAGTACGGCGCGTCCGCCCAGGCTGAGACGATCCGCAAGATGATCGTCGCGATGAGCCGCGACATCCGGGTCCTCGTCATCAAGCTCGCCGACCGGCTGCACAACATGCGTACTCTCCGCTACCTCAAGCAGGAGAAGCAGGAGAAGAAGGCCCGCGAGGTCCTCGAGATCTACGCGCCGCTGGCCCACCGGCTCGGCATGAACACGATCAAGTGGGAGCTGGAGGATCTCGCCTTCGCGACCCTGCATCCGAAGGTCTACGACGAGATCGTTCGGCTCGTCGCGGAGCGGGCGCCGTCGCGTGAGGAGTTCCTCGACGAGGTCATCGAAGCTGTGCAGGCCGACCTGCGGACCTCCAAGATCAAGGCGACCGTCACGGGCCGGCCGAAGCACTACTACTCGATCTACCAGAAGATGATTGTCCGGGGTCGTGACTTCACCGACATCCACGACCTCGTCGGCATCCGGATCCTGGTCGATACCGTCCGCGACTGCTACGCCGTTCTCGGCGTCCTGCATGCCCGGTGGAACCCGGTGCCAGGGCGGTTCAAGGACTACGTCGCGATGCCGAAGTTCAACATGTACCAGTCGCTGCACACGACGATCATCGGGCCGCTCGGCAAGCCGGTCGAGATGCAGCTGCGTACGCATCAGATGCACCGTCGGGCCGAATACGGTGTCGCGGCGCACTGGAAGTACAAGGAAGACCCCGAGACGCCGGGCGACAAGGCCAAGGGCAAGCCGGACCGCGACAAGAACGGCAGCAGCTCGTCCGAGATGGTGTGGCTGCGCCAGATGCTCGACTGGCAGCAGGAGACCGAGGACCCGGGCGACTTCCTCGAGTCCTTGCGGTTCGACCTCGGACCCGACGAGGTCTACGTCTTCACGCCAAACGGTGACGTGAAGGGGTTGCCCGTCGGATCGACGCCGGTCGACTTCGCGTACTCGATCCACACCGAGGTCGGCAACCGCTGCATCGGGGCACGCGTCAACGGTCGTCTGGTGCCGCTGGAGTCGCCGCTCGACAACGGCGACGTCGTCGAGGTCTTCACGTCGAAGGCGCCGGGCGCCGGCCCGAGTCGCGACTGGCTCGGCTTCGTCAAGAGCCCGCGGGCACGGACCAAGATCCGGCAGTGGTTCACCAAGGAGCGCCGCGAGGAGGCGATCGAGAAGGGCAAGGAGTCGATCGCACTCCACATGCGCAAAGAGGGCCTGCCGCTGCAGAGGCTGCTGACCCACGACTCGCTGCAGGCCGTCGCCGAGTCGCTGCACGTGCGTGACGTGTCGTCGCTCTACGCCGCTGTCGGCGAAGGCAATGTCGGTGCGCAAAACGTCGTACGCAAGGTCATCGAGCTGCACGGCGGCGACGAGGGATCGACCGAGGACCTGGCCGAGGCCGTCACGGTGCCCACCGAGGTCGACCGACGGCGGCGAGTACGCCGGGGCGACGCTGGTGTGATGGTGCACGGCGCGACTGACCTCCTGGTCAAGCTGGCCCGCTGCTGCACTCCGGTGCCGGGCGACGACATCGTCGGATTCATCACCAAAGGGTCCGGCGTCTCGGTGCACCGTGGCGACTGTCCCAACGTCAAGAGCCTGACCTCGACGCCGGATCGGCTGGTCGACGTCGAGTGGGCGCCCAACGCGCAGAGTGTGTTCCTGGTCGCGATCCAGGTCGAGGCGCTCGATCGCGCCCGGCTGCTGTCGGACGTGACCCGGGTTCTGTCGGACCACCACGTCAACATCCTGTCCGCCGCCCTTCAGACCGGGCGGGATCGCGTCGCGAAGAGCAAGTTCACGTTCGAGATGGGGGACCCGAAGCATCTGGGTCACGTCCTCAAGGCGGTCCGCTCCGTCGACGGCGTCTTCGACGTCTACCGCATCACCCAGTAACCCCGCTCGTCCGTGGGTTTCGGTCGGCCGGTCCGTGAGTTTCGACGCGCTCGTCCGTGAGATCCCACCTACCGTGCGAGGGTCGCTACCACAACCGCGGTAGCTGTGGTGAGAGGCCGAGATACTCACCGACTTGTCGCTCGAAGGCGTCAGCTTTGCCCAGTACGTCGTCCTGACGATTGACGATGATTCGCCAGCGCAGCACGTCACGGAGATACGTCCGCTGCCGGTCGTCTTCCTCTTGGTCATCTTCGTGATCGTGAAACTCGGCACCGTCGTACTCGATGCCTACGCGTTGCAGCGGGTAGGCGTGGTCGAGTCGAGCGATCAGACGTCCCTTGTGGTCGTACACCCTGTATTGCGGCTCTGCGCGCGGATAGCCGGCGTCGACGAGCCGCAGATCCTGCCATGACTCACCGGCCGATTCATGCTGAGGCTCGATGAGCCCGACGAGCTCGCGCGCCTGGATGATTCCGGGGAAGCCCTTGAGGTGCTTTAGGTAATCGCGGACATCGTCGGCTGTGACGTAGCCCGCGCGAGCCATGGCATCCGCCGCCGACTTCGCGTACGGCCGACGCAAGGTGCGAAGGAGATCGACGGTCGTACGCACTGGCACTGTCAGGCGAAGACCCTCGACCTCCGTGGTGTCGGAGGTTGGGATGTAACCCTCGACGGAGCGGACGCCGCGGATCGTGCACCTCGTTTTTCCGTGCGGAATGACGCAGGTCGGAACGAAATTCAGCCAATCCGCCGGCGGGAGGGTGTCAACCCCGAGTAGCCACGCGCTGGTGCACCCATAGAGCACACCATGGGGCGGCATGACCAGGTGGAGGGCTGTTGCCCGCAACTCCCGCGAGTCAGGTACGCCGGTGGCTACGTAGACGCGGCGGAATACGTGTCGCACCTCGTGCTCGTGCAGCATGGCTCGGAGGCTCTTCGACGTGAGTCCTAGGTCGGCGAGTTGGTCGCTACGAAACGGCAATCCGCCGTTGATGAGATCCGCCATGCCTCAAGCGTGGTCTGTCAGCGCTTTGCAGGTAGCGAGTTATCCACAACGGCCCGCCGAAACTCGCGGATGAGCGGGACCGAACTCGCGGATGAGCGGACCAGAACTCACGGATGAGCGGACCATAACTCGCGGATGAGCGGACCAGAACTCACGGATCGGCCCAGGCCCGGGCCCAGAGCGGGGGCCGCCTTGGGTCAGGCGGTGAGGGCGTCGGCCCAGATGTCGAGGGCGTCGGAGACCTGCTCAGACGTGACGACCAGCGGCGGAATCATCCGGACGACGTTGCCGAAGGCCCCGCACGTGAGCAGCAGCAGCCCACGCGACGCCGCCGCCTGCTGCGCTCGGGTCGCCGCCACCGGATCCGGCTCGCCGTCGGCACTGACGAACTCGGATCCGACCATGAGCCCGAGCCCCCGAACGTCGGCGATCCCGACTCCGTTCGCGGCGACCTTCCGTAGCCCGTCGGCGAGCTCCGCCCCCCGTGCGGCGGCGTTGTCGACCAATCCCTCGTCGACGATGACGTCGAGGGTGGCCAACGCCGCCGCACATGCCACCGCGTTGCCGCCGTACGTGCCGCCTTGCGAACCTGGCCAGGCTCGGCTCATCAACTCGCGTGGCGCCGCGATCGCTGACAACGGGAATCCGCTCGCGAGCCCCTTGGCGGTGACCAAGATGTCTGGCGTCACGTCGAAGTGGTCGTGGCCCCAGAACCGTCCGGTCCGACCGAAGCCGGTCTGAACCTCGTCGACGATCAGCAGGATGCCGTGCCGGTCGGCCCGCTCGCGAAGGCCGGCGAGAAACTCCGTGTTGGCCGGGACGTAGCCGCCCTCGCCAAGGACCGGCTCGACGATGAACGCCGCCGTCTCGGCCGGTGCCGACTGGGTCGCGAGGACGTAGTCGAGCTCGCGCAGGGCAAAGTCGGTCGCGGTCTGCTCGTCCCACCCGTAGCGGAACGCGAACGGGAACGGCGACACGACCACGCCACTCATCAGGGGCCCGAAGCCAGCCCGAAACTTGGTGCCCGACGTCGTCATCGACGCGGCGCCGACGGTCCGGCCGTGGAACGACCCCTGGAAGACCACGACGTTGGACCGCCCGGTCGCGTGCCGGGCCAGCCGTAGGGCCGCCTCGACCGCCTCGCTGCCGGAGTTGACGAAGAACAACGAGTCCAGGGGAGTGGGAAGCACGTCGGAGAGCCGGTCGGCAAGCGTCAGCAGCGGCCGGTGCATGACGGTCGTGTATTGACCGTGGATCAGGGTGGCGACTTGTCGCTGGGCGGCCTCGACAACTCGCGGATGGCAATGCCCGGTGCTCGTCACACCGATGCCGGCGGTGAAGTCGAGATAACGGCGGTCGTCCTCGTCCCAGACGTAAACGCCTTCGCCGCGCGCGGCGAGCACGGGAGTCGCCTGCTTGAGGAGCGGAGAGAGCTCGGCCATGGGTCAACCCCGATCGTAGCTGGTAGATTGTTGACAATCTGACCATACGTCAAGGACCAGCCTGATCGCCACCACAGGTAGATTTCAGCCATGCGAAGACGGAGAGTGCGGGCCCCCGATGGCCGGTCTTGGGTCGTGCGCCGCCGTTGGATGCCTCGACTCGGCGCCGGCACGGCCTGGAGCCGCCTTCGCGGTCGGTCGAGGCGGTCGAGGCGGTCGACCAAGCATGCCGAGACCGCCGGCGATGTCTCCCTCTTCACCGCCTTCATCGTCGACGACTTCGCTGTGGTCGTGCGCTGGGTGGTGATCGTGGTAGTCGCGACCCTGCTCATCGTGCTGTCCGCGTTCGCCGCGATCGTCGAGGTGGCGCTCCTCGTTCTCCTCGTGCTCGTTGGGATCTTGACCCGCTTCCTCCTCGACCGCCCCTGGACGATCGAGGCCACACCGGATGATGGGGAGGCGCTCAAGTGGCAGGCGACGGGCTGGCGGTCGAGTGCCGAACGGCTCAGCCAGGTCGCCACGCTGCTCGAGTCGGGGATCACCCCCCCGCCGGACGCTCCGGCGTCATGAGTACGTCCGGATGCCTGGCCCCTTCGCCGGGCTTGCGTCGGCGTACTAGCGTCGGACGTAGCACCGAGGTTTATGCCGCATCAGCGAGAGGATGCATCCGCCATGAGCGATGAACGTGAAGCTGCCGTAGTCGAGACCGCCCCTAAGCAGCTGCTGATCGGCGATGCCTGGCGTGACGGGCAGGGCGGCGCCACGCTGCCGGTCGAGGACCCGTCGACCGGGGAGACGCTGTGCGACGTCGCCGACGCGACCCCGGCCGACGGCGTCGCCGCGCTCGACGCGGCGGTGGCGGCCCAGGCCGATTGGGCGGCGACCGCCCCGCGCCGGCGCAGCGAGATCTTGCACGACGCTTACGCCCTGATGATGGAACGGCAGGACGACCTGGCTCTCCTGATGACCCTCGAGATGGGCAAGCCGCTGCCGGAGGCCAAGGGCGAGGTCGCGTACGCCGCGGAGTTCATGCGGTGGTTCGCCGAGGAGGCCGTCCGTATCCATGGCGACTACGCGACCGCTCCCGACGGGCAGAGCCGCTTCGTCGTGATGCGACAGCCGGTCGGTCCCACGCTACTGATCACGCCGTGGAACTTCCCGATGGCGATGGGCGGGCGCAAGATCGGCCCCGCGATCGCCGCCGGCTGCACCATGGTCATCAAGCCGGCTTCACAGACACCGCTGTCGATGCTGGCCCTGGCCGAGATTCTGCGTGAGGTCGGCCTCCCCGACGGCGTGCTCAACGTCGTGACAACGTCCAAGTCCGGCGGCGTCATGGAGCCGCTGATCCGCGACGGTCGGGCCCGCAAGCTGTCGTTCACCGGGTCGACCGGGGTCGGCCGGATGCTGCTGGAGCAGTCCGCCGACAAGGTGCTGCGGACGTCGATGGAGCTCGGCGGCAACGCGCCGTTCGTAGTCTTCGACGATGCCGATCTCGACGCGGCCATCGACGGCGCGATGCTGGCGAAGATGCGCAACATCGGTGAGGCCTGCACGGCGGCCAATCGCTTCTACGTGCAGACCGGAGTCGTCGACGAGTTCAGCAGCCGACTGGCCGAGCGGATGGGCGCACTGCGGGTCGGCCGGGGCACCGAGGACGGCGTCGACGTCGGCCCGCTGATCGACGACGCCGGCCGGCACAAGGTCAAGTCGCTGGTCGCCGACGCCGTCGACCAGGGTGCCGAGGTCCTGACGGGTGGCGAGGAGATGTCCGGCGCCGGCTACTTCTACCCTCCGACGGTGCTCACCGGCGTACCGATGGCAGCCCGGATGCAGCGCGAGGAGATCTTCGGCCCGGTCGCCCCGATCACGGTCTTCGACAACGAGGACGAGGTTGTCGCCGAAGCCAACGACACCGAGTTCGGACTGGTGTCGTACCTCTACACGAGCAACCTCGACCGAGGCCTGCGGGTCAGCGAACGCCTCGAGGCGGGCATGGTCGGCCTCAACCGCGGCATCGTCTCCAACCCGGCGGCACCGTTCGGCGGCGTCAAGCAGTCGGGCCTCGGCCGCGAGGGCGGACGGCTGGGCATCGAGGAGTTCCTCGAGGTCAAGTACGTCAACATCACCGTGCCCTGACGCGAAAGGTCCTGGCGCTACGCCGTGGCGGCGGCTTTGCGCCGTGCTCGCCGGGGCTTGACCCGATCCGGAACGAGCCGGCGTAGCGCGTCCTCGGTGTGCGACGTCAGGAGTCGCTCGAGTCGGCGTCGATCGCCGGCCCGGAGTGCGTCGACGATGGCGCCGTGCTCGGCGACGATGTCGGTCGGCAGGTAGTCGGTCAGCTCGAGCGCGGCGAGGCACATCCGCGTCTCGGCGAGCAGCGTGTCGTGCATCCGCTTGAGGCGCGGGCTGCCGGACTCGTTGACCAGTGCCTGATGGAAGCTCAGGTCGGCATCGCTGAGAGCACGGGCGTCGGTGCGTTTGGCGGCCCGCGCCATGGCGAGATGGGCCTTCTGGAGGACCCCGGCGCTTCGCAGCGGATCGCTGACGACGATGACCGCGACCGCCGCGCGTTCGACGGCCACCCGTGCGGCGTAGATGTCCTCGACGTCGTCGGCGGTGAGCTCGATGACGAAGAGACCCCGGTTGGGTTCGCTGCGCAGGAGTCCTTCCTGGACGAGCCGTTGCATCGCCTCTCGCAGAGGCCCTCGGCTGATGCCGAGTCGAGCGGCCAGCTCAGCCTCACCCAGCTGAGAACCGGGTCGGATCGAGCCGTGGATGATCGCGTTGCGCAGTTGCCGAGCGATCACGCTCGCGGTCGACTCCCTCGTGATGCGTGCCAGATGCTCGTCGCGGGTCATGGCCCGCTCCGTCCGGGATCGGAGCCGTTCACCCGAAACAGCGAGCCGAGGCCTTCGTGGCGCGCGGGGGCGCCGGCCAGTCGCAGCCCTTCCCATACGGTCACCTGGTTAGCCGTGAGTACGGGTTTGCCGGCCGCCCGCTCGAGGTCGTCGAGCCACCCGACCGTATGCAGTGCCGTGTCGGGCATCAAGACCGCCTCGGCCCCGTCGTGGTCGACCGAAGCGAGCAGGCCGAGTACGCCGTCGCGGCCGAGGGTGCCGACCTCCTCCGCGGTGATGATGTCGGCACTCGTCGAGGCGAGGACCTCGACCCCGTCGGCCGTCAGGAAGTCGACGAATCGATCGACGACGTTTCTCGGGTAGGTTGCCGCGATGGCGACGCGCCGGACGCCGAGCGCTCGAATCGCATGGGCGAAGGCGATCGACGTACTCGACGCGGGTCGTTCGAGTCGGGCCGCGACTTCGCCGACCTGGGTCCTGGCGCCGTCCCAGCCGAACACGAAGCTACCACTCGTGCAGGCCCACATCACCGCGTCCGGCGCGTGTGGCCGAAGCTCGTCGGCGCCGTCGGCCAGCCTCGTCGTCGACCCGAGGTCGAGCAGCGCGTCGACGCGATGGACGTCTTCTCCGACCGAGGTATGGACGACCGGTAGTGCAACGTCGTCGCCCAGAATCCCTTGTATCAAAGGGAAGTCGTCTTCTGCTGCGTATCCGGGATAGAGCAATCCCACGGTAGTCATCGGCATCGCGTTTGGCCCTGTTCTGCCAGCTGGACGGCGGCTCGTCCCCGGGCGACGGTGCCCGAGATGTCTGGCCGATTGTTGACAATGGTACAGGCCGTCGATAGCTTGCGAACGCATCGCACGATCCCGGCGTCCAAACCCTCGTGGGGAGTAGTTTCGTGGCCGAGCATCCGCTGATCTCTCGTTCCCTGAATCGCAGGGGCTTCTTACGTGGCGGGCTGTCTGCTGGCGCGCTTCTCGGCGGCGCAGCCATGCTCGGGACAGGGTGCAGCAAGGCCAACTTGACCGGCAACACGTTGAAGCGGGTCACCGACGAGGGCAAGATCCGGGTCGGATTCGCCCAGGAGCTGCCCTACGGGTACGTCGACATCGACGGCAATCTCGTCGGTGAGTCTCCCGATGTCGCACGCGCCGTACTCGAGCGCATGGGCATCGGCGAGATGGAGGGCAAGCTCACCGGGTTCTCCGGACTAATCCCAGCGCTGCAGGCCGGCTACGTCGACATCGTCGCGGCTGGCATGTTCATCACTTCGGACCGGTGCGCTGCGGTGGCGTTCTCCGAGCCCGACTACTGCGTCGAAGAGGCCCTACTGGTGCCGGCTGGCAACCCCGACGACCTGTCCGACTATGGGTCGGTCGCCGACACAGGTGTTGTCCTCGGCCTGCTATCGGGTGCGTTCGAGCTCGAGTACGCCACCCAGGCAGGTGTCAGTGAGGACAACGTCTTCTTCGTGCCGGACGCCGCGAGCGGTTTCGACGCGGTGTCGAAGGGCACAGTCGACTGCTTCTCGCTGACCAGCCTGTCGCTCCGGTTCCTGCTGAAGAACCGCGACGAAGACGCCGAGGAAGTCGGCACCGGCCTGCAAGGCTCGGACGTCTGGGTGACTGACTCGTTCGTCCCGCTCTTCGAGGGTGAACCTGACAAGGGCTGCGGCGGTTTCGCGTTCCGGTCGGGCGACGAGGAGCTGCGCGTCGAGTTCAACAAGTACCTGATCGACATCCACGAGTCCGGCGAGTGGCTGGACATCGTCGAGCCCTACGGTTTCGGCGAGACGGAGATGCCGGACGACCGAACGACCGCGGACCTTTGTCCCGACGCAGAGTGGTTGTGATCGCATGCTGTCGGATGTCTGGGACTATCTCCCCAACCTGCTTCGAGGGGTGATCATCACCCTCGAGATCACCGGTGGTGCGGCGGTCGTCGGGCTGTTTACCGCGTTCGCCTCCGGGCTCATGGCTCGGTCGTCGTTGCGGATCGTGCGGATCGTCGCGCGGGTCTATGTCGAGGTGTTCCGCGGTACCTCGGCGGTCGTGCAGCTGTTCTGGATCTTCTTCGTGCTGCCGCTGCTCGTCGGCTGGCAGCTGTTTCCGATCTGGGCCGGCATACTCGCCTTGGGTCTCAACATCGGTGCTTATGGCTCCGAGGTCGTGCGTGGGTCGATCCGGGCGGTCCCGCGCGGCCAGTCCGAAGCTGCGGTCGCCCTGAGCTTCTCGCCAGCCGACCGGCTGCGTCGGATCATCCTTCCGCAGGCCTGGGTCGGGATGATCCCGCCGTTCGGCAACTTGCTGATCGAGCTCCTGAAAGGATCGGCGCTGGTTTCGCTGATCACGGTCAGCGAGCTGACATTCGTCGGCCAAGGGCTGCGCCAACTCGAGGGCAACACCGCGTTGATCTACTCCGTGGTGCTGATCATGTACTTCATCCTGGCCTACCTGATCACCATGGGGATGCGGTTCCTCGAACGACGTGCCAAGGCCTCGCTCGGCATGAGACCCGTCGCCTCGTCCAAGCCGTCTGACAAGCTCATACAGGACGTGCCCTCATGATCGTCGTGACCGAAGCCTGCACCCCTGAGGACACCGGCAAGTGGGAGTGGTGTCGCGTCGACGAGCTGCTCAACCCGCCGCCGGACGCGGCGTGGAACTCGCTCTACAACGGCCTGTGGATCACGATCCAAGCCACGGTGATCGGCGCGATCATCGCCATCGTGCTGGGCCTGATCTTCGCCATCATGCGCCGCTCGTCGGTTCGCCCGGTCAGCTGGACCGCGACAGCGATCGTGGAGTTCATCCGTAGCACACCGTTGCTGGTGCAGCTCTTCTTCCTGTTCTTCGTCATCGTGCCGACGCTCTTCACCGGCATGGACGTCGAAACCCAGGCGAAGGTCGCCGGCTTCACCGGCCTCGGACTCCATTACGCGACCTACATGTCGGAGGTCTATCGGGCTGGCATCGACGGGGTGCCGAAGGGACAGTGGGAAGCCACCACGGCATTGAGCCTGCCGCGAGTGCGTGTCTGGACGAGCGTGATCCTGCCGCAGGCCATCCCGCGGGTGCTTCCCGCCCTCGGCAACTACGTGATCGCCATGTTCAAAGAGGTGCCGCTGCTGTTCACCATCGGTGTCACCGAGATGCTCTTCGATGCCCAGAGCTATGGCTCGAGCACCTTCCACTACACCGAGGCGATCACGGTCGTCGGTGTCTTCTTCCTCGTCATCAGCATCATCACCGCGATCCCGATTCGACTGTTGGAGCGTCGTTATGGCCACCTCTGAACCCGTCGCCGGCGCACATCGGTCCAACGGCGCCGATCCGCTGATCTCGTTTGACAAGGTCGTCAAGCAGTTCGGCAGCCTCACGGTGCTGCGGGATCTCGACTTCAACGTCGCGTCGGGGGAGCGCGTGACGCTGATCGGTCCGAGCGGCTCCGGCAAGACCACGATCCTGCGGCTCCTGATGACGCTGGAGAAGGTCACGTCCGGGTCGATCACAGTCGACGGCGACAGCCTGACCCACATGGACAAGGGCGGCAAGCAGGTCGTCGCCGACGAGAAGCATTGTCGCCAGGTGCGTAAGAAGATCGGGATGGTCTTCCAGTCGTTCAACCTGTTCCCCAACATGAACGTCATGCGCAACATCACCGAGGCGCCGGTCCGCGTGCTCGGCAAGTCGCGCGACGAGGCGGAGCAGCGGGCCAAGGAGCTGCTCGACATGGTCGGGCTCGGCGACAAGACCAACAACCATCCGAGCCAGCTGTCGGGCGGCCAGCAGCAGCGGGTCGCGATCGCCCGGGCGCTCGCGATGGAGCCCAAGGTCATGCTGCTCGACGAGGTGACGGCCGCCCTCGACCCGGAGTTGGTCGCCGACGTACTCAACGTGCTGCGCGACATCGCAAACACCACGGACATGACGATGCTGATCGTGACCCACGAGATGGGCTTCGCTCGAGACGTCTCCAACCGGGTGATGATGTTCGACCGAGGCCAGATCCTCGAGGAGGGGCCGCCGAGTCAGATCTTCGGCGAGCCCGAAAACGAGCGCACCCGTACATTCCTCAAGGCAGTCCTAGAGGAGCACTGACCTCGGGATCAAGCTCCGAGCGTTCGAGCAGCCGCTGGCCCGGGCCGATGGCCTCGCGTCCGATCGCGGCCAGCGCGGCCCACATGGTGACCTGGTTGGCGCTGAGTACTGGCTTGCCCAGAGCCGCCTCGGCACGGGCGATCAGGTCATAGGTCGCGAGGTTGGTGCAGCTGACGAAGATCGCCTCAGCCTCGATGTGATCGGCGGCGATGATGAGTTCCTCGGTGCGCACGTACGGCACGGTCCAGATCCTGCCCTCGAGGCGGAGGTCGGTCCGCGACACCGTTTCGATGTTGGCCTCGGCGAGGAACTCGACGAGATGGTCGGTGACGTCGCTGACGTACGGCGTGGCGATCGCGACCCGCCTGGCGCCGACCTCTGCGATGGCCT
The DNA here is from genome assembly GCA_035630615.1 of Nocardioidaceae bacterium. Taxonomy (GTDB): domain Bacteria; phylum Actinomycetota; class Actinomycetes; order Propionibacteriales; family Nocardioidaceae; genus DATFRX01. The sequence continues at coordinate 26,190 of DASQKI010000018.1, forward strand.
GCAGCAGGGCGCCGGACGTCGTGACAGCCCGGATCGCGCCACCGTCGTGCATCGCCAGCCGCACCTGCTCCTCGCCGGCGAGCCCGCCGACGAAGCTGCCAGACGCGCAGGCGTACGCGACGACCTCGGCCTCGAGGGGTGTCAGGATGCGGGTTGCCTCGCGTACGTCGTCGACATTGCTGACCGTGGCGGCCATCTCGACGCCGACGTGTAGTGGATAGAACGGCGTCCGCGCCAGGTGGAGAGACACGTCGTCTGGCGTCCACCTCCACAGCTCGCGGTCGAGTGCGAGGTCGAACGGCGCGACGACGCCGAGGTGTCGCTGTGCGGACGGCTCCGGAGGCACCCGAACGCCGATGTCCGCCACTGTTATCGCCATCTACCACCTCGCTTTGATGCCGCGTCTTGTCGCGGGACTTGACCGCCGATCCCCTCGCCTGAGGCGTGATTGTTGACAATCGTACAAACGCGTCCCTAGCGTCAACCACATCCGGCGTGAAGGGCCCTCACCCAGTGGAGCACATGATGCAAGGCGGCGCGAAGACCCACACCGTCCGGCCCGTCGTCGCGGCCCTCTGCGGCGGCGAACGGCCCGACGGCATGGAGCCGATCGAGGAGTTGGCCGACGTCCGCTACGTCGACGCCGACGGGTTGGCCGACGCGCTCCGAGGCGCCGAGGTGTTGTTCGTGTGGGACTTCCGCTCGGCCGCCCTGCGGGACGCGTGGGCCTCGGCCGACGCGCTGCGCTGGGTGCATGTCGCCGGCGCCGGCGTCGACCGCGTGCTGTTTCCGGAGCTCGCCGCGAGCCCCGTCGTCGTGACCAATTCGCGCGGTGTCTTCGACCGACCGATGGCGGAGTACGTGCTCGCGTTCGTCCTCGCGTTCGCGAAATACCTGCCGGCCACGCTGCGCTATCAGCAGGCCGGCGAGTGGCGCTACCGCGAGAGCGAGGACATCACCGGCAAGCGGGTCGTCATCGCCGGATCCGGATCGATCGGCCGCGAGATCGCCCGGATGCTTCGCGCCGTCGGCATGCAGGTGCATGGCGTCGGCCGTACTCCACGAGATACCGACCCGGACTTCGGGGTCGTCTCGGCGTCGAGTGAGCTGGTCGAGGTCGTACGCGATGCCGACTACGTCGTGGCAGTCGCGCCACTCACCGAGCAGACGCGACACATGATCAACGCGGACGTGCTGCGGGCTATGCCGTCGACGGCCCGGCTGATCAACGTCGGCCGCGGGCTGCTCGTCGACGACGATGCCCTGGTCGCGGCGCTCGAGGCGGGCGAGATCGCCGGCGCCGGACTCGACGCGTTCGCCAAGGAGCCGCTGCCGTCGGACCATCCGTACTGGCGGCTCCCTCAGGTGATCGTCTCGCCGCACATGTCCGGCGACTCGATCGGATGGACCGACCGGATCATCGGACTCTTCGCGGCGAACCTCCAGCGCTGGCTCGCCGAGGAGCCGCTGCGCAACGTCGTCGACAAGCGTGACGGCTTCGCGGCCGTCGACGCGGGCCGTTGAGGAGACTGGAGCGCCATGGATGACATCGCCCTGTTGAGCGCGACCGAGCTGGTGCGCCGCTATGCCGCCGGCGAGTTGTCGCCGGTCGACGCCACGCAGGCGGCACTCGACCGCGTCGACGCCTACGACTCCTCCGTCAACGCCCTGTGCCTGGTCGACCCCGATCGGGCGCTCGCGGCGGCACGCGAGTCCGAGGCTCGCTGGGCACGCGGCGAGCCGGTCGGGGCCGTCGACGGTGTGCCCACCACGATCAAGGACCTGCTGCCGACGAAGGGCTGGCCGACGCTACGCGGATCGCGGCTGATCTCGCCCGACCAGGAGTGGGACGTCGACGCGCCGGCGACCGCGCGGCTGCGGGAGCAGGGTGCCGTGCTGATCGGCAAGACGACGACGCCCGAGTTTGGCTGGAAGGGCGTCACCGACAGCCTGCTCTGCGGCCCGACCGGCAACCCGTGGGCACCGTCTCGAACGGCCGGCGGATCGAGCGGCGGGAGCGCGACGGCCGTGGCGCTCGGCATGGGAGCCCTGTCGGTCGGCACCGACGGTGGAGGCTCGGTACGGATCCCGGCGGGCTTCTCGGGCGTCGTCGCGCTGAAGCCGACGTACGGTCGGGTGCCGCTCTATCCGCCGAGTCCGTTCGGCACGCTTGCCCACATCGGGCCGATGACCCGTTCCGTCAGCGACGCGGCGTTGATGATGGACGTGCTCACGGGACCTGACGTACGCGACTGGTCCGGCCTCGCGCCGGAGTCCGGCTCCTACCGCGACGGTCTCGACGCCGGCGTCGCGGGGCTGCGGATCGCCTACAGCCCTCGACTCGGCTACGTCGACGTCGATCCCGAGGTCGAAGCGCTGGTGCTCAAGGCGGTCGGTGTGCTCGCCGAGCTCGGTGCGGTCGTCGAGGAGGTCGACCCCGGGTTCGACGACCCCGTTGCGGCCTATCACACCTTGTGGTTCAGCGGCGCCGCCAAGGTGGTGCTGGCCTACGGCGACGACGTGCTCGGTCGAATCGACGCGGGGCTCGCCGAGGCAGTCGAGGAGGGTCGGCGATATACGGCGCTCGACTATCTCGACGCGACGGCGGTCCGGATGGATCTCGGCGTACGCATGGGGCAGTTTCACGAGCAATACGACCTGCTCGTCACGCCGACGCTGCCGGTGCCGGCGTTCGAGGCCGGTGTCGAGGTCCCGGCCGGATCGGGAATGCGTCGATGGACCGAGTGGACGCCGTTCAGCTATCCGTTCAACCTCACACAGCAGCCGGCGGCGAGCGTGCCCTGCGGGCTCACCGACGCGGGACTGCCGGTCGGGCTGCACGTGGTGGGACCGCGGCACGCCGATGCGCTGGTGTTGCGCGCCTGCCGGGCCTACGAGGCTGCCTCCACCTGGCGGTGGCCCCAACCTGGCGATGACTGGTCAACGAGCGACTGGAGCGACGACTGATGGCCCGACACCTGACGATCAGCCTCGACAAGCGAGGCGTCTCCTGCATGGCTCGACTGCTCGACGCGGAGGCGCCGCTCACGTGCGCCGCGGTGTGGGAGGCGCTGCCGCAGTCGGCTTCGGTGTTTCACGGCAAGTACGCCCGCAACGAGATCTACACCCTCGTGCCCGCGTTCGCCGAGCGGGAGCCGGGGCTCGAAAACTCGACGGTGACGCCGATTCCGGGCGACGTGTGCTACTTCAACTTCACCGGCGGGCAGCTGCTCAATCCGGCCTACGGCTATGCGGAGCAAGGAGAGTTGGGCAACGTCGTCGACCTGGCGCTGTTTTACGGGCGCAACAACCTGCTGATCAACGGCGATGTGGGATGGGTGCCGGGCACGGTGTTCGCCTCGGTGATCGACGGTCTCGACGCGATGGCGGACGCCTGCAACGACCTCTGGATGCGTGGCGTCGCGGGCGAAACCCTCACCTTCGCCCGCGTCTAACCGCCGATCCGTCGGTTGTGGTGCGCCCATCCGTCGGTTGTGGTGCGCCCATCCGTCAATGGTGGTGCGCCCATCCGAATGTCACCAGAACCGGGGCAGCGGCTCGAGACCGAGGTACTTGCCGATCTTGAGCTCGTACGCCGGATCCGTCCCGAAGATGTCGTCCTTGGTGGCAGGCTCGAAGCGCCAGCCGAAGGCGTCGCGGAGCAGCCCACGGCGCTCGCCGTCGTGAGCCTTGTCGTCTTCGTGTGAGTGGTACGGCGCCCCGTCGTACTCCATCGCGAGATTGATCTCGGAGTATGCCAAATCGATCCGGGCGATGACCCGACCGCGATGGTCGACGACCTCGAGCTGCGGTCGCGGGAACGGGAAACCCGCGTCGATTAGCCGCAGCCGCAGCCAGCTTTCGCCGGGCGACTCGGCGCGTGGGTCGATGAGCCGAAGCAGATCACGTGCTTGCCGGATGCCGGGAAAGCCTTTGAGGCGGCGGATTCGGCGAGCGAGCTCCGCGACCGTTGCTAGATCGGCTCGGACCATGGCGTCCGCCAATGACAGCGCGAACGGTCTGCGGAGGCATCGCATGAGATCAACGGCCGTGCGGCCAGGGGTCGTCACGGGGAGACCGTTGATGATGGTGATGTCTCCGTCGGGCAGGTATCCCTCGACGCACTTGACGCCCTCAAAGCGCGTACGGCTGGCGCCGTGCGGCACCATGCATTGCGGAGTAAGAAGAAAGCGCTCGCTGGGTTGGAACGCATCGATCTGGAGGGCCCATGCTGCCGAGCAGTGGCAGATCACGCCGTTCGGCGGAAGTACCAATGCCAGGGCGAGGCAGCGCAGGTTGCGGGTGTCTGGCGTGCGAGCGTCGACCATTACGCCGCGAAAGACGTATCGAAGCTGATGCTCACGCCGGAGCGTGCGAAGGCGATTACGGTCGAGGCCGAGTGCGCCGTCGCGGGACACCCTGAACGGCAGGCCGTCGTTGATGAGGTCGGGCATCCCGGCAGCATGGCCGTTATGGCCGGAGTCCCGCGGAAGTTATCCACAGATGTACACGGATGGGCGCACCACGGGCGGCGGATGGGCGCACCACGGGCGGCGGATGGGCGGGGGTTAGGAGAAGTCGGCGAGGGCTTTTCGGGCCTCGACGAGCCAGGCCTCGCGGGCCTCGATGGCCTGCTCGGCCTCCCGGACCTTCTTGTCGTTGCCGGCCGACTTCGCCTTGTCGAGCTGGGCCCGTAGATCGGTCAGCAACGACTCCAGCTGCGCCACCGTGTCGGCGGCCCGGGCCCGCGCCTCGGGGTTGGTCCGCTGCCAATGCGTGTCCTCAGCCTCGCGGATCGCGGTGTCGACCGCCCGCATCCGGCCCTCGAGATCGCGCATCTGCGACCGCGGCACTTTGCCTGCGGCGTCCCAGCGCTCCGACAGCGGACGGAACGCCGACCGGGCCGCCGCCGCGTCGTCGACCGGCAGCAGCTTCTCGGCCTCGTCCAGAATGGCCCGCTTGACCTCAGCGTTGGCCTCGTACTCCTTGTCGAGCTCGGCGTTGGCCTCGTCGCGGGCGCCGAAGAACGTGTCCTGCGCGGCCCGGAACGCCTTCCACAACCGCTCCTCGTCGGACCGAGGAGCCGGACCCGCCGCCTTCCACTGCTGCATGAGGTCGCGAAACGCCCGCGACGTCGGACCCCAGTCGGTCGACTTGGCAAGTCGCTCGGCCTCGTCGAGCAGCTTCTGCTTGACATGCTTGGCCGCCTGCCGCTGCTCGTTGAGCTCGGCGAACTGCTGCTTGCGCTTGCGGGTAAACGACGTACGCGCGCTCGAAAAACGGTGCCACAGCGGATCGTCGGTCGCCTTGTCGAGTCGGGGCAGGGCCTTCCACTCGTCGAGCAGCGCTCGCAGCTTGTCGGCACCGCCGCGCCAGTCGGTGCCCGCTGCGATCCGCTCGGCCTCGCCGACGATGTGCTCCTTGGCCGACTTGGCGTGGGCGCTGCGTTCGGCCTTGGCCGCCTTGCGCTGCTCACGCTGCTCGGCGAGCGCCGGTCCGAGCGCGTCGAGCTGATCGAGTAGCCCGTCGAGATCGCCGACCGCGGCCGCCGTCGCGACCGTCTCGCGCACCATCTTGATGGTCGACTCGGCCTGCTCGGGTGACAGCGACCCACCGCGTACGCGTTTGTCCAGCAGCTCCACCTCGACACGAAGCCCCTCGTACCGTCGGGTGAACAGCGCCATCGCCTCGGCCGGATCGCCGTCGGGCCATTGTCCGACGGCCCGTTCGCCGTCGCGAGTCTTCACGTATACGGTGCCGTCGCTGTCGACGCGGCCCCAAGGATTCTCGGTGGTCATCACGTCACCCCTTGATCAATCGACACCACGGCGCTCGAGCTGGCCGAGGGCGCGCCGCTCGACTCGTCATCGTTGAAGACCTTCGTCTTGAGCAACCATCCCAGGGCAACGACGATGGCCAAAACGACGATGACTCCGACCACGAGGTTGACGCGCCGCCGGCGGCGGCTCCGGGCGGCTCGGCGCTCCTGCTGACGCAGGTAGTGCTCGCGAGCCAGTTGGCGTCGGCGTTCCTTCTTGGTGACCACGACCGGCAAGTCTAGGAGCACGACCGCCCGTCGTGTCGCATCGCAATCGATTCGTAGCATTACGCCGTACTCGCGTAGTCTCAGGTCCCGTGTTGATCGCCGCGTTCCCAGCCGGCCCGTGGGCCACCAACTGCTACGTGGTGGCGACCGGGTCTGGTGCCGAGTGTGTCGTCATCGACCCAGGCAAGGATGCGTCCGAGGGCGTCGCCGAGATCGTCCGCGAGCAGAAGCTGAAGCCGGTGAGCATCCTGCTGACCCACGGGCACATCGACCACGTCTGGTGTGTCGTGCCGGTGGCGGGCGCCTACGAGTCGCCGGCCTACCTGCACCCGGATGACCGACACCTCTTGACCGACCCGATGGCCGGCATCTCGCCGGAGTCCGCGGGGCTGCTGCTCGGCTCCGACTATTCGTTCGCCGAGCCGGACGACGTTCGCGAGCTCACTGATGCCGCGACGCTGACCCTGGCCGGCATCGAGTTCGTCGTCGATCACACCCCAGGCCATACC
>DASQKI010000019.1:0-68598 GCA_035630615.1 Nocardioidaceae bacterium
GCTCTGCCACTGGCCGACGAGGAACTCGCCCTCCGGCCGGCCGAGCTCGTCCCAGCTCAGCGGTCCGAGAATCGTGTCGACCTCGTTCTCGCGTAGCCAGTCGGCGAGCTCGGACTGACGCTGGCGCTCGATCGTGCCGACCTCCTTCACGGCCGCCTCGAGCACCTGCGCGGTCGCGTACGCGTCGGCAGCGTCCTCCGGCACCTCCTCGCCGCCGAACATCTCCTGGTACTTGGCCACGAACTCCTTGTTGCCCGGTGTCGCGGCCTCCTTCGAGTGGCTCACCGCGTAGAAGATGCCCTCCGTCGTGTCCTTGCCGATCGCCTTGGAGTACTGGTCGCCCAGGGACGGGGCGGTCGTCTGGTAGAGGATCTTCGGCGTGAAGTCCGCCTTCCGAAGCGCGCGGACCATGCCGACCCCGTCCTCGAACGTGGCACCGTGCACGACCACGTCAGGGTTCCTCGACTTCATCGCGCTCGCGATGCCGTCGAGGTTCGGGTTGTCGATCGTGTAGGTCTCGCGGTAGACCGTCTCGATGCCGGCCTTGGTGAAGATCTCCTCGATCCCCTCGGAGGTCGGCTGGGCGAACGGGTCGTCGAGCGTCGGGTAGGCGGCCGTCTTCGGCCGCTCCGCCTCCGGCAGCTCGGTGATGTACTTCGCCCACACCTCGCCCTGTTTGTCCGCCGTCGCCTGCTGCGCGAAGAACAGGTACTTGAAACCGCGGTCGAACAGCTCCGGCGCACCACCAGCCGGCTCGACGTAGAGCATCCGGTTCTTCTCAGCCACCGCAGAGGCGGGGAGATTCAGGAGTGACGAGAAGGTGCCAAGCAGAAGGTCGACCTTGTCTTGGCTGATCAGCGCGTTGTAGTCGGCGACGATCGTGTTTTGGTTGGACGCGTCGTCCTTGATGGTCAGCTCGACCTGGCGGCCGAGCAGACCGCCCTCGGCGTTGATCATCTCCTGCCAGACCTCGTAGCCCTCTTTCGCGGCCTGACCCGGCTGCGAGAACTCGCCGGTCAGCGGGAGTGAGGTGCCGATCGTGATCGGCCCGCTAGAGTCGCCGGAGTCGTCGTCGCCCCCGCCGATGCCGCACGCCGGCGCCGAGAGCGCCAACGCGGTTGCTGCGAGAAGCGTGACGCTGCCGCGAGTCCGGCGTCCGGGACGGGGCAGGGGTGACATGAGACCCTCCAGGATCGCAATCGATTGCAGCCCGTTGAGCCATCATCATGTGACCGTCGCTCTCCGCTGTCAAGAGTCGGCCCGGGTCGCGCGTGGACTCAGCAGGCGAACTCCTACAATCGATTGCGTTCAGGTGCTGTCGCGCCGAGATCGCGCGTCTCCACCACCTCATTGCGGATGGGCACATCGATGGCACGAGGAGGTCGCGGTGGGCGAGCGCGAGCTGGGCCGCGACGGCGTCCGGCTCCAGGCAACCGCGTTCATCGCGTCCTTCGACCGGTTCGCGATGCCGCCACTGCTGGTCGCGATCTCGATCGACCTCGACGTGCCGCTGGCGGCGGTCGCAGGCGCGGCCGGAGCGTACTTCCTCGCGTATGGACTCATGCAGCCGGTGTGGGGCCTGGTCTCCGAACGCGTCGGCCTCGCTCGTGCGATCCGCTGGGCGCTTCTCGGCGGCACCGTCGCCTCCGTTGCGTCGGCGTTCGTCACCGACGTCGCGACCTTGACGCTCGCCCGGGTCGGGGCCGGGATCTGCTTGTCGGCGGCGTTTCCCTCGACGCTGATCTACGTCGGCGAGGTCGTGCCCGGCGATCGCCGGCAGCTCGAGGTGACCCGCCTCATGACCGGGCTGGCGCTCGGCACCGCGCTCGGCACCGTCGTCGCGGGTCTGTTGGCGGAAACCGTCGGGTGGCGTTGGGCCTTCGCGACCATCGGTGCCCTCGCCGCGATCGCCACTTGGTTCGTCTGGTCGCTCGCGGAGGTGCCTCGGGCCCGGGCGGCCCGACCGCCGTGGGCGCCGGTCGCGGAGATCATGCGCAACCCGACGACGTTGGTCCTGCTGGCCCTGGTCGGCATCGAGGGCGCCGGGCTGCTCGGCGCGTTCACCTTCGTGCCCGCTGCCGTCGAGTCGACCGGCTGGGGACCGATGGCGGCGGCCGCACCGGCGGCGTTGTACGGCGTCTCCGTGCTCGCCGCATCCGGGGTCGTCGGCCGGCTGTCGTCGCGGACTGCGGCCTCGCGGTTCATTTTCGCCGGCGGCGCTTTCGGAGTGGTTGGCTGCGTACTCGTGGCCGCGAGTCAGACGCCCCTGGTCGCCGGCGCGACGTGCCTATTGCTGGGGCTGTGCTGGGCCGCCATGCATAGCTCGCTGCAGACCTGGGCGACGCAGGTCGCACCGACCGAGCGGGCGACCGTGGTCGCGTTTTTCGCCGGCTCGCTGTTCGCCGGGACCGCGGTGATGGCCGCCATCGGAGGATCGCTGGCCGACGACGGTCGGTTCGGCGTCCTCTTCGCGAGCTGTGCGGTCCTGACCGGATTGGCCGGCGCGTTCGGGGGCTTCGCGCGCAGCCGATGGGAACGAGAGAAAGGTTAGTCTTCGCACCGTGCAACGGGTCACGCTCAAAGAGGTCGCCGAACGGGCCGGAGTCCATCCGGCGACCGCGTCGCGAGCACTCAACGCCGCCACCCGCGGTCTGGTCAACACCCAGACCGCTGCCCGGGTGGAGAAGGCCGCGCGTCAGCTGGGCTACACACCAAACTCGATCGCCCGCAGTCTGAAGACCGCGCGGTCCGCGACGGTCGGTCTCCTGCTTCCCGACCTGACGAACCCGTTGTTCCCGCCGATCGTCCGCGGCGTCGAAGATGTGCTCCGCGCCGCCGGCTATAGCCCGTGGATCATCAACACTGACAACGAGCCCGAGCGCGAGGCGGCCGCGATCGAGTCGTTCCGCGGCCGCAGCGTCGACGGATTCGTCGTCGCGACCGCCCGGTTGCAAGACCCGCTGCTGGAAGCCGTCGCGGCCAGCGGCACGCCGCTCGTCCTGGTCAACCGGAGGGTCGCGACGCCGGACATCCCGTCGGTCACCGGTGACGACGCGGCCGGCGTCGCCTCCGCCATCCGGCATCTGTACGAGCTCGGTCATCGCGACATCGTGCATCTGGCCGGTCCGCAGGACCTGTCCACGGGCGTCGCCCGCCGCCAGGCGTTCCGACAGGCGATGGAGGACGTCGGACTCGCCGCAGGTCCGGAGCGGATCGCCGACGCGACCAGTTGGTCGGAGCCGGCCGGCGCGACCGCGATGGAGGAGCTCCTCGGCCGTGGCGTGCCCCACACCGCCGTGCTCGCCGGCAACGACCTGATCGCGCTGGGCTGCTACGACGTCCTCGAGCGGCACGGAATGCGCTGTCCCGACGACGTCAGCGTCGTCGGGTTCAACGACATGCCGTTCATCGACCGAGTGGCTCCGCCGTTGACGTCGGTACGGGTGCCGCACTATGACATCGGCGCCGAGGCGGCCCGGTTGTTGCTCGAGGTGGTCAACGACCCGGAGCGACACGTCCGCTCCGTCATGCTCCCGCTCACGCTGAGCGTACGGAGATCGACCGCCCGACCTCGGACCTGAGCCCCTCGTCGAGGTGCTGGCCGGGATAGAGGTCGCGCAGCCAGTTGGCCCGGTAGATCGTGTCGAGATAGCGCTCGCCGAGATCTGGCGCGATCGCGACCGCGGTGGTCAGCCCCGACCCGTGTCGGGCCAGCCAGTCGACGGCGCCGCTGACGACGGTGCCGGTCGAGCCGCCGAACAAAAAGCCGCGTCCCGCCAGACGGTGACAGGTCCGGATCGCCTCGGCCTCGTCGACCCGAATCACCTCGTCCACAAGCGACTCGTCGAGCAGCGGCGGCAGTACGCTCGTGCCCAGCCCAGGGATCATCCGACGACCCGGCGGACCGCCGAAGGTGACCGATCCGACGGTGTCGACGGCGACGATCCGGACCGGCCGGTGCCAATCCCGAAGGAAGCGCGCGCACCCCATCAGGGTCCCGGTCGTCCCGGCGCCGACGAACAACACATCCAGCTCGGGGAACTGCCGGACGATCGAGGGCGCCGTCGTACGGTAGTGCGCCTGCCAGTTGCCCGGGTTGGCGTACTGGTTGAGCCAGACGTACCGGTCGTCAGCGGCGCACAGCGCGCGTACGTAGTCCAGCCGCGCCCCGAGGAATCCGCCGTCGTCGGCCGGTGTGGTGACGACGTGTACCCAGCTGCCGATGGCCTCCATCAGCTGCCGCGTCGACGAGTTGCACCGGGAGTCGGTGATGCACAGGAATCGGTAGCCCTTGCTCGCGGCGACCATGCTCAGCGCCACTCCGAGGTTTCCCGAGGACGACTCGACGATGATCGAGTCGGGCGTCAGCACGCCGTCCCGTTCGGCGGCCTGCACCATCTCGACCGCGGCCTTGAGCTTGATCGAGCCGGCGAAGTTGAATCCCTCGCACTTGAGGAACAACGGCTCGTCGAGGACCGCACGGAGGTCGACGAAGAGTCCGTCCTCGTTGAAGTCGTGGGGGGTCGTGATGACGGGCATGTCGCCTCCTCTCCTCGATCGCCGCTGCCTTGTCTCAGCCGTGCCGACGCAGCTCGTGGAAGAAGTCGTCCACGACGTTCAGCCGTCCGGCCTCGACCGTTCGCTCGTACACGTCCTGTCCGACCGCCACGTCGAGCACGCCGAGCCCGAAAGGTGCGAACACCACCGGGCGATCGGTCGGTACGGTCACCCGCCCCGCCATCACGTCGCCCAACGTGCCGGCGAGGAAGTCCCGACCGCCGGTGACCTGCTCGGCAAGATGCGGGGACGTGTCGGCCTTCAGGCAGTGCTCGACGTCGTCGACGAGGTTGGTCGACGCGAGGACGACCTCCGGGGCCAGGTCGCGCAGCGACACGTGCAGGACGACGGGGTGATGGGCGAACCACGACGGGTCGGTGATGTGCGGGCGTCCGGCAACGGTCGCGAACACCACCAGGTCGCTGGAACGGATGAGCTGCTCGGCCCCGTCGTGGACGGTGATCCGGGTCGCCGAGTCGGTCCGCTCGAGGTAGCCGCGGAACCCGGCCGCACTGTCAGCGGACAGGTCGTGCACCCCCACCTCGTCGAACGACCACCCGGTCGCGGCCAGGAACGCATGGACGTAGCGCGCGATCAGCCCGGTGCCGAAGAACCCCACCCGGCTCGGCCGCGGGCGCCCCTGGGTCAGCCAACCAGCCGCCGATGCCGCCATCGCCGCGGTCCGAGTGGCGCTGATGATCGACGCCTCCACGCAGGCAAAGGGGTAGCCGGTCGCGTGGTCGTTGAGGATCAGGACGGCCGACGCCCGCGGCAGCCCGGTTGCGATGTTGTCGGGGAAGCTGGAGATCCATTTGAGCCCGTCCACCGGCGCCGGGCCGCCGACCGCGGCGGGCAGCGCGATGATCCGCGCCGACGGGCGATCGGGGAAGCGCAGGAAGTACGACGGAGGGTTGACGGTGTCGCCGGCGCAGTGCAGGCGGTACGTCGCCTCGACCAGGTCCACGATCTCCTTCTCGCGGCCGGCCAGCGCCTCGCGTACCTGCGCACCGGAGATCACCGCGAACGACGGGGCGCTCATCGGTCGGTCCCCATCGCGTTGTTGGTCGGATCGGCCATCGCGACCCGCACCTCGCGGGACCCGTCGTACGCCTCGCGGCTGTGGGCGGTGCGGATGTTGTCGACGAGCAGCAGGTCGCCGGCCCGCCACGGCTCCCGAACCGTGTAGGCGTCGTAGACGTCGTTGAGCAGCCGCACGACGTCCGCGCCGATCGGGTCGCCGTTGCCGAAGCTAGTCGTGAACGGCAGCCGCTCGGCGCCGTAGACGTCCACGAGGTAGTCGCGTATCTCCGGGTCCATCGTCCTCTCGCTGAGGAACGCGACCTGGTTGAACCAGCAACGCGCCCCGGTCACCGGGTGCTGGACGACGGCAGGGCGTCGCTGCCTGGTGCGCAGCCCGCCGTCGGGCAGCCACTCGACCTCGATCTGATTGGCCCGGCAGTAGCGCTCGACCGCACCGACGTCGCCGGTCCCGAACGCATCGGCGACGGACGCCCCGACGTCGCCGTGGTACGACCGGGTGAGTAGCCAGCCCTCGCGTTCGAAGCGGGCCACCAGGCCCGGCGGCAGCGCGTCCAAGACCGTCGGCGCGTCGGCGAGAGCGGTCGCTCCACCGGTCGCCGGTGGCGTCAGGCAGGCGAACAACATCAGGCCAGGCACCTCGGTGCGATAGCTCAGCTCGTGGTGCATGCACATCGGCTGGTTCGGTGGCCAGGCCGGTGAGGAGTAGACGCCTTCGGCGTACGACTGTCGGACGGCGAAGGCCTCCCGCTCGGTCATCAGGTCGCCGCCCAGCCGACGAAAGACCGCGTCGACCCCGGCGGGTTCGGACAACCCGAGGCCGCGGACCAGGGCCGCGCCGTACTCGAGGACGACCGCGCGCAGTGCCGGTCGGTTCAGGTCGACCCAGCCCGCCGGGTCGTCCACCGTCCCGACGCGGACGATCGGCGGCCGTTCGGCGGTCAACTCCAGGCCGAGCAAGGACATCGGAGTAGAGGTGGGCATGTCGCTTCCCTTTCGTTCAGTTCTCGCGTCGGTCGATCTCGGCGGCCAGGTCGGCGAGGACGGGGCGGCGGGTGACGTCCTCGAGGGAGACCGTCCGCCGCAGGGTGACCACGAGCTTCACGGCCACGAGCGACGTGCCGCCGCGCTCGAAGAAGTGGTCGCGGCGGCCGATCTGGTCGACCGGGACGCCGAGCACCGTCGCCCACGCCGCCGCCAGTCGCCGCTCGGTCGAGGTCCGTGGCGCGTCGAGGTCCGGCGATCCGCCGTCGAGGTCAGCGGCCAGTTGGGCCAGCGCTTTCCGGTCGATCTTGCCGTTGGCGTTCAGGGGCAGGCTGTCCCGCCAATGGACGGCCGCCGGAAGCATGTAGTCGGGCAGCCACTGACCGAGGCGGTCGCGGAGTTGGTGGGCCTCCAGTCGCCGGCCCGAACAGAACGCCACCAGTTGCTTGCTCCCACCGGCCGGCTCGGCGACGACCGCCGCGGCCTGGCCGACTCCCGGCAGCCGGACCAGCGCGTTCTCGACGTCACCGATCTCGATCCGGAAGCCGGAGACCTTCACCTGCGCGTCCCGCCGGCCGAGGAACTCCAAGCTGGCGTCCGGACGCCACCGGCCGAAGTCGCCGCTGCGATAGAGCCGCTCGCCCGGTCGGTACGGGTCGGTCAGGAACGCCCGTCGCGTCCGGTCGGGGTCGTTGACGTACCCCCGGCCGACGCAGACGCCTGAGAAGACGATCTCCCCCGGCGCGCCGAGCGGCACCAGAGCCAGCTCCTCGTCGACGACGTAGACGCCGACGTTGTTGACGGGCCGACCGAGCGGGACCCGCGACCCGGCGGGCGCCCGGTCCATCACCTCGTGGTTGGTGTCGTCCGACGTCTCGGTCAGGCCGTAGGCGTTGACCAGCGTGGTCCCGGGCCGCGCGGCGAACCAGCGCCGGGCCAGCTCCATCGGCAGCGCCTCGCCCGTGACCGACACGCACCGCAGGTCCGAAAGCGGCCGCGGATTCTCCTCGAGGTACGCGAGCACCGCGTCGAGGTAGGACGGCACCACCTGGAGCACGCTCACCCGGCCGTCGACGATCGTGTCGACGAAGCGCTCGACGTCGAGGACAGCCTCCTGCTCCACGACTCTCGTATGGCCACCGACCGGCAGCGCCGACACGAGCTGCCACAGCGAGATGTCGAAGCATTGCGGTGCGGTCTGCGCGACGACGTCGGTGGCGTCGATCCGCAGGTCGTCGATCTTGGCGTAGAGGTGGTTGAGCAGGCCTGCGTGCTCGCACATCGCGCCTTTCGGCTCGCCGGTGGAGCCCGAGGTGAAGTAGAGGTAGGCGAGCTGGTCGGCGGTGACGTCGATGCCGAGATCGCCGGTGGAGTCGCCCTCGGAGTACGCCGTCTCGACCCACACCGCCTCGGTTCCCGGCACCGTACGGAGGGCGCGGTCGAGGTTCGCCGTGCTGCCCGACTCGGTCAGCGCCAGCCGACAGTCGGCCCGGTTCAGCATGGTCGCGATCCGCTCGGCCGGGAAATGCGGCTCGATCGGCAGGTAGCAGCCGCCGGCCTTGAACACCGCGAGCACGGCGGCCGCCCAGTCGAGGTTCCGCTCGGTCACGACCGCGACGACGTCCTCCCGGCGCAGTCCGCGGGCGAGCAGTGCCCGACCCAGGCGGTTGGCGCGGGAGTTGAGGTCTCGGTAGGTCCACCGCCGGTCGCCGTGCGCCACCGCGACTGCGTCCGGGTCGGTCCGGACCCGCTGCTCGAACAGCTCGTGGACTCGGCGGTCGGGCAGCTCCCGACACGGTCCGGCGAGGCCATCGAGCTGGTGACGCACCTCGGCGACGGACAACAGCTCCGCCCGTCGAGGATCGGCGTCCGGAGCGGCGGCGATCCGGGCCAGTGCGATTCGGTGATAGCCGGCGATCCGAGCCGCGGCTTCGGAGTCGAGCCGGTCGGTGCGGTAGCACAGCCGCAGGCCGTCCGGCGGCACGTACGTCACGCGCAGCACCGTCGAGTCGGCCAGGGCGGTTTCGGCCGCGCAGCTCGCGTCGACGTCGACCTCGTACTCGGCCCCGGCGTCGAGCGGGTCGGCATCAGCCGCCGCCACGACCAGTTCGCGCCAGGTGTCGACCGCGGTCGACAGGCGACACGACGTCGGCGGCCCGCCGGAGGCCGGGACGTGCCCGGTTGTCACGACGCGCTCTCCGGACAGGGCGGCCAGGACGACGGCGTGGGCCGCCAGCAGCACCGCGCCGAGATCGACGTCCAGCTCAGTGGCCAGGCGTCGCAGCGCCGTCAGATGGTCGGCGGGGATCGACACCGAGTGCTCGGCAACGCCAGCCACCGGATCGAGGGTCCAGGTCGGGATCGCGGTCATCGGCTGCTCCCTTCAAGCTCGCGGGCCGGGTTGCCGCCCCAGTGCGTGTGCGCGGGGATGTCGGCGCCTTTCATCACGAACGAGTCGGGAGCGATGACGGCGCCGTCGTCGATCGCGACGCCGTAGTGGACGAGCGCGCCCACACCGACCGTGCAGCCGGCCCCGATCGAGACGCGGTCGGACTTGAAGCTGCCGTCCTCCTGCGAATGGGGCTGGACGATGCTCCCCGTGTTGAGCACGCAGTCGTCCCCGATGGCGACGAGGGTCTTCTCGATCATGAGACAGCCGTCGTCGAAGACCCGAGCGCCGATCCGTACGCCCAGGAGCCGCCAGACCATGCCCTTGAACGGAGTGCCGTTGAGGAGGCGCGGCGGCTCCGTGCTGAGCTTCCAGTAGCGCTCGTGCCACCAGAAGTACGGGTCGTAGATCGAGCAGTACCGGGGTCGAAGCGACCGGAAGCCGGTGCTGGCCCGTTCGACCAGGACGGAGTAGCCGAGGCCGAACACCAGGGCCGCGAGGCTGGCTCCGGCAATCGCGGCGGCGCCGAGCGAGTCGTAGAGGTCGGCGGCGGTCAGACCGATGATCGTGAGTGCGACGACGAAGATCCACTGGACGAGCAGGACGAGCGCCATCGTGCGTACGTTGTGGCGGGTCTTCGCGGCCAACCGCAGACGGAACTCAGGTCCGGTCCGCAGGTGGTCGAACTGTCGGTCCCGCTGTACCGTTCGCGGGATCTCGAAGCTCGGCGATCCCAGGAGGCCGACGCCCTCGCGTACCGCACCGTCGACCGGGACCAGCACCTTCGTCGCGAGCAGGCAGTCGTCTCCGGTCCGACCTTGAGCGGGATAGACGATGTTGTTACCGAGGAAGTTGCGGGACCCGATCCTCGCCCGGGACAGCCGGAACGACGTGCTCGAGTAGTCGGCGTTGAGCATCGCCAGGCCGTCGGCCACTATCGTCCCGGTTCCGACCGAGCAGAGGTACGGGTTGTCGTGCCGGGTGTCCAGGCCGAAGTTCGACCCGGTCTGCTCGACGGGCGTCAGGTCGTACCCGACGCCACGGAGGTAGGGCACGATTGCGGCGCTGTCGCCGAAGAGGACGCCGAAGAACCGGACGTTGGTGAGTCGCGCGACGGCCCGATGCAGTCCGTAGTGCAGGCCATACAACGGATACACCCGACCGGGTCGGATCGCGAGCTGCAGCAGTCGCGGGATGGTGATGACGACGAGGAGACCGACCAGCGCGCCACCGAAGAAGAGGACGGCCGACCCGATCAGAGCGTCCCAGTAGAGGGCCCGGCTCGTGAGAGCCAGCGGCCCCGACCCGATTAGGCCGCGCAGCCGCGGGACCCCCTCGATCAGCAGCGTCAGACCGCCGATCGCGATCGGCAACTGCAGCAGCACGATCTTGACCAGCTGCGCCATCGAGTAGCCGACCCGACGTACGGCGCCGCACCGTGCCGGGTCGACCCGCCCGTAGTCCACGTCGGTCGGCTCGGCCGGTGAGCCGTTTCGATGCTCGCCGGCCGCGACCGCCTGCCCGGCATGCAGCGAGGACGCGTGGGCGAGCTGCGCACGGTCGCCCAGCGACGTGTCGATGTCGAGGACCGAAGCCTCGCCGACGAACGAGCCGGCGCCGAGGGAGACCGCCCCGATCTCGATCTCACCGGCCCTCGCCCGATAGCAGCCGAAGTACGCCGCCGGCCGGATCACCGCGCCGTCGCCGATGGTGAGTAGGTCGGTGCACACCGGCACGTTGCGCGAGAAGATCGCGACGCCACGGCCTACCTTCGCGCCCAGGGCCCGCAGATAGAGCGGGTAGAGCGGTGTGCCGGCGAACAGGACCAGCGGGCTCGTTCGGACCAGCGTGGCCACCAGCCAGAACCGGACGTAGGCCAGGCTCCACAGCCGGACCCGGCCGGACCGCCACCGACCGATCAGCGCCCACTTCGCCAGGATCGGGAGGACGCTCAGGCCGACGAAGGTGATCGCCCCGAAGCCGACGGCCCGCAGGTAGACGTCGACGACCCCGGAGCCGGCCGACATCCATTCGTACCCGCCGGCCACGACCAGAGCGAGCCCGACGGCCGCGGAGACCAGAAGCAGCAGCTGCAGGGCGCCGCAGAGGACGTACTGCCAGGTCCGGATCGGCGGCGCGGCTGGTGTCGCTTGCGGGATCGTGGTCGTCTCCGGCCGGTCCGAGACGACCGCCGGATCGCCATCGCGGGCCACCTCCGCCGCCAGATCCCGGATCGTGGGGTGACGATAGACCTGCTTGATCGACACCGCAGGCAGGTCGGCGTCCTTGCGGATCCGGGCGCAGAAGTGGGCCATCACCAGCGAGTCGGCGCCGAGGTCGTCGAAGAAGTGGCTGTCCGGGTCGACCCGCTGGTCTGCCACCAGGGACGTGAGGAGCTCGGCCAACCGGTGCTCGACGGCCGGCTGGGTCGACGCCGCGATCTCGAGGCTCATGACGACCGAGTCCGAACCGAGCGGCCATGCGACGGTCGACCGAGGGTCGCGACCGCAACGATCAGGCCGCGCCCGACGGCCCATCGCCCGTCCATCCGGGTCATTTCGAGGCCGGCCGCGGTCGGCGCTGGCACGGTCAGGTGCGCCCGGAACCTGCCGTCGGGGTGCACCTCGAGAGCGACGTCGGCGAAGCCGAGCCAGCGCCGAGTGAGCGGGAACCACGCCTTGTAGACCGCCTCCTTCGCGCAGAACAGGAGGCGGTCCCAGTGCAGCCGCGGGTACGCCTGGGCGAGAACGAGGTGCTCGATCCGCTCGTCGTCTCGCAGGACCAGGTCGAGTGTCGACGGGGGTAGCGGGGCGTGCGGCTCGGCGTCGATGCCGAGTCCGGCCAGGTCAGTGGCGTAGGCGACCGCGGCGGCCCGGTAGCCCGCACAATGCGTCATGCTGCCGACGACACCGGTCGGCCAGAGGGGTACGCCGTCCGCGTCCGGGAGCACCGGGGCCGCCGGCACGCCGATCCGCAGCAAGGCCTGCCGAGCGCAGTAGCGGACCGTGCCGAACTCGCGGCGGCGCTCGTCGCCGGCGGAGCGGACCACGCGAGCCTCGGCCGGATACATCGTCGACTCCGGCACGTCGGCGAACAGCTCGGCGCCGGCTGCCACCGACATCAGCCACTCGATCATCCCCGGACCGGCCGGGCCGGGCGGACCAGCCGGGCGAGGCGGTGAGGATGTCTTGGTCATGCGGCCATCGTCGGCTCAGGACGTGAGGTCCGGATGAACCGTTTATGAGGCCGTCCTCATGAGCCGTTCGCCCCGCGAGCCGTCAGCGTTGGTGGGCACCGGGCGTATGGCCGAAGGCCCGCCGAAAGACGTCGATGAAAGCGCTCGCCGACGACCAGCCCGATCGCGCGCGCGTCCGAGGTGAGGCGGTCAGGACGCGCAATCTCGGCCCCAAGGTTGGCGACCGCAATCGGTTGCGCTCGTAACATCGCGACGGTGGGACGAAGCCCGCATCTTGACGCGTGGCTTTCGCCGAGTCAGTATTGCAACCGATTGCAGTCAAGCCGGGAGAGTGCACGTGGCATCGGACGGGCAGCGGATCGGGTGGATCGGCGCCGGGCGAATGGGGGCCGCCATGGCGCATCGACTCGTCTCTGCTGGACACGACGTCGCGATCTACAACCGCACCCGGTCAAAGGCCGAAGGCGTCGCCGGTGAGCGGGCCACCGTCGTCGACGGACCGTGCGAGCTCGCCGACCGTGACGTGGTCTTCACGATGGTCTCGGCCTCGACCGACTTCGAGGACGTCGTGCTCGGCGACAACGGCATGCTGTCGGGCGACGGGCCGAGTCCTCGGGTCCTCGTCGACTGCTCCACGGTGTCCGCGGAGTCCTCCGAAACGGTGCGAGCGGCCGCGGCCGAGCGTGGCACCGATCTGCTGGCCGCCCCGGTCAGCGGCAATCCCTCCGTCGTCGAGGCCGGCATGCTGACCCTGGCGGTGTCGGGGCCACGGGCGGCGTACGACGAGGTGCTGCCACTGCTCTCACAGCTCGGCCGCGGCGTGACGTACGTCGGAGAGGGCGAGGTCGCCCGCCTCGTCAAGATCTGCCACAACGTGCTGCTCGGTGTCGTCACCCAGTCGCTGGCCGAGATCACCCTGCTCGCGCAACGCGGCGGCACCAGCCGGGAAGCCTTCCTCAACTTCCTCAACGACTCGGTCATGGGATCAACCTTCAGCCGCTACAAGACACCCGCGCTGGTCAACCTCGACTTCACGCCGTCGTTCACCAATCCCTTGCTGCTCAAGGACTTCGAACTCGGGCTCGACGCGGGCAAGCGGTTAGGCGTGCCGATGCCGGTCGCCGCACTCACGGCGCAACTGGTCGCGTCGGCGATCGGCGCCGGCTACGACAAGGAGGACTTCGCCACCCTTCTGCTCGAGCAGGCCCGCCGCTCTGGCGTCGAGCTGACGTCGGAGGACGCCGAGGTCACCGACGGGTTGGACTCCGGGGGAGAGTGACATGCGCCCGCTGCCCGCGCCCGGCCATATGGGCGTTGACTACGAGGAACGGGTCGACTTCGCCCGGCTCCGGTCCTACCGCCTCGACCGGGTCCGCAAGTCGCTGGCCGAGAGCGAATGCGGCGCCTTCCTGCTCTTCGACTTCTACAACATCCGCTACACGACCCAGACCTGGATCGGCGGCGCGCTCGGCGACAAGATGACCCGGTACGCGCTGCTGACCGACGGCGGCGAGCCGATGATCTGGGACTTCGGGTCGGCGACTCGGCATCATCAGATCTACTCGCCGTGGCTGCAACCGGACAACTGTCGTCCGGGGATGCTCGGCATGCGTGGCGCGGTCGCGCCGAGCGCCGGGCTGATGGAGTCGGCTGTCCGCCAGATCAAGGGCTTGCTCACCGACGCCGGTGTGGCCGACGAACCGGTCGGCGTCGACATCGTCGAGCCCGCATTCCTGTTCGAGATGCAGCGCCAGGGACTCACCGTCATCGACTGCCAGCAGCTAATGCTCGACGCTCGGCAGGTCAAGTCATCCGACGAGATCATGCTGCTCACGCAGGCCGCCGCGATGGTCGACGGCGTCTACCAAGACATCGTCGAGGTGCTCAAACCCGGCATCCGCGAAAACGAGATCGTCGCACTCGCCGCCAAGCGCCTGATCGAGATGGGCTCGGACCAGGTCGAGGCGGTCAACTCAATCGCCGGCGAGCGCTGCAACCCGCATCCGCACAACTTCACCGATCGCCTGATCCGCCCCGGTGACCAGGCGTTCTTCGACATCATCCATTCGTTCAACGGCTATCGCACCTGCTACTACCGCACGTTCGGTGTCGGGAGTGCGACACCGAGCCAGCAGGACGCGTACACCAAAGCACGCGAGTGGATGGACGCCGCGATCGACGTCGTACGCCCGGGCGTGGGCACCGACGAGGTCGCGGCGGTCTGGCCGAAGGCGACCGAGTTCGGGTTCGTCGACGAGATGGCGGCGTTCGGGCTGCAGTTCGGGCACGGGCTCGGCCTCGGCCTGCACGAGCGCCCGATCATCTCGCGGCTCAACTCGATGAAGGACCCGGTGGAGCTCCGGGCAGGCATGGTCTTCGCACTCGAGACCTACTGCCCGGCCGACGACGGCTACTCGGCCGCCCGCATCGAAGAGGAGGTCGTACTCACCGAAGACGGTCCAGCCGTCATTACGCTCTTTCCGGCTCAGGAGCTCGTGATCGCCAATGCCTATTAGAAAGCCCGCGCATCGCGACGACGCACCGCCCGCTGCGGCCGTCGGCGACATCTCGCTCAAGACCCGACTCGCGTTGTACCGGCTGTGCGTCGAGTTGCGCCAGTTCGAGCAGCGCGCCTATCGACTGTTCATGGAGGGCCTGGTCAAGGGCACCAGCCATCTGTCGATCGGACAGGAGGCGATTGCCGCCGGGTTCGGCGTCGCGATGCGAGCGGACGACTACTCGTTCGCGACCTACCGCGGGCACGCCCACACGCTGGCCCGCGGCGTACCGATGACGCCGGTGCTCGCCGAGCTGCTCGGCCGCGAAAACGGCCTGATGAAGGGCAAGGGCGGCTCGATGCACCTGACCAGCGTCGAGCACGGCGTCATGGGCTCGTACGCGATCATCGGCGCCCACCTCCCGATCGCGAACGGCGCCGCGTGGAGCGCCCAATATCGCGGTACGGACCAGGTCGCCGTCTGCTTCTTCGGCGACGGTACGACCAACATCGGCGCATTTCACGAGGCCCTCAACTTCGCCGTCATCTGGCGGCTGCCGATCGTCTTCGTCTGCGAGAACAACCTCTACATGGAGTACACGCCGATCGACAAGGTCACCGCAGTACAGCATCCAGCGGCCGACCGCGCCGGTGCATACGGACTCGAACCGCTGATCGTCGACGGCAACGACCCGGACGCGGTCTACGTCGCGGCGTCCACCACGATCGCCCATGCCCGGGCCGGCGCCGGTCCCAGCCTGATCGAGGCCAAGACCTATCGCCACGGCGGCCACTCGCGCGCCGACCCGGGCAAGTATCGGCCCGACGACGAAGTGCAGAAGTGGCTCGCCAAGGACCCGCTGCCGATGTATCGAGACCGCCTGCTCGAGATCGGCGCGACCGAGCCGGAGCTCGAGGGCATCGAGGCCGAGGTGGACGCTGTGGTCGAGCGCGCCACGCAGGAAGCGCGAGACGCCGCGGAGCCCGGCGCCGACCTCGTCATGACCGACCTGTGGGCGGACGGAGGCTCAGCATGGCGCAACTGACCTATCGCGAGGCCATCGCCCGCGGCATCGCCCAGGAGATGCGACGCGACGAGAGCGTCGTGCTCATCGGCGAAGACGTCGCGGCCGCCGGCGCGTCTTCAAGGGCACGGTCGGGCTGCTGGAGGAGTTCGGCGACCGGCGCGTCCGCGACACCCCGATCAGCGAGCAGGCCATCCTCGGCGCCGCGATGGGGGCCGCAATGACCGGGATGCGGCCGATCGCGGAGATCATGTTCAGCGACTTCTTCGCCGTCTGCTGGGCATCCTGGCCAACGAGATCGCGAAGTCGCGCTACATGACAGCGGGCCAGATGTCGTTCCCGCTCGTCGTCCGGTCCGGCAACGGCGGCGGCCTGCGCTTCGGCGCGCAACACTCGCAGAGCGTCGAAAACTGGATGATGGCAATTCCCGGCCTCAAGGTGGTCGTGCCGTCCAACGCCCGCGACGTCGTCGGACTCATGGCAGCCGCCGTACGTGACCCGGACCCGGTCGTGCTGCTCGAGGAGAAGGCGCTCTATCCGGTGCGCGACGAGGTCCCCGATGGCGAGATCGTCGACACCCTCGGCACCGCCGCCATCCGCCGCCACGGCGTCGACGCGACGATCCTCGCGCTCGGCAACATGACGCCGCGGGCGATCGAGGCGGCCGACCAACTCGACGGCGCCGGTATCGACTGCACGGTCGTCGACGTCCGATCGCTGGTGCCGCTCGACACCCAGACGATTCTCGAGTCCGTCAGCGACACGGGTCGGGTCTTCACCGTGGAGGAAAACCCGCGCTTGTGCGGCTGGGGCGGCGAGGTCATGTCGATCATCGGCGAGGAGGTCTTCTGGGATCTCGACGGCCCACCGATACGGATCACGACGCCGCACATCCCGTTGCCCGCAGCCGACGCACTCGAGGACTTCGCGCTGCCCTCGGTCGAACGGATCGTCACCACAGTTCAGAAGGCCATGTCCTCGTCGGAGGGAGGCATCCCCACATGATCGTCGCCGCCGACCCCCGTCCGCCCAACACCCGCCATCGGACCAGCCCCCGCGCCCGTCGGATGCTGCACGACGCCGGTCTGCGCGAGGACGACGTCATCGGCACCGGACCGAGTGGTCGGATCCTGGCGGCCGACGTCGCCTCGGCGCAGGCGTCTGCCCCGCCCGCGAGGTCGGGCACATACCCGTCGACGGATCTCGGCGGGGCAGACGCGCAATCTCGGCGCAAAGAGTCGACCACCGCCTTCGTCGCCGCCGAGGTCGACTTCCACGCGGTCGACCGGGCGCGCCGCGAAGCCGGCGCGGACGTACCGGGATACCCGGCGTTCGTCGCCCGGGCCGTCGTCGATGCACTCACCGCCTACCCGTACCTCAACGCGCAGCTCGGCGACCACGTCGTCTCGATCCGCCGGCCGGTTCACCTCGGCATCCACGTCGATCTCGACCCGACCGGCCCGCCGGCACTGCCGGTCATTCGCGACGCCGACGGGCTGCGACTGCGGAGCCTCGCCGACCGGATCGCCGACGCTGAGGCGCAGGCGCGCGAACGGCGTGGAGCAATCGGGTGCACGTTCACGATCGTCGACGCGACGCCGCACGGGATGCTGCTGTCATCGCCGCCGCTGGGGCCGGGACAGGTGGCGGCGCTGACGACCAGCGGGGTGCGGCCGATGCCGATCGCCGTCGAGCGCGAGCCCGGGGAGTACGCCGTCGCCGTGCACCCGGTCGGCACGCTCGGGCTGAGCTTCGACCACGCCATCGTCGGCAGCGGGTATGCCGCCGGCTTCCTCGATCACGTCAGGACCGCCCTCGAGCAGCGCGATTGGGCGGCCGAACTCTGACGTCAGCTCCCGCGGTCCAACCCGAGGCGATAGGCGACTCGGGCGGCCTCGGCCCGGCCGTCCACGTCGAGCTTGCGCAAGATGTTGGAGACGTGGACGCTCGCCGTCTTGACGCTGATGAAAAGCGAGTCGGCCAGCTCGCGGTTGGTTTGCCCGGCCGCGAGCCCCGCAAGCACCTCGAGCTCTCGCGGGGTCAGGCCCATCTCGACGATCGCCGCCGGCGCTGCTTCCTCGGCCTCGGGCCCCGTCGACCCGGCCGCTGCCTCGACGTCGGTCGCTGCCTCGACGTCGGCGCCGGTGAGGTCGATGCGGTACCAGCGGGCGAGCTCGACGACCTCGCCGGCCAGCCCAGCGGCGCCGAGTCCGGTGGCGAGCTCGTGTGCCCGGCGCACCGCGACCAGGCCCCGCTCGGTCCCACGGTCGGCCCGTACCGTCGCGTCCGCCTCGCGCCACCTGGCGTACGCCTCGGGCAACGGCCGGCCGATCCGAGCCCATGCATCGGCGGCCAAGTCCCAGCGACGTGCGTCGGCCCGGCTCTCCAGCCGAGCGAGCTCCGCCTGAGCGGTCAGAGCCAACGCCGGTCCGTCGGGGCACCAGGCGCGGTCCGGGTCGAGCGGATCCGGGTCGAGCCGGCGGGCCCGCTCGGCCAGGGCCAGCCCGTGATCGACGGCCACCGCCTCGGCCCGGGCGGCCCGTCGGGCTCGCGCGTCCTCGGCCGCGTCGGCGGCGGCCCGCAGGCCCAACGCGACCAGCGGCCCGGCGAAGCGCTGCTCGTCGCCGCACTCCACGAGCTCCAGCCCCTCGTCGACGAGGTCGGCCGCCCGCTCGGGCTGTCGCCGCCATAGCGCGAGCTCGGCATCGGCCTCCAACATCTCCCGCCGCCAGGCGTCGGGCACACCGCCGTCGGACGCGAGCGCCGTGCCTTGCTTGATCCAGCCGGCGGCCTCGGCCAGGTCGCCGGTCGCGAGGGCGAGTCGAGCGCACTGGACCAGCAGCGGATGCACCCGCAAGCCCTGCGGTCGAGACGCGGAGGCATCGGCCAGCAGGGTTGCCGCTTCGGCCCACCGACCCGACTTGATCAACGACTCGGCCACGTTGCCCTGCAGAAAGCTGCCGTCCTGGCGTACGAGTCCGACCCGGCTCAACTCGTCGATGCCGGCCCGTCCGACCTCTGCCGCCTCGTCGAACTCGCCGGCGAGACACAGCACGTGCGTCAGGTCGATGTAGGCGGCTCCCAGATCGTCGGGATCGTCGATCTGCACGGCGATCGCGAGCGAGCGGCGCAGGTAGGCGATCCCGGACTCGAAGTCGCCGCCGTAGGCCGTGACGACGCCGAGCGCGTTGAGCGCCCGACCCTCCTCCCGCACCTCGCCGACCGCGGCCGCGATGTCGATCGCCTGCCGGCAGGCGGCCGCGGCGGCGGCGAGTCGGGTCGACGCCATCGCCAGCATCCCGAGGCCGGCATAGACGCGAGCTCGGGTCGGCGTCGACGGCTGCCCCTCGACCCGGTCGAGGGCGGCCTGGTACGCCGCCTCCGCCTCGGCGAACTCCCCGGTGTTGAACCGGTAGGCGCCCTCCCGCTCGAGCAACTGAGCCTGCCGCGCCGGATCGGCCGCCATCGGAAGCGCGGCTCGGACCGCGGCGACAGCGCGGTCACCGTGGCCGGCCAGATGCGCGGCCTGGGCGGAGTGGGCGAGCAACTCGACCCGGTCGACGTCCAGGGGGACGAACGCTCCCTCCGGCAACTGTCGCGCCAGCGCCACGGCTCGGGCCAGGTGCTCGTCGGCGTCGGCGAACGCATAGACGGCCTCGGCCGCGAGTCCAGCGGCGACCGCCGAGTCGAACGCCCGGCCGACATCGCCGGCGGCCTGCCAATGCCGGGCGACCTCGCCGACGACGGCGTAGGTCGCGCCGTCGTCCAATCGGGCCAGCGCCTCGGCTGCGGCGGCATGCAGCCGGCGTCGCTCGCCGGGCAGCAGGTCGGCGTAGACCACCTCCCGGAACAGCGGGTGCCGGAAGCCGTAGTCGCCGCCGGTCCGTGGCTCCATGACGTGTCGGTCCACCGCTTCGCGCAGCGCCTCCTCGACCGTCGCCTCGGACTCGCCGGCGACCGCGGCCAGCAGGTCGAGATCGACCACTCGACCGAGCACCGAGGCCACCCGAAGCGCCCGCCGGGTGGGCTCGCCGAGCACCGACACCCGACTGCCGAGCAGGCCACGCAGGGTCGGTGGCGGCGGCGCCTCGGGATCGTCGGCGAGGCCAACCAGATGCTCGGTGAACAGCGGGTTGCCGGCGGCCCGTTGGTAGATCAGGTCCACCTGGGCCGCGGTCGGAGGTGCTCCCAGCAGCCCGGTCAGCAGGCGGGTCGTGGCGTCCGGGGTCAGCCGCGACAGCCTCATCCGGTCCACCGACGCGAGTCGCTCCAGCTCGGCGAGCCAGGTCCGAAAGGCGGTGTCCGGCCCGACGTCGTCGCTGCGCAGGGTCAGCACCAGAAGCACCGGCTCGGCGCGAAGGTTGCGGGCCAGGAACCCGACCAGGTCGAGGGTCGACCGGTCGGCCCAGTGCAGGTCCTCGATCATCAGGGTGACCTGGCCGCCACGACCCAACTCGGCCAGGAAGGCCAGCACGGCTTCGAAGAGCCGCACCTGGGCCGACGCGCTCACCGGCGCGTCGAGAGCACTCGACCCGGCCCGGGCCTGGGGCCGGTCGTGGTCGGCCGGGAGCAGCCGCGCCAGGTCCGGCGGCAAGGCCGGTGCAGGGCCGTCGGATTGTCGTACGAAATCGCGAATCGCCTGGGCGATCGGTCCGAAGGGCAAGGCCTCCCCGACGACCGGAACGCAGCCGCCCGCGAGTACGGCACCCGTCGTCGACGCGCGGAACTCCTCGATCAGGCGGGTCTTGCCGATCCCGGCCTCGCCGGTGACCAAGGCGGTCTGCGGCTTGCCCTCGGCGCATCGACGCACGGCATCGTGCAGCGTCGCCAGCTCGCGGTCGCGTCCCACGAGCGGAGCGCTACCGACTCCGGGCGAATCTCCCATCTGCGGCCATCCAAGGCAGGTCGGACTCATGCGTCAGGGCCGCATCGCGGGTGATTATTCCTCGCCGCACGCGTCGTCGCCAGTCCACCTTCTTTCAGCGGAGTCGTCAGGCGTCACATCGAGGCCGGTTTCCACCCGCACGTGACCGCCTGGCAGCGATCTGAGGTAGGCCGCTGCCGGATCTGAGGTGGCTGCCCGATGGGACGGCGCCCGCCGCGTACGTAGCGTCCTGAGAGACCGGACGGCCGCGGGGGTCGATCCGGACCGTACGAAAGGGCATCCCATGCGAACATTCGCAGTCACCGGCCGATCGAAGACCAAAGCAGTCGCGATCGGTGCCAGCATCGCGGCCATCGTCGGCGGGTCGGCCGTCCTCGGCTCGGCCGCCGTCGTCCCCGGTACGCCGGGCAACGACGTGCATTTCGGTCGAGACAACGACAATGCGAACAACACCTTCATCCAGCCGCCGGGCGTCACCGCCAAGCAGCACATGGACAACACCGACGTGCTCTTCGGCCGGGCCGGCGCCGACCTCTTGATCGGCAAGCTCGGCGACGACACGCTGCTCGGCGGACCGGCCCTCGACATCCTGATCGGCGGACCCGAAGGCGGCCAGTCGCCCAACAGCGACGTGCTGCTCGGTGACGCCGGCGACGACATCAACATCTGGGCACCCGGCGACGGCAGCGAGGTCTTCGTGGGCGACCGGGGCTACGACACGATGGTGTTCGCGCCGTTCGTGACCAACGACGACGGGTCCCTCCGCCTGGTCTGGCGACACGGCCGGCGGGTTCCGCGCGTGGACATCGGCGGCCAGCCCGCATTCAGCTGCGAGATCGTCCCGGTGCCGCCGAGCCAGAACCTTGGCGAACAGTTCCTGATCCGCTTCCTGGTCAACGACACCATCGTCGTCACGGTTCGGCAGAAGGACGTCGAGCGCGTCCTGTGCCCCTCGCCCAACGACGGCTGGGCGACCCGAGCCAACCTGACCGTCGCGCATCCCGAGTTCCGCAACGTCCGGCTGTCCAACATCAACGGCGTGCTCGGCGCCATCGTCGCGCCGCCGGCGGCCTGACAGCCGGGGCCAAACCGGAGGTTCGCTATGTCTGACCAACCGACACGTGACGACACCGTCGATCACGACCAGGTGACAGCCTTCTTGACGAAGGTGGTCGGCGACGCCGGCGCGGTCGCCTGCGCCACGACGGTAGCGATCGGCGACCGACTCGGGATCTACGGCGCGCTGGCGGCGGCCGGCCCGGTCACCTCGACCCAACTGGCCGAACGCACCGGGCTCGCCGAGCGGCACCTTCGAGAGTGGCTGGCCGCCCAGGTGGCCAGCGGCTATGTGGAGTACGACCCGGCCGGCAGGACCTACGTCCTCCCGCCGGCGCACGCGGCCGTCCTCGCCGACCCGGAGTCCCCGACGTACCTCGCCGGCTACTTCCGGGTCGTGCAGGCGGTCGCCGCGAGCGAGGATGCCCTCGTCGAGGCCTACCGCACCGGCGGTGGCGTCGGATGGGAGGCGCATCCACCGGCGCTGTTTGCCGGGGTGGCGAGTTTCCGCCGCCCCGGCTACCTCCACAACCTCGTACCGGAGTGGCTGCCCGCCCTTGACGGCGTCGTCGACAAGCTGTCAACCGGCGCGCGGGTCGCCGACGTCGGCTGCGGCTTCGGCTACACGACGATCCTCATGGCGCAGGCGTACCCCTACGCGGCGTTCGTCGGATTCGACTACCACGCGGACTCGGTCGTCGCCGCGCGCAAGGCCGCGGCCGAGGCCGGAGTCAGCGATCGGGTGACGTTCACCGTGTCCGGCGCGACCGACTTCCCCGGCACCGACTACGACCTGGTGACCAACTTCGACTGCCTCCACGACATGGGCGACCCCAGTCGGGCCGCGGCCCACGTACGGCAGGCCCTGGCCGCCGACGGCACCTGGATGATCGCGGAGCCCAACGCATCGGGCGATCTCACTGAGCTCGCCGCACACCCGTTCGGTCGGCTCTTCGCCGGCAACTCGGCGACGGTCTGCCTCCCGTCGGCGCTCGCGCAGGGCGGCGAGTACGCCCTCGGCAATCATGCCGGCGAGGCGATCCTGCGCCAGATCGCCGCGGGCGCCGGATTCAACCGCTGGCGGCGGGTCGCCGAAACGCCCGCGATGGCCGTCTTCGAAGCGAGGCCGTGATGTCCGCGGCACCCCGGGAGTTCGCCCGCGAGATGGGGCGCGCGAACCCCGGCAGATACCGACCGACGCATCGCAGAACCACCAGGTCGCCTACCCGCAACCACGCCGTCGTCATCGGCGCCAGCATGGCGGGCCTGCTTGCGGCACGCGTTCTGAGCGAGACGTACGACCGCGTCACCGTCCTCGACCGCGACACCTGGGCCGACCGTCCGGAGCCGCGCGGCGGAGTGCCGCACGGTCGGCATGCCCATGGCCTGCTCGCCCGCGGTCGCGAGGTCCTCGACAAGCTCTTCCCCGGCCTGACCGATCACCTCGTACGCGACGGTGCCGTCGTCGGTGACCTCCAAGGCCAGGTCCGGTGGTACTTCGCCAGCGGGTCGCTCGCGCCGTCGGTCAGCGGGCTGCGGGGTCTCGCGGTCAGCCGACCGGCGCTGGAGCACGAGGTCCGTCGCCGGGTCGGCGCGCTTCGCGGCGTCACGATCGAGTCCGGTTGGGTCGTCCGTGATCTCCTCGCCGACCCCACCCGTGGCCGGATCGCCGGCGTCAAGGTCGCCGCAGTCGGCTCCGACGGGCCGCCCCGGCGACTCGCCGCCGACCTCGTCGTCGACGCCTCCGGTCGCAACTCCCACTCTCCAGACTGGCTACGGACCCTCGGGTACCCGGCGCCGAAGGAGGAGAAGATTCGAGTCGACGTCTCGTACGCCACCCGGCACTTCCGCTGGGAGCCCGGCAGCGCCGGCGATGCGTTGGCGGTCATCGTGGCGGCCAGCGCCGACTCGGCCCAAGGCGGCGCCATGATCCGCCAGGAGGGCGACCGCTGGATCCTCACGCTCGGCGGCTACCACGGGGAGAGGGCGCCGCTCGAACTCGCCGGCTTCCGCACGTGGGCGGCTCGACAGGCACCCGAGTTCGGCGCCGTCGCGAGTCGCGCCGAACCGCTCGATGAAGGGCACTACTTCCGGTTCCCAGCCAGCACTCGCCTTCGGTATGAGCGGCTCCGGCGTTTCCCCGAGGCCTTCGTCGTCATGGGCGACGCGGTGTGCAGCTTCAACCCCGTATACGGCCAGGGCATGACCGTGGCCGCGGCCGAGGCGCTGGCCCTGCGGAGCTGCCTCGCCAACGGCGTTGAGCGACTCGGCCCGCGGTTCTTCGCCGCGATCCGACCGATCGTCGACGTGCCGTGGCAGATCGCCGCCGGGGCCGACCTGGCGCTGCCCGGGACGCCAGGTCGGCCGCCGCTGCGACTGCGGCTGATCAACCGCTACGTCGAGCGGCTGCAGCGGGCGGCGCGAGACGACACGGAGCTCGCCGAGGCGTTCCTGCGGGTCGCGAACCTGAAGGCGGCACCGCCGTCCCTCATGCGACCCGGCCGGATGCTCCGCGTACTCCGGAAGGGCAGTGGCCGCCGGCCGGCGCCGAGTCGTGCGACGCGACCTGCCGGACGACGCACGCCGATTCCGGCCGTCGACACCGAAGCATCGGGGCGCTGAGGCCGTGTATCACGCCACCGGCCTCGACGCTCCATCGTCACGAAGGAAGGACCCTGCCATGGGCGCTCCACGACTGCAGACCCCACCCGGAGCCCGATCGGCTCGCGACCAGGTCGCCTACCGCGAACTGGCCGCCCAGTTTGCCGGCTCATTGACCGAGCCGGGCGACTCCGGGTATGACGACAGCCGCCGAATCTGGAACGGCTCGATCGATCGTCGGCCGGGCCTGATCGCACGCTGCGTCGGCCCGTCCGACGTCAAGGCCGCACTCCGGTATGCCAGGCACACCGGCATCGAGGTCGCCATCCGTGGCGGCGGTCACAGCTTCCCCGGCCATTCGGCTCTCGATGACGGGCTGGTCATCGACCTCGGCGCGATGAAGCGAATCCGGATCGACCCGGCCCGACGCACCGTCCGAGCCCAACCCGGCGTGCTGCTCGGCGAGCTGGACCAGGCCGCCCAGCCGCACGGCCTGGCCGTCCCCGCCGGCATCGTGACCCACACCGGCATCGCCGGCCTGACGCTCGGCGGCGGACTCGGCTGGCTGATGCGCAAGTACGGCCTCACCATCGACAGCCTGCTCTCGGTCAAGCTCCTCACCGCGACGGGCGAGCAGGTCATGGCGAGCCGGGCCGAAAATGCCGAGCTGTTCTGGGGCATCCGCGGTGGCGGCGGCAACTTCGGGGTCGTCACGGAGTTCACCTATCGGCTCCAGCCGGTCGGTCCCACGGTGTTGGCCGGCCCGATCTTCTGGCCGCTCGACGACTCGCCACGAGTGACACGGTTCTACCGGGACTGGATCGCCGAAGCGCCCGACGAACTCGGGACGATGTTGATTCACCGCAAGGCGCCGCCGCTCGCGGCGATCCCGACCGAACTGCACGGCCGGCCCGTCGTCGCCGTGGTGTGCTGCTACACCGGCGACCTCGACGAGGGCGAGCGGTTGATCGGACCGCTGCGACGGTTCGGATCGCCGCTGCTCGACCTGTGCGCGGCGAAGCCGTTTGTGGACCACCAGGCGATGTTCGACCCGTCGTACCCGCACGGGCGTTGGTACTACTTCCGCTCGTGCGACCTGCCGCCGCTCACCGACGACGCCGTCGACGCCTTGGTCGACAGCGCGGGTCGGATCGGCTCGCCCCACACGTCGATCGCGATGTTCCACCTCGGTGGCGCCGTCGCCCGGGTCGGCGACGACGACACCGCGTACTCCGGGCGGCAGTCGGCGCACACGGTCAACATCGCGTGCAGCACCGAGACGGCCGACGGGTTCGACGCCGAGCGGGAGTGGCTCGAGCGGACCTGGTCGCAGCTGTCGCCGGCCGGCACGAACACGTACGTCAACTTCCTCATGGACGAGGGCGAGGACCGGATCCGAGCGGCGTACGGGGCGGCGAAATATGGCCGCCTCCAGGCGCTGAAGCGGACGTACGATCCGGGCAACCTGTTTCACCGCAACCAAAACATCAGGCCCGAGCTGGGCGGGCGTGGGCATACGGTGGCCTGAGAGACCCAGCGCCATCGACCCGGGAGAGCTCGTGGACGAGCAAGAAATCCTCCAGAACATCGACGACCTCGTGGCGGAGGAGCATCAGCTCCGATCCACCGACAGCGACGTCGATCCGAGCACCCGGAAGGAACGGTTGCAGCAGCTCGAGCGGACGTTGGACCAGTGTTGGGACCTGCTGCGCCAACGCCGGGCCCGGATCGAGGCCGGCCAGGACCCCGATGACGTCAAGACCCGACCGGTCGGCGAGGTCGAGGGCTACCTGCAATAACACCGTCGGCAATGTGCGGGTTCCAACCCTCGGATTGCAGAACGCCGCAGGGCAGCCGGTAGCCTCGGCGACTGTGACTGCGCGCCCGCCCCTCGTTCGTCCGATCAGCGCCGAGGAGCATCTGGCGCACCTTCGCAGCCTGCCGTCGGCGAGTTTCCTCCAGACGCCGGCGTGGGGTCAGGTCAAGGCGGAGTGGCGCCGCGAGTCGATCGGGTTCTTCGACGGCGACCATCTGGTCGGCTCCGGCCTCGTGCTCTATCGCCAGATCCCCAAGGTCAAGCGCTTCCTCGCCTACCTCCCCGAGGGGCCGACGCTCGACTGGTCGTCGCCCCGTCTGTCCGACCACCTCGCCGCGATGACCAGGCACCTGGCCGACCAGGGTGCGTTCGCGGTACGGATGGGACCGCCGGTCGTGCTGCGCCGGTGGTCCGCACGTACCGTCAAAACCGCCGTCGCCGACCCGATCCTGCGCCGCCTCGGCGACGCTCCGGCCGATGATGTCAGCGACGAGGGCGTCCGGGTCATGAAGCTTCTGACCAAGGTGGGCTGGAAGCGGCAGGCCCCCGAGGACGGCTTCGGCGTCGGCCAGCCCCGGTTCAACTTCTGGCTGCCGGTTGCCGACCGGACCGAGGACGACGTGCTTCGCGGCATGAACCAGCTGTGGCGGCGCAACATCAAGAAGGCGGACAAGGCCGGTGTCGAGGTACGCACCGGGGGCCGCGACGACCTGGCCGCGTTTCACGCCGTGTACGCCGAGACCGCGCAGCGCGACCACTTCACGCCGCGGCCGCTGTCGTACTTCCAGCTGATGTACGACGCGCTGACCGGCGAGGACCCGGACCGGTTCCGGCTGTACCTCGCGCATCACGAAGGCGATCTGGTCGCGGCCACGACGATGGTCCGCGTCGGTGGCCACGCGTGGTACTCCTACGGCGCGTCGACGACCGCGAAGCGCGACGTACGCGGCTCCAATGCCATCCAGTGGCAGATGATCCGGGACGCAATGGCGGCCGGCGCGACCGTCTACGACCTGCGCGGCATCACCGACACGCTCGACGCCGACGACCCGCATGTCGGGCTGGTCCAGTTCAAGGTCGGCACCGGCGGCGAGGCCGTCGAATATGCCGGGGAGTGGGACCTACCACTGTCCCGCGTTCTCTATCGCGCGTTCGACCTCTACATGCGGCGGCGGTGACCCACCATGCCTTTGACCTTGCACATCGACGGGCCGCGGTGGCGGTCGCACCTTCGGGGGTACGCCGAAGCGCATCCGGGCCTGGTGCCGGTCGCCAAGGGCAACGGCTACGGGTTCGGCATGGCCGCGCTCGCCCGCCGCTGCGGTTGGCTCGGCGCCGACACGATGGCCGTCGGCACGTACGAGGAGGCGCCTGGCGCGCTGTCCCGGTTCGACGGCGACGTACTCGTGCTGTCGCCGTGGCGGCCGTTCCTCGACGACGTGCCGGACAACCCTCGGCTCGTCCACTCCGTCGGCCGGGTCGACGACGTCGCCGAGTTGGCGCTGCGATCTCCAGGCGCACGCATCGTCGTCGAGGGCCTCACGTCGATGAACCGGCACGGCTTGACCCGACACGAGCTCGCCGCGGCGGCCGACCAGCTGGACGGCCTGCGGCTCGAGGGCTTCGCGCTGCACCTTCCGATGGCGGGCGGCCGGCTGGCCGAGGCCGAGCGGTGGGCGGCGGTGCTGGAGACGTCGCGGCTCGAAACATCGACGCTGTACGTCTCGCACCTGACCGACGACGAGCTCCGGACCCTGCACGAACGGCGGTCGGCGCTCACCCTGCGACCGCGGATCGGCACGTCGCTGTGGCTCGGCGATCGAGGCGCGTTGCAGGTGACCGGCACCGTGCTCGACCGGCATCGGGTGAGCCGTGGCGAGCGGATCGGCTATCGGCAGCGCCCGATGCCGCGCGACGGCTGGCTGCTGATCGTGGCGGGTGGCACGGCGCACGGCATCGGCATGGAGGCGCCAACGGCAGCGACGTCGATGCGACAGCGCGCGATCTCGGTGGCCCGGGGCGGGCTGGAGGCGGCCGGGTTCGCTTACTCGCCGTTCACGGTCGCCGGCAAGCAGCGCTGGT
This sequence comes from Nocardioidaceae bacterium, assembly GCA_035630615.1. Classification (GTDB taxonomy): domain Bacteria; phylum Actinomycetota; class Actinomycetes; order Propionibacteriales; family Nocardioidaceae; genus DATFRX01. Next base: position 28,127 of record DASQKI010000019.1, read on the forward strand.
TTGCCGAGCCGCCGCACATGCAGGCGTCGATGCTGCTCTTGCCGGCCGGTGAGGAGCCGCCCGAGATCGGCGACGATGTGCCGGTCGACGTGCGGTTTACGACCACGTCGGTGGATCGCGTCGAGATCAGCTGACCTGGCCGCTGCCGGTCAGAAGCCGCCGCCGTCGAATCCGCCGCCGTCGAACCCGCCACCGTCCCAGCCGCCGCCCCCTCCGTCGAAGCCGCCGCCGCCGTCGAAGCCCCCGCCGTCACCGCCGCCGTCGTAACCCCCGCCGTCACCGCCGCCGTCGCCACCACCATCGCCGCCGCCGCTGTCGCCGCCATCGCTGCTGACGTCCTCGTATCCGGGCTCGCCCGCGAACATGACGCCGCCGACGAGTGTGCCGACCAAAAGCGCGGGCAGGATGTTGAAGGCGCCGAAGTAGCCTGCCGTCCAGGGCGCGAACGCCGGCCCGGCCTGCCAATACGGCACTCGACGCGGCCCGACCATCACCTGGCGCGAATCCGGATCGCCGCCGGCGTTGACCCGCTCGGCATCCAGCGCACACGCCGGCACGTCACGCTCGATACCGCCCGGCGGTGCCCAGAGCACGTCGGTCACCGACGGACCGTGCTGCGGGTTGAAGAAGCACGGTGGCCGACGCTCCGGGACGGGCTTGTCTTCGACCCGGGCCTGGACGCAGGCCATGGCGTAGCGGCCGTCTTCCAAGATCTCGGTGACATGGCGTACTTCCTCGGGCTGCTGGACGGCCTCGACGGACTCCTTGGCGTTTTCGTACGCGTCGAGGGCGCGCTGATAGTCGGCCCGAGCACCGGCATCCAGGTCGTGTCCGGCCATGTCGTGACCGAGCTGCTGGAGCTCCTCGCCGAAGACGGTGACGTCTTCGTCGGCAGCTCGACGGACGGCGGCCAACTGCTCGGCGGCCCGGGCCTCGTCGAGTCGGCGAGCTTGGCGCGATCTGCTGGCCGCGACGATCGCGAACAGGCCTCCGACGAGGACCAGGACGATCAACAGCTCCATGGCTGACCCCCACGGGTCTGGGTCCGTACCGATCGGACCAGGTCAGTTCACCCTACGCCGACCGACCTCCGTCGAGTTGGGAGACGTCAGCGCAGCAGCAGGGCGTCCGGGGCCTGGTCGGCCTCGCCGCCGGCCGGATCGTCGGTGAGTCCGTCGGCGCGCACCGGGTCATGCCAGGGCCGATGGATGTCACGCAGCACCATGGCGACCAGCCAGCTGATGCCGGCGAGCCGAACCAGCACGGCCAGGACATAGATCTCGTCGACGCCGTCGCCACCGCCGCTCGTGTAGCCACCGAGATGCCACCAGACGGCGCAGAAGTACAACGCCTCGCATGCCTGCCAGATCAGAAGGTCGCGCCAGTACGGCCGAGCCAACGCCGCCAGCGGCAGCAGCCACAGCGCGTCCTGCGGGTCGATCCGCTTGCTCACCAGCATCACGCCGGCGAGGGCGAGAAACGCCAACTGCGGCACTCGTGGCCGCCGCCGCGCCGTCAGGCCGGTCCAGGCGACACCGCCGAGCACCAAGGCATATCCGAGGACCGCGAGCTGACTGGCCAGGGTTGCGTCGGCCTGCCATCCGACGAGCGCGAACAGCTCCCAAAACGCCCCATAGCTCGGTGGGGCGTCGAGCCAGGTCTCCCAGAACGCCACCCAGCTCCCCGGCACGAGCACGTACGCCGGGACGTTGATCGCGACCCAGGTCACCAGTGCCATGCCAGCAGCCCGGCCGCCGGTCGACAGGCGGCCGGCTCGACCGGCGCTGAGCAAGAACGGGACGAGCAACAGGAACGGATAAAGGTCGAACGCCGCCCCCAACCCGACGAGGGCCCCGGCCAAGAGCGGCCGCGTCCTCGACCAGGCCCACAAGGCGCCGCAGGTGCAGGCCACCGAGAGCAGATCCCACCCGATGATGCCGGTGAGCAGCAAGACCGGCGCCGCCGCGAAGCCGAGACCGTCCCACGGCCGCAGTCGGTGAGTGCCGACGAGAGCCGTGGTCGCGGCGAGGGCGGCAAGCAGGAGGAGGACCGCGGCGACAGCGACATAGCGAACTGCCTCGTCATGGACGACCGGGTCGTTCGACACCTCGGCCGATGGACGGTCCTTGCGATCGCCGACGTTGGGCCAGCCAGACAGAGCCTGCGCGGTCAGCGCCGATGCGTACGCGACGATCGCGGTCGGCGGTGTCTCGTTGGACCCTGGCCAGCGGCCGCCGCCGTCGGACATCGGAGGTTCACGCTCGGCGAGTCCGCCGCCGCTGTAGCCGACCGCGAGGTCGGTGTAGCAGAGGTTGGCGAACGTCCGGTCGCCATCCCACCACGCCCCCTGCGCGCAGGGGTTCTTCTGCAGCACGGCCCCGGTCATCGCGATGGTCGTCACGAGCAAGCCGACGACCAGCGGACTCAGCCATCGATGCGCTCGGGCGTAGTCGCCCACCGGGCCGCCGATCGCGGCGCTGGCCGCCCGCACCACCGGGTCTTCTCGGCTCGGGCGTACGCGTTCGGCGTCGACCCCACGCAGCGGCATGAGGGGCAGCGTACGGCAGGCACCACCGTCGGACGCGGCAGCATCGCTGGTCGCTGGGATCGCGGGCGGCTAGCCGCCGCCACCACCACCACCACCGCCACCGCCGTCGCAGACGAGGTCGGTGCAGGTCGGCTCGGTCGGCGACGGCGACTCCGTTGTCGGCGTGGTCTCGGTCGGGTGCGTGGGATGCGACGGATGCGTCTCCGTTGGCGTGGTTTCGGTCGGCGTGGTTTCGGTCGGCGTCGTCTCCGTCTCGGTTGGCTCGGTCTCCGTCGGGGTGGTCTCCGTCGGAGTCGTCTCGGTGGGCTCTTCGACTGGCTCATCCGGCTCGGGGAAGTCGACGCACTCCTTGTCCTCGAGGACGTCGCTCATGTAGGCCTGCCACGTCATCGCCGGGTAGTCGCCGCCGTAGAAGGTCGGCATGTAGCCCTCGAGATCGTCGGTGCCGTCGCCTCGGGAGTACGTGACGGCCGTCGCCAACCGCGGGGTGTAGCCCACGAACCACGACGACGAAATCTCACCATGCGGGCCCGTCGCCGTGCCGGTCTTGCCGGCCGCCGGGCACTCCAGGCCGGCGTTGGTGCCAGTGCCTTCGTCGATGACGCCCTCCAGCGCGGCGTCCAGGTTGGCCGCAACATCCTCCGAGAACGCCTTCTCGCGCTTGACCGTGTGCTTGTAGAGCGGCTCGCGGTTGGCGCTGGTCACCTCTTCGACGGTGTACCAGTCGGCCTGCTCACCTTCGGCGGCGAAGGTCGCATAGGCGTCGGCCATGTCGATCGTCGGCACCGGCGCGAATCCGAGCGCCGTCACGGCGACCGGGTCGATCTTGTCGACGATGTCCTCCGGGATGCCGGACGCCTCGGCCGCCCGCAGGATCTTGCGAGCGCCGCGCGCGATGTGGTCGTCGCCGTTGTCGTCCTCGCCCATCTCGAGGGTGAGGTCCACGAACGCGGTGTTGATCGACTCCTCGGTCGCTTCGAGCAGCGACACCTCGCCAAACGATCCGCCGCCGGAGTCGCCTTGGTTCTCGACGTCCTCACCGGTCGCGTCGATGTAGTACGGCGAGTTGCCGTCGAAGGTGTCGTCGAGGTCGTAGTCCTTCTTCAGCGCGGCGATGAGCGCGAACGGCTTGAACGACGAGCCCGGCTGGACCCCGTGAACCGCCCAGTTGAACTGCGCGTTCTTCACGTCACTGAGGTAATTGTGCCCGGCGTACAGCGCTCTCACGGCGCCCGTGCCCGGCTCGATCGACACCAGTGACGCGTGCAGCTGCTTGAGGCCCTTGGGCTTCTGGTCCTTGACCGCCTTCTGCGCTGCCTTCTGGTCCTGATAGTCGAAGGTTGTGATCACCCGGAGTCCGCCGCCGTAGATGTCGGACTCGGTGAACTTTCCGGTCGAGAGCAGCTCCTGCTCGACCATGTTCATCAGGTGGCCCTTTTGACCACCGAACGTGTTGGTCTCCTTGATCTCGGGGAACTTCGGCAGCTCTCGCCCGAGCTTCTCGGCCTTCGCGGGGTCGAGGTTGCCCATGTCGGCCATGCCTTGGAGCACGTACTGATAGCGCGCCAGCAACGCCGCACGGGCGGCCTTTCCCGCGGCGGGGTCGAAGCTACTCGGCGAGTTGAGCACCGATGCGAGCACAGCACCCTGGCGGATGGTGAGGTTCTCGACGTCCTTGTCGAAGTACGCCTCGGCCGCCGCCTGGATGCCATAGGCGCCGCGCCCGAAGTAGATCGTGTTGAGGTAACCCTGGAGCACTTCTTGCTTGGACCTCTGACGCTGGATCTTCAAGGAGAGAATGGCTTCCTTGAGCTTGCGGGTCCAGGTGCGCTCCTGGGTCAGGTAGAGCACCTTGACGTATTGCTGGGTGATCGTCGACGCACCCTGGGTCGACTCGCTGCGTGCGTTGCTCCAAGCCGCTCGGATGATGCCCTTGAAGTCGATGCCGGCGTTGTTCCAGAACGTGCGGTCCTCGGCCGAGACCACCGCGTTTTGCACGTAGTCCGGCACCGCGGTCAGCTCCACCTCCTCGCGGTTTTGGATCGCGAACGTGCCGAGCAGGTGCTTGCCGTCGGAGTAATAGACCTCAGTGGTCTCGGTGGTGAAGTCTTCGTTGGGGTTCGGAATGTCGATCATCGTGTACGCGATGAAGAACATGCCGACGCCGGCCATGATCATGAGGACGACGAGGATCGAGATCCACTTGACGAGGCGGCGAAGCAAGGGCTTCTTCTTCTTGGGTTCGGCGTCGCCGTCGAATCCGTCGGAGCCGTCGCCAGATCCACCGGAGCCGCCGGGGCCCCCGGGATCGAACGGGTCGCCGGGACGGCTGTCGAGGACTTCCGCGGTCGCGGAAGGAGTCGCGGCGCTCGAGGACGTTGATGATGCCCCGGAGCTCGCGGTATCGCTGCTGTCGCCGCGAGCTGCCCTACGCCCCCCACGGCGGCGACTCGGCGCACTGACGTGCCGATGACTCACCCTGGTGACTCCTGATAGCTGCGCCTCACGGGTGGCGCATTCGAAGACGGACCGCCCACAGTCTGGCAAGGATTCGAGCCGAACCCGAATCCCCCCTCGATTTCACATCGAACCGATGTATCGGTACGATACAAACAAGCGCGCCGTATGTCTGGTGCGCCTCCGAGAAAGTGACCCGAGGAGCAACCGTGGCAAAGCGTGGTGCCGCACTCGAGCTGGCGGTCCTCGGACTGCTGCACGAGTCGCCTATGCACGGCTATGAGCTGCGTAAACGGGTCAACACGCTGTTTGGGTGGGGTCGGGTGTTGTCATATGGCACGCTCTATCCCTGCCTCAAGCAGCTCCTCCGGGCTGGCCTGATCATTCAGGCCGACACCGACCCGGCCGGAAAGTCTGGTCGGCGCGCTCGCATCGTCTACAAGTTGACGGCTGATGGCAAGGAGCACTTCGCCGATTTGATGGCGGAGGCCGGGCCGTCCGCCTGGGACGACGAGAGCTTCGGCATCCATTTCGCGTTCTTCGCCCAAACCGATGCGGAGACGCGAATGCGGATACTCGAGGGCCGGCGCAGCCGGTTAGAGGAGCGGATGGCCGGCGTACGTTCCGCCCTCGCGCGCACTCGGGAGCGTGTCGATGCCTACACCCTCGAGCTCCACCGGCACGGACTCGACTCGGTCGAGCGCGAAGTGCGCTGGCTCAGTGAGCTGATCGATGTCGAACGCGCCGGTGGCCGCACGACCTCAGACACGACCTCGGCTGAAGCATCAGCTGAGCCACAGGAAATTGAGTAAGGAAAGGGAGACCCATATGGGTTCGGTACGGGTAGCCATCGTTGGCGTGGGCAACTGCGCCACGTCGCTCATCCAAGGCGTCGAGTACTACAAGGACGCCGACCCGAACGCGACGGTGCCCGGTCTGATGCACGTCCAGTTCGGTGACTACCACGTGCGCGACATCGAGTTCGTGGCCGCCTTCGACGTCGACGCCAAGAAGGTCGGTTTCGACCTCGCCGAGGCGACGCAGTCGAGCGAGAACAACACGATCAAGATCTGCGACGTGCCGCCGACCGGCATCACCGTCCAGCGCGGCAACACTCTCGACGGACTCGGCAAGTACTACCGCGAGACCATCACCGAGGCCGACGGCGAGCCCGCCGACGTCGTGCAGGTGCTGCGCGACTCGAGGGCCGATGTGCTGGTCTCGTACCTGCCGGTGGGCTCCGAGGTAGCCGACAAGTTCTACGCCCAGTGCGCTATCGACGCCGGCGTGGCCTTCGTCAACGCGCTGCCGGTCTTCATCGCCTCCGACCCGGAGTGGGCGGCGAAGTTCGAGGTCGCCGGTGTCCCGATCGTCGGCGACGACATCAAGTCGCAGGTCGGCGCGACGATCACCCACCGCGTCATGGCCAAGCTCTTCGAGGACCGTGGCGTGCAGCTGGACCGTACGTACCAGCTCAACGTCGGCGGCAACATGGACTTCAAGAACATGCTCGAGCGGGACCGGCTGGAGTCGAAGAAGATCTCCAAGACGCAGGCTGTCACGTCCAACCTGGAGCACGAGCTCGGCTCGAGAAACGTGCACATCGGCCCGAGCGACTACGTTCAGTGGCTCGACGACCGCAAGTGGGCCTACGTCCGGCTCGAGGGTCGGGCCTTCGGCGACGTGCCGCTCAACCTGGAGTACAAGCTCGAGGTCTGGGACTCGCCCAACTCGGCCGGCATCATCATCGACGCCATCCGGGCCGCGAAGATCGCCCTCGACCGCGGGCTCAGCGGCCCGGTGCACCCGGCGTCGACATACTTCATGAAGTCGCCGCCGATCCAGCGCCCCGACGACGAGGGCCACGCCGGCATCGAGGCCTTCATCCGCGGCGACTGATCGCGAATCCAACGAAACGTGACGGGTGCACCAAACTCCGGGTGGGTTCGGTGCACCTGTCACGTATGAGCGACGCCTGCCGGCGAGGCGCTCGCAGCCGCCGACTGACACCAGCGGTCGATAGCGTGGCCGAAATGCGTCGCGTACCGCTCCCGCTCGCCGCCACACTCAGTGTCGCGCTGGGCCTGTACGGCTGCAACGGCGACGATGGCTCGACTCCTTCGGATGCCAGCTCCGGCACCGACGACACACCCTCGATGGCAGACCTCCGCTCTGCGTTGTTGACCCTCGACGACATGCCGGCTGGTTGGTCGTCGGTGTCCTACGACCCCGAGTCCGACGACAACGTCTGCCCTGCCGAGGTGGCCGGGCCGCTCGGCCTCGACGACGAGCCGCCGTCGGCCGCCACGCAGTATGCCGCGAGCCCGCTGCAGGGGCCGAGCTTCTCCGAGGCCGTCCAGGTCGTGCCGGATGGCCGCGGGCCTGACCTGATGCCGATCGTCGACGACGCCCTGGCGGCGTGCGACGGTCAGGTCTTCAGCGGCCGAACCGCCCGAGTGTCGGACCTCGACTTTCCGGACGTCGGCGACGACTCGGCGGCCTACACCATCGACCTCGGCGGCATCCCGGTCGACGTGGTCTACGTCGTCACCGGTGACATCGCCATCGTCATGTCGAGCTACGACCTGACGGGCGGCGACCCGGTGGACCTGCTCGAGCAGTACGCGGCACGCGCCGTCGACAAGGCAGAGCGCGTACTCGGCTGAGCCGCCGTCGATAGGGTGCGCGCATGCGTGGCGCGCCCGCTTGGACCGGTCCGTGACCGAGACGCGCGACGACCTCCGACTGCGCGATCTCGACGGCTTCCGGAAGCTGGTTGCGGTCCGACTCTCCTCGCAGCTCGGCGACGGCCTCTTCGCGGCCGGACTTACCTGGCTCGTCCTGCTGTCGCCGGAGCGCCGGCAGTCGCCGACCGAGGTGGCCGTCGCGGCGGCAGTCTTGCTGCTGCCCTTCAGCGTGGTGGGCCCTTTCACGGGCGTCTTCTTGGATCGCTGGTCGCGACGCCAGGTGCTCGCGTGGGGACAGCCGGTGCGGATCGCCATGGTCGCCGGGCTGATCGTGGCCGGCGACCGGGTCAGCCTGGTCGTCGCGTATGCCCTGGCCGTCGGCTGCCTCGGCGTCAACCGGTTCCTGCTGGCGGCGCTTTCGGCCGGCCTGCCCCATGTCGTGCCACCGCCCTTGCTGCTACGCGCCAACGCCCTCGCGCCGACGGCAGGGACGGTCGCCGTGGTCGTCGGTCTCGCCCTCGGAGGCGGTCTCCTGGCGGCCTTCGGTGACAACAGCGGTGACGACGACGGTGGCGTGGGCTCGGCGCTGGCGCTGCTCGCGGCGACGATCGCGTTCGCCACGGCCAGCTTGTTGGCACGCCGTCTCGACCGTCGCCGGCTCGGACCGGATCGAGCGCCGGGGCCGACCGCGTTGTCGCGCGAGCTCTCCGTGGTGGTCGAAGGGCTCCGTCGCGGGCTGCGTCACCTCCGACAGCGTCCGGCCGCCGGCCATGCGCTGATGATGATCGCCTCCCACCGGTTCTGGTTCGGGCTCTGGACCGTCCAGGTCGCGATGCTCGCGCTCCATGGCGACGGCGAACGCGACGTACCGACGGCGGCGCTGGTGGCGTCCGTATCCGGCGCCGGGTTCGTCACCGCGGCGATCGCGACGCCCCCAGGCCGGCGCCGGCTCGGCGATCGCGGCTACGTCACGCTGCTCCTCGCCGCCAGCGCGGTCGTGGTCGGCGTCCTCACTCCGATCGCCGGCGTCGCGGCGCTCATGGTCGCCGGGTACGTCGCGGGCCTCGGTGCCCAAGGCGTCAAGATCTGCGTCGACACCGCCGTCCAGCGTCACGTGGCCGACGACTATCTCGGCCGGGCGTTCGCCCTCTACGACGTCGCGTTCAACGTCGCGTTCGTCTCCGCCGCCGGCCTCGCGGCGGCGATCGTGCCAAAGTCGGGTCAAAGCTGGCTCGCCATCGGACTGGCGACATTCGGCCTGGCGTTGACCGCGCTCTGGTACCGATTTGTCTGCGATGATGGCGCTGACTTGACCAAGTCCATCGATCGGTAGACGAGATGTCTGCACAGCAACCGCCGCCGTATCCGGGGCCCTACGGCGAAGAGCCGCCACCGGGACAGCAACCGCCGTATCCCGGTCCGCCGGCGCAGCCGCCTCCGAATCCGTACGCGCAGCCCGGACAGCAGCCCCCTCCCTATCCCGGCCAGCAGCCGTATCCCGGCCAGCAGCAGCCCTACCCGGGACAACAGCCCTACCCGGGACAACAGGCCTACCCGGGACAACAGCCATACCCGGGACAACAGCCATACCCGGGCTATCCGCAATACCCCGGATCCCCGCCACCTCCGAAGCCGCCGCCAGACTCCACCGCGCGAATGATCGGCTGGATCCTTGCTGGGACGGCAGTCGTCGTCGGCATCGCCGCGTTCTTGACGTGGGGAACCGTCGAGGTGCTAGACCAAAGCTTCGACGTCAATGGCGTCACGGGCAGTGATATCCCCGGCGACGATGACGTCACTGACGGCATCTTCACCTTGATCTTTGCCGTCGCGGTCCTCGGTTTCGGTGTTGTCCGCGCATTTGGCTCGCTGTCGTTGACGGCCGGGATCATCGGCACCGTGCTCGGGGCACTGACTACTCTTGTCGCGATCATCGACATAGCCGACTTTCAGGACAAGGAGGATGAGGCTCGGGCGATCTCAGGCGGCGCGGTCGATGCCTCGATCGGCATCGGCCTTTGGCTGACACTGGCGGCCGGCGCCGCGATGCTGCTCGTCGGCATCGTCGGCATCATCAAGCGGCGCTGAGCGTCCCGACCACTCGGCCCTGGCGTCAGCAGCGGGCCGGCTCGGCCGCCACCGTCACCGATCGCGTCGGCAGGGTGCGACACGACGGCGGGTCAGAGGTCACGAACTCACAGTCGTCGGCGACGTCGTCGCGCTTCATGGCGCCGTAGACCCGGTCGAAGTCGGCTCCGCAGTGCACCTTGTCGGTCCGGTGGTCCTTGGCCAGATAGACGATGTCCTTGCCGTCGCCGCCGAAGACGCGATCTCGCTGGCCGCCGGGGATGAACCCGTCCCGACCGGTTCCACCGCGCACCTCGTCCCGGCCGGGTCCGCCGTAGAGGTAGTCGCCGCCCGTGCCGCCATAGGCCTCGTCGTTTCCGCCGTCGGCGTACAGCCAGTCCTGCCCGCCGAAGGCCAAGAGGACATCGGCGCCGTCGGTGCCGCGCAGGTCCTCACCGTGACCGGTGCCGGTGATCGTCGAGCCGGTCATTCCCATCGCGGAGCCGGCGACGACGGTCAGGGCGGCCGCGCCGCCGCCCGCGACGACCGCTAGGCGTCGGATGCTCGTGATGCGCATGTCTCATCTCCCTCGAGTACGTGATGCCGCCGACCCGATCGGCTCGGCAACTCGATAACGCGGCGGCGGCTACGTCGGTTGTCCTGCGCCGCGAGATCGTCGGCGTTCAAGCGTCAGTGCTCCTGCTCGGCCCACCACACGAGCAACTCGTCACGGGCGCGTTGAGTCCCCAACGGTCCATGCTCCAAACGGAGCTCGAGCAGATGCCGATAGGCCTTGCCGACGGCCGGTCCCGGCGCGATGTCGAGGACGCGCATGATCTCGTTGCCGTCGAGGTCGGGTCGCATCGCGGCGAGCTCTTCTTCCTCCGACAGCCGCGCGATGCGTTCCTCGAGATGGTCGTAGGTCCGCCGCAGCCGTTCGGCCTTGCGACGATTGCGCGTCGTACAGTCGGCGCGAGTCAGCACATGCAGGCGTTCGAGCTGGTCGCCGGCATCGCGTACGTAGCGGCGCACGGCTGAGTCGGTCCACTCGCCGCCGCCGTACCCGTGAAACCGCAGGTGCAAAGCGACCAGCGCCGCGACCGCCTCGATCGTGTCCTTCGAAAACCGCAGCCGGCGCATCCGCTTGATCGTCATCTTGGCGCCGACCGCGTCGTGGTGGTGAAAGGTCACGCTGCCGTCGGCACCGAACCGTCGCGTACGCGGCTTGCCGATGTCGTGCATCAGCGCGGCGAATCGGACAACGAAGTCGGGGCCGCCGTCGGGCAGCCGCTCCTCGAGCTCGATGGCCTGGTCGAGCACGGTCAGTGTGTGCTCGTAGACGTCCTTGTGTCGGTGATGCTCGTCGCGCTCGAGTCGCAGCGCCGGCAGCTCCGGCAGCACGTGAGCGGCAAGCCCCGTGTCGACCATGAGCCGGAGACCGAGGCGGGGCTGCGGAGCGTTGATCAGCTTGACGAGCTCGTCGCGGATCCGCTCGGCCGACACGATCTCGAGCCGGTCGGCCATCGCCTTGATCGCGACGATCGCCTCGGGGTCGACGTCGAAGCCGAGCTGCGCCGCGAACCGGGCGGCCCGCATCATCCGCAGCGGGTCGTCGTCGAACGACTGCTCCGGTGTGCTCGGCGTACGCAGCAAGCCCCGCGAGAGGTCGGCGAGACCGTCGTAGGGGTCGACGAACGCGAGCTCCGGCAGTCGGACCGCCATGGCGTTGACGGTGAAGTCGCGCCGGGACAGGTCGCCCTCGAGGGTGTCGCCGTAGTCGACCTGCGGCTTGCGTGAGTCGAGCTCATAGGTCTCCGAGCGGTACGTCGTGATCTCGATATGACGGTCACCCTTGCGGCAGCCGATCGTGCCGAACGCCCGCCCAACGTCCCAGACGGCGTCGGCCCAACCTTCGACGAGCTTCTCGGTCACCTCCGGCCGGGCCGAGGTCGCGAGATCCAAGTCCCCGCCGAGCCGATCCATCAGGGCGTCGCGGACCGATCCGCCAACCAGGGCCAGCTCGTGGCCGGCCGCCTCGAACCGCCCACCCAACTCACCCACGACCGGCGACACCACGAGCAGTTGGCGCACGGCGGACTGCTGCGCGGCATTGAGCGACGGCGGCACCGAGGGGCGGACAGGCACGCCGACCTACTTTACGCAGCGCACCGCCCCCATCTGCACGCCGCGTGGCGTTCTCGCGCGCAACTCTGGCGACTCGGCCCGGTGACCGTCGGTCGCCGATTGGACACGCCGTAGCATTGGCGGGTGGTCGGCTCGGTGATCGCCCGGTGAGCAAGACGCTTCTTGCGGCCGCGGCGCTGACGCTCCTCCCGATGACCGTGCCCGCACCGCCCTCGGCAACCGCCGGCGTGGGCGGCAGCGGCGCTATGGCGCAGGCCAGCGCTTCCGCGACCCAACGGGCGTCGGTGACGGCCGGCCCCAGGCGATCGGACGAGCCCGACACCGGCCTCGCCGTCACGCTCGATCGGATCTCACCGCAATACCTCCAGCCCGGCGACACGATCGACGTCTCCGGCACAATCACCAATCTCGATCGCGAAGCCTGGCGGGATCTCCAGGTCTATCTCGTCGCACCGGTCGCCGTCGCCACCACGACCGACGAGCTCGCGGACATGGCCGGCACGTCGGCCAAGACAGCGGACGGCAGTCGGATTCTCAAGAACGGCCGCTATCGCGAGCTTGGGCCGCTCGACCCCGGCAGCTCGGTCTCGTTCGATCTGTCGGTGCCCTTTCGCGATCTCGGACTGTCGCCGACCGCGTACGGCGTCTACACCCTCTCGGTCCAGGTCCGCGCGAGCGACCCCCTCGACCGCCGTCTCACCGCCGGGCGCGCCCGCAGCCTGATTCCCCTGATGCCCGACGACGGCCCCCGGGTCGGTGTCTCGACGATCTGGCCGTTTCGGTCCACCGTGATCCGCGACGCCGACGGCGCGTACGAGGACCAGGACGAGCTCATCGACGACATCCGCCCCGGCGGCCGGCTGCGAACGATGCTCGACCTGGCGCAGACCGCGGGCGGGATCCCCATCTCGCTCCTCGTCGACCCCGCCGTCCTCGACGCCCTGCGCCGGATCGCCTCCGGCGATACCACGCGGCCCAAGGGACCGGGGGCGCCGTCAGAATCGCCCTCGACGAGCGACGGCAACGCCCTCGGGTCGATCCAGGCCCAGACCAGCGACCAACGTCTCGCGACGGTCTTCCTCGACGACTTGTCGGCGGTCGGCTCCGCCAACCAGGTGTGGACCGAGGGCTACGGCGGGCCCGACCTGACGTCGTTCAACGGCTACGACAGCGACCGGCTGTGCCGCACCATCACGCGCGCGACCAAGGCCACATTGGACGACCTCGGCCTGTCAGCGTCGCGGGTCTACCTCCCGAGCGGGGTCCTCGATCCCGAGGCACTCGACGCCCTCTGCCCGAAGATCACCACGTTCGTCGGAAGCGACCAGGTCAGGCGCTGGGCGCCGTCCGACGGACCGATCGGCAACGTCCACGGTGGCGGCAGCCGGGCGCGGGTGATCGTGACCGACGACGCACTGCTCACCGGCGGCCCGGAGCCCGGCCCGACCGACACCGCGCTCCAGATGCGTCAGCGCCTGCTGTCCGAGGCCGCCGTGCTGTCCCTCGAGGCCGAGGCGGATGGACGCGACGATGCGCCGAGCCTCGTGATGATGCCCGACGACAACTGGGATGCCGGCCGCACTGCGACTTCGGCCGACTTCTTCTCGGCCTTCGACGCGCCCTGGATCTATCCGACGACGCTCACCGAGGAGCTCGGCGACGGCCCCCGCAAGGCCGCTCGCAACCTTCGGGTCCGACATAAGGTCGACGGGCGCGACGACCCGCCGCTGCCGTCTTCGCTAGCCCGCACGGCCGACCAGATCCGCGGCCGCGGCGTCATCATGTTCGCCGTCACCCGCGACGACCGGTCGGTCCTGAACTTCTACGACCAGTCCGCCTCGCTGACCGTCGCCGAGCAATGGCGGGTCGACCCCGAGGCGTCCCAGGAGATCGCGGACGAGACCATCGATCAGCTCGACGCGTCGATCGACAGGGTCACGATCGCGGCGCCCGAGTACGTCACGCTCTCGAGCAGCAGCGGCCAGTTTCCCTTGACGATCACCAACGGCCTGGACTGGCCGATCAGGGTCGGAGTACAGCTCGACGCCGAGGACGGTGGCGTGACCATCGCCGACGACGAGGTCATCGACGTCGACCCCAGGCAGAGCACGACCGTCAATGTGGAGGTCAACGCCGAAGACGTCAGCGTCAGCGAGGTCACCGCCCGACTCACGACGCCGCAGGGCCGGCCGTTCGGCGAGCCGACCACGTTCAACATGCGCAGCAGCGTCGTCGGCACGGTGATCTGGATCGCGCTCGGCGCGGCGGGAGCCGTCATCATCTTGGCCATCGGGCGACGGATCCGGCGTTCGCGTCGATCCCGCGGCGAGTCCGCCGACGCCGCCGCGCCCGGTGACGCCGGATGAATCGGCACCGAGCGGACAACACCCGGTCCGGGATGCTCTCGGCGAGTGTCTGGATGGCGACCGGCACGATCGTCTCCCGGCTGACCGGATTCCTCCGCTCGGTGCTCATCGTCGCGGCGATCGGCAAGGCGCTCAACGCCGACCTGTTCACCCAGGCCAACACGATCCCCAACTCGCTCTACATCTTGGTCGCCGGCGGCGTCTTCAATGTCGTCTTGGTGCCGCAGCTCATCCGGGCGATGAAAAACGACGCCGACAAAGGCGAGGCCTACTCCAACCGGTTGTTCACCCTCGGCTTCGTCGTGTTGGCCGGGGCGACCGCCGTCCTGCTCATCGCCGTGCCGCTGATCGCCCGACTGGCGTTTCCGTCCAACCTGTTCGACCCCGAGTTCGCCGTGCAGCGGGAGTCGGCGTACGACCTCATGCGTTGGTGCCTGCCGCAGGTCTTCTTCTACGGCATGTTCGTCCTGGTCGGTCAGATGCTCAACGCGCGACAACGGTTCGGGCCGATGATGTGGGCGCCGATCGTCAACAACCTGGTCGCGTGCGCGGTGCTCGGCGTCTACATGGTGGTCTACGGCACATCCGACGCGGCCAACGGGTTCACCACAAACCAGGAGATCCTGCTCGGTCTCGGATCGACGGTCGGCATCGCGATCCAGGCGTTGGTGCTGCTGCCGTACCTGCGGGCGGCCGGAATCCGGCTGCGATTTCGGTTCGACCTGCGTGGCGTCGGACTCGGCCACACGCTCCGACTCGGGCTCTGGACCCTGCTTTTCGTGATCACCAACCAGATCGCGTACTTCGTGGTCAGCCGCATCGCGGTCAGCTCCTCGACGGACGCGGCGCAAAGCGGTGGCAACCCGGCTGGCGCGACCGTCTATCAAAACGCATTCCTGATCACCCAGGTGCCGCACGCGATCATCACGGTGTCGCTGGTCACGGCCACCATGCCGCTGTTGTCTCAGCTAGCCGCCGACGGCGAGCGCGAGGGGGTCCGGTCAGAGCTGGCGTCGACGCTGCGGATGGCACTGACGGTGATCGTGCCGATGGCAGTGGCGCTGGCCTGCCTCGCTCAACCCCTGGCCACGATGCTCTTCTCCCACGGCGCCCTGGTCGGCGGCACTGAGGTGATCGGCCGCACGATGGCGGCGTTCGCTCCGGGTCTGGTGTTCTTCACGGTGCACTACTGCATGTTGCGCGGGTTCTACGCCGACGAAAACACCCGTACGCCGTTTTTCGTCCAATTGGCACTGTCGGCGACCAACATCGTCGCGGCGCTGGCCTTCACCGCGACGGCGCCGCCGAGCTGGATCGCGGCGCTGCTCGCCCTCGCATACGGCTTGTCCTACTTCGTCGGCGTGGTGGCCTCGGCCACGGCACTGTCCCGCCGGGTCGGTCCGATCTTCGACTCGACGATGTTCGGGTTCGTCGTCCGCCTCGGCCTCGCCGTCGGCCTTACCGCCGGTGTGATGCTGGCGGCGGTGTGGTCCCTCGACGAGGCTGGGGTGTCCGGCGACACCGCAGCAAGCGCGCTCGTGGTCGGCACGGTCGCGGGCGGCGTTGGCGTCACGTTCTTCCTCGTCGCGGCGAGGTTGACCGGCGTGCGCGAGGTGCGTTCGCTGCTCGGCGCGCTACGCCGCTGAACGCAGGTCACAGAGAACAAGTGCGGACCGCTTAGCATGGTGACCGCATGAGTAGGGATCCACGCGGAGGCGGCATATCGAGGTGGAAGGGCACGCAATCCAACCCGGTTCAATCCTGGCCGGTCGCTATCGAGTCGACGATCTCGTAGGCGAGGCGGCCGGATCGACGACCTGGCGCGCTTTCGACGAGATCCTCAACCGCTCCGTCAGCATCCGCGCGGTCGCGGCAGACGACCCGCGCTGCCCGGCGTTCCTCGACGCGGCTCGCTCGTCGACGGCCGTCTCGGATCCGAGGTTTCTCCCCGTACTCGATGCCGTCCCCGACGAAGACGGCATCGCCTACGTCGTCCGCGAGTGGTCACGCGGACTGCCCCTGTCGGTGATCCTCCGCGAGGGTCCACTGCCCAGCCGCCGAGCCGCCACGATCGTCGGTGAGGTCGCCGAGGCCCTGTCCGTCGCGCACGACGTCGGCATGCCACACCGGGCGATCAACCCCTCGACAGTGCTGGTCAAGGAAAGCGGCGCGGTCCGGATCACCGGCCTCGGCACCGAGCACGCGCTGCGGGCCGCCGCCCCGGCGCCGAAGCCCAACGCCGCCAACGACCCCAACATCGACACGGTCGCCCGGCACGCCGGCGAACAGGTCGACGCCCGGGCGCTCGGCCGGATCTTCTACGCCTGCCTCGTGGCTCGCTGGCCCGGTGGCCGCGGATTCGGATTGCCGCCGGCGCCGACCGAGCACGGCCGGCTGCTGCGTCCTCGTCAGGTACGGGCCGGTGTCTCGCGGGGCGCCGATCGGGTCAGCGACCGCATCCTGGGGCAGCCGCCGCATCACCATGCGAAGCCCCTCACGACAGCGCGGGCGATCGCCGACCAGCTGGCGACGGTCGAAGACGACGACTCGATGCTGGCCGACACCGAGATCACCGGCGAGATCAGCATGCTGCCCGCGGCCGCCGGCAACGGTTTCCCCGGGCCCCCGCCGGCACTGCTGCCGAGCCGACCCCGGCCGGCGCCGCCGCCGCGCCAGGTGAGCCGGCTGGAGCGATCCCGCGACTTCGCCCGGCAGGCGACAGAGGGGCATCGCAAGCTCATCTGGCTCGGCATCGCCCTGCTCGTCGCGCTCGCGACGCTTGTCGGGATCGTCGTCGGTCGACAGTCCGCCGACGAAACCACGGCGGCCACCGGCAACGGTGGCCGCGGGGCCGCCGGCACCACCGAGGCCGTGGCCCTCGAAGCGCACGCCAACGACTTCGACCCGCTCCCCAACGGCAACGAGGAAGAAAACGCCGAGGAGGCGCACCTCGCTGTCGACGGCGACCCCGAGACCGGCTGGACCACGAAGAGCTACTACACCTACCCCGAGCTCGGACACCTCAAGGACGGGGTCGGGCTCATGATCGACCTGGGCGATGACCACACCGTTACCGACGTCACCGTCGACTTCGGAGCATCGCCGACGTCGTACGAGATCTGGGCGACCCCGGAGGGAACCACTGCGGCTCCCAACGTGGCGCCGCCGGCATCTCCCGAGGGATCGAGCGACCTGTGGGAGTCCGCCTTCGCCAAGACCAATTCCGAGCAGCGAAGCAAGGTCAGCCTGGACCCGTCCATCACGACGCGGTATGTCTTGGTCTGGCTGACCAAGCTGCCGCCGGACGACGACGGCACCTATACCGGCGTCGTCAACGAAGTCACGATCGAAGGGCCCCCCTCGTGACCGATTCGGAGCCGAGCGACGCGGAGCTCCTAGCCCGCCACGTCGGCGGAGATCCGCATGCCTTCGGCGTCCTCGTCCAACGCCACCGCGACCGACTCTGGGCGGTGGCAATCCGGACCCTCGGCGACCGCGAGGAGGCCGCCGACGCTCTGCAGGACGCGTTCGTCTCGGCATTTCGGCGGGCCGAGAGCTTCCGCGGCGACGCCCAGTTCACGACCTGGATGCATCGCATCGTCGTCAACGCCTGCCTCGACCGGATCCGACGGCGCAAGACCCGACCAACCGAGCCGCTGCCCGACGACGAGGACCGGATGGAGGAGCTCGGCGAGCAGCCCGACCTCGATCCGGCGACGACCGTCGAGGAACGCAGCGCCATACTCCACGCCCTGCGCACGCTCCCGGAGCCGCAGCGGTCGGCCATTGTCCTCGTCGACATGGAGGGCTATCCGGTCGAAGAGGCCGCCCGCATCGTCGGCTGCGCGGTCGGCACGATCAAGAGCCGCTGTGCCCGTGGGCGGGCCAAGCTGCTGCCCTTGCTGAGGCACCTGCGCGGCGCCGACCCGGCCGCCCAGCAGGCCGGTGGTCCGGCCACACCGGCGGCCACGACCGTCCGAGACGAGCCGCGTCGGGGTGGTGGCGATGGCTGACTTCACTCGTCATCCCGATGCCGTCGACCTCGCCGAATACGCCGAGGGTGTCCTCGACGCGTCCCGCCAGCAGGCCGTCGAAGACCACGTACGCGACTGCGCCGATTGCTCGACGGTTTTGACCGACCTCGCCGGCGTTCCCGAGTTGTTGGCCCAAGTACCGATCCCGCCGATGCCCGACGACGTCGCCACTCGCCTCGACCAGGCGATCGCCGCCGAGTCCGCCGCCCGAGCCAGCGAGTGGAGCGGCGCCGCTGCCCGAGTCACTCCGATCAGACGACCCCGCCGCTGGCTCGCACCCCTCGCAGCGGCCGCCGCGGTGATCGCTGTCGTCGCGATTGCCATCCCGGTGGTCAACAACGCTGACAGTGGCGACGACGACGCGAGTGGCGACGACACCTCGGCTGTCGGCGCCGGTCAAGAATCGGCCGAGGACGAAGCGGGCAGCGCGCCGGACGGGCGGGTGCCCGCGGCGGCCGCGCCGAGTGAGCCGGTGTCGCTGTCGCGTGCCTCCTTCGGCCAAGACGTCATCGACGCCTTCTATCCGGGCGAGAAGCTGTCGGTTCTGTCACGCAATCCGCAGGCAGCCGAGATGGACGCGCGGCTTTACTACGAGTCGCAGCTCGAGGGCCAATGCCCGGTCGACGACGCCGCGACACCGTACGGCGAGGTCACCGACATCCTCCTCGACGGCCAACCTGCGTACTTGCTCTTGAACCATCCCGGAATCGCCGCCGACGCCGTCGCGTTCACCTGCGACGGCGCCGAGGCGAATCTGCTGGCCGACGCCTCACTCGGGCAGCGATAAGGCGCCCGGGCGACGGAACCCCGCACCGATACGGGTCGTCCCACCGGCGAGGGTCACGACGGTCGACGATCACGAAAGGGCGGCAGCGATGGCTGACAGTGCGCGTCATCCCGATGTCGTCGACCTCGCCGAATACGCCGAGGGAATCCTCGACACGTCCCGCCGCCAGTCCGTCGAAGGCCACGTTCGCGACTGCGCCGACTGCTCTGCTGTCCTCGCCGAGCTCGCGGGCCTCACCCAGACCCTGGCGCAGGCGCCGATCTCGCCGATGCCCGACGACGTCGCCGCCCGACTCGACCGGGTCGTCGCCGCCGAAGCCACCGCCCGAGCCAGCACCTGGAGCGGCACCGCCAAAGTCACTCCGATCCGACGGACCCGTCGCTGGCTCGCCCCCCTTGCCTCGGCTGCTGCCGTGATCGCCGCGATCGCGATCGCCGTTCCCGCCCTCGACACCAGCGACGACAGTGCGCAGGACGAAAGCAGCGGCGACTCGACATCTGAGTCGTTCGACTCGGGCAGCCAAGCGCCGACCGCGTTGGATCCGAACTCCGAGCCGGTAGCGCTCACGACCGAGCACTTCGGCCGCGACGTCATCGATGCCTACTACTCCGGCAGCGATGCGGTACGGGTTGCGGTTCGGCTCGAATCTGCTCTCATCGACGAGGATGTCTATCGCGAGGCCACCGAGAGTGTGCCTGGACTCTGCGATCTCTCCGACGGGTCGTCGGTGCCGCGTGGCGAGGTCGACGCCATCACCTTCGACGGCGATCCGGCGCAGTTGCTGCGTCGCGACCAGGGCCACGCCGTCGACGTCATCGCCTTCGTCTGCGACGACAAGGGTCCGCAGATCCTCGACGCGGTGACACTGCGACTGCGCTAGGCAGGTGTCACACATACACCCAGTCTCGGGGATGATGCGGAGGGCGCGCGAGCCCCCGAGCTTGGTTCAAAACGAACTCAAGTCGGATCAGTTACGCAAATGGAACGAAAGATGCGCTCGGTACCGGGTTGTGGAGCGTGCACGAGCGGGGAATCGGCGGCCCGTACGATGCGTTGAACGAGTCGCGGAGACGACCACACTGGTGGCCGGCTCCCAGACAGTGGAAGGGGACACCTCACCGTGTCGCAGGACGTACGCAACGTCATCGTCATCGGCTCCGGACCGGCCGGCTACACGGCCGCGCTCTACGCCGCGCGGGCCAACCTGGAGCCGCTCGTCTTCGAGGGCTCCGTGACCGCTGGTGGCGCCCTTATGACCACGACCGACGTCGAAAACTACCCCGGCTTCCCGGATGGGGTCATGGGCCCGGCGCTCATGGATCACTTCCGCGCCCAGGCCGAGCGATTCGGCGCCGAGCTCGTCCCCGATGACGTCACATCCGTCGACCTGGCCGACGAGATCAAGATCGTGCGGACCGCCGACGGCACCGAGCACCGGGCGTACGCCGTCATCCTCGCGATGGGGTCGGGCTACCGGAAGCTCGATCTCCCCGACGAAGACCGGCTGTCCGGCCACGGCGTCAGCTGGTGTGCGACCTGTGACGGCTTCTTCTTCCGCGACCAAGACATCGTGGTCGTCGGCGGCGGCGACTCGGCGATGGAGGAGGCGACGTTCCTCACTCGGTTTGCCAAGTCGGTCACGGTGGTGCACCGACGCGACGAGCTGAGGGCCAGCAAGATCATGCAGGACCGGGCGTTCGCCAACGACAAGATCCAGTTCGCCTGGAACAGTCAGGTCACCGCGATCAACGGCGGCGACACTCTCGAGAGCGTCACGCTGGCCGACACCGAGTCCGGCGAGACCCGCGAGCTGCCGGTGAGCGGGCTCTTCATCGCGATCGGGCACGACCCGCGCTCGGAGCTGATCAAGGACCAGGTCCAGCTTGACGACGAGGGATACGCGCTGGTCGACGGCACGTCGACGCGAACCAACCTGCCCGGTGTCTTCGCCGCCGGCGACCTCGTCGACCACACCTACCGGCAGGCGGTGACCGCCGCGGGGACCGGCTGCTCCGCCGCGCTCGACGCCGAGCGGTTCTTGGCCGACCGCGAGCACGCGGCCGTCGCGGCGACGGTCGCCTGACGAGCGACACCCGTCACACGCCACAACGGAATGTCCGACGGGTGCGGCATTGTTATCCCTGATACGGCGATGGGAATGCGGCGCCGTACCAACTGACTCAAGGAGTACCCGTGGCAGACATCCAGGCCGTCACCGACGCCAACTTCGCTCAGACCGTGCTGAGTTCTGAAAAGCCCGTCCTGGTGGACTTTTGGGCCGAGTGGTGTGGGCCGTGCCGACAGGTCTCCCCGATCCTCGAAGAGATCGCCAACGAGCACCCTGACAAGCTCACCCTCGTCAAGATGAACGTCGACGAGAACCCGCAGACCCCAGCCCAATACCGGGTGACCGGCATCCCGACGATGAACGTCTACCAGGGCGGCGAGGTCGTCAAGTCGATCGTTGGGGCGAAGCCGAAGGCCGCGCTGCTCAGCGACCTCGAAGAGTTCATCGCCTGACCCGTCCATGACCGACCGCACCGGCTCCGCGCCGGTGCACCGGTCCGTCTCCACCTGGCAGCAGCCGACTCCGGCGACGGCCTCGACTGAGCGATCCGCTCTGGTCGAGTCCGTCGCCGCGCGCATTCTGGGACGCGGCGCAGGTCGGCTCCGCGTAGGAATCGACGGGTACACCGCCGCCGGCAAGACGAGCTTCGGTCATGAGCTCGCCGACCACATCAGCGCCGCCGGTCGTCCTGTCTTGCGTTCCAGCCTTGACGACTTCAAACGCCCGTGGCGGGAGCGTCATCTCTACGACCGGGATTCCGGGCCCGGCTACTACCGCAATGCCTTCGACTACGACGCGGTCCGTCGATTGCTGCTCGAGCCATCCGGCGACGACGGCTCCGGGGACGTCGCCCTCTGCTGCGTCGATCCGCTGACCCAAATCGATCACAGCGCCGTCATCACGCAGGCGCCGTCCGACGCGGTCCTGATCGTCGACGGCGTATTCGCCTTCCGCCCGGCTATCAACGCCTATTGGGACTTCCGGATCTGGCTCGACATCTCGCCGGCTCTGTCGATTCGCCGCGGTGCCGCGCGCGACACCGACTGGGCGGGGTCCGAGGCCGAAGCCGTACACCGCGACCGCTACGGGCCGGCCGAGCGGGCCTACATCGCGCAGGTCGACCCGCGTCGCTTAGTGGACGTCGTGATCGACAACTCCGACTTCAGCCGACCGCGGGTCGTCTAGCCGTCGAGTGGCGCACGGTCGTCGACAATTCGGGCGTTGCGCGACGACGTTGCGCCGCTCGGCGCTCGGTCGGCGGGCCGTGGGTCTCGTCTCATCACCGGGAGCCGGGCGGCGCGACACCGGGTCGATGCGGCATCGTAGGCCCTGATGCCCTCCGGCGACCGTCCCGCGCAGCCCGGCGACTCCTCCGGGCGTGCGCCCGTGCCCGTTGGCCGGCCGACCCGGCTCGACGCGTACGTCGACCGCTACGCCGCCCGCACGAAGGGCATGTCGGCCTCCGAGATCCGCGCGCTGTTTTCGGTCGCGAGTCGTCCCGAGGTCGTTTCACTCGCCGGCGGCATGCCCAACATCTCGGGACTTCCCCTCGACATCGTCGGATCGACACTGCACGAGCTCGTGCTCGACCGCGGCACCGAGGCGATGCAGTACGGCGGTGGCCAGGGCGATTCGACGCTGCGGGCACAGATCTGTCAGGTGATGCGGCCCGAGGGCATCGACGCCCATCCGGACGACGTCGTCGTCACCGTCGGGAGTCAGCAGGCCGTCGACCTCGTGACCCGGGTGTTTTGCGACCCAGGCGATGTCGTGCTGTGCGAGGCACCCAGCTACGTCGGCGCCCTCGGGGTCTTTCGCGCGTACGAGTGCGAAGTCGTGCATGTCGAGATGGACGACGACGGGCTCGTACCCGAGGCGCTGCGGCAGGCGATCGCGGCGGTCCGTGCGGCTGGCAAGTCGATCAAGTTTGTCTACACGATTCCGAACTATCACAATCCCGCGGGCGTCACGCTGTCGAGCGCACGTCGGCCCGAGATCCTCGACATCTGCGCCGAGGCCGATCTGCTGATCCTCGAGGACAATCCATATGGCTTGCTCGGCTTCGGGCGCGACCCCGACCGTGCGTTGCGCGCCGACGAGGCTGACCGGGTCGTCTATCTGGGTTCGTTTTCGAAGACGTTCGCTCCCGGCTTTCGGGTGGGCTGGGCGCTGGCACCACATGCCGTACGGGAGAAGCTCGTCCTCGCGCAAGAGTCGGCGACCCTCTGTCCGCCGACGTTTTCGCAGCTGGCCGTGTCGAGCTATCTCGCGACCCACGACTGGCAGGGGCAGATCAAGCAGTTCCAGGAGACCTATCGGGAGCGCCGCGACGCCATGCTCGACGCGCTCGCCGACCAGCTGCCGTCGAGCGCGACGTGGACCAGGCCTGACGGCGGCTTCTACGTCTGGCTGACCCTGCCGGAGGGGCTCGACGCCAAGGCGATGCTGCCCCGGGCGGTCACGGAACGTGTCGCCTACGTGCCCGGGACGGCGTTCTATGCCGACGGCTTCGGCAGCCGTTGCATGCGACTGTCCTATTGCCATCCGAGTCCGGAGCGGATCCGGGAGGGGGTCCGCCGGCTCGCTGGAGTCATCCAGGCGGAGTTGGAGCTGCGGGAGACATTCGGTGCGGCGCTGCCGCGCGAGCCACGCGGCTACGAAGGCCCCAACACCGACCTGTCCTGAGCCGAAGAGGAGGCCAGATGAGCGAGTCGAACGAGCGAGTCGTCGTGCTCGCCGGAGGTTTGGCCCACGAGCGCGACGTGTCGCTGCGATCGGGGCGTCGTGTGTCGGAGGCCCTGCGGCAGGCCGGTTTCGAGGTCGACCAGCGCGACGCGGACATGCATTTGGTGCCAAGCCTGCAAGCCGATCCGCCCGCTTGCGTCGTGCCGCTGCTGCACGGCGAAGACGGCGAGGACGGCGCCCTGCAAGAGGTCTTGGCCCTGCTGGACGTGCCGCACGTCGGCTCCTCGGCGGCGGCATGCCGGCTGGCGTTTGACAAGGCCGTCGCCAAGTCGGTGGTCGCCGCCGTCAAGGTGTCGACCCCGGATGCGATGGCGCTGCCGGCCGAGACCTTTCGTGAGCTGGGCGCCGCTTCGGTGATGGATGCCGTGGTCGAGCGGCTCGGGTTGCCGATCGTGGTCAAGCCGACCCGCGGCGGCTCTGCTCTCGGCGTCCAGGTGGTGCATCGACGCGAAGACCTGCCGAGCGCGATGGTTGGCTGCTTCGCGTACGGCCCGGTCGCCCTGGTCGAACGGTTCGTCGAAGGCACCGAGGTCGCGGTCGCCGTGGTCGACGACGACAGCGGGCCGCGTGCCCTGCCGGCAGTCGAGATCCGACCGGACGGTGGCGTGTACGACTACAGCGCGCGCTATACGGCGGGCGCGACCGAGTTCGTCGTACCGGCCGGACTCCCACAGCCCCTCTCGAAGGCGTGCGCGGACGCGGCGATCGAGGCGCATCGAGCGCTTGGGCTGCGGGACTTGTCGCGGTCTGACCTGATCATCGATGACGACGGCACGGTGTGGTTCCTCGAGGTCAATGTGTCGCCGGGAATGACCGAGACGTCGCTCGTGCCCCTAGCGGTCGAGGCCGATGGCACGAGTCTCGGCGAGGTCTGCGGTGGGCTCGTCCGGCGGGCCATCGCTCGCGGCTAGGCCGGCATCGTCGCAGGTCAGAGCGCGGTTTTGTCAGCCACATCGATTTGTCGACTTATCAGTTTGTCGGCTTGGCGTCTGGTCGCTCGCTGCCTTCGGATCCATGATCGCGACGATGCGCTCGAGATCGTCGACCGAGGCGTACTCGACGACGATCTTGCCCTTCCGCTTGCCGAGATCGACCCGGACGCGGGTGTCGAAGCGATCCGACAGACGGTGGGCTAGGTCGGCCAACCGGGGCGCGACGACCGAGCCGCTCTGGCGTCGGCGGGCTCGCGGCTTCGGGTGCCCGCCGGTGCCGACGGCGACGATCTCCTCGACCGCCCGCACCGAGAGCCCTTCGGCAACGATCCGACGCGAGAGCACTTCCTGCTCCGTCGGATCGGACATCGCCAGCAGGGCTCGGGCGTGGCCGGCACTCAGCAGACCGGCCGCAACTCGCCGTTGGACGGCACCGGGGAGCCGCAGCAGTCGAAGCGTGTTAGAGATCTGTGGGCGCGAGCGACCGAGCCGCTTCGACAGCTCCTCCTGGGTGCAAGAGAAGTCCTCGAGCAACTGCCCGTATGCCGCGGCCTCCTCCAGCGGGTTGAGCTGCGAGCGGTGAAGGTTTTCGAGGAGTGCGTCGCGCAGGAGATCCTGCTCGCCGGTGTCTCGCAGGATCGCGGGGATTGTCGACAGACCCGCCTGCTGGACGGCCCGCCAGCGCCGCTCTCCCATCACCAGCTCGTAGTTGTCGTCCCCCACCGATCGGACGACGACAGGTTGGAGGAGACCGACCTCGCGGATGGATGCGACCAGCTCCGCCATCGCCTCTTCGTCGAAGACTTGCCGCGGTTGTCGAGGGTTGGGGCTGATCCGGTTGGTCGCGATCTCGACGTAG
The DNA here is from genome assembly GCA_035630615.1 of Nocardioidaceae bacterium. Taxonomy (GTDB): domain Bacteria; phylum Actinomycetota; class Actinomycetes; order Propionibacteriales; family Nocardioidaceae; genus DATFRX01. Next base: position 53,822 of record DASQKI010000019.1, read on the forward strand.
CTGGCACCCGCGACGGGGGTGAGCCCGCCGGCGTCGGCCTGGGTGGTGTCGCGCAGAGTCACCTCGGGCACGTCGGACGCCGGTGCGGTGCTCGTTGGAATCAAGGCACCTAGGCCGCGACCTAACCCTCGACGTGTCGTCGTCACACGCGCTCCTCGCTCTCAGGTGGCAGCGACGCGATCGGGCGCCCTGCCGTCGACAGTTTCCGCCACGACCGGGAGTGGTCCGGCCTCGCGCCACGTTCGTCTCGTGCGATCACGCGTCCTCCGCGGTTTCGTCGCCGCCCGAGGAGTGCGTGGCGACGCTGGAGTTCGTCGTGACGAGGCGACTCGCCAACTCTCGGGCCGCCTCGAGATAGGAGAGGGCGCCGGGTGAGGTCGGGTCGTAGGTCATGACCGTCTGCTGATAGCTCGGCGCCTCCGAGATGCGTACCGACCGCGGTACGGCGGTGTGGAGCACCTTGTCGCCGAAGTGGGCCCGTACCTCGTCCGCGACGCCGGCTGACAGTCGGGTGCGAGCGTCGTGCATCGTGAGCATGATCGTGGAGATATCGAGCTCGGGGTTGAGATGCGACTGGATGAGCTCGACGTTGCGGAGGAGCTGCCCGAGCCCTTCGAGGGCGTAGTACTCGCACTGGATCGGGATCAGCATCTCGCGGCCGGCGACGAGTGCGTTGACCGTCAGCAGGCCCAGCGACGGCGGGCAGTCGATCAGGATGTAGTCGACCCGCTCCGACTCGTCCTCGAACTCGTCGAGGTACTCGTTGATCGAGCGGCGCAGCCGTGTCTCTCGCGCCACCAGCGAGACGAGTTCGATCTCGGCGCCCGCGAGGTCGATCGTCGCCGGCACGACCTCCAGGCCATCGACATCGGGGCAGGGCTGGATGAGCGAGCCGAGTCGTCGGCCCTCGACCAGCGCGTCGTAGATCCCGGGCGTTCCTTCCAGGTGATCGATCCGCAGAGCCGTCGACGCATTGCCCTGCGGATCCAGGTCGATCACCAGCACCCGCAGACCGTGCTGGGCCAGTGCCGCCGCCACATTCACCGTCGTGGTGGTCTTGCCGACCCCGCCCTTCTGGTTGGCGACCACCATGACGCGGGTCCGATCCGGTCGCGGCAGCTCCTTCACCTCGCGGCTGCGATCGAGCGCGCGTACATGCTCGGTGACCTCCAAGGCCAGCGGCGTCGACGCGTCGCCGGCCATCAGGTCGTAGCCCGTCACCTTCGGGTAGCGAGCCGTTCCGGGTGCTGGGGCTGGGCCGAAGCCATGCTCCGTCTCAGACGGGGTCTCGTGCTGGTCGGTCCGCGGGTTCGCCGTCTCGATCATTCGGTCATCCTCGTCCTGTGGCGCGGTCGCTCGATGCGGCCCGAGACTCTGTTTCACGTGAAACACCGTGCTCCTCACATGATCGACCGCGTGGCCATCCCAACCCGGCAACGACCCGCGTGGACGGTGCCTTGTCGACCCTCTGATCGTCCGGCGACCGATCCTTCGCCCACCGATTAGCCGCCAAGGGCCAACCTAACCCGGAGATGACCGGGACATCATTCACGGATGCTCCTTATGCCCGTCCGGTCTCTGGCGCCTTCGCGACGATGACGACACGCGTGGGTGTATCGAGGACGCCTCTACCGTAGGTCGCCAGCTTGCCAGGAGAGCCGGCGAGTCGGGAAATTGTGGATGACGCGTCGGCGAGCTCGTCGGCAGCCGACGCGCCCTTGAACGCCACCATCATCCCGCCGGGCCGAACCAACGGCAGGCACCACGACGCGAGACGGGACAGCGGCGCGACCGCGCGTGCGGTGACGACGTCGAAGGCTCGATCGCCGTGCAACTCCTCGGCGCGCGCTCGGACGATGTCGACGTTGGAGAGTTCGAGATGCCCGATCGCCTCCTCGAGAAAGCGAACTCGTCGCAGCATCGGCTCGACCAAGGTGATGGCCAGATCCGAACGAGCGAGCGCCCACACGAGGCCGGGCAGACCGGCGCCGCTGCCGATGTCGGCCACGCCGGCATGTTCGGGCAACAGCGGGGTGACGACTGCGCAGTTCAGGAGATGACGCTCCCACAGCCGCCCAACCTCCCGCGGACCGATCACGCCCCGCTCCACTCCGTCCGAAGCGAGAAGGGCCGCGAACCGACGCGCGGCCTCGGCTGCCCCGCCAAACACCTCGTCGACCGATGACGGTTCGGGCGGCGTTTCACGTGAAACGGCCGGCGTCACGAGAGGTGGATGACCACCTGTCGGTTCGGCTCCTCACCCTCGGACTCGCTTCGCAACCCGGCCTCGGCAACCGCGTCGTGGACGACCTTGCGCTCGAACGGGTTCATCGGGTCGAGGCGAGCGGGCTCACCCGACACCTTGACCTCCGCGATGGTCCGCTGCGCCACGGCGACTAGCTCCTCGCGCCGTGCCGCGCGATGTCCCGCGACGTCGAGCATCAGACGGCTGCGCTGACCCGTCTCGCGGTAGACGGCCAAGCGAGTGAGCTCTTGAAGAGCCTCGAGGACTTCGCCGTCGCGACCCACCAAAGACTTGAGGTCACCGCCGACGACTGACACGGAGGCACGATCACCTTCGACATCCATATCGATATCGCCATCCAGATCGGCGATGTCGAGGAGGTCCTCGAGAAAGTCGGCGGCGATGTCGCCCTCGCGCTCGAGCTCGTCGACGCGTCCGGACGTCGACTCCGGCTCCGAGGTCAGGTCGGCCTCGTCGCGTTCCACTGCCTCGTCGGTCTCCGACGTTGCTTCGGTCATCCCGTTCTCCTCGATAGCTTCGCGGCCGTGCGATCCCGTCAACCGCGGGGTGGCTTCTTTCCCCCGCCCTTGCGCTGCGAACGTGACTGGCGCTTCGGCTGCTGGCGTGGCTTCGACTGCGGGGCAGAATTCGACCCTGATCCCGAGCCCGAGCCCGAGCTCGACTTGCCCTTGCCGGACTTGTTCTTGCCGGACTTGCTCTTGGTCGGCGCCTTCGGGTTCAGGGCCGCTTCGAGCGGATCCTCAGCCACGTCGCGGCCATGGCGACGATCCCGATCCTGCTTCGCCTTGAACGCCGGCGTGCCAGGTGCGGGGTTGTTGCGGATCACGTAGAACTGCTGGCCCATGGTCCACAGGTTCGAGGTCGTCCAGTAGAGCAGCACGCCGATCGGGAACGCGATACCGCCGACCGCGAAGACGACCGGCAACACGTAGAGCAACATCTTCTGCTGCTGGGCGTACGGCCCGGACAGTGCCGTCTCCGGCATGTTCTTGCGCATCAGCTGGCGCTGTGTGGTGAACGTGGTCGCGGTCATCGACAGGACCAAGATGATGGTGACGAGCCCCACGTGCCAAGACGCGTCGCCCTGCCAGTAGTCGATGAATCGGTCGGCAATCCTGGCTCCGAAGATCGTCGCCTGGGAAAGGGAATTGGCCTGCTCCTGGGTCAGCAGACCCTTCGCTCGCTCGTGGGCCGCGTTGTCGAGCAGTCGGAAGAGAGCGAAAAAGACCGGCGCCTGCAGGATCAGAGGCATGCAGGAGGCGAACGGATTGGTCCCGGACTCTTGGTAGAGCTTCATCGTCTCCTGGGAGAGACGCTGCCGGTCGTGGCCGTACTTCTTTTGCAGCTCCTTGACCTTCGGCTGCAATAGCTGCATGTTGCGGCTTGCCTTGATCTGCCGCACGAACAGCGGGATCAGCATGGCTCGGATCGTTGCGGTGAGGCCGATGATCGCCAGCGCCCACGTCCAGCCCGAGTCGTAGGGCAGCACCAGGTCGAAGACCCAATGCCAAGCCATGAGGATCGCCGACGTGGCGTAGTACAGCGGCGTGATGATCGCCGTACCGATGGAGGTGAAGAAGTCGATCATGGCCTTCCTTGGTGCGCGGGCGCGGGCGCCTTAGCGGAGGACGTACGAACGGGCGGGACGGGATCCAGTCCACCGGCGGCCCAGGGATGGCATCGGACCAACCGTCGTACGGTGAGGACGCTACCCCGCACCGCACCGTGAGTCGTCACGGCCTCCAACGCGTACGCCGAGCACGACGGGTAATAGCGGCACACATCGCCGTAGAGCGGGCTGATCACCGCGCGATAGGCCTTGAGCAAGCCGATGAGGACGTACTTCATCGCGCCGCACCCAACACCCGAGCCAGGCACCGATCGAGGTCGCTCGCGAGGGTTGCGCTCGACGAACCGCCAGCCGGCCGGAGAGCACGGATAACCACGCGGCACGAGGTCGGCAGCGAGCGCAGTCGGTCACGCATGAGGTGCCGCAGCTGCCGACGGGTCCGGTTGCGGGCCACTGCGCCGCCAACCGCGCGGCCGACGATCAGACCCACACGCGCCGACGCACTCGCCACCTCAGGCGACACCGCGAGGGCATGCACCACCAGCGTCGGGCAGCCGGCTCGCCGACCGAACCGAACCACGGCGGTGAACTCCTCGCTCGACCGCATGCGGGCTGCGGCGGGTAACACGGCGGCGGCTTCCGCCGGGCTCAGGCGGCCAGGCGCTGGCGACCCTTCCGCCGCCGGCTCGACAGCACCGCACGGCCCGCTCGCGTACGCATGCGCAGACGGAAACCGTGCGTTTTGCTCCGACGCCGGTTGTTGGGCTGAAACGTACGCTTGCTCACTTGGGACAGCTCCAGATCAAGATCGTTGTGCACGTGGGGTGGCCGCCACGACGACACGTCACCCGAAGGGGCACCTGGCTGACCAGGCGCGGGCACAACACAGCCGTCGAACGCAGTCCGACCGTGAAACGATACGGCCCTCCTGAGGGGCCGGTCAACCGAGGTTCGTCCGCCGACTGGTCAGAGAGACCCCGAGCCTGTGGACAACCGCTTGAAGACGGCCCCAGAAGGTTGTTACCGTCCCGCGATCAGCTTGGTTTTCCACAGGCTCGTGCGCGGCATGCCGTACACACCTTGTGGACAACGATGTGGAAGCTTCGTGGATTCATCGCATCTCGGGACGCGGACAATCGTCCTTGCCCCGTCGAATCGTGACGAAGTACGGGTGATGACACCAGACGGGGAGGTCCAACGGTGACCGATCAGACCACGGGGGTCGACCAGAGCGGCGGAGCCGAGGCCAGCGTGAATACCGACGAACTCGCCAGCTCTTGGCAAGCCCTTATCAACGATCTCCCCTCCAACCAGCGGGCCTGGATCAGTGCTTCCCAGCCGGTCACGCTGCACGGCAACACCGTCATCGTCGCGGTCAAGGACGACTTCACGCGGGGGCAACTCGAGACCCGCCTTCGGCCGCGACTGGAGGAGTCGCTGAGCTCCGCGCTCGGACGAGAGGTCCGACTGGCCGTCACGGTCGACCCGGACCTGGAGGTTGTTGCCCCGAACCATCCATCGGCCGTCGGTACCGACGAATTGTCGATAAATCAACAGAGCGCGCGTGAGTTGGATCCGACGGCAGCACCGCCGATGCCCGAGCCCATCTCCGCCGAGGGCGTCGGCGACCACCGGACCTCGCCCCTCTCGCCGGTCGACGACCCGGTCGCCGGAGGTGCGACCAAACCGGCGCCGAGCGTCACCGAGGCCCGACTCAATCCGAAGTACGTCTTCGAGACGTTCGTCATCGGCTCGTCCAACCGCTTCGCCCATGCCGCGGCGGTCGCTGTCGCCGAGGCGCCGGGCAAGGCCTACAACCCACTCCTCATCTATGGCGACTCCGGACTCGGCAAGACCCACCTGCTGCACGCGATCGGTCACTACGTACGCAGCCTCTACAGCGGAGCGCGGGTCCGCTACGTATCGAGCGAAGAGTTCACCAACGACTTCATCAACGCGATCCGTGACGACCGGGCCGCGTCGTTCCAGCGGCAGTATCGCGACGTCGACGTCCTCCTGATCGACGACATCCAGTTCTTGGAAGGCAAGATCCAGACGCAGGAGGAGTTCTTCCACACCTTCAACACGCTGCACAACGCCAACAAGCAGCTGGTGATCACCTCGGACCGGCCACCCAAACGCCTCGAGGCGCTGGAGGATCGGCTGCGCAACCGGTTCGAATGGGGCCTCATCACCGACGTACAGCCGCCCGACCTCGAGACCCGGATCGCCATCCTGCGCAAGAAGGCCGCGACCGAGAAGCTGACCGCGCCGCCGGACGTCCTCGAGTTCATCGCGAGCAAGATCCACACCAACATCCGCGAACTCGAAGGCGCACTCATTCGCGCGACCGCGTTCGCCAGCCTCAACCGGCAGCCGGTCGACCTGACGCTCGCCGAGATCGTGTTGAAGGACCTGCTGCCCGAGGGCGGCGAGCCTGAGATCACCTCGGCGCTCATCATCGCCCAAACCGCGGCCTACTTCGGCCTCACGATCGACGACCTCTGCGGATCGAGCCGCAGCCGCGTGCTCGTGACGGCCCGCCAGATCGCGATGTACCTGTGCCGCGAGCTCACCGACCTCTCGCTGCCCAAGATCGGACAACAGTTCGGCGGCCGCGACCACACCACCGTCATGCACGCCGACCGCAAGATCCGGCAGCTGATGGCCGAGCGCCGCAGCGTCTTCAACCAAGTCACCGAACTGACCAACCGGATCAAGCAGCAGGCCCGCCAGACCTAGCTCGTCCGGACGATCCGGCAGTGCACAGTCTGGGGACGAAGGTGTTGACAGAGCGCAGTGGCCTCGGGACGACATGTGAACGACGCGCGACAACTAGGTGGACGACCCATGAGCGGTGGACTTATCACCAACGTACCCACGCCGACATCCACAGTCTATCCATAGGCCATCCGCCTTCTGACCTGGGCAAACGGAGGTTATCCACAGTTTGCACAGGTGTGATGACGATGACGAGAGATCTACCTACTCCTTCGCCCACAAACCCAACCCGCCCGACGGTCTGGGGATATCTCAGGTGCTCCGCCAGCACCGACCGGATCGGCCCAGCCACCACTCTGTCTCCTCGGACTGCCTCGTGGCAGGATTTAGCCAGGCTGGGCGGCACGAGATCTGTGGGCTCCTCCCGCGATCGTGGGTACGTCGTGCCACCATGGCCAGCACGTTTTTCCTCTGGAGGCTGTATCTCGTGAAGTTCCGCATCGAACGTGACGTGTTCGCCGATGCCGTCGCGTGGACCGCACGCAGCCTGCCCAATCGCCCGAGCGTTCCGGTGCTGGCGGGACTGATGATCGAGGCCGACGCCGACGGACTGTCGCTGTCGGGGTTTGACTACGAGACCTCGACGCAAGCCACCCTGACCGCTGACGTGGCTGACGAGGGCAAGGCCTTGGTGTCCGGCCGACTGCTTGCCGACATCTGCCGAAGCCTTCCCGACAAACCGATCGACGTCGCCCTCGACGGGCCGCGCGCCTCGTTGGCCTGCGGAAGCGCACGGTTCAGCATGCAGACAATGCCGGTCGAGGACTACCCGTCGCTGCCGGCGATGCCGACCTCGACCGGCAACGTCAGCTCAGACCAGTTCAGCGACGCCGTGCTCCAGGCGGTGTCGGCGGCCGGACGCGACGACATGCTGCCGCTGCTGACCGGCGTTCGGATGGAGATCGAAGGCAGCACGATCACGCTGCTCGCCACCGACCGATTCCGGGCCAGCCTGCGCGAGGTCGAGTGGTACCCCGGAACGAGCGATGTCTCCGGCCAGGCGCTGGTGCCCGCCAAGGTTCTTGCCGAGACCGCGAAGGCTCTGGTGCCCGGCACTGACGTGACGATCGCACTGTCGACGACCGACGGCGGCGATGGCGTCATCGGGTTCGAGGGTGTCGTCGGCAACGGCACCCGGCGCACGACCACGCGGCTGCTCGACGGCGAGTTCCCCCGGATCCGGCAGCTGTTCGCTGCGGAGTCGCCCACCACCGCCTGGGTCGACACCGCGGCCCTGCTCGAGTCGGTCAAGCGGGTCTCGCTGGTGGCCGAGCGCAATACACCGGTGCGCCTGACGTACTCCGACCAGCAGATCCTGTTGGAGGCGGGCAGCAGCGACGAGGCACAGGCGTCGGAGTCGGTGCCAGCGCAGATCGACGGTCCGGACATCTCGATCGGCTTCAACCACCAATACCTGCTCGACGGCCTCAGCGTCATCTCGGCGCCGACCGTCCACATGGCCTTCACCCAGGCGACCCGACCGGCGGCAATGGCCGGCGCCGACGAGGCCGGTGCCGAGCCTGACCTCAACTTCCGTTATCTGCTGATGCCGTTGCGCCTGCAAGGGTGAGCGGCGACTGCGGGTCGGACACGCAGTCCAATGGAAGGGAGCCGCTGCATGCACATCGGTCTCGTCGGTCTCGGCCGAATGGGCGGCAACATGCGCGAGCGGCTGCGTCGCGGCGGTCACGAGGTGACGGGGTACGACCGCGACCCGGAGGTCAGCGACGTCGGGTCCTTGAGCGAGCTCGTCGAGGCTCTGCCGAGCCCGCGGGTCGTGTGGGTGATGGTGCCGGCCGGCGGGCCGACGCACGACACGATCGCGGAGCTCGCCACGCTCCTCGGCGACGGCGACCTCATCATCGACGGCGGCAACTCACGATGGACCGACGACCAGCGGCACGCCGCGGATCTGGCCGAGCATCGCATCGGGTTCGTCGACTGTGGAGTGTCCGGTGGCGTGTGGGGTCTCGACAACGGCTACGGCCTGATGTGCGGCGGCGCGGCCGAGCAGGTCGCCCTGGCGCAGCCGCTGTTCGACACGCTCCGGCCGCCGGGCGACGGGGGGTTCGTGCACGCGGGCGGAGTCGGCGCCGGCCACTTCGCCAAGATGGTGCACAACGGCATCGAGTACGCCGTGATGCAGGCGTACGCGGAGGGCTACGAGCTTCTCGAAGCGGCCGACACGGTCGACAACGTCGCCGAGGTGATGGCGTCATGGCGCGAGGGCACGGTGATCCGGTCGTGGCTGCTCGATCTGCTGGTTGACGCACTGCGGGCCGACGTGGGGCTGTCCAAGATCGCCGGCTACGCCGATGACTCCGGTGAGGGCCGATGGACCGTCGAGGCGGCGATCGACAACGCCGTCCCGATGAACGCCATCGCTGCATCGTTGTTCGCCCGGTTCGCTTCGCGGCAGGAGGAGTCGCCAGCGATGAAGGCGATCGCGGCGATGCGTCAGCAGTTCGGCGGCCACCCGGTCAAGTCGGAGCCGTCCGACCCCAGCCCTGGGTGAGCCGGTGTACGTCGCGCACCTGTCGATCCACGACTTTCGCTCCTACGAACAGCTTGATCTCGCGCTCGAGCCGGGCGGCAACGTCTTCGTCGGACCCAACGGACAGGGCAAGACCAACCTCGTCGAGGCGATCGACTACCTCTCGACGCTCGGATCGCACCGGGTCGCGAGCGATGCGCCCCTCGTACGCGCCGGCGCCAACCGTGCGGTGATCCGGGCCGACGTACACCGCGACGGCCGAAGCGCCCTGCTCGAGGTCGAGATCGTGCCTGGCGGATCCAACCGCGCCCGGGTCAACAAGTCCCCGCTCCCCCGGGCCCGTGAGCTGGTCGGGCTGCTCCGCACCGTGGTGTTTTCGCCGGAGGACCTCGCGTTGATCAAGGGCGACCCGTCGGAGCGGCGCCGGTTCCTCGACACGCTGCTCGTCACTCGTACGCCACGGCTCGCCGGCGTCCGGGCCGACTACGACCGAGTGCTCAAGCAGCGCAACTCTCTGTTGAAGACCGCCGGTGCTGGCCATCGCAGGGGCGAGGGTGTCGGATCGCTCGCGACGCTCGAGGTGTGGGACGAGCATCTCGCCCAGGCGGGCGCGGCGCTGCTCGCCGGTCGGCTCGAACTGGTCGAGGCGCTGCGGCCCTACGTCGGCAGCGGCTACGGCAAGATCGCCGCGGCGAACGGCGTCCGGGTCGAGGTCGGCATGACGTACAAGTCGTCGTTCGAGCTGCCATCGGGCGCTCCCGACCGCGAGGTCTTGGCGGCGGCGCTGCTCGCGGCGATCACGGCCCGACGCGGCGACGAGCTGGAGCGCGGCATCAGCCTGGTCGGCCCGCACCGCGACGATCTCGTGCTGTCGATCGGCGACCTGCCCGCGAGGGGGTACGCCAGCCACGGCGAGTCATGGTCGCTGGCGCTTGCGTTGCGGATCGCCGCCTACGACCTGCTCCGGTCCGACGGCGACGACCCGATCCTGATCCTCGACGACGTCTTCGCCGAGCTCGACAAGGATCGTCGCGACCACCTCGCGGATCTGGTCGGCGGCGCCGAACAGTTCCTCGTGACGGCTCCAGTGCCGCAAGATGTACCTGTGGTGCTGGAAGGGACACGCTACGACGTCGCGGAGGGCGTGGTCACCCGTGTCTAGGTCGGACGAGTCTGAGCCGGACCCGAGTGGCTCCTCGCCCGAGCCGACCGAGCCTGAACACGACCCGAGCGGGCTCGACCTCGCCCGCTCGGTCGCCGGCGGTTACCGCAAGCGCCGTCCGCGCCGGTTCACCGGTCGCCGCAAGCCGAAGCGCCGCGATGCCCAGGCGTCCGGCGCCTACCCCGACGATCGCGACCCGCAGACCCTCGACGCGGCGATGGATCGCCTCGTCGCCGAGCACGGCTGGCAAACCGACCTGGCCGTCCATGCTGTGTTCGGCCGGTGGGACCAGATCGTCGGCCCGGAGGTCGCCCAGCACTGCAAACCGGAGCGGTACGCCGATGACGAGCTGACCGTCCGGGCCGACTCGACAAGCTGGGCCACCCAGATGCGGCTGCTCGCCTCCGACGTCGTACGCCGGCTCAACACCGAGCTCGGCGACGGCACCGTACGCCGGATCCAGGTGCTCGGCCCGCAGGCACCGTCGTGGCGTCGGGGCCGGCGTACCGTCCGGGGTCGCGGTCCCCGTGACACCTATGGGTGACCGGCGCGAGCAGACGGTCACAGGGCGTTTCGAGACAGTCGGGCCGCGAGGGGGACCCCACGCGAAGCCCGCGAAAGCCTGTGCAGTGCGCTGAGAGGACAGCACGACGCGGCGCAGCGTCGACGCCACCCCCGGTCTAGGGCGTTGGTGTCCATGACAGCGCCTGAGAGCCGCTACAATGGAGTCGAGAGGATCGTTCCCGCGCTCGGTACCGCCGTCGCTTACGCGTCGGGTCCGGAGCGCTGGCGATCCTTCGTCGTGTCCAGCCCCGATGGGGCCGGACCGTGGCCGCGTGGCCACAGAGCACATACGGAGGTCACACGCGCGTGACGGCACCTACTTCGTCGGCCGCCGATGAGACGGTCGCACGGCTCGAAGCCGCATATGACGCATCCACCATCCAGGTTCTCGAGGGGCTCGAGGCGGTACGCAAGCGCCCCGGCATGTACATCGGGTCGACCGGAGAGCGTGGCCTGCACCACCTCGTCCAGGAGGTCGTGGACAACGCCGTCGACGAGGCGATGGCCGGAGTCTGCGACCGGATCGAGGTCACTCTGCTCGACGACGGCGGAGTCCGCGTCGTCGACAACGGCCGCGGCATCCCGGTCGACGAGCATCCGGTCGAAAAGATGCCGGCCGTCACCGTGGCGCTCACCCAGTTGCACGCCGGCGGCAAGTTCGGCGGTGGCGGCTACAAGGTCTCCGGCGGCCTGCACGGCGTCGGCGTCTCGGTCGTCAACGCGCTGAGCACACGGCTCGACGTCGAGATCAGGCGGGACGGCTACCGCTGGACCCAGTCATTCGCCTCCGGAGACCCGCTGGGCCCACTGGAGCGGCACGAGCCGAGCGACGACACCGGCACGACCGTGACGTTCTGGGCGTCCTCCGACATCTTCGAGTCGACGACCTACTCCTTCGAGACGTTGACGTCCCGCCTGCGTGAGATGGCGTTCCTCAACAAGGGTCTCGAAATCACCATCAAGGACGAGCGGCCAGCGGCCGAGGAGATCGCCGAAGCCGTCGCCGACGGCACGGCGCCTCTCGAGGCCGACGGGGACGACAGCGTCAAGCCCGGGACCAACGGAGCCGGACTCACGCAGCGCTTCCTCTACCAACGCGGCCTGGTCGACTACGTCGAGCACCTCAACAAGTCGAAGGATCCGGTGCAAAACAGCATCGTGTCGTTTGAGACGACCAACGAGAGCGACAGCATGTCGCTCGAGGTCGCACTGCAGTGGACCAACGCCTACAGCGAGTCGGTGCACACCTTCGCCAACGCGATCAACACGCATGAGGGCGGCACCCACGAAGAGGGCTTCCGCGCCGCGCTGACGAGCACGGTCAACTGGTGGGGCGAGCAGTGGGGGCTGATCAAAAAGCGCGAGGACCGGCTCTCGGGTGACGACGTACGCGAGGGCCTGACGGCGATCGTGTCGGTCAAGGTCGCCGAGCCGCAGTTCGAGGGGCAGACCAAGACCAAGCTCGGCAACACCGAGGCCAAGTCGTTCGTCCAAAAGGCGCTCAACGAGCAGCTCGGCGAGTGGTTCGAGAAGAACCCGACCGAGGGCAAGCTCGTCCTGCGCAAGGGCATCGCCGCCGCCACGGCGCGGCTCGCCGCTCGCAAGGCGCGCGACCTGGCCCGCAGCCGCAAGGGTCTGCTCGGCGGTGGCGGCCTGCCCGGCAAGCTCGCCGACTGCCAGTCGACCAACCCCGACGAGTGCGAGATCTTCATCGTCGAGGGCAACTCCGCCGGCGGTTCGGCCAAGGGTGGCCGCGACCCGCGTACGCAGGCGATCCTGCCGATTCGCGGCAAGATCCTCAACGTCGAGAAGGCTCGCATCGACAAGGTGCTGGCCAACACCGAGGTGCAGTCGATCATCTCGGCGCTCGGCACCGGCATCCACGAAGACTTCGACAGCGACAAGTTGCGCTACGGCAAGATCATCCTGATGGCCGACGCCGACGTCGACGGCCAGCACATCTCGACTCTGTTGCTGACTTTGCTGTTCCGCTTCATGCGGCCGCTGATCGAGACCGGCCACGTCTACCTGGCGCAGCCGCCGCTCTACAAGATCAAGTGGTCCAACAGCCAACACGAGCTGGCCTACTCCGACCGCGAGCGCGACGAGCTGTTGGCGGCGGGCAAGGAGGCCGCGCGCCGGTTGCCCAAGGACGGCGCCATCCAGCGCTACAAGGGCCTCGGCGAGATGAACGATCACGAGCTGTGGGAAACCACGATGGATCCGGAGTCGCGCAACCTCCTGCAGGTGTCGCTCGAGGACGCCGCCCACGCCGACGAGCTGTTCAGCATCCTCATGGGCGAGGACGTCGAGCAGCGCCGATCGTTCATCCAGCGCAACGCCAAGGACGTCAGGTTCCTCGACATCTAGGACTGTGAGCCAACCATCGGTGTGACCAGCACGTCTTCCCAGTACGACCACGAAGGATTCCCCCTGTGACTGAGACCCCGCCCGAGGAGGCGACACCGGGCCGCATCGAGCTCGTCGAGCTGCAAGACGAGATGCGCCGCTCGTACCTCGACTACGCGATGAGCGTGATCGTGGGTCGGGCCTTGCCGGAGGTACGTGACGGGCTCAAGCCGGTGCACCGACGGGTGCTCTACGCGATGTACGACGGCGGCTACCGGCCGGATCGCGGCCTCTCCAAGTGCAGCCGGATCGTCGGCGATGTCATGGGGCAATACCACCCGCATGGCGACACCGCGCTCTACGACACCTTGGTGCGGCTGGCCCAGCCGTGGGTGATGCGGGCGCCGCTCGTCGATGGGCAGGGCAACTTCGGCTCGCCGGGCAACGACCCCGCCGCGGCCATGCGCTACACCGAGTGCCGGATGGCGCCGCTGGCCATGGAGATGGTCCGCGACATCGAGCAGGACACCGTCGACTTCCGGCCCAACTACGACGGGCGTAGCCAGGAGCCGGTGCTCTTGCCTAGCCGGATCCCGAACCTGTTGATCAACGGCTCGGCCGGGATCGCGGTCGGCATGGCCACCAACATCCCGCCGCACAACCTCCGCGAGGTGGCCGGCGGCGTCCAGTGGGCACTGGAGCACCCGGACGCTGCCCGCGAGGAGTTGCTGGAGGCACTGCTCGAGCGGATCAAGGGCCCCGATTTCCCGACGTCGGGTCTGATCGTCGGCACCAAGGGCATCGAGGACGCCTACCGCACCGGTCGCGGCTCGATCACGATGCGGGCGGTCGTCGACGTCGAGGAGGACTCGAAGGGTCGCACCTGCCTGGTCATCACGGAGCTTCCCTACCAGGTCAACCCCGACAACCTGGCGCTCAAGATCGCCCAGCTCGCCGACTCCGGCAAGGTGCAGGGCATCGCCGACGTGCGTGACGACTCGTCGAGCCGCACCGGCCGCCGCTTGGTCGTCGTGCTCAAGCGGGACGCGATCGCCCGGGTCGTGCTCAACAACCTCTACAAGCACACCCAACTGCAGGACAACTTCGCCGCCAACATGCTGGCGCTGGTCGACGACGTGCCGCGCACGCTGAGCCTCGACGCGATCGTGACGCACTGGATCGCGCACCAGATCGAGGTGATCCAGCGTCGGACCCGCTTCCGGCTCCGCGAGGCCGAGAAGCAGGCGCACATCTACCGCGGTCTGGTCAAGGCGCTCGACGCGCTCGACGAGGTCATCGCGCTGATCCGCCGCTCGCCCGACGTCGACGAGGCGCGCACCGGCCTGATGGACCTCCTGGAGATCGACGAGATCCAGGCCCAGGCCATCCTCGACATGCAGCTGCGCCGGCTGGCCGCGCTCGAGCGCCAGAAGATCATGGACCGGCTGGCCGAGCTGGAGGCGATCATCGCCGACCTCGAGGACATCCTCGCCAACGAGGCCCGACAGCGTCAGATCATCGGCGACGAGCTCGGCGAGATCGTCGAGAAGTATGGCAACGAGCGCCGTACCCAGATCATCGCGGCCGACGG
>DASQKI010000020.1:0-34554 GCA_035630615.1 Nocardioidaceae bacterium
CCTGTGAGCTGTCAGCGGCCTACGGGCTGCGGATGGACGACTGGCAGGAGGGCGTCCTCACTGACTGGCTGCGACGCCGGTCCACCTGGTCACCAACTCGGCGACCATGTTGGCGTTGTCGCCCGGCAACAGCTCGATTCCCAGCGTCATCACCAAGGTCCTCGGTTCCGGATTCTGTTGTGTCATTTCGACTCCCGCTCGACAAACCAGCGCCTCTTGTAGTGCGGCTGGCAGAGTCCGCGCGCGTAGGACGGCTTGTCGCACTCTGGCTCCGAGCAAGACCCGTCCTGCCAGTGGTACGGGCGGGTCTTGAGAAGACCCCGCCTCCACAGTCGGTAGTAGTGCTTCCGACAGAGCCCGCGCGCCATCGCGTCCTCGTCGCAGTAGTCCTGGGAGCAGATCGGCTTCGCCGCCTTGCGGATCTTCACGGTCATCTCAGGACACCTTGCCCCGCCACAACCTGACGCTGTTCTTCGAAGAACATCGACAGAGCTTTAGACAGCTCTTGAAAGGCAGCAGGAAAACTCTCACTCTCGCAGTGTGTGTTTACCCGGCCCAGCCGACGATTAGATTGTAGAGCCTTTGTCAAGTCGGCGTTCATTTAGACTCCTCCAACAGCTCGCGATAAACGACCGCCGAGTACCGGAAACAATCACGAAGCTGTTTGCCCTCAGGCGATTCTGGATCGAACCTGGAATCCTTCACGAGGTCCTGAGCGTCCACCGTGAGGCTGAAGAGCTTGTCGCCGGTTGTACTCACCCGCTTGGACCACGAGGTGCTCTTCGGCTTCGCGGACTTGTCGGCCAGTTCTACGAGGTCGGGGATCGGCTTCGCCGCGTTCACGATCGGCTTGTCGCTGGACTCCGACTCGATGACGGGCTCCGACTTCGGCTCCGCCTTGGCTTTCCTCACCGAACCGTCACGGCTGACTACAGTCTGTTCATCGACTGTCTCATCTGAGACAGTCGCCCCGGAGGCGGTGATGTCGCGAAGCACCGTGTCCTTGCCGACGCCGACGAGCGGTGCGATTGCCCGAGTGGACATCCCTCGCTGACGCAGGTCCACCACAAGCTCTTGGCGAGCGCTCCTGTCCGCCCATCCGGACCACATCCCGGAGAACTCCTCCGACAGGTACGCGGTCCACGATCGGTAGCCGAGCGCGAGATGCGCTTCCCCGTCCTGAGCTTGATCGAGGAGCTGGAGCAGTTTCTCCATGTCGTGGTTGATCGACGTTGCCACCGACTTGATGTCGTCGGTGATCTGTAGCGCTTCCATCTGACCCATCGGGTCAGCGGCGACCTCAAGTTCCATCGTTTGACTCCCTCTTCCGAGATCCAAGGAGAACGACGAGACGATCCCGTTCTTCCTGAGTTAGGGGAGCGTCGTCTTCACCGTCAGCCCAGCCTGCTTCGAAGGCATCCTGGGAGGTTCGGATCAAGCTCATGAGGTTCATCGAACACCTACGTCATGAGCGAAACAATCTAGGCATTATCGGAAGGCCGACGTTTGGTTGACGGTCGTCAACTACATTTCCTAGGCTTCCAAATCGCCCATTCAATTTGACCTGGAACTTTCAATTCCGTTGGTTGACTTAGGGCAACCCAGAACTTTCTTTAGCGCCGTCTCTCCATGCGGACAGCGCTCTCATCGAAGCCGGGTCCGCGCTTCATCGTCGGCTTGACGATCACGCGAAACAACGCCTTCACGACCACCGACTTCACGTCGATCGCCGTGTCATCCCACTGCTCCTTCGTGAACCCCGCTGCCTGGATGACCGCCCTCTCCTCAACCGTCCGGGCGATCCTCTCGCGAAGCTCCTCGATCCTCTTGTCGAAGGACTCCATCGCCCTCACGATCACGTCGGCGCTGAGCGTCGGATGGTCAGCGAGATTCTCCAGATGCTCCTTCGCGTCCGCCTTGCGCTGTTGCAACAAGGCGATCTCAGCTCCGAGGCCAGGATCGCTGGCGACGTTGCTCAGCTCCTCGATCAGCCTTGGGTCGTTGAGTAGATGTAGGACTCGACCCACGACATAGGCGTCAAGGCGCTCGACATTCCGAGCGACCTTGCGACACTCGTGGCAGTAATAGAGCCGAGCCGTCTTGCGGTTCTTGCCACCGCTCGGCTTACATCGAAGCGTTGAGCCGCACTCACTACATTCGGCGACTCCAGTGAGGAGATAGCGCCTCGCTCGACCTGGGTACGGATTCTCGATCGCCCGGCGTTCCATCAAGGCGTTGACCGCTTCCCACTGGTCCTCGCTAATGATCCCGGGCCACTCCGCGTCATAGAGCTGACCCTCGTACGAGATCAGTCCGGCGATCCTCGGGCTCTTCAGCAAGTTCTGGAGACTCTTCGAGGTCCAGCGGTTGCCCTGGGAGGTCACAGACACCTCGTTGAGCCACCGAACGACGCTGGCTTGGGTCTGACCACCCAGGAGCCTTTCCACGGCCTCACGGAGGAACTGAGCCTCTTCTGGCACCAGCTTCGTCGTGTCGTAGGTCGGCTGTCCCGTACGCCCGGTCTCCCCGGTCGGAACTCCGAAACCGTACGGCCTCTTTCCGCCTCCGATGGCCTCGCCCTTCTCTGCCTTCTGCTGATTCGCTGCCTTCTGCCTGGCGCTCTTGCGCTCGACCTCGCCCCGAGCCACCGAGGCGAGAATACGACCCACGAGTCTGCCGCCGTCGTTCGACAGATCGAGGTCGCCGGAGACCGTCGCGATCTTGACCTTGGTGCGCTCGGCCAGCTCGATGATCTGCTCCAGCTCGGTGAGCTTCCGGGTCAGCCGGTCAACATGCCAGGCCACGATGACCTCGGCGTCGCCGCGCTCGACCATCTCCATCATCGCCTTGTACTTCGGCCTCGTGCCGTTGGTCGCGGACGTGTCGTTCTCGGTGAAGACCCGGACCACGCTCCATCCCCGGCGAGCGCACAGCTCCTCGCAAGCGGAGAGCTGGCGATCTACAGCCGCGCCCTCTCCCGTCTTGTCCTGGGACTGGCGGAGGTAGATCACGGCTCGGGTGTTTTGCGGATCGGCTGCCATATGGCTAGTATAGGGGTGTACTTGGTAGTTGGAGACCTACTCGCAGCCCTCAACACCGGACACGAGGGCGGCTGCGGCACCGTCCACGCCAACTCCGCCGCCGAGCTACCGGCCCGGATGGAGGCGCTCGGCGTCGCGGCCGGCCTGAGCCGCGCCGCGTTGCACAGCCAGCTCGCCGCCGCCGTCGACGTGGTCGTCCATCTCGTACGGCGGCGCGAAGGCATCCGCTACGTTCGCGAGCTGGCAGTCCTGCGACCCGGGCCCGACGGACTCGTCCACGCCGAGTCGGCCGTCGTCTTCACACCGGACGGCTCGACGCGACATGGCGCCGGCGCCGCCCGACTCGACGCGATCCTGGGCGGCATCTGATGGACGTCGCCGTGCCGACGGTCGCGGCCAGCATCGCCGCCATGCTCCTCGTGCCCGACGACGGTCGGGCCGCGGTCGCGCGGCTGACCGGACAGGCGCCGATCGGCCGGTGGCCACAATGGGTCTTTCTCCTCCTCGCCGTCGTCGGAGCCGCCGCCCTGCTCCCGGCGGTCCGGCCGGCGCCGCACCACGTCGTCGTAGCCGCCACCGCTGCAGGGGTCGTCGGCGTCGGGGCCGTCCTCCTACGGCGCGGCCGTCGACGAGCCAGCCGGGCGGTCGCCCGCCGGCGCGTTGTCGACATGTGCGACGCGCTGGTCGCCGAACTGCACGCCGGTCAACCGCCAGGCCAAGCATTGGCCTGGGTGGCCAGATCGTGGCCCGACCTCGAAGCGGCGAGCGCCGTGGCCCGGCTGGGCGGAGACGTTCCGGCCGCCCTGCGCCAGGCCGCACAGCTTCCAGGCGTCGAGCCGGTCGGCCAGATCGCCGTCGGGTGGGACGTCGCGCATCGCTCCGGCGCCCGGCTCTCCGACGTCCTCGACCGGTTGTCGCGTGCGCTGCGTGACGATGACGACGTTCGACGCGAGGTCTCGGCATCGCTCGGTCCGACCCGGGCGACGGGGCGGCTGCTCGCGATCCTCCCGGTCTTCGGGCTCGGCCTCGGATATTCGATGGGCGCCGACCCGCTCGCCGTCCTGCTGGGCACCACCTTCGGCTCGCTGTCTCTTGCGGCTGGTGCCGCGCTCGCTGTCGGCGGCCTGTTGTGGATCGACCGGATCGCTGATCGCGCCGAGACATGCTGATTCTCGCGATCGTGGCGGCTGCGGTGGCCGCTGCCCTCGCGGTGACGCCCGCGCCCCGGTGGCCTCGATCGCCGAATTCGCCGGGCCGACCAGTTTCGGCGCGTCGACTCGCCGGCCCTGGATGGCCGACGTCACCGTGGCTGGCGGCCGGGCTCGGGGGATTCGCCGCCGCTCAGCTCGTGGGCGGCCTGCTGGGCCTGCTGGTCGGCGGCGCTGTCGCGGTCGGTGTCCGACGGTGGGTGGCTGCCGCCGAGCCCGCTTCCGAACGCCGTCGGCGCGCCGAGCTCGAGCGCGACCTTCCACTCGCCGTCGACCTCCTCGTGGCCTGCGTGTCGGCCGGGCAAGCACCGACGGCGGCGCTCGGCGCGATCGCCGATGCCCTACCGGGCCCGCTTGGCGACCGGCTGCGGACGACCGCGGCGCGCCTGGCGCTCGGCGCCGATCCCGAGACGGTGTGGCGAGACCTTGCCACCGATCCCACGCTCGCGCCGTTGGGCCAAACGCTGGCCCGATCCGCCCGTACCGGCGCGTCGATCACCAAGGCCCTTTCACGCTGCGCCGATGACCTGCGTCGGCAACGCCGGGCTCGGGCCGAGACCGTCGCGAGGAGCGTCGGCGTCCGCGCGGCCGCGCCCTTGGGGGCCTGCTTTCTCCCCGCGTTCCTGCTGATCGGGGTCGTGCCCACGGTCGTCGGCGCCTTCGGCGCACTCGCCGGCTAGCGCATCCGTCGTCGTTCGCGCGTCGCAAGCTGCGCAGCGCCCGCAGCAGGTCGATCTGGCGAGGACCGGCCAACCTACGTCGACGTCGCGCCCGCTTGGTCGTTGTCCACACCGGTCTCCTCGGGCGGGTTATCCCCAGATCGTCGCGGACGCCGTCCTCGCCCTTCGCCCAAACACAGAGTTGGGGCGACACAGGTGACGCCATGTCGACGGCGTCGCCGGGGACGAAGGAGAAAGTCATGACACGACACAAGAGCCGGCGTCGGAGCGACGACGGCATGACGACCTCGGAATACGCCGTGGGCACTGTCGGCGCTTGCAGCATCGCCGCGATCCTCTACCAGTTGGCGCACAGCGACTGGTTCACCGGTCGGCTCCAGGACATCTTCGAGGGCATCGCCGGAGAGCTGCCATTCTGAGCCGCCGCCGCGAGTCGGGCATGGTGACCGCCGAGGCGGCGATGGTGATCCCCGTTCTGCTTCTCGTCACGGTCGCGCTGGCCTGGCTGGTGACGCTCGGGATCGCCCAGGTCCGTTGCGTCGACGCCGCGCGCGAGGGCGCTCGGCTCGCGGCTCGAGGCGAGCCGGCTGGCGTTGTGACGGCGGCCGTGCAGCGGGCCGGGCCGGCCGCTGCCCACGCGACCGTCGACGAGTCGGGCGATCACGTGACCGTCTCCGTCGAGGCGGCGGTGGTGCCCGACGTGCCGCTGCTGGATCACCTTCCAGCCGTCACCCTGCGCGCCGATGCCACGACGACCGCCGAAGATGTCGATGCGTCGTAGACACCGATCCGAGTCGGGCATCGCCACGCTGTGGGGTCTGGCGATCATCGGGATCCTGGTGTTGTTCGCGGCGGTTTCAGCCGGGGTCGTCAGCCTGGTCGGAGCGCGACACCAGGCCGAGACCGCCGCCGATCTGGCCGCGCTCGCCGGCGCGCAGTCGGTAGCCGACGGCGATGGCGACCCGTGCCAAGTGGCCGGTCGGGTCGCCGTCGCCAACGGCGGTCGGTTGGTGCGATGTGCCGTCGACGGTGACATCGTCGAGGTCCGGGTCGAGGTCGAGTCGCCGCAGTTGCTCGGCCACGCCTGGACGCTCAGCGGGCGCGCCCGCGCCGGACCCGCGGGGTCGACCCCATGACACGTCGATGCCCCACCGTCCAAGTCGACCCGTCAGTCGTGGGGCGTCGAGTCGAAGTGGTCGCGCTCGTCCCAGTCATCTCGATCCGACTGGACCGTTTGGTCGTCGCGGTCATGGCGGCGATCGGATGTCGACGTGGACACTGTCTCCCGGAGTTCGCGAAGCTCGCGACGACGCCGTCGGCTTCGCCGCCAGCCGATCGCGATGATCCGGAGAGCGACCACGGCGCCGAGCGCACACAAGGCGCCGGTGGCGAACTGCCAGCGTTCGGTGGTCTCGAGGTCGAAGCCGAGCAGGTTGACGACGGCGGGATCGTTGCCGGCCGCCACGGTGAATCCCCCGATGATCCCCACCGCCAGCAGCATGAACAGACCGAACGCGATCATCGAGGTCCTCACTCCTCCCGGACGGCAGGGGCGTTATCTAACAATACGGACAGCAGGCGGATCGCACCGGGCTTGTCGAGCGGGTGGTTCTGGTTGCCGCACTTCGGTGACTGCACGCACGAGGGACAGCCGTCGTGACAACCGCAGCCCAGGATCGTCTCCCGCGTGGCGGTCAGCCAGTCGCGAGCGACGTGGAAGCCGCGTTCGGCAAAGCCGGCGCCGCCGGGATGCCCGTCATAGACGAAGACGGTCAGCTGATCGGTGTCGGGATGACGTGCCGTCGAGACGCCGCCGATGTCCCATCGGTCGCACGTCGCGAACAGCGGCAGCAGCCCGATCGACGCGTGCTCGGCCGCATGCGCCGCTCCCGGCAGGTCGGCCCGGGCGAGCCCGCTGTCGACCAACTGTTCGTCGGTCACCGTCCACCACACCGCCTTGGTCTCGAGGGTGCGGGGCGGCAGATCGAGCGGCTCGTCGCCGAGAACGTCACCGGATCCGACTCGTCGGCGCAGGTACGACACCACATGGTGGGTGACAGCGACGGTGCCCAAGCACAGGCCGGCCGGGCCCCATGCCGCCTGCCGGTCCACGCCGCGCACCTCGATGTCTGTCAGGCTCCGCGCCGTCGTCGTGTAGTCCGGGTCGTCCTCCCGTACGACCGCAACCGCGTCGTCGAGGTCGAGGGCCTCGACCAGCCAGGTGTCGCCCTGGTGCAGATAGACAGCGCCCTCGTGCACCGTCGCCGGTGCGGTCGCGGCGTCGACCGTGCCGAGCAAACGGCCGGTCGCGCCGTGCACGATCTGCACCGGTCGCCCCCCGCTGGAGCGGATGTCGGCGAGATCGCTGGCGCGCTCCCGCGCGGTCCAATACCAGCCGCGCGAACGGCGTCGGAGCATTCCCGCTTCGC
This sequence comes from Nocardioidaceae bacterium, assembly GCA_035630615.1. Classification (GTDB taxonomy): domain Bacteria; phylum Actinomycetota; class Actinomycetes; order Propionibacteriales; family Nocardioidaceae; genus DATFRX01. The sequence continues at coordinate 7,359 of DASQKI010000020.1, forward strand.
TGAGCGCTGCCACTCCTTCGGCCGCGAGCGGCCCGAAGAGGTCGAGATCGGTGTCGGTCAACGGCAGCTCCGCGGCGGCCGCGGCCAGATGTGGACCCAACACGTACGGGTTGTCCGGGTCGATCACGGTGGCCTCGACGGGGCGTCCCAGCAGGGCCTCCGGATGACCGATCAGGTAGCGGTCGAGCGGGTCGTCGCGGGCGACGAACACTCCCAGCGCGTCGCGGCGGTCGCGGCCGGCCCGACCGAATTGCTGCCACAAGGCGGCTCGGGTCCCCGGAAAGCCGGTCGTGATCACGGCGTCCAACCCGGTGATGTCGATCCCGAGCTCGAGGGCGTTCGTCGCGGCGACTCCGACGAGTTCACCGGAGGCCAGCGCCTGCTCGAGGGCCCGCCTGTCCTCCGGCAGGTAGCCGCCTCGGTACGCAGCCACCCGGTCGGCCAGCGTCGGGTCGACCTCGCCGAGCAATCGGGCGGCTGCCGCTGCCACGGTCTCGGCCGCTCTTCGAGAGCGGACGAAGACCAGCGTCCGGACACCGGCCGTGACCAAGTCGGTGAGCAGGTCCGCCGCCTCGCTCGTCGCCGCCCGACGCGTCTCGCCCCCGTGCTCGCCTCGCCCGGCGACGATCGGGGGCTCCCACAACGCCACATGCGCACCGGCGCGTGGCGAGCCGTCGTCGGTCACCGGCACCACCGGATGCCCCAACAGCCGGCCGGCAGTCTGGTCTGGCTCCGACACCGTCGCTGACGCGAAGACGAAGGTCGGGTCGGCGCCGTAGTGCGCGGCCAGTCGGCGCAACCGTCGGAGCACGTGCGCCACGTGCGAGCCGAAGACGCCGCGATAGTGATGGCACTCGTCGACGACGACATAGCGGAGGCCACTGAAAAATCGTGCCCAGCGCTCGTGCCCCGGCATCAACGTGCGATGGCAGATGTCCGGGTTGGCGAGCACCCATGTCGCGTGGTCGCGTGCCCACGCACGCTCGTCCCGGTCGTTGTCGCCGTCGACGGCCGCCGCGCGGACGCCGGGAAGCCGGTCGCCGGTCAGGGCCTGGAGCGACGCGAGTTGGTCGCGAGCCAGTGCCTTGGTCGGCGACAGGTACAAGACCGTGGGCCGCCGATCTCGCCGACCACCCTCGTCCGCAGCCTCGACCAAGGTGGTGAGTGCGGGTAGCAGATAGGCCAGCGACTTGCCCGATGCAGTCCCGGTGGCGACGACGACATGTCGGCCGGCGTACGCATGGTCGGCCGCGGCAGCCTGGTGCGACCAAAGCTGGTGTACGCCGCGATCGACCAGTGCATCGCGGACGACGTCAGGCACCCACGAAGGCCACGCCGCCAGACGAGCCGGCCGGTCCGGCAGCGCCGCCAGATGCGCCAGCCGGTCGCCGCGTGACGACGACGCCAGCTGGCGCAGCACCTCGGTCGGATCGGCTCCCACGGCGCCAGTCTGCCGGCCGGCACCGACCATGCCCGCATCGTGTCGGTCGTGGGCCGCCGTAATGACCCGCTCGCATCGGACATCTTGTCTCCGCATGCCATGAGGAGTAGGCAGGAACCCATGGCACGTATCGCATTCCTCCTCGACGACAACTACGAAGACTCCGAGTTCCGGGTGCCCTACGACCGGCTCCGCGAGGCCGGACACGACGTCGCGGTCCTCGGCCTGGAGAAAGGCAAGGCGGTCAACGGCAAGAAGGGTGACGACCGCTTCATCATCGAGTCCGGGCCGGAAGCGGCCGATCCCGACGCCTTCGACGCCGTGGTCGTGCCGGGCGGCTACTCGCCGGACAAGGTACGGACGCAGCCGGAGCTCGTCGCCCTGACGCGCGCAGCCGCGGAGGCGGGCAAGCCGGTCGCCGCGATCTGCCACGCCGGCTGGGTGCTGGCCGAGGCCGACATCGTGCGCGGCCGGACGGTCACGTCGTTTCACTCGATCAAGACCGACCTCACCAACGCCGGTGCCGACTGGGTCGACCAGGAGGTTGTCGTCGACGGACCGCTGATCACGTCGCGGACCCCAGGCGATCTCGACGCCTTCTGCGACACGATCCTCAAACAGCTCGGCTGAATCGACAGCGGCTCAGCGCGGCCGCCGGTAGCGCCAGGGCCGCCGTCGCGGCATCATGCACCAGCGCGTCGGACCGGTGTTTGCGCCGGCCCGGCGGATGCCGGTGCACGCGACCGAGCGTCGGCGCGGCGGCAGCTCGACATACAGCCCGAAATATCCGCAAGGTGCCACGACGACCAAGGTGCCAGTCGCTGGCGCTGTCCTTCCCAGTTTCGCCCGGCGTGTCGGACGAATCCGGGAGGCGGTTCCTGGTCGCTGTGTGTCCTCGTCAGGCCAGCTGACTGTCCAGGAACCGCACCGTCCGCCGCATCGACTGCGTCCAGTCGGCGTAGAAGGTGTGGCCCTCGCCCTCGTAGAGCCGAAGCCGGACGTCCTTTCCGAGCCGACGCAACTCGTCGACCGTCCGGTAAGTCCATCGCAGTGGACACGTGTCGTCGATCTTGCCGTGATGCACCAGGATCGGCTCGGTGATCCGGTCGAAGTAGGTGTACGGGCTGACGCCGCGCCAGAACTTCGGGCTGCGTTCCGGCGAGCCGTACTCGTCGATGATCCAGCGGGCGAGCTCGGTCCGCTCGCCGCGGATCCAGCGGTTGAAGTTGTCGGCCGTGTGCGAGCTCACCGACGCGTATACCACGGCGGCATCGACCAACCCGGGCCGGACCACCAGCGCGTTGTAGGTGACGCCGCCGCCCATCGACCGGCCGAGGAGACCGATCCGGTCAGCGTCGACGGTGGGCCGCCCGTAGCGCTTGAGTGCGAGCACCGCGTTGATCACGTCCTCGGTGTAGCCGAGCCGGAGCCGCCGCTCGGAGCCCGGCGCCGAGTCCGATCCGGCATGGTCGCGGTAGTCGGTGTGCAGCACGACGTAGCCGGCGCGGGCGAGGTAGTCCTGTTCACGGGCCAGGCCCTGTCCGGTGACGTAGTACGAGGGGTCGATGTAGCCGTGGTTCAAGACCAGCGCCGGGAACGGCCCACGCCCGTTCGGAATGTTCATGATCCCGGAGATTCGGAGGTCACCACTGCGGTAGGTGACGGCATGGCGGGTGTACGCGTCGGTCCGCAGCAGCTCGTCGTGCACCCGCAGGCCATGGCCGTCGTACGTCTTCGCCATCAGCGCCGGCAGTGACACCGGATCGGGAGGTGGTGGAGGGGCGGATCGCTCGGTCGGGGTCCGGGTCGACTCGGTCGGGCTCGACGGCTCAGACGACGTCGGGGGAGCGGCCGGCTCGTCGGAATCGCCCGAACAGCCGGTGGCCAGGAGGAGCAGTCCGACGACCACAGCGCCTCGCACCCTCATGCCCCCATAGTGCCCCGACGATCCGGGCGACACCTCGGCATCGCCGAGCGATGCGGCATCGGAGGCGTACCGCCAGGTGTGGCGGGAGGTCGTCAGGCGCTGGTCGCGACCCGCTCGACCGTCGACAGCCGGGTCGGGCCTTCGTCGCGTAGGTGTACGGCGTAGAACCCGCCCTTGCCGACGCCGGTCCCCGACTTGCGTCGATCGCCGAACTCCGCCGCCATGCCCCGCCGCAGTCGCTGCACGACCGACCGCTGGGCGCAGACGACCGTCGGGACGCCGGCCAACGCCAGGTCGACCAACCGCCGTACGGCGGCGTCCAGGTCTGCGCTCACCGCGCGCTTGGTGAATCGAGGCTCGCTCTCGAGGGCGATGTGACGCTCGGCCGCGAGGGGCGTGAGGGTCTGGCGGCAACGTCGTAGGTCGGCCGCCAGGACCCGCCGGACGGCGTACGCGTCGAGCAGCTGCGCCAGCGCGGCCGCCTGGAGCCGACCGCGGCCGTCCAATGGCCGCTCTTGATCAGGGCCGGTCCAGGCGCCGGGGCTCAGGGCGCGAGCGTGCCGTACGAGCAGGAGGGGCCAGACGTGATGCGGTCGCCGCTTCTGGAACGCGTCGATGATCGGCCGATCGCGGCCGCGGGCCAGCCGGGCGGCGGCGTCCGGCGGCAGCCAGACCAGGTCGTCGACCTCCTTGGTCGGCGCGAAGCGACCATGCCGAGCTCGAAGGGCCCAGTAGCGTACGCGCTTCGGGGCGCTGTCCTTGTGATAGCGCGTGCAACCGAGCGGGATGCCGGCCGCCGATCGGTAGCCGGTCTCCTCGGCGACCTCGCGCAGCGCGCCGAGCAGGGCGTGCTCGCCGACGACGAGCTTGCCCTTCGGGAGCGACCAGTCGTCTTGCGCCGGCCGGTGCACTAGGGCGATCTCGGTGTCGACGCGTCCGTTGGCCGGACGCCAGAGCACGCCGCCAGCCGCTTCGATCGTTGGTGGCATCGGCGCACCCCCTATCGGCGGCGAGGGGCAATCACCTACCAACGTGACACGCCACGCGGCCTAGGTACCTAGTTTCCGTCGGCGTGTCGAACGTCATGTGGCCGCCAGTCGGCCAGGACGTGAACGAAGGCCTCCGTCCTCCGCGTGAGGTCCGAGTTGCGGTGGTGTGAACGCGGTGACACCACCGCAGCTCGGACCTCGAAGGTCAGTTGCGGTCGAACTGCGACCGCAACTGGCGCAGCTGCGCGGCGTCGACCCCCTCGGCTGGTCCGTTTTAGATGGCGTTGTAGAGAAGCGTGAACTGCTCACGCGGCAGCGTTCGGAACGTGACCTCGCTGCCGTAGACGACGGCCTGGCCCTCCCCGATGTCGAACGACACGACATTGGCAGTACGGGCGATGTGCTCCTCACCGTTCAGGTAGCCGCTCGCCAGGACGTTCGAGTCCGGGTAGCTCGCCACGATGTCGGCATTCGGGTCGCTCACCTCGAAGGCGCCGGTGTCGTAGAACCACACCGGCCACTCGTCGGGCTGGCCCCATGCCACCGGGTTCGACGTGTCGAACTCGTTGCGCAGCAGCGAACCCGCCGAGACGAACTCTTCCTCGTCGCCGGGCAACACGTTGGTGATCGGCAGGTCGAGCAACTGCTGTGCGGTCTCACTCGAATCGCCGACCGCGAGCAGCGTGCCGCCCCGGTTGACGAACTGGCGCAGCTTGGCCCAGCCCTCGTTGCCGACGCCGTACGCCCAGGAGTACTTCTCGGAGTACTCCTTCGGGTCGAGACCTTCGACGATGTCCTCCTTGTCGACGCCGCTGGAGATCACGATGGTGTCGTAGAGCTGGTTGAGCGACTTGTGCTCGTAGTCCTGCGCGCGGACCACCTTGTAGTTGATCCCGTACTGGTCGAACAGCCACATGTCCCAACCGCCCGGCATGCTGCCGATGCCGCGCAGCAGCCCGACCCGGGTGCCCGGCTTGAGTTGCAGGCCCGGCGCCGGCGGGGTGTCCGTCGCCGCGACCGGCAGACCGACCTCGGTCGAGGCCTGCTCCAGCGTGCCGCGGGCCTGCGCCGTGGCGGGCACGACGTACGTCCCGGCTGGGTAGGTCACGCCGGCGTCGGCGAACTCCTCGGCGACCCGGAAGGTCGGGGCGTTGTCGGCCTGCAGCGCCGACACGATCCGGATCGTGCCGTAGGACTCCGGCCGGATCAGGTACGCGCCACCCTCGACCGGAGCCTCGGGCATCGTCACCTCGGGCACCTCGATCGAGTCGACCGCCTCCAGGTCGGCCTCGAACGGGTCGGCGATCTCGTCGACGTCGACACCGAGCTCCAGCGGCAGGCTGGTGGTGGCTTCGGCGTACGGGAGGTAGACCGGGCAAGTGTCGCAGTCGCGGACCTCCGGGTACTGGTCCGAGCCGAGGATCTGGTGCGCCCAGTTGCCGGCGGATCCGGATGATCACGCAAGAAATATCATCGATTTCCGATGAACTGAATCCTTTCATGCAGGTATGTGCTCGCTTCCCTCCACTTGTTGTGCCGCAAAGCGGTTAAAGCGGACAAGAAACTATGGAAAGTGGAGGGAGCAGTGACAAAAGGGGCGTCAGACGAACGTGAACATCGGACGGCCCGCCGCGTAGTCCTGCGGAGCGCCGACGAAGCGATGGACCCCGACTCGGAACCCCGCGTCGGTCGGGCGGACGAACTCCACCTCGTCGAACTCGGCGGCGGAGAACAGCGTGCGGACGTGCTCGCTCGGGTCGCCGTCGACGTCGCTCGGGTCGACATCGTGTGCGTGTCTACCGCGGGTCCAGATCACGAGCGCGCCGGCGGCGAGCAGCATGGGCAAGACGGCCACCGTCCGCCGAACGTCGGCGTCGGTGACGTTGCCGAACACCCCGCAGGCCAGCAGTACGTCGGCTGGCTGCCAGTCTCGGTAGGCGTCGGTCGTCCCAGCGTCGGCCGTGCAAACCTCGACGCGGTCGAGGCCCAGCTCGGCTGCCGTCCGGCGGGCCGTGGCGCTCAGCTGCTCGTCGAGCTCGACAAGCAGCGCGTCGACCTGGCGGTATCCCGCGGCAAGGACCGACAGGCTGTCCCGCCCGTCACCGGCGCACATGCTCACCAACCGCAGACCATCGGTGCCGCGTTCGGCCGTTCGCTCGGCCAGAGCGACCCGCAGTTGCTCGCGGACCACCTCCAGTCGCCGAGACAGCGACGACGTCGGGTCCTCGTAGCTCGCGTGCCAGGCGGTCCAGTCCCGCGTCACGGCGCGCCCTCGATGGCCTGGTCCTTGCCGGCGACCACGAGTCCGTCGGCGGTGACCGTCAGGCCGCGGGTCACGTCGTCCTCGGGATCGATGCCGATGCGGGTGCCAGGGGGCACGACCACGTTCTTGTCGAGGATCGCCCCTCGTACGACCGCGCCGGTGCCCACCCGGACGCCGTCCAGCAGAACCGACTGCTCGACGCTGGCATCGGTGTCGACGAAGCAGCGTGGCGACAGGACCGATTCCGAGACCAGGCCCCCGCTCACCACGACACCGGGCGACACGATGCTGTCGATCGCGGACCCATCCTCGCCGGCGGCGCCCTGGACGAACTTCGCCGGCGGCGACGGGCCGTAGTAGGTGTACATCGGCCACTGGTCGTTGTAAAGGTTGAACACCGGCAGCGGCGAGATCAGGTCCATATGCGCCTCGTAGTAGGAGCCGAGCGTCCCGACGTCGCGCCAGTAGTCCCGGTCGCGGTCGATCGATCCCGGCACGTCGTTGTCGCGGAAGTCGTAGACCCCGGCCTCGCCGCGCTCGACGAACGCCGGGACGATGTCGCCACCCATGTCGTGCTTGGAGTCGTCGCGATCCGCGTCGGCGGTGACCGCCTCGACGAGGGCCTCGGCGTCGAAGACGTAGTTGCCCATGGACGCGAGCACCTCGCCGGGCGAGTCCGGCAGGCCGCTCGGTGCCGTCGGCTTCTCGAGGAACTCGCGTATTCGGCCGGAATCGGACGGGTCGATGTCGATCACGCCGAACTGGTCGGCGAGCTCGATCGGCTGCCGGATCGCGGCGACGGTGGCGGCTGCACCCGAGTCGACGTGGGCCTCGACCATCTGGGAGAAGTCCATCCGGTACACGTGATCGGCCCCCACGACGACCACGATGTCGGGCCGTTCGTCGCGAAACAGATTGAGGCTCTGGAAGATCGCGTCCGCACTGCCGAGGTACCACCGCTTGCCGACCCGTTGCTGCGCCGGCACCGGCGTGACGTAGCTGCCGAGCAGCTCCGACATCCGCCAGGTCATCGAGATGTGCCGGTCGAGGCTATGCGACTTGTACTGGGTCAGGACGACGATCTTGAGGTAACCGGAGTTGACGACGTTGGACAGTGCGAAGTCGACCAGACGGTAGATGCCGCCGTACGGGACCGCCGGTTTGGCCCGATCGGCCGTCAGGGGCATCAGCCGCTTGCCCTCGCCGCCGGCGAGCACCACCGCGAGTACCTTCGGTGCCCGCGTGGACGCAGCCATAGCGTGACCATAGGGCAGGCTGTGCCTATCCCGCGAGACCGTGCCTATCCCGCGAGAGTCGGAGACGCGCCATGAGAATCGACGTCCTCACCCGGGAGTACCCGCCGGAGGTTTACGGCGGCGCCGGCGTACACGTCGCCGAGCTGGTTCGGGCGATGCGCCGGCGCGACGACGCCGACGTACAGGTCCATTGCTTCGGACCGTCACGCGACGAGGACCGGACCCTTGGCTATTCGGCCCTCGCCGCGCTCGACCGGGCCAACCCGGCCGTGCAGTCGCTCGGCGTCGACCTGGCGATGGCGGCCGGATGCGAAGGGGCCGAGGTCGTGCACTCGCACACCTGGTACGCCGCGTTCGCGGGCCACCTCGCGGCGCTGCTGCACGGCGTACCCCATGTCATGACGGCGCACAGCCTCGAGCCGCTGCGGCCGTGGAAGGCCGAACAGCTCGGTGGTGGATACGCCGTGTCGTCGTGGGCGGAGCGGACTGCGATCGAGTCGGCCGCCGCGGTGATCGCGGTCAGCCGGGCGATGCGTGACGACGTGCTGCGCTGCTATCCGGCCATCGACCCGGCGCGGCTCCGCATCGTGCACAACGGGATCGACGCGGCCGACTGGCGGCCCGTCCACGATCCCGAGCGAGTACGCGCCCTCGGCGTCGAGCCGGACCGCCCCAGCGTCGTGTTCGTGGGTCGGATCACGCGGCAGAAGGGCCTGCCGTACCTCTTGCGCGCGGCCGGGTCGCTGCCGGCCGACGTGCAGCTGGTGCTCTGTGCCGGTGCTCCGGACACGCCGGAGATCGGTGCCGAGGTCGAGGAGCTGGTCCACGGCCTTCGGGCCGACCGCGACGGTGTCGTGCTCATCGATCGGATGCTCCCGCGCGACGATGTCGTCGCCCTGCTCTCGGCTGCGACGGTGTTCGCCTGCCCGTCGGTCTACGAGCCGCTCGGGATCGTCAACCTCGAGGCGATGGCCTGTGAGACGGCGGTCGTCGCGACCGCGACCGGCGGGATCCCCGAGGTGGTCGACGACGGCGTCACCGGCCTGCTGGTTCCGATCGAACAGGCCGCCGACGGCACCGGGACCCCGGCCCATCCCGACCGGTTCGTCGCCGACCTCGCCGCCGCTCTCGGCGAGGTGGTGGCGGACCCGACGCGAGCCGCCGCGATGGGTCGGGCCGGGCGTGAGCGAGTCCTCGAACGTTTCGGCTGGGACGCCGTCGCCGAGCAGACACTGGCGGTCTATCGGAGTGTATGAGGCTTGTCCGCATGGCGCGGATCACGTCCCTGCCATGCCAGGCGTCACTCGAGGGCGGGGAGCAGCTCTGTGCGTTCGGCCGCGAGCAGGACTGCTCCGACGAGCGAGGCACGGTGTCCGAGCTGGCTCACGACGACCGGGGTGGCCGCCACCGCATCGAGGGCGTGCCGACGCAGGCCGACCCGGGCGGGCTCGAGCAGAAGCTCACCGGCTTGAGCCAGGTTCTCGCTGAGCGCCCAGCCGGTCAACACCTCGAACTATGAGCTCTGGCACAACGTGACCTACGGCAACCTGAGCCCCACTTGGAGCTGGGTGTTCTCGATCGTCGTGGTGGGCGGATACATCGCCTACACCACTGTCAAGTCACTGACCGCCAAGCGCGCCGGCCTCGCCCGGGACTCCCTCAACCTCGTGCTGCTCCGGGGTGGCGTGCTCGCGGCCATGGCGATCGTGCTGACCTACCTGGCGAACCAGAACCGCAACACCAACCCCTACAAGGTCATCGCGGGCATCCCGTGGGCCGCGGCCATCGCCATCACCCTGATGATCGCCTGCACGATCTTGCTGTCGAAGACCACGTGGGGTCGCCACCTGTACGCCACCGGCGGCAACGCCGAGGCGGCGCGTCGTGCTGGCATCGACGTCGTCCACATGAAGGTGACGGCCTTCATCCTGTGCTCGTCTTTCGGAGCGATGGGCGGCATCGCGCTGGCCTCGTCGCAGTCCTCGGCCTCGCTCGACCTGGGCTCCGGCAACGTCCTGCTGTTCTCGGTGGCGGCCGCGGTCATCGGCGGCACATCTCTGTTCGGCGGACGCGGCAAGCCACGCGACGCCATCATCGGTGCGCTCGTCATCACGATCATCCCGAACGGCCTCGGGCTCAAGCCAAACCTCGGCCCGCAGTGGCAACAGGTCATCACCGGAGTCGTCCTGCTGCTCGCAGCCGCGGTCGACGCCATTTCGCGTCGGCGATCGGCGCGCAGCTGAGCCGCGCCCGAGGTCAGATCCGGTCGAGCTGGGCCTTCATTACCTTCGTCGCCTGGCCGACTCTCTGCGCCGCCGTCGGATCCGGCCCCTTGAAATCGACGGCTTCTAGGGCGACGAGGAAGCGACCGTCGGCTGCTCGATAGGTTCGCGGGCGCCGGTTTCTTCCCACTTTCATCGCCGCTGACCCACCTGCTGCATCGGGCACGTAGGTCATGGCCGGCCGGGGTCGTCGTGAGACGTGGCGCATCTGTCACGCCGGCGACCGGAGTGCCGCTACGTCGGTGGTCGCCGGATTTCAACCAACCGGTAAGGTGTGCCGACGCATACCCACAGGCACCGGGGCCGGCTAGGCCCCCTTTGGAGGAGTACGCATGTCCCGGGTCACCCTCGCGGAGTCCGGCGTCGACGTGTCTCTGTCCGGCGGAAACGTGGCCTTCGTCGTCGTGGTGGCCCTCATCGGCGCGGTCGCGCTGGTCATGGCCGGCATGTTCCGGCAAGAGGTTCTCGCCGCCGACGAAGGCACCGACCGAATGAAGGAAATCGGTCGAGCCGTACAGGAAGGCGCCGCGGCCTATCTCAACCGGCAGTTCAAGACGCTCGCGGTCTTCGCCGCCATCGCGTTCTTGCTGCTTTTCGTACTTCCGGGCGACGCCGAAATCCGCATCGGCCGCTCGTTGTTCTTCGTGATCGGCGCGGCGTTCTCCGCCGCGATCGGCTACCTCGGCATGTGGCTGGCCGTTCGGGCCAACGTCCGCATGGCGTCTGCGGCGCGCCAGGGTGACCGCGACGACGCGATGCGGATCGCCTTCCGGACCGGCGGCGTGGTCGGTATGGGCACCGTGGGTCTCGGTCTGATCGGCGCCTCCGTCGTGGTGCTGATCTACAAGAGCGACGCGCCCTCGGTGCTCGAGGGCTTCGGCTTCGGCGCCGCGCTGCTCGCGATGTTCATGCGGGTCGGCGGCGGCATCTTCACCAAGGCGGCCGACGTGGGCGCCGACCTGGTCGGCAAGGTCGAGGCCGGTATCCCCGAGGATGACCCGCGCAACGCCGCAACCATCGCAGACAACGTGGGCGACAATGTCGGCGACTGCGCCGGCATGGCGGCCGACCTGTTCGAGTCGTACGCCGTGACCCTCGTCGCCGCGCTGATCCTGGGCAAGACCGCCTTCGGCTCCGAAGGTCTGGTGTTTCCGCTGATCGTGCCGGCCATCGGCGCGCTGACCGCGATCCTGGGCGTCTACGTCCTCAGGGCGCGGCCCGGCGAAAACGGTCTAACGACCATCAACCGCTCCTTCTACATCGCTGCCGGCGTCTCCGCGGTGCTGTGCACGATCGCCGCGCTGGCGTACCTACCCGGCTCGTTCGCCGACCTGACCGACATCGCCGACCCCGAAATCGCCGGCCACGACGGCGACCCGCGGCTGATCGCGATCGGCGCCGTCTTGCTGGGCATCGTGCTGGCGGCGGTCATCCTGAGCCTCACCGGCTACTTCACCGGCACCGAGCACCGGCCGGTTCAAGACGTCGGCAAGACCGCGCTGACCGGCCCTGCAACGGTGATCCTGTCCGGCTTCTCGGTCGGCCTCGAGTCGGCCGTCTACACGGCGATCGTCATCGGAGCCGCGGTCTATGGCGCGTTCCTGCTCGGCGGTGGTGTGATCGCGCTGTCGCTGTTCGCGGTCGCACTCGCCGGCACCGGCCTGCTGACGACGGTCGGCGTCATCGTCGCGATGGATACCTTCGGGCCGGTCAGCGACAACGCGCAGGGCATCGCCGAGATGTCCGGCGACGTCGACGAAAACGGTGCCCAGATCCTCACCGAGCTGGACGCCGTCGGCAACACGACCAAAGCGATCACCAAGGGCATCGCGATCTCGACGGCCGTGCTGGCCGCGACCGCGCTGTTCGGCTCCTACAGCGACTCGATCGACGCCGAGATCGCGTCGTCGGGCTTCACGGGCAACGAGCTGCCGGACACGTTCGAGACACTGATCTTCAGCCCTAACACGCTGGTCGGCCTGCTGCTCGGCGCCGCCGTCGTGTTCTTGTTCTCGGGCCTCGCGATCAGCGCCGTCGGCCGAGCCGCCGGTGCGGTCGTCTTCGAGGTGCGCCGCCAGTTCCGCGAGATCCCGGGGATCATGGAGGGCACGGGCCGTCCGGAGTACGGGCGAGTCGTCGACATGTGCACCCGCGATGCGCTGCGTGAGCTCGCGACGCCGGGTCTGCTCGCGATCATGGCACCGATCGCGGTCGGCTTCGGCCTCGGCGTCGGGCCGCTGGCCGGCTACCTCGCCGGCGCGATCGGCACCGGCACGTTGATGGCGGTGTTCCTCGCCAACTCCGGTGGTGCGTGGGACAACTCGAAGAAGCTGGTCGAGGACGGCTTCCACGGCGGCAAGGGTTCGGGGGCGCACGAGGCGACGATCATCGGCGACACCGTCGGCGACCCGTTCAAGGACACCGCTGGCCCGTCGATCAACCCGCTGCTCAAGGTGATGAACCTGGTCTCGCTGCTGATCCTGCCCGCCGTCGTCAGCCTGAGCATCGGCGACGACGAAAACAAGCCGCTGCGGGTCGCGATCGCCATCGCGGCCGCGCTCGTGATCGCCATCGCGGTCTACATCACGAAGCGGCGTCCGATCGCGATCAGCGAGACCGAGCCCGCGGAGGCGCCGGCCGCCAGCTGATGCGTTTTGGCGCGGGGGTCCCCAACACCAATCTGATTGGCGCAGGGGACCCCCGCGCCAACGTGTGAATGGCGTAATCCTCCCCAGTCGGGTCGGCATGGCCGTCTTGACGGCAGGCAGTCGGCACCTCAGAGGTCCGCGATGGGCAGCGTCACCTCGACCCGGGCGCCGCCGAGTGGACGGCCGTTGTCGACTCCGACGTCGCCGCCGACCGCATGGGCGAGCGAGGCCACGATGGCGAGGCCGAGGCCGGCGCCGTCGCCGGTGCCGCGCTCGCCGTCGGCCCGGGTGAATCGGTCGAACGCGCGGTCGAGCAACTCGGGTGGAAGCCCCGGACCGTCGTCGGCGACCTCGAGACGACCGGATCCGGCGGCGGCCCCGACGGTGACGGTCACCCGGCTGCGCGCGTGTCGGCACGCGTTGCCGATCAGGTTGGTGACGATGTGGTCGATCCACTCGGGGTCACCGCGCACCTCGGTGGCGTCACCGCGTACCTCGACGGTGATGCCGTGGTGAGTCGGCAGCCGGCGTACGCTGGCGCGGCTCGCCGCGAAGAGCTCAGTATGGGCCTCGCCCGTCAGCATCTGGCCGGCGTCGGCTCGCGCCAGGGTCAGCAGGTCATGGGCCAGCCGGGTCAGCCGATCGGTCTCTTCGAGTGCGCTGACGAGGCCCTCCGCCACCGCCTCGGGGTCGTCCCGTACCTGCAGCGCTAGCTCGAGCTCGCCGCGCAGCACCGCGATCGGCGTGCGCAGCTCGTGCGCGGCGTCGTCGATGAACCCGCGTTCGTGGGCCATCGCCGTCTCGATGCGGTCCAGCATGGCGTTGAGGGTGCGGGCGAGCTGGGCGATCTCGTCGTCGCTTCGGGGCACGGGTAGTCGGCGGCCGGCTTCGGCGGCGGTGATCGTGGCGGCCTCGCCGGCCATCCGGCGGACCGGTCGCAGCGCGGCTCCGGTCACGAGCCAGGCGGCCAACGCCACCGCGGCCGTCAAGAGTGGGCCCGCGACGGCGAGGATCACGAGGATGCGCTCGCGCGCCCGGGTCACCGGCTGGGTGCTCGTGGCGGCGACCCCGATGATCGGGTCGGTGCGCGATCCGCCGATCGGGCGGGCGAGCAGTCGGGCGTCGCCGCCGATCTCGGGAACGGCTCGGTCGACGACGATCTGCCCTTCGGCCGCGCGGGCTGTCTCGTCGGCGGTCAGGAGCGGCCGCGCGCCCGTCGGTGAGAGCACGACACCGTCGCGGTTGACCGTCTGGGCCGTCACCAGCGCGGCTCCCGGTGGTGTCGTACCGCTTTGCACGCCCTCGGCCAGGTCGTCGACACGAATCGTCAGCTCCTCAGTGATCGCGTCGCTCAGCTCGCCTCCGAGGTCGCGATAGGCAAACCATGCGGTCGTGCTGAGGACGACGATCGCGGCGGTCGCCGAGAGCGCGGTCAGCCGGAGGCGCAGGGACAGCGCCCGACCGCCCGTTCCCGCCCCCACGTCACCCGCCGTCGGCTCGGAGTCGGTAGCCGGCGCCGCGTACGGTCTCGATGGCCTGCCGACCGAACGGGCGGTCGATCTTCTCGCGGAGATAGCGGATGTAGACGTCGACGACGTTGGAGCCGCCGTCGTACGCGAAGTCCCAGACGTGCTCGAGGATCGCGGTCCGGCTCATGACCTCGCCCTTACGCCGAAGCAGCAGCTCGAGCATCGAGAACTCGCGAGCAGACAGCGGTATCGGTGTGCCGCCGCGGCGTACGGAGTGGCCGGCCGGATCCAGCTCCAAATCGCCGGCGGACAGAACCGTCGGGCGCTCGCCCGGATCGCGACGGAGCAGGGCGCGAAGCCGGGCGAGCAGCTCGGCGAACGAGAACGGCTTGGCCAGATAGTCGTCGGCGCCGGCGTCGAGGCCGCGGATCCGGTCGCCGACGGCGCCGCGGGCGGTGAGCATGATGACCGGCATCCACTTGCCGTCATCGCGAAGCTGGCGACAGACCTCGAAGCCGTCCGGCGCGGGGATCATGGCGTCGAGCACGACCGCGTCGTAGGGGAACTCGCTGCCGGCCCAGACCGCTTCGGATCCGGTGTTCGCGACATCGACGGCATAGCCCTCGCGCTTGAGGCTGCGCTTGAGCAGCGCCGCCATCTTGACGTCGTCCTCGACGACCAGCAGCCGCATGTCTCGAACGTAATCCGGGCCGGATGAGAGCGGCATGAAAATCACGTGAGCGTTCGCGAAGGCTCGCGCCACCCCACCCCGCCCACTTCTTCGCGCCGACATTGCGCGTCCCGCCCACTTCCTCCCGCCGACATTGCGCGTCTCTACCGCCGGGCGGGCCGGGACTCATCGTTCTCTCATCGACCGGTTCGCACGGTGGGTTGCATAACCGCACGATCCGGGAGGACGAGATGCGTACAAGGATCCGCCGGCTCGCGGGACCCACCGCCGCGGGCGTGCTCTTGCTGGCGACCTCGGCATGTGGTGGCTCCAGCAGTGACACTGGGCAGTCCGGCGACGAAGGAGACGCGGTCCGAGGCGGCACGCTCAACCTGCTGGGCTCGGGCGACGTCGACTACATGGACCCGAACGTCAGCTACTACTCGATCGGGTACCTCAACCTCCGGATGTGGAGCCGGCAGCTGTTCACCTACCCGGCCGACCCGGCCGAGCCGACGACGGCAGTGCCGGATCTCGCAACGACCATCCCGACGGTCGCCAACGGCGGTGTCAGCAAGGACGGCCTGACCTACAGCATCACGCTGCGCAGGGGCGTGAAGTGGAACACCGACCCGGAGCGTGCGGTGACCGCCCAAGACGTCGTACGCGGCGTCGAACGCACCTGCAATCCGGTCCAGCCCTTCGGCGGTACGCCGGACTTCGCCGACCTCATCGTGGGCTACCAGAGCTACTGCGACGGCTTCGCGAAGGTGGCCCAGTCCGTCGACGCGATCAAGGACTACATCGACTCGACGGCGTTGCCCGGCGTACAGGCGAAAGGCGACCGTACGGTGGTTTTCCACCTGACCCACCCGGCGACGTACTTCGTCGACATGCTGACGCTGCCGGCGTTCTCGCCAGCACCCGACGAGGTCCTCAACTACCTGCCGGGGAGCACCGACCTCGGACAGCACGAGATCTCCGACGGTCCGTACCAGGTCGACTCGTGGGAGCCGACCAAGTCGATCGTCTACACCCGCAACCCGGCGTGGGACCAGTCGACCGATCCGGTGCGCAAGGCCTACGTCGACAAGATCGTGGTCGACGAGACGGCGAGCCAGGATTCGACCCAACTCCAACTGCAGACCGGTACCGACAGCGCCGACATGGAGTGGGACAACTTCCCACCACCGTCGCAGCTGCCGAGCCTGGTCAGCACCGACGATGCCGATCTGAACCTGGGTGAGACGTACTCGTCCAACCCGTACATCGTCTTCAACCTCGACTCGCCCAACAACGGGTCGGCACTGAGCGACGTGCGAGTGCGTCAGACCCTGGAGTACGCCATCAACCGCGACCACCTCATCCAGGTGCTCGGCGGACCGACCCAGAACCCGCCGCTGACGCACGTGTTGCCGGCGGGCATCACGGGGTCGCAAGACGCCAACCCCTACCCGTACGACCCCGACAAAGCCAAGCAGCTGCTGGCGGCCGCCGGGCACTCCGACGGGCTGACCCTGAAGTTCCTCTACCGCAACTCGTCCGAGGGCAACCGCAAGGCGTTCGCGACGCTCCAGCAGGACCTCGGAGACGTCGGGATCAATGTCGTCGGGGTCGCGGTGCCCAACGCCGACTTCTATACGAAGTACCTCCAGGTGCCGGACGCCGCAAAGCGCGGCACGTGGGATCTCGCCCTGGCCGGATGGGCGCCGGACTGGTACGGCAACGCCGCGCTGACGTTCTTCAAGCCGTTGTTCTCCGGTGAGCCGTCGTACCCGCCGTACGGCAGCAACTTCGGGCTCTACAGCAGCCCGCGGACCAATGCCCTGATCCCTCAAGCCGAAGCCGCGCCCAGTCAGAGCCAGGCGGCGCAGCTGTGGGCGCAGGCTGACGAGCAGGTGATGAAGGACGCGGTGTTCTTCCCCATCACCGAGCCCAAGCAGCCGAACTACCACGCCTCTCAAGTGCACAACGCCGTGTTCGTCCCTGCCATCCAGAACTTCGACCCGACGAACGTCTGGTTGAGCGCGGATCAGCAGGGCGGCTGACCGCGGTTCCGGGGACCCGGGTGCCCAGCCCACCCCGGTCCGGGTCCCCGGACCGCACCCACCCTCGCGCCGAGACGTGACAGGACGCGCAATCTCGGCGCGAGGAAGTGGGTGGGACGCGCAATCTCGGAGGGAAGGGTGAGAGAGGGAGTGCGATGGCCATCCGGACCGGGCGGGCGCGGACGCTGTCGCGAGCGACAGACTCCGTCGGGCCGACACCGCAGATCGCGAGTCTCGGCGTCTGGTCGCTGGCCTGGCGCCGGCTGCGGCACGACCGGGTCGCGATGGCGTCGCTGGTCGTGATCGTGCTGATCGTCCTCGTCGCGGTCTGCGCGTCGGTCGTCGCCGCAATCACCGGACATCCGCCCAACCAGCAGTACCGCGACACGGGACTCAGCCCGGACGGACTGCCGAGGCCGCCCAGCCGTGAGTTTTGGCTCGGTACCGACGATCTCGGCCGCGACATCCTGGTGCGGATCGCGTACGGCGCCCGGATCTCCCTCCTGGTCGGCGTCGTCGCGACGGTGCTGACCGTCGGTGTCGGCGTCGTCGTCGGCTTGGTCGCGGGTTTCTTCGGCGGCTGGACCGACTCGGTGCTCGCGCGGGTGGTCGATCTGGTGCTGTCGATGCCGTTCCTGCTCGTCGCGATCGCGCTCGTGTCGATCACCGGCCCGAGCCTGACGGTCACGATCCTCGTCATCGGGTTCTTCAGCTGGGCGTCGGTGGCTCGCATCGTCCGCGGTCAGGTGCTGTCGATCCGGGAGCGTGAGTACGTCGACGCGGCCCGAGCCCTTGGCGCACAGCCGGCGCGGATCATGTTCGTCGAGATCCTGCCCAACGTGATGGCACCGATCATCGTCTACACCACGCTGCTGATTCCGGTGGTGATCGTCACCCAGGCGACGCTGTCGTTTCTCGGGCTCGGGTTGGCGCCGCCGACCGCCGACTGGGGAGGCATGCTCAGCGAGGCCCAGGGCTACTACACGACATCCTGGTGGTTCATCGTCTTTCCCGGCGCCGCCCTGTTGGTGACGACGCTCGCGTTCAACCTCCTCGGCGACGGTGTCCGCGACGCGTTCGACCCACGATCGGACCAGTTGCTCGGCACGTGGCGGTGATCGGCGATGCTGGGCTACCTGTTCCGGCGCATCCTCCAAGGTGCGTTCGTGCTCTGGCTGGTCACGCTCGCCGTCTTCGGACTGTTCTTCCTCGTCCCCAACGACGTGGCGCGAACCCTCGCCGGCCGCCAGGCGACGCCACGCACCATCGCCCTGGTAGAGCAGCGACTCGGCCTCGATCAGCCGGCCTGGAAGCAGTTCGTGACGTTCCTCGGCCATGCGTTGCACGGTGATCTCGGCTACGACTACTACCACCAGGTGCCGGTGACCCACGTCCTCGCAGACGCGCTTCCGATCACGCTGTCGCTGGCCTGTGGAGCGGCTGTCTTGTGGATGGCGCTCGGCGTCTTCTCGGGGATCGTCTCCGCCGCGCATCCGCGGACGATCGCCGACCGTACGCTGACCGGCTTCGCGTTGTTCTTCTACTCGATGCCGTCGTTCTTGCTGGGCCTTCTGCTGCTGTACCTGCTGTACTACCGGCTCACGCTGGCCGGACTGCACTGGTTCCCGCCGGGGGACTATGTGCCGTTGACGCAGGATCCTTCGAGCTGGGCGCAGCATATGGCGCTGCCGTGGGTCACGCTTGCGTTGCTGCTGGCTGCGACGTACACCCGGCTCACTCGCGGCTCGATGCTCGACGTGCTCGGCGAGGACTACATCCGCACCGCGAGGGCCAAGGGACTCGCCGAGCGCCGCGTTGTCTATCGCCATGCCCTGCGGAGCGCGTTGACCCCGGTCGTGACGCAGTTCGGCATCGACCTCGGGCAGCTGATCGGAGGCGTCGTCGTGACCGAGACCGTGTTCAGCCTTCCCGGCCTGGGCAAGACCGCGATCGACGCCATCGGCCAGCAGGACCTCCCGGTCATCGTGGGTGTTGTCCTCGTCGCTTCGGCGGCCGTCGTGGTCGCCAATATCGTCGTCGACCTCGCGTACGCGGTGCTCGATCCGCGAGTGCGACTGGCCTGACGCGGCTTGCTCATCTTTCTCTCATCGACCGCGAGTCACGGTGGAGGCGACGCACCGGCTCGCCCGATACGTCGCCAGACCGCCGGAGGTGCCGATGTCCGGTCGTACGCCGCCCGTACAGGCACCCCGGTGGCGGTCGGGGCTCGCCCAGGCCGCACCGACCGCACCGGCTTGGCGGCGGCCGCCGGTCGATGGATCGGCGTACTCGTCGGCGGTGCCGCACTCTACGGCGGCGTGCTCTGGGCTATCTTGGTCGCGCGCGACTCGTTGTACTTCCCGACCCTGCTTCTCGTCGGAGCCGCCGTCGTGCCGGCGGCGTTCGTGACGTTCGTCAACGAGATCCGGCTGCCGTATCGGCTGTCGGCAGGGGTCGTGGCTACGGCGGCGGTGCTCGGCGCCGTGATCGGGTCGATCGTGGCCGGCCAGCTCGAATCACTAGCCCTTCGCGGTTTCGGATCGCTTCCGGCGATCCTGGTCGGGCTGATCGAGGAGTCGTCCAAGCTGGCGATCCCGGCGATGTTTCTGTTGTGGCGCCGTGCCCGCGCAGCCGACGGGATGCTGCTCGGTGTCACCGTCGGCAGCGGGTTCGCCGTCCTCGAGACCATGGGCTATGGCTTCGTCAGCCTGCTGGTGCACCAAGGCCACCTCGCGCCGGTCACGCGGCTGCTCGTCGCCCGAGCCGTCGCCGCGCCTGGTGGGCATGCCGCGTGGACCGGACTCGCCTGCGCCGCTCTGTTCGCGATCAGGGGCAGTCGTCGACCCGGCTGGGCATGGGCGCGCTTCGGTGAGCGGGGGTGCCTACCTCGTCATCGGCGCGGTCAGCTTCGCGGCGCTGATGGCCGTGACCTGGTGGCTGCGCCGACCGATGCTTCGGGCCGACGCGACTGGGGAGGATCGCGCCAATCCGGTTTTGGCGCAGGGGTCCCCAGTGCCAATAGGTTCGTCGTGGGGGTCCCCCGCGCCAACGACACCGTCAGTCGTTGACGCGGCGCTTCAGCCACTCCTGGACGCCCCGCGGCAGTGCGCGGACCATGCCGCTGCGGCGGGCCCGGGCCACCATGGGGCTGCCGCCGCGGCCGGTCCAGTGCCGTCCGGCGCGCTCGGTGAGCAGCGCCGCGAGGGCATCGGCGGCAACGTCGAGCACCTCGGGGTCGGTGGGGGCCTTCTCCCGCGAGCCGAAGGACGGGCGCAGGTCGTTGAGGTCGCCGACGATGTCGACGCCGGACTCGGCGATCGCGGTGACTATTCGCTTGGCCTCCGACAGCAGCCAATCGCGCATCGACTCCGGTACGGTCGGCCGGGCGCCGGAGCCGAGTCCGATCAGGAACTCCTCGGCGAACCAGCCCTTGACGGTCGTCTCGTACGCCGGCCACGGCATCTGGTCGCCGAGCGCCCGGTTGACTCTCCGGAGCAGTTCTGTCTGGGGAAAGCCGAGTGACGTGTTCGTCGTCGGTCGCTCGGCGTCCGCGAGTTCGGGATCGATGTCGACCGTGGCCGCGATGCGCTCCCAGAGCAGCGTCGGCGGCGCCTCGGGCGGCGGAACCGTGACGAAGTGGAAGCGCTCGCGGGGGAGGTAGGCGCACCACCGGTCGGCGATCTCGGCGGCGTGCTGCTGGCGCCAGAACGTGTTCGCGACCCGACCGCGCCGCGGCTCGCGCGCCAAGCGGCGTACGTAGCGGTCGAACGGCACGGTGGCGTGGTTCTTGACGTACTCCTGCCACATCGCCGGAACCTGTCGTCCGAGGTCCCGTGCGGTGTAGAGGACGTGGACTTCGTGCCCCGCGAACGACTCGACCGCTTCGGCGATGGTCTCGTCGGGTGCGCCGCACAAAAGCTCGTGGGAGATGACGACGCTGTCGCCGTCCCATTCGACAGCCTCGTCGACGAGGCGCAGCCAGCGGCCCTGCCAGTTCTCGTCGCGGTGGCCGCCGAAGGACATGCCGCGCAGGTCGACGACGGCCTCGAAGTGGGCCTCCGGGTAGCGCCCGGGGTAGAGCACTCCGGCGTCGGCGAGCCGGCCGCGGTGATCGAACAACACGCTCTGCAGGTACGTGGTGCCGGTTTTCGGTGCCCCGATGTGGAGGTAGATCCGCGGCATAGGGCGATCCTAGGGCCGGGCGTGGAAGCCGACACGATCAACGGCGCGCGACCCGCCGAACTAAGTCTGTTCTGCCCTGATATTCAGACCCTTTAGCGGATGATCCTGTCGAAATCTGATTACAACCAAGGGCTGGATCGACTCCCACACCAAGTACTCCGACGTGGTCGTGCCAGACCGAGATCGTCGTCGCTTGTTCGGGCGGGGGCGTGACCCTGCCGGGAGTTAAGGTTTTCAGACCGGAAGTGGCGTCTGGATCGGACGGCTAGGGGAGCGTTCGGTCGGACTTCCGGGATTCGCGGAGTTACCGAGGGGGTTCCGATGCTCGACGGCGGCGGTGGCGGCGGCGCGTCGCCAGGCGGACCTTTCGGCTCCCTTCTGTTGTCAACCGGCTGGTGTGAGTGGCCTCTTCCGGGTTGGAGGGGTCGGGCGTAGCGTCGTGGGTGCGGGTCCGGGAAGTGGCCGATCCGAAGTGTCGATGTGCGGGTGAGAGTCGACCGCGCTGGATTCTTGAGTCGCCCCGCAGTGCCCTCCCGGGCCCGTGCCGGTGTCGTGGTCGGCAGCGTGCTGCGCGTCGGCGACAAGTTGGCGGTAGACCGCGTCGGAGATGCGGCGTTTCAGGCAGCGCATGGCTTCCAGGGGCTTCTTCCCGTCGACGCGTTTGCGTTGGTAGTAGCCGCGGCCGACGGGGTCGTGACGGAGCTGGGTGACCGCGGCGATATGAATCATGTGGTTGACCCGGCGGTTGCCGGCCCGGGACAGCCGGTGTCGGTTCTGCTCGCCCGAGGACGCGTCAAGGGGTGCGGTGCCGGTCCAGGACGCGAACCGGTTCCGGTCGGCGAACCGGGCCACGTCGCCGACGTCGGCGAGGATCCGGGCGGCGACCACGGGTCCGACGCCAGGGATGTTCATGAGTCGCGACTGCCGCGCGAGGACCATGGTCTTGAGTTCGGCGGTGGCCTTCTTGATCTTCGCTTCGACCGCGACCAGCTCGGCGAGCTCCTCGGCCGCGATGCGGCGTCGGGTCTTCCCGGCGATGTCGCGGGGGCGCACAGACGCGAGCATCGCCCTGGCTTGGCCAGTGGTGATGTCGCGTTTCGCCTGGCCCGGCAGTAATTCGGCCAGCAGCGCTTGGAGCCGGTCGACGGTCTGGACCCGTCGCCGGGTGAGTGCTTCGCGTCGGTCGGTGAGCATCCGTAGCGCCTCGAGTTCGCCGTCGACCTGCAGCACCCGCAGGGTCGGGGTCCGGGCCGCGACCACGGCGACCGCGTGCGCATCGCGGGCGTCGGTCTTGCGGTTGTGCCCGCTGTCGAACAACCGAACCCGGGCAGCGAGCTTCGCGGGAACGTCGACGACGTGTTCGCCCGCCTCCAGCAGCCGCTGCGCGAGCGGACGGCCGACACCGTTGGCGCCCTCCACCGCCCAGACCCGCTCTGGCCAGTTCTTCACATACCTTCGCATCGCCGCGTACCCGGCCTGGTCGGTGGTGAAGCGACCCGCCCCGAGCAGCTGCTCCTCACCGTCGATGACCTCGATCGTGGCCGAAAGCTTGTGGGGATCAACCCCGATGATGACCTGCTCCATGTGTGGGCTCCCGCCTGCACTGTGCCGATAGGGACGGCGAGGCGGGCAGTGCTACTACGAGCAGAGCAGTCCCTTCTTGAGCCACGCCCCGTCACGGCGCCCGGCGGGCTGCAGACCGAAAGTGAGCCACACCCGCACACGAGTGGGCAGCCCAATAGAGAGCAAACCCGCCGAGCGCCTGGACCGAGTCTGGCCCGACACCGATCCTGCAGGAATCCTCTAGTAGCCCACTATGACGCGACTCCGGGCACGATCTACTCGCACGCGGGCGCGATCACCAAACAGGCCGGCGACGTGACGACGCTGCAGGGCGGCATCACATCCACGCATCGCGCGGCGGAGACCGGTGTCGCCGGGCTGCTCTCCGGGCCGATGAAGGCGTCGCCACGGCCGGTCAAGAACAACGCCGCCCAAGTGATGCGGGCCGCGCTCGTCGGTGGTGCCTGTGTGACGTACTTCGGCAACGGGGTCTCCACGTTTGACCGCGGCGTCGACAAGCTCAACTCGGAGTACGCCACTGCGGCCGCTGGCCACTTCGGTGTGAGCTCGACCGATTCGTCGGGCAAGGCGAAGCCCGAGGCGACACTCACTGATGACGTGGCCGACGCCAAGGCCGGCAAGCTCGCCGAGCTGAAGAAGCGCTACGCCGGGTTGGAGAAGAAGCTCGACGGCGAGGCGTCCAAGACTGCCACGATGCTCGAGAAGGGCCCGAACGACGAGAAGACGATCCTCAACCTTCTCGGCACCGGAGCGCTCTCGGTGACGGCGATCCCGGCCTTCCCTAGGGTCGACATCTCGAAGTCACCCGACGCACAGCGCAAGCTGCTCGAATATCTCCGAAAGCATCCGGACGAGCTGCTCAGTCCACCGGCCTGGCTGCAGAAGCTGATCGCGGCCCAGCCGTACGAGTTCCAGGTCAAGGTCAAGGTCGAGCAGCGGATGGAGCAGTTGCGCCGGAAGGGCCTGCTCGAGGGTCCGAACCCTGGTGGCTACTACGAGGAGTGGATCCGCAACACGATCGAGAACGGTGTGCCGATCGAGACCGTCATCTCCATCGCCCGCGACCATGACATCCGGCCGGACGACTTCAAGGTGCTCGACGGCCTGAAGCGGATCGAAGACGGCGACGGCAAGTCGTTCTTCCTGCTCGACACCGATATGACGGGCGACGAGGCCCGCCGAGCGGTGTTGATGACCTACATCCTCAACGCGGGCACCGACTACTCGGGCGGCGACTTCAGGCCCGAGGCCTACAGCTCGGCCGAGGTGCAGCGGATCATCGACCGCCAGCTGCAAAACAGCTGGACCTACGACGACGATGTCGCCTTCGTCCACTCCCACGGCGGCCGGCTCGTCGCGACCCCGAACGGGATGCTGATAGGGGCCGGCGGCGACGAGCTCATCGACGCGTTCAGCACGGCTGGTGGGACGACCTGGGGCGACACGTTCATGCTCAACGAGAACGACGTCGAAGATCCGGAGCAGCGGCTCGAGGAGATCATCCGATCCAGCTACGCACCGGAGTCCACGTCGCTCGACCTCGACCGACTGCTGCACCATGAGGAGCGGCACTCGCGGCAGTGGGCGCACTACGGGCATGACGAATACATCGCGCGCTACGCCTGGGCGGTCGTCACCAGTCACGGCGACGGCTGTCTCAACCGATACGAGGAAGACGCCGGCCCGTCCGACGGCGGCTACGACTGCGACCACCCCGAGCCCAACCCAAGGCCGGGTCCCTCGCCGTCGGCACCACCCGACACGGGCGACCACGGCGACTCCCACGACGAGACTCCGAGGCCGAGCCCAACTCCGGGTCCGTCGCCGGTACCGCCGCCGCGGTAAGGCTATACTCCCGCTATTGCGCTTACCGGGAGTGCCATGGAGACGAGCGGATACCGGGTCGACGGCGCCGGCACGGCGGCGGCCATGGTCAACGCGGTCACGACGGGCGGTGGGCTCCCAGACGCCGGTCTCGCCGAACTCCTCGCGACGCACCGCTATCTCGTCGACCGGCTGTCCACCGCGGAGGCGGAGCGCCTGCGGGACTGGGCGCGGCGGCTTCGCCCTGCGTTCGACGGCGTTGAGGTAGTCGCGCTGCTCAACCGGTTGCTTGGAGAGGTGCCGCTGCAGCCGCACATCTCCGACCACGGGCTGGGCCCGCATCTGCACTACGGTGGGCCGGGCGCGGGCCTCGTCGACAGGGTCCGGGCCAACACGGTGTTCGGGCTGGCGCTGGTCGTCTGCGAGCATGGTGCCGACCGGCTAGGTCGCTGCCGGGCCGCCGGCTGCGACCGGGTCTACGTCGATGTGCAGCGGGGACCGCGCCGCCGGTACTGCTCGCGGGCCTGCCAAAACCGCAGCTCCGTCGCGGCTTTCCGGGCCCGGCGCGCCTCCTGAGCCGTGGCTTGTCGGACGCCACGCGCCACCCTCGTCGTGTTCACGGCGACGGCTCTGCTGCTCCAGTCGACGTGGTTTTCCGCGACCGCGGTGATCCCGCAGGTGCGCGCGGAGTGGCAGCTCTCGGCCGATGCCGTCGCGTGGCTGACGATCGCGGTGCAGTGGGGCTTCGTCACCGGCGCGCTGCTCTCGGCAGCGTTCACCGTCGCCGACGCGGTCGCTCCGACCCGGCTGATCTTCCTGTGTTCGCTGGGGGCGGCCGGCGCCAACCTGCTGCTCCTGGTCACGCAGGGGGTCGGCCTCGGCGTCACGGCCCGGTTCGCGACCGGCTTCTTCATCGCGGGGGTCTACCCGCCCGCGCTCAAGCTGATCTCCACGTGGTACCGGCACGGCCGGGGCGCGGCGCTGGGCCTTCTCGTGGGCGCGTTGTGCGTCAGCCAAGGCGTGCCGCACCTGGTGAACGGCCTAGGTGGACTGGACTGGCGGTTCGTCATCGTGACCACGTCGGTCCTCACCGTCGTCGGCGGTGTGATCACCCTGACCGTCGTCGCGGAGGGTCCGTTCCCGTTCCCGGCTGCGGTGTTCGACCCGCGGAAGGTCCGGGCGGTGTTGCGCGACCGCAGAACCCGTCTCGCCATGATCGGCTACCTGTGCCACATGTGGGAGTTGTACGCCGCATGGGCTTGGTTCCTCGTCTTCTTCACCGCGGCGCTGTACCGGCGTGGAGTGGACGACCCGGTCTTTGCTGCGCACATCACGTTCGCGTTCTTCGCCGTCGGCGGCCTCGCCAACTGGAGCGGCGGGGCGGTGGGCGACCGGATCGGCCGGGAGCGCACCGCGATTGCCATGATGGCCGTGTCTGGCACCTGTGCTGCCACGATCGGATTGCTGATGACGGCCCCCTTGTGGCTTCTCATCGGGGTGAGCCTTGTGTGGGGCTACAGCGTCGTCGGTGACTCCACGCAGTTCACCACGCTTGTCACGGAGCTGGCCGACCAAAGCTACGTCGGCACGGCGCTCACCGTGCAGATGGCGCTCGGGTTCCTGCTGACGGGCGCGACGATCTGGCTCGTCCCCGCCGTCGAGCAGGCCGTCGGCTGGCACTGGGCGCTCGCTGTGCTGGCGGTCGGGCCGCTCGCCGGCATCGTCGCGATGCGCCGCCTGCTTGACGCTAGGGCGGCCGCCTGAGACCTCGGCGGTCTGCGGGACGAGTACGACGGCTGAGCGTAGGCCTAGGACGGTCGCGCGATGCCGAGGATGTGCGGCGTGGCCGGCAGCGAGATCCGGGTGTCCGGCACGCGCAGCGGCTCGATCGACTCGACGGCGAAGCCGGCTTCCTCGATGGCGGCGGCGGTGTCGCGGTTGAGATGGCAGCCGCCGGCGAGCCTGGGATAGATCGTGGCGTCGAGGGCGCGCTGAACCCGACGCAGTCCGGCGGTGTCGGCCCGTACGTGCTCGAAGAACCGCAGCTCTCCGTCGGGTCGCAAGACTCGCCGTACCTCCGCCAGCGCGGTCGCCTGATCCGGCACCGAGCACAGCACGAGCGACAGCACGGCCGCATCGAACGACGCGTCGTCGGCCGGCAGCTCGTCGGCGACGCCGTCGACCACCTCGACCTCGGCGTCGACCTCGTCCGCCCGCGCGACCGCGAGAGCCCGAAGTCGCGGCTCCGGCTCGACGGCGTACACCTGATCGACCGCCGGTGGATAGTGCCCGAAGTTGAGTCCGTTGCCGGCGCCGATCTCGATCACGCGTCCCCGCAGCCCGGCGAGCAGACGGCGTCGATAGCGGCCGATCTCGGGCTCCATGCGCAGGCTGAGTCGGGCGTAGTAGCGGGCGAAGTACGGATGGCGCACGGTCGACATGGCGATCAGCGCGGCGTACTCGGACCCGGCCAAGACCCGTCAGGCTCGGCCGCGACGTCTTCGTCCTTGTCGATCACGTCGTAGACCCGAAACCCGCGCGCCTCGTAGTTGGCCAGCGCGTGTGGGCCGTCGAGGCTGCACGTGTGGACCCAGACACGGGAGGTGGGTGGGC
>DASQKI010000021.1:0-29186 GCA_035630615.1 Nocardioidaceae bacterium
CCGGAAACACCATGCCGCCGATCAGTACGTAGTGAAGGTGCGCGACGATGAAGTAAGTGTCGTGTACTTGCCAGTTGAAAGGCAGCACCGCAACCATCACACCGGTCAATCCGCCGAGCACGAAAATGAACAAGAACCCAAGCAGGAACAGCGCCGCGCCGGTAATGCGCAGCCTGCCCTGCCATAGCGTGGCCAGCCAGCTGAAGATCTGAATCGCGGCGGGCACCGACACCGCGAAGCTGGCAGCGGAGATCAACATCATCTCGAGCATGCCGAGGCCGGCGGTCAGCATGTGATGCGCCCAAACCGCAAAGCCGAAGAATCCGGTCGCCAGCAGGGCGAGGACGATTGCTCGATAGCCAACCAGTGGCGTGCGCGCCAGCGTGTAAATCATCATCGTCACCAGCCCCGCGGCGGGAAGGAAGATGATGTAGACCTCGGGATGCCCGAAGAACCAGAACAGGTGCTGCCACAAGATGGCGCCGCCGTTGGCCGGGTCGAAGACGTGGGCACCGAGCCGGCGGTCCGCCTCGAGCATAAGCAGCGCCCCGGCGAGGATCGGGAATGCCATCAGGACCAGCAGGCTCGTCACCAAGGTGTTCCAGGTGAAGATCGGCATCCGGAACATCGTCATGCCGGGAGCCCGCATCGTGAAGATCGTCGTGACGAAGTTGACGCCGCCCAGGATGGTGCCGAGACCGGCCATCCACAGCCCCATGATCCACAGATCCCCGCCGACCCCGGGCGAGTTGACCGCGTCGGACAACGGCGCGTACGCGGTCCAGCCGAAGCTCGCTGCGCCGCCAGGCATGATGAAGGCGATCGACGCGATGATGCCGCCGAACAGGAACAACCAGTAGCTCAGCATGTTGAGCCGCGGGAACGCTACGTCTGGAGCTCCGATCTGTAGCGGCATGATCTCGTTGGCGAAGCCGACGAACAGCGGCGTCGCGAACAACAGCAACATGATCGTGCCGTGCATTGTGAACAGCTGGTTGTAGGTCTCTTCACCGACGATCTGGCCGCCCGGCTCTGCGAGCTCGGCACGCATGAGCATCGCCATCACACCGGCGAAGAGGAAGAAGGCGAAGGACGTGATCAGATAGAGATGGCCGATCACCTTGTGATCGGTGGTGGTGAGCCACCGAACGATGATCTTGCCGAGTGGCCGGCGACCCGGCTCGGGTGAGGTCGCTTCGGCTTCGGGCGTGATCGTCGCGGTCACTGCTCGGCCCCCTCCTCGTCGATTCCGGCGATGTCATCGGTGTAGGAGTTGCCGTAGGCTCCGCCGACCTGACCGGCGGCCTGCAGCTCTGCCAGGTGTGCGTCGTACTCGTCGGACGACACGATATGCACGTCGAAGAGCATCCGCGAGTGGTAGGTGCCGCACAGCTCCGCGCAACGCCCTTCGAACACACCCTCGCGGGTCGGGGTCAGGGAGAACGAGTTTTCGCGGCCCGGGATGACGTCCATCTTGAAGAGGAACTCCGGCACCCAGAACGAGTGGATGACGTCCGGCGATCGCAGGTTGAACGTCACCGTCTCATCGACCGGCAGCCACAACTCACTGAACTGGTCCGGCGCGCCGACGTCGTAGACGGTCTCGCCGCCGACCGAATCCTCGTGCTCGTAGTTGAAGGTCCAGGCCCACTTTTGAGCGACGACGGTGATCTCGTGATCGGGGTTGTCCACGACCTCGAGCACCTTGTCCTGGGTCTGCACGCTGTGGAAGAAGAAGACGGCAACGATGATCAGCGGCGCGATCGTGTAGAGCACCTCGATCGGCAGGTGGTATTCGGTCTGCGTCGGCACGTCGTCGTCGGAGCGCCGGCGGTAGCGCACGATGCACCAGATGATGAGACCCCAGACCAGGAAGCCGACCGCGAACGCGGCGATCCAACTGCCGATCCAGAAGTCGAACATCGGGTCGGCCCGGTCGCTGGCGGACTCCGGTTGGGCCAACCGCTTCACCTGGTCCCAGTCGACCTCGGCGCAGCCGCTGAGCAGCAGGCCCGAGCCGACTACGAGGGCCGCAAGTCCGACCCGACGGCGAACCCATTGCAGCGGGTGTCGGGGCCGCCGGTCCGTCGACGTACCGCGCGCGGCGTAATCCGAATCCACGGGCGCCTTCCTCGTCGAGCCTGTGTCCACGAGCCGATCCGCCGAGGGTTGGCAGACGATCGCCCTGGGACTGCCTGTCGCTTGCAAAACCCTACTCCAGCGGGACCTACTACACATCGTCGGGTAGGAGGCTACCGTCGAGGCGTGAGCAACGTACCGACGGACCCGACCGACGATGCGTCGGCGGCGCCGCGTACCTACCTCGATGCCGGATCGAGCGAGCCTCTGCGCCCGATCGCGCGAGAGACGTTGCTCGCCGCACTCGACCAGGGTTGGGCGGACCCGCTGCGGTTGCATAGCGAGGCGCGGCGAGCTCGGATGATGTACGACAACGCACGCGAAGCGGTCGCCGCCGAGCTGGGCTGTCGAGCCGACGAGGTCAGCTTTACCTCGTCGGGGACGGCGGCGGTCCACACCGGCCTTCTCGGCCTGCTGCGACGCGGCCGTCGGACGCTGATCCACAGCGCGGTCGAGCACTCGAGCGTGCTGCACGTGGCCCGGCAGCACCTCGCCGACGGCGGGACGACCGGCTCCGTCGGCGTCGACCGGGATGGCCGTCTCGACCTGGACGGGCTGTCGGCCGAGCTCGCCGGTGTCGGTGACTCCGACGGCGCCGTCGTGGCCGTCCAGGCCGCAAACCTCGAGTCCGGTGCGCTCCAACCCGCCGCGGTCGCAACCGCATGCGGGGAGGCCAATGCGACCTGGTTCGTCGACGCCGCCGCCATCGTGGGACGGCTGCCGATGCCCGACGGCTGGTCGGGCGCCGCGGCGAGCGCGCACAAGTGGGGCGGACCGGCCGGAGTAGGCGTCCTCGCCGTCCGACGCGGCGTTCGATGGCGCCCCGTCGGTGTCGTCGACGAACGGCTCGATCCGCGCAGTCCGGGCTACGAGAACATTCCCGCGATCCTGGCCGCGGCGGCGGCCCTGCAGGACATGGCGGCCGACGCGACCTCGCGAGGGACGCGGCAGCATGCCCTCAGCGAGCGCCTGCGGGCCAAAATCGCGGCGACCATCGCCGATGTGGAGCTGATCGGACCGGACGACGAGCGGTTGCCGCACGTCGTGGCCGCGTCGTTTCTCTACGTCGACGGCGAGGTCCTGGTCACCGAGCTCGACCGGCGCGGTTTCGCGGTCGCCAGTGGGTCGGCGTGCACGGCGAGCAGCCTGGAGCCCAGCCACGTGCTGGCGGCCATGGGCGTGCTGACGCATGGCAACGTCCGCGTGTCGTTCACCGTCGACACCACAGAGCGAGACGTCGACGCGTTCGTCGACACGCTGTCCGCCGTCGTGAGCCAGACCCGCGCTCGACTGGGGACGCTGTGACGACCGATTCCCCCATCGCCGTGCTCGACTGCACGGGCATGCGCTGTCCACTGCCGGTGATCCGGCTCGCGCAGGCGGTTCGGGGCCAGTCGCCGGGCGCCGTCGTACGGCTGCTGGCCGATGATCCGGCGGCACTGGCCGACGTCCCGGCCTGGTGCCGGATGCGCGACCACGAGCTAGTGTCCGTCGACCACGGGGCAGACGGCGTCGCGACCTTCGACGTCAGGGCCGGGGGAAGCTGAAGCGCGGGATGATCTCGGCGGCGGCGGCGGCGCCGTACGCGGTCTCGAACCGTTCGAGGAACGCCTTCCTGGACAGGACGTACTCCTGAGTCCCGGTCGTCTCGACCACACTAGCGGCGAGCGCGCAGCCGACCTGGGCGGCCCTCTCGACCGGCAGCTCGACCGCGATCGCTGCGAGGTAGCCAGCTCGAAACGCGTCCCCGACCCCGGTCGGGTCGACCGCCTCGACCCCCTCGATGGCCGGCGTCTCGATGTCGGGCTCGCCGGCGCGATAAACCCGGGCTCCGTCGGCGCCGTGCGTCACGATCCGCGTGCCGACCCGGGCCAGCACTTCGTCAGGACCCCAGCCGGTCTTCTTCTCGATCAGGGCCGCCTCGTAGTCGTTGCTGAACAAGTACTCGGCGCCCTCGATGAGCTGGCGGATCAGGTCGCCCTCGGCCCAGGCCAGCTGCTGCGACGGGTCGGCGGCGAACGCGTAGCCGCGCTGTCGGCACTCCTCGGTGTGCCGAAGCATCGCCTCGGGATCGTTCGGTCCGACGACGACCAGGTCGAGTCCTCCGACGCGGTCCGCGATCGGCTCGAGCTCGATCTCGCGGGCCTCGCTCATTGCGCCGGCGTAGAACGACGCCAATTGGGCCATCGTCTCGTCGGTCGTGCAGATGAAACGCGCCGTGTGCTTAGTCTGCGACACGTGGATCGAATCGCAGTCGACGTCGTGCCGCTCGAGCCAAGACCGGTAGTCCGCGAAGTCCTCACCGACGGAGCCGACGAGGAGCGGGCGCTGTCCGAGGCAGCCGAGGGCGAAGGCGATGTTGGCCGCACAGCCGCCGCGTCGGATCTCGAGGTCGTCGACGAGGAAGGAGAGGGCCAGCTTGTCGAGCTGTTCGACGACGAGCGAGTCGGCGAACGTACCCGGGAAGGTCATCAGGTGGTCGGTCGCGATGGATCCGGTGACGGCGATGGCCACGGCTACTCCCAGTCCCTCAAGGGCTGCCCTTCCAGGCCGCCTGGTCGACGCCGCCACAGACTACCCGTCAGTACTGGTTCCGCTCGGGTGCTTCGGGCCTTAGCGTGAGGAATGACGCAAAGGAGACTGCGATGGCCCAGGCGCCCTACGACGAGGCGGACACGCTCGACCTGATGCGTGCCGACGCCGATCAAGTGGAGTTGGTCGCCGTCGTCGCGAGTGCCGGGTCGCTGTCGCAGCCGGCCGCCGCCGAATCCGCGGGCCTGGCGGTGCCGTCCGACGCGGCCGACCTCGGTGGCGCGTTGCACTTCCATCTCGACTGAGGGAGTACGCCGCGGGCGCAGTCACCCGATCGGGTGGCTCAGTGGAAGGAGTCTCCGCAGGCGCACGATCCGGTTGCCGTCGGGTTGTCGATCGTGAAGCCCTGCTTCTCGATCGTGTCGACGAAGTCGATCTTGGCTCCGTGCAGGTAAGGCAGGCTCATCCGGTCGACCACGACCTCGACCCCGTCGAAGTCGTGAACGGTGTCGCCGTCGAGGGAGCGCTCGTCGAAGAACAGCTGGTAACGAAGCCCTGAGCAGCCACCCGGCTGCACGGCGATCCGAAGCCGCAGGTCGTCGCGACCCTCTTGCGCCAACAGGCTGCCGACCTTGGCGGCCGCGGCATCGCTCAGTATCACGCCTTCGGCGTTGACCTGCGTGTCGCCTTGAACCGTCATCTCGCGCTCCCGATGAGTTGGGATCAAATTCTAGCCGTAGACCAGTGCAACAACCTCTTGCCTGGAACATTCCCATGATCGCACAGCGGCCCAAACTCCGGTCAGTGTGACCACGTGCGGGCGACCCGCTCGGCCAGAGCCGCCAGACTCGTGTCCGGCTCGCTCATCGCGGCGTCCTCTCCCACGGCATCGACCATCGCGTACGCCGACTCGACCCCCATCGCCCGCATCTCCCGCGTCCCGACCAGCACCCGCCCGGCGAGCACGACGCACGGTCGCACGGCCTGGCCGGCGATCTCAGCAACGCCAAAGACGACCTTGCCGAACCGCGACGAGTAGTCGTAGGCCCCTTCGCCCGTGATCACCAGGTCGGCCCATCGAGCCCGAGCCGCGAGGCCGACGGTGTCGGCGACGAAGGCGATCCCCGAGCGTCGCGTGCCGCCGAGCGCGAAGAGGCCGAAGCCGAGTCCGCCAGCGGCACCGGCGCCGGGTTCGTCGGCCAACCGGCGCTCCGCCGGCGTCGATCCGAGCGCGGCGACGACGAGCTCGTCGAGGATCTGGTCGACCGCCAGCTTGCGGTCGTCGGCCAGGCCCTTTTGCGGTCCGTAGACGTTGGTCGCGCCGAACATGCCGAGCAGCGGGTTGTCGACGTCGCTCGCCAGGATCAGTTCCATGGATCCGATCCGAGCCCGGGCCGGAGCCAGGTCGACCGCGGTCGTTCCGCGCAGACCGGTCGCGCCGGCCGCCAGGTCGCCGTCGGACGTCGCGCCGAGCGCGGCCCAAAGGCCGGCGCCCGCATCGTTGGTCGCGCTGCCGCCGATACCGACGACGATGCGCTCGGCGCCGGTACGCAGGGCCGCGTCGACCAACTCGCCCACGCCGTAGGTCGACGCCCGCTCCGGGTCACGCCGGTCCGACGGCACCAGATGAAGGCCGCAGGCCTGGGCCGACTCGACGTACGCGGTGTCGTCGACGAGCAGTACGCCGGCCGGTACCGGGTCGCCGAGCGGGCCGCGTACGGTCGCGGCGACGAGCTCGCCGCCGAGGGCCTCGTGGAGCACGTCGAGGAAGCCCGGTCCCCCGTCGGCCATCGGGCACTGGTCCACTTCGTCGCCCGGCGCCTGCCGCCGCCATCCTTCGGCGATCGCCCGCGCGGCCTCGACAGCGCTGAGGGTGCCGGCATACTTGTCGGGGGCGACGACGATGCGCATGAGCGGAGCGTACGAGCGAATCGACATCGTGGGGCGTTGACCCCCGAAAAGTCGATTCTCCCGTCGGCGGCGGACGGTTACCGTGGCGCAGGTGCGGATCCGACCCTTGACCAAGGACGACATCGACTCGGCCGAGCACATCTCGGCGGAGGCGTCGTATGCGCTCAACGCGGCGACGCAGCGGATCGACTGGCCGGCGGCGAGCCGGCGCGACGCGGCCAGCAGTGAGCTGTGGCGGAGGCGATGCGCCCACCTGGTCGAAAACGACGCCGACGGCTGCTGGATCGCCGAGGACGACTCCGGCCCGGTCGGCATCGCCACCTCGCTCCGCCGGGAGTCGTGGTGGGGGTTGTCGAGCTACTTCGTGCTCCCCGGCACCCAGGGCAGCGGGGTCGGCAAGGCGCTGCTCGACGCCGCACTGGGACACGCCGAGGGCGCCGAGCGAGGCATGATCTGCGCATCGCACGACCCGAAGGCCTATCGGCGCTATCGGCAGATCGGGTTCACCCTGCACCCGAGCGTGTTGAGCTGGGGCGTGGTGGACCGATCGGCCATTCCGACGCTGTTGCGGGTACGGGACGCGACGGCTGCCGACGTCGACCTGTGTGACGAGGTAGACCGACGGACGAGGGGCGCCGGCCACGGCGTCGACCACGAACTGCTCAGCTCCATCTACTCGCTCGTCGTGGTCGACGACGCGGCCGGACGCGGCTACTGCTACGTGATTCCGGCCGGCGGCGCGTACCTGCTGGCGGCGACCGACGATCTGACCGCGAGCGAACTGCTGTGGGAGGCGCTGGCCCGCGCGACGGAGTCGCCGGAGGTTCGGTTTTTCTACGCGACGGCAGCGCAGGAGTGGGCGATCGACGTGGCGCTGGCCGCTCGCCTCGAGATCCACGGCCTCGGCTACGTCGCTTACCGCGGGATGCGGCCCGCGATGCCCTATCTGCCGAGCCCGCATGTGATGTGAGCCTCACGGCCGGCTGCCTCGGGCGTGACACGATGGAACGGACCGCACGATCGAGCTTGGAGAAGAGGAGACGCCGTGACAACCGTCGACCTGCCCCTGCTCGTCCTTGGCGAGGGCACCGACCCTCGCTCCGAGCGCGGCGTGCACTGCCCCGGAGACCTGCCGCCCGCGTCGGATCCCGATCTCGTCGAACGTGCTCGTGCCGCGAAGGCCGCGCTTGGTTCGAAGGTGTTCGTGCTCGGGCACCATTACCAGCGTGACGAGGTCATCGAATTCGCCGACGTGACCGGCGACTCGTTCAAGCTTGCTCGCGAGGCGGCGGCCCGGCCGGAGGCGCCGTACATCGTCTTCTGCGGCGTCCACTTCATGGCGGAGTCGGCCGACATCCTGACCGCGGACCATCAGCGGGTCGTGCTGCCCGACCTCGCCGCGGGCTGTTCGATGGCTGATATGGCCCGGTTGCATCAGGTCGAGGACGCCTGGGAGGTGCTCGAGGACGCCGGCATCGCCGACGTGACGGTGCCGGTCACCTACATGAACTCCTCGGCCGACATCAAGGCCTTCTGCGGTCGACACGGCGGTGCCGTCTGCACCTCGTCCAATGCCAAGACCGCGCTCGAATGGGCCTTTGAGCAAGGCGAGAAGGTGCTGTTCTTCCCCGACCAGCATCTGGGACGCAACACCGCCGTGCTGAAGATGGGCTTCGAGCTCGATGACTGCGTCGTCTACGACCCCCGGTTGCCGGGCGGCGGGCTCACGACCGATCAGCTGCGCGACGCCCGGATGATCCTGTGGCGGGGCCACTGCTCCGTTCACGGCCGATTTACCCCGGAGTGCGTCGACGAGGTACGCGAGCGGGTCCCGGGCGTCACCGTGCTGGTGCACCCGGAGTGCACGTACGACGTCGTCACCAAGGCCGACCTGATTGGGTCGACGGAATACATCATCAAGACCCTCGACGAGGCGCCGGCCGGATCGTCGTGGGCCGTCGGCACCGAGCTCAACCTCGTCCAGCGGTTGGCCGCCCATCATCCGGACAAACAGGTCACATTCTTGGACAAGACGGTCTGCTACTGCTCCACGATGAACCGGATCGACCTGCCGCACTTCGTCTGGGCGATGGAAAACCTGGTCGAGGGGCAGGTCGTCAACCCGATCACCGTCGACCCCGACACCACCCACTGGGCCAAGGTCGCCCTCGACCGGATGCTTGCGCTGCCGGGCTGAGCGCCACCGACTCAAGACAGGCCGGGGGCTCCCCAGATCGCGAGCCAGCGCTCGAGGTCCTTCTCGATCGGCACGTCGTCGGTGATGAGCCCGCGGATCTGAAGCTCGAGCGCGTTGTCCCGACGCTGCGATCCGGCCGGCGCGAAGGGGTAGAACGTGCCGCGCTTGTAGAGGTAGACGAGTCCGAGCGTCTGACCCTCGGGGCCGTCGAAGTCGACGACCGAGCACAGCAGCGACGGCCCGAAGTCGTTGGCCTCCAGCGTTGTGTTGATCGCATGCAGCTCGGACACGAGGTCCGTCAGGGCGTCCGGCTCCTGCCGGCACACCAACCAGGTGAAGCCGTAGGAGTCTTGCGACCGCTCGACGGCCGGTCCGCCGTCGGCATCCAACAGGGACTGGATGTCGGTCTGCATCGAGGCGAAAGCGGCGCCTTCACTGGCGCGATAGCAGACCGCGCCGACTCCGCTGGGCTTGTAGCCGGCGCCCGCCTCGAGCGTCACGGCCGCCTGCGGCAGCGCGAACAGTGCGTCGAGGTTGGCCTTGACCGGCTTCTTGCGACCCATCAACGTGTCGAAGAACCCCACCGGGTTACACCTGCCGTCCGAGGTCGGCCGAGATCTTCGCCAGCTGATCGAGCCGGGTCTGGATGTGGGGATGCGTCGAGAACAGCGTCGAGAAGTGCTCGGCCTTGAGCGCCGGAGTGAAGAAGAACGCGTTCATCGACTGAGCCTGCCGGAGGTCGCGCGTCGGAATCCGGGCCATGTCGCCGGAGATCTTGGTCAACGCCGACGCCAGCGCCGACGGCTTGCCGGTGAGGTAGGCGCCGCTCCGATCGGCCGACAGCTCGCGGTAGCGCGACAGCGCCCGAGTCAGCAGGAAGCTGATCGCGTAAACCACGAGGCTCACGAGCCAAATGATCAACCAAACCGGCGGACCGTTGTCACGGCTGCGTCCGCCGCCGAACAACAGACCCCAGCGAGCGATGAAGCCCGCCACGAGGCCGAGCACCGACGCCACCGTCATGATCGCCACGTCTCGATTGGCCACGTGGGCCAGCTCGTGACTGAGGACGCCTTCGAGCTCCTCGGCATCGAGCCGACGCATGATGCCGGTCGTGACACACACAACCGCGTGATCCGGCGATCGCCCGGTCGCGAACGCGTTGGGGAGATCGGTGTCGGCGATCGCAACCCGTGGCTTGGGCATGTCGGCCAGCGCAACCAGTCGGTCGATCATGCCGTGCAGCTCCGGCGCCTGCTCCGGAGTGACGACCCGGGCCCGCATCGAGGCCAGCGCCATCTTGTCGGAGAAGAACCACTGTCCCCATGCCAGTCCGGCGACCACGATGACCCCGAAGAAGAGGTTCGTGTACGCGATCAACACCGCACCGAACAAGAGATACAGCGCCACCAGCAGGAATCCGACCAAGCTCATGCGCGCGGTCAGTCCACCGTCGCCTCGAAATCTCGTCTTGGCCATCCGTCACCACCTCTTCGACAGGGAAACGAACGGCGTGGCCCGCCTGTTCCGCGACATCGACGTACTACAGGGCATCCGGGATGAGGCCTTCGTCACCAAGGAGTGCGACGACCTCGTCGACCTCGGCGTCGGCCGGCGGCAAGATCAGGTCGGAGTCGACGAGCGTGTCGTCGGGCACCGCCGATCCCCACTCGCGTACGGCGTCGAGCAGCCCGGCCAGGGCCGGCCGGAACGCCGACTCGTCCTTGCCGTCGACGGCGGCCTCGACCTTGGCGTCCAGCTCGTTGAGCGCGTCGAGATGGCTTTCGTCGACGTCGAACTGGCCCTCGCCCAGGATCCGCACGATCATGACTTGCCCTCCTGCTCGGCCTGCTGAGCGGTGGGAGCACTCGACCGTCCCGACTCGCCCTCGATGGCCGGCGGCTCCGACCCCTGGCCGAGCTGGGCCTTCATCGCCTCCAGCTCGGAGTCGACGCTCTGGCCGGCCGAGAGCTGATCGAGCTCGCGAGCGATGTCGTCGCTGGGCTGGCCGCTCGCGTCGTCGAGCGCACCCGAGGCGATCAGCTCGTCGATCGCCCCGGCCCGAGCCTGCATCGTCGCCGTCTTGTCCTCGGCCCGCTGGACCGCCATGCCGACGTCGCCCATCTCCTCGGAGATGCCGGAGAACGCCTCGTTGATCTTGGTCTGAGCCTCGGCCGCGGTGTAGGTGGCCTTGATCGTCTCCTTGCGGGTGCGGAAGGCCTCGACCTTGGCCTGCAGCCGCTGCGACGCCATCGTCAGCTTCTCTTCTTCGCCTTGCAGCTGGGCGTGCTGAGCCTGGAGGTCGGTGATCTGCTGCTGCAGACCGGCTCGCCGCGTCAGGGCCTCTCGAGCGAGGTCTTCACGGCCTCCAGACAGCGCCTGCTGGGCCTGACCCTGCAGCTTTTCGCTCTGCTGCTGCAGCTGGGTCGCCTGCAACTCGATGCGCTTGCGGCTAGTGGCGACGTCGGCCACCCCGCGGCGTACTTTCTGCAGCATTTCGAGCTGCTTCTGGTAGCTGTAGTCGAGCGTTTCACGTGGATCCTCCGCCTTGTCCAAGGCCTTGCTGGCCTTGGCACGGAAGATCATGCTCATCCGTTTCATGATGCTCATCGCGGCGGTGGGCCCCCTTCAGGCAGGCATCCGAGCCGTGGCGGAGGGACAGATCGGTCACGGGAGCCACAGCAGTTCCCGTGCGGTCACTTTACGCCGCAGCCAGGTGGCAGGCGAAGCCGTCCCCACGAGTACGCTGTGAGCGCCACTGGCACCCAGCCGATCCCCGTACTCCGCGAGGCCGACAACGTGTTTCGACGCCGCAACGAACCAGACGACGCCACTCCCGTCGAGGAGCCGCCGGAGTCGGCCGGCGGCAAGGGACGGCCGACGCCTACGCGCAAGGAGGCCGAGGCCGCTCGTCGCGCTCGTCTCAAGCCGCCGCGCGACCGGCGGGAGGCCTCCCGTCAGGTGCGCGAGCGGCGTCGGAGCGAGCGGGGGAAGATGCAGCAAGCGCTCCGGACCGGCGACGAGCGTCACCTGCCGGCCCGCGACCGGGGTCCGGTGCGACGGTTTTGCCGTGACTTCGTCGACGCCCGGTGGAACGTCGCCGAGTGGCTGCTACCGCTGCTTCTCATCATCTTGCTGCTGAGTTTCCTCGGCGCGGGCTCGCCGTTCGCCGCCTGGCTCCAAGTCACGGTGTGGTCGGCGACGATCATCGGCACCGTGTTCGACACGCTGTTGCTGATCTGGCGAGCCCGACGGGAGCTATGTCGGCGCTTCCCCGACGAAAATCTCCGCGGCGCGGTGGCGTACACGGTCTTGCGGAGCTCGCAGCTGCGGCGGCTTCGGCTACCGAAGCCCCAGGTGTCGCGCGGCGCCACGCTCCCCGAGCGCTACTGAGCCGTCGTCAGGCGTCGTGCAGGCTCATCGGGCCATAGACCTCGCGGTCGCCCTCCAACAACCGCACCTGGTCGACGCCCGCGTCTCGAAGCTCGCGCCACGACTCACCGATCCACGACTCGGCGTCGGACCGGGTCGGAAAGGACGCCTCGTGCGCGTCCTCGACGCTGACCGGCTTGCCGGTGACCGTTTCGAGCCGCCATGTCCATGCCATGGCCGCAGCATAGGCGGTCGGTTGCCTCAGGTGGCACGCGTGACAGTCCTTTGACGCCGTCATGGTGTGCATGCGACTGTTCGACAGCATTCCGTGGACGGGGTAAGCCCGGTCGAAGTCCGGCACTGACCCGCAACCGTAGGTCGCCACGAGGCGACGAGTCGGAAAACCTGCCCGCGGAAGGCGGCTCCTCAACCCGTCGAGGTCTACGGGACGGAGCCGGATCGCCATCGCGTCGCACATCGCCTGGCGGGCCCGGCGCCGTCGGACCGCACCTGAGAGGCGACATCATCATGCGACGCTCCCCCATCCGATCTCGGACCCTGGCGCTGATCGGCGCCGTCCTCGTCAGCGGTCTCGGGGCGGCTTTCCCCCTCGCGTCACCCGCGAGCGCGGCGCCGACCGAGAGCGCACCGGCCTATAAGTACTGGGGCTACTACCACGCCGACGGCGACGGCGACGACTGGAAGTACTCAACCGTCGGCGCCACCGAAGCCACGCCGAACGACGGCACCGTCGAGGGGTGGCGCTACGGACTCGACACCGACGGCTCACGAACGCCGCGGGTCATGCCCGACTTCGCCAGCATCTGCGGCGGCCAGACCACGTCGGCCGACCACAAGCTGGTGGCCGTCGTCATCGACTACGGCCTGCCTGAGGAGGCCGAAGGTGACGACGAGACACCGGACGCTCGCGGCGCTTGCGCCGATGTGCCGGCCGATGCGACCGGGCAGGACGTGCTCCAGTCGGTCGCCGAAACGACCACGGGCGACGCCGGGATCGCCTCGATCGACGGGTATCCGTCGGTCCCGACGACCGACACGTTCGGCAGCGCCGATATCCCCGCAAGCGAGCCGCCCGTCGGGATCGCTCTACCTACCCACACCCCGGACCAACAGACTTCCGACGCGGCCGACGACGACTCCGACGACGGTGCGCCGTGGGCGCTCATCGGCATCGGGGTCCTCGTCGTCGTGATCGCCGGCGGCGCGGTCGCCGTCGCGCGACGGCGGAGCTGACGAGGCACGTAGTGCGGGCGGTCCATCAGATCACCATGCCCCGGGCGCTGCAT
The DNA here is from genome assembly GCA_035630615.1 of Nocardioidaceae bacterium. GTDB lineage: Bacteria > Actinomycetota > Actinomycetes > Propionibacteriales > Nocardioidaceae > DATFRX01. Next base: position 13,459 of record DASQKI010000021.1, read on the forward strand.
CCCGGGGCGTGGTGGCTGTGGGCGCTCGGGCTCGCCGCGGCCGCCAGCAGGACGACCAATCCGGTGCCCCTGCTGTTGATCATCGCGGTGACGGCGTACGTCGTCGCCGCCCGGCGCACCGACGACCCGTGGTCCCGCGCGTACGCGGCGTTCCTCAAACTCGCCCTGCTCATCATCGTGATCCGGATCGTGCTCCAAGGCCTGCTGTCGAGTAGCTCGCAAGGCGAGACGGTCCTGTTCACCCTGCCGGAGTTGCCGCTGCCCGACTGGCTCGCCGGCATCAAGCTCGGGGGCGAGGTGACGGCCGAGGCCGTACTCGCGGCGACCTATTCCGGTCTGCAGCTCGGCACCATCCTGTGTTGCGTCGGGGCCGCCAACTCACTCGCCAGCGCACGGCGCCTGCTGGCCCACTTGCCGGGCGCACTGTACGAAGCGGGCGTCGCCTGTGTCGTGGCCCTGACCTTCGCCCCGCAGCTGGTCGCCGACGCGGCCCGGACCCGGCAGGCCCATCGACTGCGCGGCCACCGTCCCGGCACCCTGTCGGGGCTACGACGCACCGCGCTGCCGGTCCTCGAGGGGGCGCTCGACCGCTCCATCGAGCTCGCGGCCGCGATGGACTCGCGCGGCTACGGACGCACCACGGACGCCGACCGCGGCTCTCGGCGGCGAACCGGACTCCTCGTGGGGGCGGGCTTGCTCGGCATCGGCGTCGGTGGATACGGCATGCTCGACGGCGGCGCCGAACAATGGCGCGGGCTACCCACCCTCATGCTCGGCGCCGCCGTCGCGGGCGCGGGCCTGGCCGTCGGGGGTCGACGCACCGGCCGTACGCGCTATCGCCCCGAGCCTTGGGCGCTACCCGAGCTGCTGGTCGTGGCTTCCGGCCTGCTCGCGGCGGTGGCGATGTTTGTCACCGCGGCCAACGATCCCGCCCTGGTCACGATGGTCGACCCGCTCGCGGTGCCCGACGTGCCGTGGCTGGCCGTGGCCGGAATCGTGATCGCCATCGCGCCGGCCTGGGTGGCGCCACCACCGAAGGGGGCAAGCGGATGATCCGCTTCGACCGGATGGGCGTGCGCTACGCCGACGCGACGACCCCCGCCCTGGCCGAGGTCACCGCGGACATCGACGAGGGGGAGCTGGCGTTGGTCATCGGCCGGACCGGCGCCGGCAAGTCAACGCTGCTACGCACCATCAACGGACTCGTGCCGCACTTCTCCGGAGGCACCCTGGTCGGCAGCGTCCGGGTCGACGGCCGCGACACGCGAGAGCATCGGCCGCGCGACCTCGCCGACGTCGTCGGATTCGTCGGCCAGGATCCGCAGGCCGGCTTCGTAACCGATCGGGTAGAGGACGAGCTGGCCTACGGCATGGAGTCGCTCGGCCTGCCCGGTCAGACGATGCGTAAGCGGGTCGAGGAGACGCTCGATTTGTTGGGTCTGGCCGATCTCCGTCGGCGCGCCCTCGCGACCTTGTCGGGCGGCCAGCGGCAGCGGGTCGCGATCGGCTCGGTCCTCGTCACCCACCCGCGCGTGCTCGTGCTCGACGAGCCGACCAGTGCGCTCGACCCGTTGGCGGCCGAAGAGGTGCTCGCGACGCTGCAGCGGTTGGTCCACGACCTCGGCCTGACGGTGGTGATCGCCGAGCACCGGCTGGAACGGGTCGTCCAGTACGCCGACTCGGTGCTCTGGCTGCCCGGCGACGGCGAGCCGTTGGTCACCGGGCCGCCGGCTCAGGTGATGGAAGTGACACCGGTCGCCCCGCCCGTCGTCGAGCTCGGCCGCTGGGCCGGTTGGAGCCCACTGCCGCTGTCGATCAGAGACGCGCGCCGAGTCGCCGGTCCGCTGAGGCAACGGCTGTCCTCGCTGGCGCCGTCGGACGAACCCGCCGACGCTTCGGCAACCGGGGCCCAGCCATTGGTGCGCGTCGAGAACCTGGTCATCCGCTACGGCGGCGAGCCGGCGCTACGCGACGTCGACCTCGAGACCCACTCCGGCGCGGTCGTCGCCCTGATGGGCCGCAACGGTGCCGGCAAGTCGACGCTGCTCGCGACCATCGCGGGGCTGCTCGCGCCGACGAGCGGGCGGGTCGTCGTCGACGGCGTGATGCCGGCCGACACGCCGCCCCGTGAGCTGGTCCGCAAGGTGGGCTTAGTGCCGCAAGAGCCGTCGGACCTCCTGTACGCGGATACCGTCGGCGCCGAGTGTGCCGACGCCGATCGGGATGCCGAGTCCGAGCCGGGTACGTGCCACGCCCTGCTCGAACGGCTGGCGCCGGGCGTACCCCTCGATCGCCACCCACGCGACCTGTCCGAGGGTCAGCGGCTCTCGCTGGTGCTCGCGATCGTGCTGACGTCGCGGCCGGCGCAGCTGCTGTTGGACGAGCCGACGCGTGGGCTCGACTACGCCGCGAAGCGGAGCCTGGTCGGGGCGCTCAAGGCGCTCGCGGCCGATGGCCACGCGGTGGCGCTGGCGACCCACGACGTCGAGCTGGTCGCGGAGCTCGCCGATCGGGTGGTCGTTCTGGCCGACGGCGAGGTGGTGGCCGACGGGCCGACCGCGGAGGTCATCGGCGCCTCCCCGGCCTTCGCACCCCAAGTGGCGAAGGTCCTCGGTCCGGGGCGCTGGTTGACGGTGGCCGCAGTACGCGAGGCGGCTGGGGCGGCGTCGTGAGTATTGGCGCAGGGGACCCCCACGCCAAACCTATTGGCGCAGGGGACCCCAGCGCCAAGGCCGACCGCCTCATCCCGGTCCGATGGCGACCGGCGATCGTGCTCGCGGTGTGCTCGGGGATGGGGCTCGCGGCCTTCGGATGGCCGTTCCTCATCGAGCCCGGCGCAGCGAACGACGCATCCCACGCCGCCGATGCGCCATGGGTCTTCATGCTGATCCTGCCGATGTTGGCAGCGATCGTGATCGCCGAGCTCACGGCCGGCGGAATGGATGCGAAGGCGGTCGCGCTGCTCGGCATGCTGACCGCGGTCGGCGCCGCCCTCCGCGCGTTGGGTCCGGGTGCGGCCGGGCTCGAGCCGGCGTTCATCGTGATCGTGCTCGGCGGCCGCGTCTTCGGGCGGGGGTTCGGGTTCGTCCTCGGCGCGTCGACGATCTTCTGCGGCGCGCTCCTCACTGGCGGAGTCGGGCCATGGATGCCGTTTCAGATGTTCACGGCGGCATGGGTGGGGCTCGGCGCGGGGAGCCTTCCGTCGGCGCGCGGGCGTGCCGAGATCGTGCTGCTCGCGATCTACAGCTTCGTCGCCGGACTGGCGTACGGCCTGCTGATCAACCTGTGGTTTTGGCCGTTCGCGGGATTCGATGAGAAGCTTTCGTACGTCGCCGGGGCACCGTTCGCGGAAAACCTCGAGCACTACGTACGGTTCTGGCTGACCACGTCGCTCGGCTACGACGTACCTCGTGGCGTGTTGACGGCGCTGCTCGTCGTCTTGCTCGCGCCCACTGTCCTGCGGGCTCTGCGCCGAGCAGCTCGCCGGGCCGCCTTCGACGCCCCCGTCGTCTTCGCCCCCGATCCGCCATCCGCGAGTTCTGACCCCGCCATCCGCGAGTTCTGACCCGACCATCCGCGAGTTCTGACCTGACCATCGGGCCCAAACTCACGGATCAGCCGGCCCAAACTCACGGATCGGCCGGCCCAAACTCACGGATCAGCGGACTGAGGGCTGGACGAACGGCGGCTTCGTCACGACGAACGACTCGCGGCGGTTGCGTACCTCGACGCCGACCTCCGTCGCAGCACTGACACTCGGCTCGACAAGCGCCAGCGCGACTCCCTTGCGCAACGTGGGCGAAAAGGTCCCCGACGTCACGACACCCGCGTCCGCACCCGACGCGTCGAGCACCCGCATGCCCGGCCGAGCAATGCCGCGTCCGGTCGCGACCAAGCCCCGCAACATCCGCGCCGGACCGCGCTCGCGTTCGGCCGTCAGCGCCTCGCGGCCCCAAAACCGCGGCTTGGACCATCCGACCGCCCAACCGAGTCGGGCCTGGACCGGGGTGATGTCGAGGGAGACGTCCTGACCGTGAAGGGGGTATCCCATCTCCGTCCGCAAGGTGTCCCGCGCCCCGAGTCCACACGCGCGGATCTCGTGCCGGCCGCCCGCCTCCATGACGGCGTCCCACACCGCCTCGGCGCCTGCGGCCGGCACCACCAGCTCATAGCCGCGTTCGCCGGTGTATCCGGTGCGGCACACGACGACGGGATGCCCGGCGTACGACGCCTCGACGAACGACATGTAGCCGTGACCCACTGGCAGCTCGGCCGCCTCGAGCGTGGCGTCGCTGTCGCGGCCCTGCACGGCGATCACCGCCCACTCGGTGTGTTCGTCGACGACGTCGATCCCGTCCGGGGCGGCGGCACCGAGCCGGCGGACCACCTCGGCGGTGTTGGCCGCGTTGGGGATCAGGAACACCTCGTCGGGACCACGCAGGTACGCGATCAGGTCGTCGACGACGCCGCCGGTCTCGTCGTCGCAGCACAGTGTGTATTGCGCCTGCCCCGGCTTGATCCGGTCGAGGTCGCCGGCCAGGCAGGCGTTGACGAAGTCCGCGGCGCCCGGCCCCTTGACGACGGCGTTGCCGAGATGGCTCACGTCGAAGACGCCCACCGACTCACGGACGGCCGCGTGCTCCTTGAGCACTCCCCCGCCGGCGTACTCGAGTGGCATCTCCCAGCCACCGAACGGCGCGAACTTGGCACCAAGGGCGACATGACGGTGGTGCAAGGGCGAACGAAGCAGCGCGGATTCGTCGTGAGCCATGCCCGCAACCTATGCGACCGAGCGCGACAAGTGACCGATGGTCGCACCACAAGTGACGGATCGCAGCACCACAAGTGGCGGATCGGCGTGCCACAAGCGACGGATCGCGGTGTCGTAGGGTGGCTGCGATCTGCCACCGAACGGTAAGTCGAGGACTTCGTGACGAGCATCAGTCTGCGATCCACCGATCCCACGCGGAGCCGGGTCGACGTGATCGTGATCGCGGTCGCGAGGAGCGGCAAGCGGCTGGCGGCACTCGCGCCGGGCGATCAGGTCGCCGCCGCGTTCGGCCGTCGCTTCGTTCCGACGCTGTCCACACTCGGGTTCGAGGGCAAGGCCGGCGAGATCGCTCGGCTGCCAAGCGCCGGCGTCGTCAAGTCGCCACTGGTGATCGCCGTGGGAGTCGGTGACGAGTCGTCGGTGACAACCGAGTCGCTGCGACGCGCGGCCGGCGTCGGCGTACGCGCGATTCACAATGCCGCCTCGGCCGCGTTCGCCCTCCCAACCGCCGATGGCGCCGACGTCCAGGCGGTCTGCGAGGGCATCCTGCTCGGGGGCTACGAGTTCACCGACTACCGCAGTGACGACGACGAGGACGACGACATCTCGACGGTCGTCGTCCTCACCGACCTGGCGCGCACCGCGACCGCTCAGCAGGCGGTCGCGACCGCGACGACGGTGGCGGAGGCGGTCAATCGGACCCGCGATTGGGTCAACATCCCGGCTCGGGATCTGACCCCGGCCAGTTTCGCCGACGCGGTCGCGGCACTCGAGCTCCCCGACCGCACCAAGCTCACGGTCTGGGACGACACACGGCTGGAGAAGGAGGAGTGCGGCGGCATCCTCGGGGTGGGCCAGGGATCCGACAATCCTCCCCGACTCGTACGCCTCGCATACAAGCCGAAGAAGCCGACGATGCATCTCGCGCTGGTCGGCAAAGGGATCACCTACGACTCCGGCGGACTGTCGCTGAAGACGCATGCCGGCCTCATGGCGATGAAGTGCGACATGGCCGGCGCCGCGGCGGCGATGTGCGCGACCTTGGCCATCGCGTCGCTCGAGCTGCCGATCCAGGTGACGTGTCTCGCCGCGATGGCCGAAAACATGGTGAGCGGTGGGTCCACCCGGCCGGGCGACGTGTTGACCATTCGTGGCGGCACGACGGTCGAGGTGCACAACACCGACGCAGAAGGGCGACTCGTCCTCGCGGACGCCCTCGTGGTCGCCTCCGAGGCCAAGCCCGACCTGATCGTCGACGTCGCGACCCTCACCGGGCCTTGCATCGTCGCCCTCGGCAAGCGGACGGCGGGCGTCATGTCCAACGACGACGCGCTGCGGGACGCGATCCCGGCCGCGGCTCTCCGAGCTGGCGAACCGATGTGGCCGCTGCCGATCGCCGAGGAGATGAAGGCCAAGGTTCACTCGTCGACGATCGCGGACCTGCGCCAGCACAATCCCGATCCGGTCGGCGGCGCGTTGTTCGCCGCGGCGTTCCTCCGCGAGTTCGTCGGCGCTCACCGGTGGGCGCATCTCGACATCGCGGGACCCGCGTTCAACGACGGCGACCCGTTTGGCTACACCCCGAAGGGCGGCACCGGCTCGGCCGTTCGCACCCTGATCCGGCTGGCCCAGGAGTTCGCCGACGAGTCCTGACGGCGACCCTCGTCAGTCTTCCTCGGCTGCCTTGCGGGCCTGCGACTGACGCCGGTTGTACTCCCGCATCCGCTGCGGATAACCGACGACGGCGGCGTCATAGCTGGGCAAACCGGCCTTGTTGCAGAAGTCGTGAGCCCATTGCGCCGACGGCACCCGACGTCGGGTCGACTCGCCGTCGATAGCGACCAACAGCAAAGTGGTCTCGGTCACCGTCGTCCGCGGCTCGACGAAGCCTTCGACCCCCCGACGCGACTCGGCGAAGTCCTCGAGATGCTTGCGATCCACCTTTTCGGCGGCACGGTCCATCGTGCCGGTGGCGGTGGAGCCGGAGCGTCCACGCGATCGGCGACGGCCGAACAGACGCATCGGGATGCCCTCCTGATCGAGCCCCGCACGTTGCGGGGTTGACCTCAAGTGTGACGTACGCGAACAAGCAGCCGGGCATTTCCGGCTCTCGCGGGTGGCGACCCGGGTGACACTGCCTGGAAACCGAATCGGCGAGAGTGACAAGATGGCGGCGGGTGCCGCGGCTCGCGCGACCACCCGCATTGACGGCTCACTGGACGGTGCGGAGGACACGTGGCGGACAACACCGACAACGGCTATGACGTAGTGATCCTGGGGGCGGGCAGCGGCGGCTACGCCTGTGCGCTGCGAGCTGCCCAGCTCGGGATGCGCGTCGCCATGGTGGAGAAGGACAAGGTCGGTGGCACCTGTCTGCACTACGGCTGTATCCCGACCAAGGCGCTGCTGCACGCGGGCGAGGTCGCCGACGAGGTCCGCGACGGATCCTCGGTCGGGGTCAACGCGAGCCTCGAAGGCATCGACATGAAGGGCGTCAACGGCTACAAGGACACCGTCGTCGGCGGCCTCTACAAGGGCCTGCAGGGCCTGGTGAAGTCAGCCAAGATCGAGGTCGTCGAGGGCGAGGGACGCTTGGTCGGCCCCAACACCGTCCAGGTCGGTGACCGCCAGCTCACCGGTCGCCACGTGGTGCTCGCGACCGGCTCCTACCCGCGCTCCCTGCCAGGTCTGGAGATCGAGGGTCGGGTGATGACGAGCGAGCAGGCGCTCACCCTCGACTTCGTCCCCGACAGCGTCATCATCATCGGCGGCTCGGTCATCGGCGTGGAGTTCGCCAGCGTCTGGAGGTCGTTCGGCGCCGACGTGACGATCGTCGAGATGCTCCCGCACCTGGTGCCGATGGAGGACGAGACCCTTTCGAAAAACCTCGAGCGGGCGTTCCGCAAGCGCAAGATCGACTTCCGGCTGGGAGCGAAGTACGAGTCCCTGACCCAAGACGACGACGGCGTGACGCTGACCCTCGAAGGCGGCGACACGATCCAGGCCGAGTGCGTGCTCGTCGCGGTGGGCCGTGGTCCGAGCACAGACAACCTCGGATTCGCCGAGCAGGGCGTCACCCTCGACCGCGGCTACGTCCCGACCGACGAGCGGCTGCGCACCAACGTGTCGGGCGTCTATGCGATCGGTGATCTGGTGCCGGGTCTCCAGCTCGCCCACCGGGGTTTCGCCCACGGCATCTTCGTCGCCGAGGACATCGCCGGCCTCGACCCGCTACCGGTCGTCGACTCCGGCATCCCGCGCGTCACCTACTGCAATCCCGAGGTGGCCTCGGTCGGCCTCACCGAGGCGCAGGCGCGCGAGCAGTACGGCGAGATCGAGACCTATGACTACAACCTCGCCGGAAACGGACGGAGCAAGATCCTCCAGACCGCCGGCCTGGTCAAGCTCGTCCGTGAGAAGGACGGCCCGATCGTCGGCGTCCACATGATCGGCGCCCGCATGGGCGAGCAGGTCGGCGAGGCGTCGTTGATCGTCAACTGGGATGCCTACCCCGAAGACGTCGCGCAGTTCATCCACGCCCATCCGACCCAGACCGAAACGCTCGGCGAGGCGGCCCTCGCGCTGTCCGGCAAGCCGCTGCACGCGCACAGCTAGCCCACGAGGAGACAGACTTCCGACATGAGCACCGACGTCACACTGCCTGCCCTCGGCGAGAGCGTCACCGAAGGCACCGTCACTCGCTGGCTCAAGCAGGTCGGCGACACCGTCACGGTCGATGAGCCGCTGCTCGAGGTCTCGACGGACAAGGTCGACACCGAGATTCCGTCGCCGGTCGAAGGCACCGTCCTCGAGATCAAGGTCTCCGAAGACGAGACCGTCGAGGTGGGCACCGTCTTGGCCACCGTGGGCACCGACGCCGCCGGAGGTACCGACGGCGGCGCCGAACCGACGTCGGAGCCGGCCTCGGAGCCCAAGCCGTCGGTCTCGCCGCCGCCGACCGCCGGATCGATCGCCGCCGAGGAGGCTGCCCGAGAGGAGCCCGAGGCCGAGGCGACGCCCGAGCCGGCAGCGACCGAGGCGACGCCCGAGCCGGCAGCGACCGAGCCGGAGCCCGCGGCCGAGCCCGCCCCGGCGGCCAGCGGCGGATCGGCGCAAGGCACCGACGTCAAGCTGCCCGAGCTCGGCGAGAGCGTCACCGAAGGCACCGTCACCCGTTGGCTCAAGCAGGTCGGCGACACCGTCACGGTCGACGAGCCCCTGCTCGAGATCTCCACCGACAAGGTCGACACCGAGATCCCCTCCCCGGTCGAAGGCACCGTCCTCGAGATCAAGGTTTCCGAAGACGAGACCGTCGAGGTCGGCGCCGTTCTGGCGGTGGTCGGCGCGGGTGAGGGAGCTCCGGCCGAATCCACTGCGGCGGCCCCACCGTCGACGCCCGCGGCTCCGACCCCGGCACCGACAGCGGCCGAGGAGCCCAGGGCGACGGGCCCGGCGCCACAGGCCGTCGCCGGCACCAAGTCCGGGGTCCCGGGCACCGGCGGCTCTCCCTACATCACCCCGCTGGTGCGCAAACTCGCCGCGCAGCATGACGTCGACCTGTCGACGGTCAACGGCACCGGCGTCGGCGGGCGCATCCGCAAGCAGGACGTGATCACCGCAGCCGAGGCCCGCAAGGCCGAGGCGCCACCGGCGGCCGCACCGGCGCCGGCCGCGTCGGCCGCCGCGCCGGCATCGGAGCTGGAGGTCTCGCCGCTGCGCGGCACCACGCAGAAGATGACGCGTCTGCGCAAGGTGATCGCAACCCGGATGCTCGAGTCGTTGCAGACGTCGGCGCAGCTGACCTCGGTCGTCGAGGTCGACGTCACGTCAGTGGCCCGGCTCCGCATCCGGGTCAAGGACAGCTTCGCCCAACGCGAGGGCGTCAAGCTGTCGTTCCTTCCGTTCTTTGCTAAGGCCGCAGTCGAGGCCCTGAAGTCCTACCCGCAGCTCAACGCGGCGATCGACACCGAGGCCGGCGAGATCATTTACCACCCAGCAGAGCACCTCGGCGTCGCGGTCGACACCGAGCGCGGTCTTCTCGTGGCCACCGTGAAGGACGCCGGCGACCTGTCGATCGCGGGCCTGGCCCGCAAGATCGCCGACCTCGCCGACCGGACCCGCAACAACAAGGTGTCGCCGGACGAGCTGACCGGAGCGACCTTCACGCTGACCAACACCGGCAGCCGGGGCGCGTTGTTCGACACGCCGATCATCTTCCAGCCGCAGGTCGCGATCCTGGGGACCGGCGCCGTCGTGAAGCGACCGATCGTGATCGACGACGCCAACTTGGGCGAGACGATCGCGGTGCGCCACATGGTCTACCTGTCGCTGACCTACGATCACCGACTGGTCGACGGCGCCGACGCGGCCCGGTTCCTGATGGCGGTCAAGCAACGGCTCGAGGGCGCCAACTTCGAAGCGGAGATGGGTCTGTAGAAGCACGTGCGTTATGTCATCGCCGGCTCATCCGGCTTCTTGGGCACCGCGCTGCGGGCTCGCCTGGCGCGGGACGGGCATGACGTCACGCGGCTCGTACGCCGGCCGGCCGGATCTGCGTCGGAGTCGAGCTGGGATCCGTACGCGGGCGCGGTCGACGCCGACCTGATCGCCTCGGCAGACGTGGTCGTCAACCTGGCCGGCGTCAGTCTGGCCCACTGGCCCTGGACGGAGGACTACCGCCGCAAGATCCTCGACTCGCGCCTCAGCACCACCGGGACGCTGGCCACCGCGATTGCCGCGGCACCGAAGCCACCCGCGTTCATCGTGGCGTCCGGAGTGGCTCGTTACGGGACCGACCGGGGCAACGAGATCCTGACCGAGGACAGCAGCGACGGTCACGGGTTCTTGCCCGACGTGGTCCGCCAGTGGGAGGCCGCCGCCGATCCCGCGCGGGCCGCTGGTGGGCGCGTCTGCCACTTGCGCACCGGCGTGGTGATCCACCGCGGCGGCGGCGCCTTGAAGTTCATGCGGCCGCCGTTTTGGCTCGGCATCGGCGGACGCGTCGGCTCGGGAGCGCAGTACTTTCCGATCATCTCGCTGCCGGACTGGCTGAGCGTCGTCGTCTTCCTCGCCGAGCATCCCGACTGCGTCGGACCGTACAACCTCGTCAGCCCGGTGCCGACGACGAACCTCGAGTTCACCCGTGCGCTCGCGTCCGCACTGCACAGACCGGCGATCATGCGTGCACCGGCCGTCGCCATGCGCACCGCGCTCGGTGAGGTCGCCGACGAACTCGTCGGATCGCGCCGGATCTTGCCGCAGCGACTCATCACCGCCGGGTTCAAACACGAGCACCACGAGGTCGACGCGATCGTCGACAACGGCTTACATCGGTGAGTTGGGGTCCTAGATCGCCCGGACCGCCGCGATCCGCCACCCGTCGGCCAGGTCGCGGAGCACGATGACGCGGGCCGTCGCCTGGTCGCGCGGCATCTCAACGGACCCCTGCTTGGTGTGCGCCGTCGGCCGGTCGAGTCGGTCGACGACGCGCAGCCGGACGTAGGGGCCGTCCCTCCCCGTCAGACGGGCGTCGAGGACCCGCAGCCGTACGCCGGTGAGCCGAACCCCGCGCTCTCGGTAGGCCGCCAGCATCTCGAGGTCGTGGCGCAGCACTGCTGACCCGCCGACGTAGACCGAGCGCAGTCGGTGCGGGTCGCGCAGTGCGTAGGCGCGCTCGCGTCGCTGGTCGAGTCGGCCGAGGATCGCGACCCAGTCTGGGTCGGTCGACACCAGTCGAGTCGGAGACGGCTGCCGAGCGTCGTGGTCGACGGCGCCGATCGCGCGAGCCGGCCGGGCCACTGTGGTCGGCTCCGACCCGGCGTCGCCACCGGCCGGCTTCGGCGAGGTGTCCACCTGGATCACACTCCAAACGACGGCGGCCACGAGCCACGGCGCCATCGATGCGACCCACAGGACACGACGTCTGGCTGTCATGTCACCAGCGTGACCGAATCGGCGTTTCGGCGTCGGCGGTTATCCACAGGGCTACCCTGGCGAGGTGACGACAGCAGCCGAGACCCTGACGTTTCGCCGGTTCGACTTGGGCACGGCCCGGGTCGACTACCGGAAGGCCTGGGCGTTGCAGCACGAGCTGCATGGCGCACGAGCCGACGGCTCGGCCGCCGACACCGTCTTGCTGCTGGAACACCCGCCGGTCTATACCGCCGGCAAGCGGACCCAGCCGCACGAGCGTCCGGTCAACGGTGCGCCGGTGATCGACGTCGACCGTGGCGGCAAGATCACGTTTCACGGCCCGGGACAGCTGGTCGGCTACCCGATCGTCGAGCTGCCGGACCAGGTCTACGTCGTCGACTACGTGCGCCGACTCGAGGAGGCGCTGATCCGTACCTGCGCCGACTTCGGCGTCGCGACCGGCCGGGTGCACGGGCGCTCCGGCGTCTGGCTAGCGGCCGACGACTGTGGACCGGAGCGCAAGGTCGCCGCCATCGGCATCCGGGTCTCGCGAGGCGTGACAATGCACGGCTTCGCGCTCAACTGCGACGTCGACCTCGCGTGGTACGACACGATCGTGCCGTGCGGCATCGCCGACGCCGGTGTGACGACGCTCACCAAGGAGCTCGGCCGGACCGTCTCGGTCGAGGAGGCGGCCGACGCCATCGAGCCACACCTGCGTGACCTGCTGACCTGGGCCGACTACGACCGCTCCCCCGACCTCGCGGCGGCGGCTCCGGGTGGTGCCGTCAGCTACGGCCTCGCGCCACTGGCCCCGTAGGCTGGATACCGTGACGATTGCACCTGAGGGACGCAAGCTGCTGCGCGTCGAAGTCCGCAATGCGCAGACGCCGATCGAGAAAAAGCCCGAGTGGATCAAGACCCGGGCGTCGATGGGCCCGGACTACCGCGAGCTGCAGGCTTTGGTCAAGAGCGAGGGTCTGCACACGGTGTGCCAGGAGGCCGGCTGTCCCAACATCTTCGAGTGTTGGGAGGACCGCGAGGCCACGTTCTTGATCGGTGGCGACCAGTGCACCCGGCGCTGCGACTTCTGCCAGATCGACACCGGCAAGCCGGAGCCGTTGGACCGTGACGAGCCGCGGCGAGTCGCCGAGTCGGTGCGCACGATGGGCCTGCGCTACGCCACCGTCACCGGTGTCTGCCGTGACGACCTGCCCGACGAGGGCGCCTGGCTCTATGCCGAGACGATCCGTCAGATCCACGCCCTCAACCCCGACACCGGCGTCGAGATGCTGGCGCCCGACTTCTCCGGCAACGCGGAGCTGCTCGGCCAGATCTTCGATGCCGAACCCGAGGTGTTCGCGCACAACGTCGAGACCGTGCCTCGAATCTTCCGTCGGATCCGGCCCGGCTTTCGCTACGACCGGTCGCTCGAGGTGCTCACGATGGCCCGCGAGCGCGGCCTGGTCACCAAGTCCAACCTGATCCTCGGCATGGGCGAGACCCGTGACGAGATCTCCGACGCGATGACCCAGCTTCACGACGCCGGCTGCGAGCTCCTCACGGTCACGCAATACCTGCGACCGTCGGTCCGCCACCACCCGATCGAGCGCTGGGTCAGGCCGGAGGAGTTCGTCGAGCTCCGCGACGAGGCGCTCGCCCTCGGCTACGCCGGCGTGATGTCCGGCCCGCTCGTCCGCTCCTCCTACCGCGCCGGACGCCTCTACCGTCAGGCGATGGAGCGGCGCGACAGTCTGGACCCGGCTGCTGGCCGTACGGCGTAGGCTAGAGTCCGCACATCCACCCGAGACTCTGACAAGGTCGCACCATGTCTACGACGCCCGAGCAGCCACGCAAGGGGCGCCTGCGCCAAATCGCCCAGGCCTACCGCATCACCAAGCAGCACGAGCGGTTCCTCGGCCTGCGGTTGTTCTTGTGGTTCCTCGTGATCGGCGGGGCCGTCGGCGCCGCTGGATGGTTCCTGCTGCACCCGATCTTCGGTGCCGCGATGGGCGTGATGACTGGCCTGCTCGCGGCGCTGGTCGTCTTCGGGCGGCGAGCCGAGCAAGCGTCCTACGCGCAGGTCGAGGGCCAGATCGGGGCCGCGGCCGGCGCTCTCCAGATGCTCAAGCGCGGCTGGTCGGTCAAGCCGGCCATCGCGCTCACCAAGAGCCAGGACGTCGTGCACCGCGTCGTCGGGCGTCCCGGGATCATCCTTGTCGGCGAGGGCAACCCCAACCGGGTGCGCAACCTCCTCACCGTGGAGCGCAAAAAGCATGCCCGAGTCGCGCCGGACGCACCGATCCACGAGATCGTCGTCGGCAACGAGCCTGGCCAGGTGCCGCTAAAGCAGCTGGTCAAACACGTACGCAAGCTGCGTCGCGAAATCCGACCGGCAGACATGACCGAGGTACTTCAGCGACTCAAGGCGCTCGACGCGATGCGCCCGCAGGCGCCCTTGCCGCGCGGCCCGGTGCCCACCAGCATGAAGGGCGCGCGCAAGCTGATGCAGGGACGGGGCGGACAGCGCTGACGAGGAGTCGCCGTGACCGACACCCTGTCCGACGATCAAGACCCGGGTTGGTATCCCGACCCCTGGGGCAAGCACGAGCACCGCTACTTCGACGGTGACCAGTGGACCGAGCACGTCGCGTCGCACGGCAAGCAGAGTGTCGATCCTCCCTCCGGCGAGGGTGGGCCGGTGCCGACCGTCAACCGAGCGCCGGACAAGGTGCGACGCGATGCGGTCAAGGCCGCCGTCACTGCGGACACCGCGACCGGGTCGGGAAGCATCCTTGACGAGCCAGTCCTCGTGGTGAACCAGAAGGCCAAGCTGGTCGAGCTGCACAACGAGTTCGCCTTTTATGACCAGCACGGCGAGCAGATCGGCGCAGTCCGCCAGGTCGGCCAGAGCCCGGGCAAGAAGGTGATCCGGGTCGTCAGCACGTTCGACCAGTTCGCGACCCAAAAGCTGCAGGTCGTCGACATGGAGGGCACCGTCTTGTTGGCGTTGACCCGCCCGGCGAAGTTCATGAAGTCCCGCATCATCGTCGAGGACGGCTCCGGGCGACCGGTCGGCGAGGTCATGCAAAAGAACATCGTGGGCAAGATTCGCTTCGACATGCTGACCGGGCCCGTCGAGCAGGGCTCGATCAAGGCCCAAAACTGGCGGGCATGGAACTTCAACATCTTCGACGCCCAGGGCAACGAGATCGCCCGGGTGACCAAGACGTGGGAGGGCCTGGCGAAGACGATGTTTACGACGGCCGACAACTACGTCGTGCAGATCCACCGACGGCTACCCGAGCCGCTGCGCAGCCTCGTCGTCGCGTCCGCCCTCTGCATCGACACCGCGCTCAAGCAGGACACCCGCGGCCTCAGCTAGCCCTCCCCCTCGCCGAGTGGCGCAAGGTTGTCGGATCCAGCGGCCCGAAGCGACAATCGTGCGCCACTCGCGGGTCAGGCGTAGACGACGGCGGTGCCGGCCGCCGTGTCGTGGAGCCCGCGCCGGTCGGGGTCGTTGATGAGCGCCGGGATCGCGAGGCAGAGCAGCAGCGAACGCACGAACGCGCGCGGGATGCCGACGGGCCGACGGCCGTCGATGCGTACGACCGCGATCGACAACGCGCGGCGACCGATCGAGTAGCCGAGCAGCCCGTCGAGCAGTGTCAGCTCGAGGAGCAGGACGGCCAACGGCGCCCAGAGGCCGGCTCCCTCGCCCGTCCAAACGTCCTCGCCGACGAAGATCGAGCTGACCAGGAGGGCGACGACCCAATCGATCACGAGCGCCGCCAGCCGCCGCCCGTATCCCGCCACCGAGCCGCTCCCCTCGGCCGGCAAACCGAGTCGCTGGCCCGGGTAAGACTCGGTGTCAGCCACCCATCGACCCTATCGGCCGCCGCCGGCGACGGTCGCGGCCGGCCGTCCAGCTACGTAACATGCGTGAAACAAGGCGGTCACTGACCAGAAATGGCACCCGCCTAGGTTCGCGACAGGATCAGCGTTGCTCCTGGCGCCCGTATGCCGCCAGACGCTCGCCCGTTGT
>DASQKI010000022.1:0-109908 GCA_035630615.1 Nocardioidaceae bacterium
AGAAAGTCAGCAACCCCGCCACGATGACGGGATGCCTGGCGGTACCTGTCGACACTCAGGCCACGTAGAACAAGACAACTTGCCGCCGAACACCATGCCGCAGCAGAGCCGGGCAGCGTTCGGGACGAAGGGGTCGTGCCCCGAGTACTGGCCCTTTTGGTCGTCCCGATCGGCGGGAAACGGCCGGCAGCGACGCGGAGTCGTCATCGAGCTGACCCGCCTATCCGTGCAGGTCAGATTGACAATCGGGTCGGCACGAGAACTGTCCGGCAGACGCCAACGGGAATCCGCGGGTTCGGGGTTCGAGTCCCCGGCGGCCCACCCGTGTGCAGGTCAGAGACAGTGCAGGGATCGTGCGAGCCGATGACACCCATGCTTTACCCATCCTTTTCGTTTTGCGGCTGATCCGATCCGGGCAGGCTGAGGAACAGCTCGATGTCCCTCGCCGCCTTCGGGTTGGCGACTCTGCGGGCCAGGTAGACGTTCTGCGTCATCGACACCTGGGCGAGCCGTTGGCCGGCGTGATGCTGGACGGTCAGCGTGACCATGCCCATCGTGTGGCCCCGGTCGACGGCCCACTCGGCGACCGCAGCGAGATCGTTGGCGCGTTCGGCGGCGATCTTCGCCGCGCAGACCGAGCAGGCCCACACGCTGCCGCACGACGTGACCCCGGAGAACCCGGCCCGACCATCACCCGAGACCCGGAGCCCGACCTGCCCGCCCGGCGTACGCGCTGTCCGGCCGCAGCAGGCCACCCGGTCAGCGCGGTCAGCCCCCAAAGCTCCCGACGCAGCTCATACCGCCGACGACGCGCAGCCGACCGCTTCGCCGCGACCTCGGCAGCGTGATCCCTTGAAAAGCTATTCGCAGTGTTACCTAGACGATCGGCTGAGCAGCGCCGGGGCCGCGCTGACGCGCGGCCCGCCGCCCCTTGCACTCCGGAAGACCTACGTGCCGGGGCGGCGACGGACGGAGAGGCGGCCCCGCTGTGCTCGCCGGTCTCATAGGCGCACCGCGCATCGCTTCGAGCGTCACGACCAGGCGCAGGCGCACGACGGCGGCGCTCGAGCCGGTCTGGCCTCACCGTCGCGCTGTCGGGGCCGATCACGCCGCCACCCCGCCCCAGCGGACCGAGACACGGCGACCGTGAGCAGCTCGCCAGGCGACGTGTAGCGCCACCGGTCGTGGGTACACCGTGGGCGGAGTAGGTGACCTCGACAGTGCCCGGGCCGCACATCTGGCTTCACCTACCGCCGGTGACCCCGACGGTACTGGGTGGCGGACCCGAGCATCCGCGACTACACGCCCAAGTGCATCGTCGGGGTCGCCGGAAACGGGAAACGTGGGGCTGGGCAAACCCGCCTGACGGGAGCCTGCCACGACCGCGCGGCACGTCGGGTGCGACCGCCTTGCTGGCAGTCTCGGCATAACGCGCTGGCCCGTGGGTCGTTGAAGGTGTCGACCGACGACCGGCCGACAAAGCTCCGACGCTCCTGGCGACCGACGCAATCCCAAAGCGAAGGCGACTCGTACATGGAGTGCCGGTCGGCGCTCGACGTGCCGGGCACCACCAGACACAACCGGTTCCGCGACTGGCGGTGGTGTCCGGTTCGTGAAATCGGCGGCTGGGGAGCCCCATTCCTCCGCGCCGGGCCATTATTCGGCCGCCACGGCCCGGCTCAAGGGCGCCTGCGGCGTCGCTACGCGATGAGCTGACGCTCCCCTTGACCCGCGTCGCTCCGGCCATACTGCGGCACCTAAGAGGAGGATGGGCGAGATGCAGTCACGCGGCGGACCCTGCGCCACCACGCGACCAGCAGCCGCATCACAGGGAGGACCTGACCATGCCCACGACGACCGGCGCGACCATCCTGGAGGAAGCCCGCAGCCTCGCGGCCGGCGCAACCAGGGCCTATTACGACGGCAACCAGTACGTGTTCGAAGAAGCCGCCAAACTCGCGACCACACTCGCGCTAGTCGATATCGCCGGTTCGCTACGGGTGCTGTGCGGCGAGCAACCCCAGCACGACCCCAACCGACCCTGACAGCCGGCACCCGTAGCGAACCGGAGCGGACGACCGATGTCCCGTGATAGACGGTGCAGTCGATCGGCCCTGGCGTAACCCTCCGCCTTGTCGGTCGTTGATCTCGGTGCACGCGGTGTTGACCGACGACCAACCGGCGAAGCTCCGACGCTATCGGGACGCCGAAGCCGACTTCGACCACTCGGGGCAAGCCAACCCGGCGTCGCAGGGCAACGACCCCCGGCGGGAGGGGGGCCCGGGGTCGATGCCCTGCAGCAGCAGAACCCCGTCCTCCGCGCCGGTCGACCACTCCTTTGTGTAGCGCGGCCGGCGATGGGTACCCCGCAATGAAGTCGGTGAAGCAGGCATGGCACGGACCCTTCACAGGGTTGCGGCTTCACCCGACATGTTCCGGGCACCATCACCACTAGGCTGTCCCGCCACTGGAGGTGGTGTCCGGCTCTCAAGTGGTCCAGCGGGCAGGCCCCGTCCTCCGCGCCGGGCCATTGTGCGGGCCACCCGGCACGGCTTAAGGGCGCCTACGGCGTCGCTACGCGATCGAGCCAGCTCGACCCTTGACCCGCACCGCGCAGCCCTTACTGCGACACCTATGCGGAGGACGGGGCAGGTGTGTTCACGCCGCCAAACCGCCACGCGCTTCGCCCGCTCAGCTGCGACGCGCGGGTAAACCGACCATGATGACTCGACCGCACGAAGTCCAGAGAGTCTTGGCGGCAGCTGAGACACCGCAGAGAGGAGCCGTGGATGGCTGTCTTCATCGGATCGGTCGTATTGAACGTGTCGGATAGCGCCAGGGCCGCAGGTTTCTGGAACAGGGCTCTCGGCTACGTTCCCCATCCACACATTCCGGAGTTCCTCGTTCCGCCCGAGTGGCAGCAATGACGCAACCGAAGCGGTCACCAACACCAGCCGGCGGGTACATCCTGGTGGGCTCAGTGCTCGTCGCCCTCGCCGTCCTCATCCCTATGTCGGGCAATGCGGGCGCGCCAGAACTGGTCATCAGTCTCCTGATGCTCGTCATCGGTGGCTTGCTGCTCCTGATCGGCGTCATCGCGGCCGGAGTGCGAATTGGCATGCGCAACCACGACGCCAATCTCAGGCCACCTCCGGACGAGTCGCCGTAGCCGCGGCCGCCACCGACCCATGCTTTGCCCATGCTTTGCCCATGCTTTGCCCATCCTTGTGGACCGATGCCGTTGCGGAACGACCGTCACCAGCTGAACGCCGACCTTCCACGCCCGCGCAGGTCATGGCAGGACTGGTACGCCAGGGCATCGCCGTCGTTGCCGTACAAACGGACTCCGCACGAGGTTCCCGCCATGCCAGGCCGAGCCCGTACATCCCGCCCTCGACACCCGGCGCCTTCATCTCGTCGAGCAGATGGCCCGGCAATAGACGTCCGCCGAGCAATGCGGCGAAGAACCGGTTGAGATCCCCTGTCGTGGAGATCATCTCGCTGCTCGCGCCCATCACCGACGGATTCATTGCTGTGTAGTCGAGGAGTTACGGCTCGCCGTCCTGTTCTGCCGGCACGTAGCCGTGCGGATGCGGCCGACCGATCCGCGGCGACGTCCCCGGCACCGTGGTGTCGTGCAACCGCAGCGGTCGGATGATCCGATGCTCGATCTCCTTGCCGTACGAGCGACCGGTCACCTTCTCGATGATCAGACCGAGCAGGATGTAGTTGGTGTTCGAGTAGTCGAACGCCGATCCCGACGGTTCGAACGTCGGCGGGTTCACCACCGCGCGTCGAACCAGCTCGGCCGCGGTCCAGGTCCGCCACCGGTTGTCCAGGAACTCCTAGGCAGTACGTCGGGAGCAAGCCTCATCGAGCAGTGCAGCCGGACACATCCGGTAATGCCCTTGGTTGTCCCCGAGAGCGTCAAAAACGTCGTCGCACGGGAGCGTCGCCAAGGGGCGTGCCAGCGGCGACACTTGAGCGATGGGCGAAGCCGAGGTTCTGATCGCCGGACTCTTGGTGGCCGTGGCAGGTCTTTGCACGGTCGCCAATCGACTGTCGGTGCCGTATCCGATCGTGCTCGTCGTCGGTGGCGCGGCACTGGGGTTCGTTCCGGGACTTCCCGACGTACATCTCGACCCCGAGATCGTGCTGGTCGTGTTCTTGCCGCCGCTGCTGTACGGCGCGTCGATCTTCTCCAACTTCAACGACCTCCGGAGCAACCTTCGCGGACTCACCCTCAGTACGGTCGGGCTCGTCCTGGCGACGATGTGCGCGGTCGCCTGGGCGGCACACGCGATCATTCCGGGGCTGCCGTGGGAAGCCGCGTTCGTCCTCGGAGCGATCGTCTCGCCGACCGACCCGCTCGCGGCCGCGACGATCATGCGACGCCTCGACGCTCCGCGACGCATGGTCAGCGGCATCGAGGGTGAAGGGTTGTTCAACGACGCGACCGCGCTCGTGGCGTACCGCGTCGCGGTGGCCACCGTCGTCGCCGGCGGCTTCTCGCTCGCCGAAGCGAGCATGCGGTTTCTCCTCAGCGCGGTCGGCGGCGTTGCCATCGGCCTGGCCGTTGGGTTTATCGTCAGCGAGATCCGAAAGCGGACCTCCGACACCCAGATCAGCGTCACGATCTCGCTGCTGACCGGCTATGCGGCGTTCGTTCCGGCGGACGCCATCGGTGCATCCGGCGTCCTGGCCACGGTCACGGCGGGCATCTTCATCGGGGTCCGGATTGCTCGGATTCTGCCGGCCAGAATCCGGCTCCAGGGCTATTTCGTCTGGGACATCGTCGACTTCATCGTCAACGCGATCCTGTTCGTCCTTGTCGGATTGCAGCTTCGGACCGTGATCGATGGGCTGTCGGGCTACTCCGCGAGCAGCCTCGCCGGCTACGCCCTTGTGGTTTCGGGCGCTGTCGTAGGCACCCGACTCATCTGGTTCTTCACCGTCCCGTACCTGATTCGAGCGATCGATCGTCGACCGGCCCAGCGGGCGCGGCGGGTAGACGCACGCTGGCGGCTGGTGATGGCTTGGAGCGGCATGCGGGGCGCTGTCTCACTCGCGGTGGCCCTCGCGATCCCACTCACGACCGACGCCGGCGACCCGTTCCCGCAACGCGACCTCATCGTGTTCCTGACGTTCGCGGTCATCTTCTCCACGCTCGTGGTGCAAGGACTCTCGCTCCCGGTCCTGATCCAACGACTCGGGATCAGCGACGGAGGTGCCGACGCCGACGAGGAGCTTCGGGCCCGACTGATCGCCACGAAGGCCGCGATCGCGCAGCTCGACACATTGGAGGGTGAGGAGTGGACGCGCAGCGACACCGTTGAACGGATGCGTGGCCTGTACGAATACCGCAAACGCCGATTCGCCGCCCGCGCCGGCAAGATCGACGATGACGGGTACGAGGACCGCACGCTCGCCTACCAACAGATGGTGCAGCTCGTACTGCAGGCACAGCGCGAGGCGCTCGTGCGTATGCGCGACAACGGCGAGCTCTCCAACGAGGCCATGAACCGCATCATCCGGGAGCTCGACCTCGAGGAGTCACGGCTCGAGATCTGATCCTCATCCGTCGTCCCTCGGCCCGCCGACCCGGCTCAGGCTTCGATCGGCCACTGTCACGGCGAGGTACATCAGGGCCAGCACGAGCATGAACCAGGTGAGGTCGTGCATGCCGGCGGTGTCGGCGTGTTCGGAGAGCAACGTGCCGGTCGCCGCGGACGCGACGATCGCGCCGAGATAGATGGAGGTGCGAAGGAGTCCCGACGACGAACCGATGCGCGCCGGATCGGACTGGTGATACACCGAGTTTTGCAGCGCCAGGCCGTTGAGCCCCTGCGAGACGCCGAGGACGATGGCGATGCCGACGAGAAGCCAGACCGGGCTGTCGGAGTGCAGCAACAACAGCAAGGCACAGCCGACGATCTGCGCGGTTGCACCCACGACGAGCTTGGCCCGGACGGCCGGACGGCGCCCGGTGTACACGGATACGGCGATCCCAGTCGCGAACAGCGGAAAGAGTGCGAAGCCCGCGGCGGTGGCCGAGAAGCCACGGCCCTCCTGCATCCATTGCGCGTAGCCGTAGAGGAACGAGTACGCCACGCAGTACGCGAACAGCGCCCGAGCGTACGTCGTCACGAGCGGCGGATTGCCTCGCAGCACCCGCAGGTCGATGAACGGCATCCGCGCCCGCAACTCACGGAGTACGAAACCGACGCCGGCCACGCTGGCAAGCACCGGCAGGTACCAGGCCTCGGCCGACGCGTCCATCAAGAACAGCAGCAGCGACACCAGCGCCGCGGCGAACAACGCCATGCCCAACGGGTCCAGCGCCACCATGGGACGAACGCGCTCGTCGCGATCCGGCGTTGGCGTCTTGGGCAGGCGCCGGAAGCCGAGGATCAACGCCGCCACCGCCAACGGGATGTTGACCGCGAGGGTCGTGCGCCAACCGCCGAGGCCGATCAGCAGGCCGCCGAGGCTGGGACCGATGACGGCGGTCGTCTGCCCGGCTACCGCCAGCGCCGTGAGGGCACCGGCCGGGCTGTCGCGGCCCGTGCGACTGGCCTCGCTGCGGATCAAGTACATCGCGGCCGGATAGCCGGCACACGTGCCGAAGCCCAGCAGCACTCGCGCCGCGATCAACACGCCGAGACTGGGCGAGACCGTACCGACGACGCCCGCGACACCGGTCAGCATCGCGCCCGCGAGATAGAGCCGACGCGGCCCGTAGTGATCGATCAGTCGGCCCATCACGGGCTGGCCGATCGCGGTCGCGAGATAGAGGGCCGACACCAGCCATGCCGTCTCGGACGGGGGTGCGCCAAACGCGACGCCGATGGGCACCAATGACACCGCGAGGATCGACGAGTTGATCGGGTTGAGGACCGAGCCCAGGATCATCGGGGCGAGCAGCCGCGGATCGAGCGGGGCCTCGGAGCCGTCCGAACCCGGACGCAGCCGTCCCCTCAGTCCAGCCAGCCTCGACGTCACGACTCGACGAGCCGATTCAGCAACGCCAAGGCCTCGAGCATCGCCTGCCGCTCGCGCTCGGTGTAGCGCTGCTGCAACGATCGAGCCAGCCACTCCACGCTGGCCCGCCGCTTGTCCTCGCGGAACGCCTGCCCTGTGCTGGAGGTCTGTGACGGCGTGAGCCCCTCGGTGTCGTAGGTCTCCTTCAACCGTCTGCGTAGGCGACCGATGACCGTACGAACCTCGTGAGCAGCTCGGACCGCGGACGCCGAGACAGCTGTGTCAGGACTCGTCACATGGTGACCGTAAATTGCACAGGCCAAGCTGTGCAGTCCAGGCTGCGCAATGTGATCGATCGCTCACACGCCAGGCCGGTTCCTCCCTTCAAGACAGGCCACAGGCCCGGTCGCACACCCCTTAGGGAGTTGGTGTACGACCGGGCCGTGTGGTTGCGAAGCTCTCGCCGGTTATGGGCCGGGAGTTATCGCTGTCGAGTTAGTTACTTATGGTTGACCTACGCGTCGATCACGGGTCGATCACGATCGTGCAGACCACGGTTCGCGGCGACGGGTCGATCCGGATGCCCTCGTGTGTGATCGAGTCATCCCAACCGGGTGCCGTCGTCGTGTCCGCCGTCGTCCCAGTGTTGGTGCAGGACATCGACGTCACGCTGGTCTCGCCGGAGCCACCGTCACGGAAGTTCACCTGGATGTCCGCGAGCGGCGGATCGGTGAACGTCACCACAGCCGCACCTGTTGGTGGGTTGTCGGTGCAGTTGGTCCCTGCGACCACGGTGACCGTCTCCGGTCCGGGGTCGGTGGGGAGCCCATAGCCAGGCGGTGCCGACGTCTCGGTGACGTCGTAGTCACCGGTGGCCAGCCCGGAGACACACACCTCACCGACGGTCGGGTCCTGGTCGCCAGCGCCGTTGTCCGTGACGCTCTGGCCGTCATAGGAGAAGACGGCACCCGCCTCAGACACTAGTCCACCCTTGGTGCTGTTCTTCACGATCGCCAAGGCACCCAGGTTCAGCTGGTTGGTGTAGGTGCAGTCGAGCACGTCGGTGTCGGCGTCGAGGGCGAACGTCACTGTCGTTCCATTGGTGCTGAACGACGTGCCAGCAGAACTCGCGCTGCAGTCGAGGCTGACGAACTGCCAGTTGGCCGGGATCACGTCCTCGGTGACGGTGTAGTTGCTACCGAACAGGACCGTGTTGCCGTAGTTCTGCACGCCGTCATCGGTGAGGTTGAACGTGTTCGGTGTCGTCGGGTCGGTGTTGAAGTTCTTCGTGTAGCCGAACTGCGTCGTGTTGGGGTCCTCATCCGGCAGGGTCTGCTTGCGGATGATCACGTTGGCGCAGTTCTGCAGGTCGATGCCGACCGGTGCGATGAAGTCCTTCAACTGGGAGGTGAAGGCGTCCGAGGACCGGCTCTTCAGCATCGCCGAACCGAACGACGAACACGAACCCTCGTCGAAGATCAGCCGCAGGTCGATCTGTGCCTCACCGAACGTGCGCGGTGCCAACGAGCCGGTGCTGATGATCCCATCCGAATTGGCGGCAGAAATCGCCGTGCTGTTGATCGTGCCACTCGCGCACGGGTCGCCACCACAAAGCGGCGACGGCGCGTCGAGGTCAACGGACGGCCCCCACGCCGAACCTGTCCAGAAGCGGCCGCTGATGTCGGCACGGGCACCGCCCTGGTCGATCGCGTACTCGATCAACAGGTCGTCGACCGTGCGCAGCTTGTTCGGCCCAACCGCACAGTCGGTCTCGGACTGGTTGAACTCAAAGTCCATCAACGTCGTGCCGGACGGGTCGGTGACCCGGCTCCAGGCCAGGTTCAAGAACCCCGGGTGCCCGCCGGTGCCGGCCTCCTCATAGACGTGGAAGGTACGCAGGTCGCTCTTGTTGTTCGGGATCGACCCGGTCGTCTCGTCCGGACAGGCCGTGTCTTCCTTGACACCGCCCTTGTAGGAGTCGTCATTCTGACCCGTGGGCTGGTCGACGGCGCGGACCTCGTTCACGGTCGCCCAATCGACCATACCCGCCTGGTTGAGTACGAGGTTGGCGTCGTTGTCGATCTCGAAGTTGCTGCCCTCCAGAGTGGCCTGGTAGTGGGTGGCACTTGCTGAGCCTGTTACCAGGAGACCGAGCATGGCCAAACACAGCGCCGACAATGCGGCAATGATGCGCTTGGACCGACGTGTCCGTCGGTGCGTTGGATAGTGACTTGTCGGTGGATTGGCGTGTGGCTGCATGAGCGCTCCCTCATACGGATGAAGTGACCGCCCGGGGTCTACGGACGGCGGAGTCGACGGGCTGCCGCGCACAGCCTGTCGACGCATCAGGGAGGTGGTTGTGGAATCTCGGCTGTCGGCGAACGCCTGCTAATGGCAGCGCCGAAGTCCATTGAGATACGCGAAGCACGAGACTCTCCCTGGTTCTTCCGTCGCGGCGCATCGAACGCCGCGACGTCCGGTGGGATCGTCTCCGCACTGACCTCAGCGGAGCCAATTCCACCGACTCCGCGCTGCGCCTCCGAACGACCGAATCGGCTCGGCCCCACATACGCGCTACTAGGGACGCTAGTCAGCGATGGTCCTTCGTCCCTGGGCCGCACGTCCCGACTCCGTGTGACTGAGGGCCCGAGCCGCGCCAATGCGTCATGGCCGTACACACCCCCAGCTAGTCGGCATCGAGGAGCTCCGCGTAGAAGAAGGACATCACGCGCCGTTCGTACTCTCTTCACGTATCTGTATCTAGCCCGCTCCTGACGCCTCCTCACGGGTGCGGCCCAGCTATATCCGCAGCCCAGAACGGAAGCGTGCGCATGACCGCGATGACGAATCTCGAAGAGCTCAAGACGAAGCAACAAAAGATGTGGAGCAGCGGCGACTACGGCAAGGTCGCCTGGTTGACCGTTCCGCTCGCCGAGCAACTGTGCGAATCGATCCAGCTCCGACCCGGATCGACGGTCCTCGACGTCGCGACCGGCACGGGCCACGTCGCCCTGGCGGCCGCTCGCCGCTTTTGCCACACGACCGGCATCGACTACGTACCCGCCCTCGTGGAGGTCGCCGAGGCCCGAGCTGCCGCGGAAGGGCTCGACATCGACTACCGCGTAGCCGACGCGGAAAATCTCCCATTTTCGGATGCGTCGTTCGACTTCGTGATGTCGGCCATCGGCGTGATGTTCACCGCCGACCACGAGAGAGCGGCCCGAGAGCTCACCCGGGTATGTCGGCCCGAGGGCCGCATCGGTCTGGCGAGCTGGACGCCGACCGGATTCGTCGGCCAGCTCCTCAAGACGGTCGGCAAGCACGTTCCGCCACCGCCCGGTGCCAAGCCGCCGACCCGATGGGGCAGCGAGGACGGCATCCGGGAGCTCTTGGGCGACCAGTCGAGCGAGCTGCATTTGTCGACGACGACGGCGACGCAACGTTTCCTGTCGCCGGAGCACTTCGCCGACTTCTTCGTGACCCAGTACGGGCCGACGCTCAAGGCATCAGAGCAGCTCTCGGACGACGGGAAGCAGGCGTTCCGCGCCGACCTGATCGCGCTTGCCAACGACGCCAACCGTGCCAATGACGGCACATTGGTCTGCGACTGGGACTACCTCGTGGCGGTCGCTACCAGACGGTGACGCGAGATTTGCACCTGTGGTTGCCCTAGCAGCGACCACAAATGCAAATCCTTCGTTCTATCCGAGGAGCTCCGCGTCGAAGAAGGCGACGACACGCTGCTCGTACTCCTGCGGGTAGGTGGCGTAGCCACCGATGTGGCCGCCGTCCGGGACCTCCCAGATCTCCTTCGGCTCGCTGGCCGCTGCGTAGTAGTCGTCAGTCAGCTCGACCTCACCGAGCTGCCCGTCGGCGGCGTAGACGAGGAAGACCGCCTGCGGAGAGATCTCGACCGCGAGGTCCTCCAGGTTCGGCGGCGGCTCTTCGTTCCCGAACACCGCGACACCGCCGGTGAGGATCGCCGTAGAGGGGACGCCCATCCACTTCGACCAGCCGGAGAGGTTCAAGGTCTCGCGGAGCGATCGCATACTCCCGCCCTCGGACACGATCGCGGCGAGCTGGTCGGACTCGGCCGCGGCCTGGATGAGGATCTCGCCGCCCACCGAGAAGCCGATGCCGCCGATCCGGTTGGGATCGACCTCGGGACGATCGCTGAGGAAGTCGACGGCGGCGTGGACGTCCTTGGGAGCGGCCCAGCCGAACATGTTCGGATCGCCTTCGCTCTCACCCTCTCCGCGTCGAATGAGTACGAGTACGCCGTAGCCATGATCGACGAGCATCCTGGCTTCGTCGTCCTGCGAGTTCGAAAGTCCCGGAACCACGATGACCGCGGCCCCGTTGCGGGAGGGCACGTACCAGCCTTGAACGGTGAGTCCGTCGCTTGTCGTCATCTCGACGTCCTCATACGGCGCGCCGAGGTCCGGCTCCGCAAGGTCGGTTACGCCGACGTGGGTGAAGACGTACGACATGCCGAGGGGCATGACCGCCACGTAGGCGACCACGGCGGCGGCAACGCCCACGAGCGACCGCCGGGTATATCGCCACCATCGCCGGTCGTCAACGCGCCGGCTGCGCCACAGCACCGTCAGGGCGCAACCGATGAGCGTCAACCCGGCCGCGATCGCTAGCACACCGGTGTAGTCGTCGCCGGAGCCTTCACCTTGGCTGAGGTAATAGACCGCCTCGGCGCCGACCGTGATCCCCATGATTCCGAGGAGTCCGGCAACGGCGGCGCGGACGCCCGGGCGCCAGCGTGCGTAACCGACTCCGAGCCCGACGATCAGTGCCAAGGGCACCAGACCACCAACCAAATGGTCGCCCGGCGACGTGCCGGGCTGCGGCTGGAGAAAGCTGTCGTCAATGATGTGGAGGGCGATGACCCCGAGTGCGATCCAGACCAGCCAGAGCTCACGTCTACCCGCGCTCATCCTGCTCTGCGACTCCGGCGACGTGGTCGGGTCGGTCGTGACAACACTCATGGCAGCTCCTTGAAGCCGTCTGGATCGGCTCGTCCGATCGCGGAGACCCACGCCTCGGCCAGCCGATCGGAACCAAAGGCGGCCTTGGCGATGTAGCCCGCGGCCCCGCAGCTGAAGTAGTCCACGTCCCCCTCGTCGTAGGTGGACAGGAGCAGGACAATCGGCCGCAGGTCGGCCGATCGCAGCATTCGCGTCGCCTCCGTCCCGTCGATGCCGGGCAGGTTGACGTCCATCAGCACGAGGTCCGGCCGAGCGGAACCGGCCACCGTCAGAGACTCTTCGCCAGTGGTGGCCGAGCCGACGACGACGAATCCCGCGGTCGCCGTCACGACGCGCGCCATCGCCTCGCGGAAGATCTCTTCGTCGTCGACGACGAGCACCCGCACCATGTCCACTTCAGTACCTCCACCTCGACCATCGGCGAATCGCCGGCCGAGCCGTGATGGTGCTAGCCGCACGACCGAAGGGGTTGACCGTTCACTGGAGCGAAGACTGTTTCTGTAGGCACGCTCATCGCGAGAGCCGCGCGACCATTGCCGCTGCTCCACCACGCGGACCCGCCAAGGGACTCGAGGCGATCGCGTAGGCCGCTCGACGCCTCGACGTCCATCCCCGAACCCTCGATCGTCAGCGCGAGCCGGCCGTCCGAGACACCCAGCCGCACCACGATCGGTGGCTCCAGTTGGCGCACAGCCTCGACGAGGCCGAAGTAGGCAGTCGACTCGACCGTTCGCCCGAGGCGCACCCCGGCCAGGGACTCGTCGACCACGAGCGATCCGGCATGGCCGACTTGTCCCAGATGAGCCGACACCGCCGAGACCAGGCCGGATCGGGCCAGCTGGCGCGGCATGATGCCTCGGCTGATCTCGCGCAGGCTCTCCAAGGCCTGGACGGAGTCGGTCAAGACTGCGGACAGGTCGCGCTCGACATCGGGGTCGCCGAGGTCAGAGGCGATCCGTCGCAGGCGCGCCGGTGTCGGTTCGATGCGGGGAGACACGCCGATCCGGATGGCCTGTTCCAGTCGATCCCGCTCGTCGTCTCGCGCCATGATGATCCTGGCCCGAGACTCCGCCAGCTCGGCGGTCTGCTGATCGAGCATGGTGACCCGCCCGGCGAGTTGCGCCGCCAGCCGGTTGTTTCGGAACGCCAGTGCTGCCTGATCGGCCAGGTCCGCCAAGAGCGCCCGATCACCGGAGCGCAACGACCGGCCCGGTGCCATGACGACGCTGATGTCTCCCAGCCGCTCGCCGCGATCGACGACATCGATCGCGGTGGCCTCCGGATCGGCCGTCAGCGCGGCTCCCCCTGCGGGCCAATAGGCCCAACGGTCCACGCCGCCGGGCACCGCCAGGCGCACGGCGACCCGACGAGCGAGCACCGCTGACGCCGTCGCCTCGGCGACGATCGGCAACAACGACTCGGGCGCCAGGTTCCCTCCCAGACGTCGACTGAAGTCGGCGAGAGCCTCGTACGGTGCCGCGCGGGTGCCGTACGCAATCCGATCGGCCAGCCGTACGACGCGCCTTCGCAACGGCTGAAACGCCAGTGCCACCAGGATCATCGCCGCGACGGATGACCAGATCGCGCCACCAGCCGATCCGACCGCCGCGCCGACACCGACGACCAGAGTCACATAGCCGACGGCCGCGAACCCCGTACCGACGGCTACGACGACGGCCCGGTTGATGATGACGTCGATGTCATACAGCCGGAACCGGAGCACGGCGACCGCGATCGAGACCGGAAGTACGTCGTACGCGACGAACAACGGCATCGCCGCCAGCCAGTTCTGCTGCCCGCCGTTCAGTACTTCTACCGCGATGAGCCACACGAGTCCCACCGCGATCGCACACGCGGCCAGGGCGATCAGGCGCACCTGCTGACGCTCGTCGCCATGTGCGCGACGCATTCGGATGATCATCGACAGCACGCCGACGACCATCGACGCCGCGATCATGAGGATGCCGAGGTTATGCAAGAGAGCGGACACCGGATGGCCGTCGAACCGGATGTCATCGATCACGAACTCGACCGGCGACAACGCGAGAAGGGCCACCGTGCAAGACGAGATGCCGACCACGGCAACAGCGGCGGCATATCTCCAGCGCCGCGACAACAGATGCCCGTCGGGCGCGCTCAGAAACACGACCGCGAACAGGCCGAGTGCGACCTGCCCTCCGAACACCACCGAGAGCCACCCGGCAACGTGAGCGATGGAGGCCGGGCCGGCTCCGTCGTAGTCGAGCACCCAGATGCTGTAGGTCTCGCCGAGCAGCGACGCCGCGCTGAAGACACCGATGACACAGAGCAGCCATCCGATCGGGTGACGGGCATATCGCGACACGATCAGGGCACCCATGGCTGCGGCGCCGATGGTCGCGGCCGGCGCGAACGGCCAACCATGCACTGCCATGGCTTCCTCGGAGAGCAGCGATCGGTACTCCGCGGTGACGATCGTGTCGGCCGTGGCGCAGATCAGGCTCAGCACCGCCAACGACCATGCGATCCGGGCGGCCATCTCAGTCGACCACCGAGACCGGCCGACGAAGCGGTACGTGGATGTCCAACCGCGCGCCGTTCCCCGGACGAGAGTGCAGGTCCAAGCGACCGCCGACGGCATCGATCCGGTCCCGCATGTTCGCCAGACCCGCACCCATCCGGATCCGGTCAGCGTCGAAACCGCGACCGTCGTCCTCGACAACGAGCCGGACCTCGCCATCGATTGCGGCCTCGATCCCGACGCTCGCCCTCGTCGCATCGGCGTGCTTGGCAGCGTTCTGCAGCGCCTCGAGGCAACAGAAGTACAGCGCCGTCTCGACATCGGCGGAAAGGCGTCTCGTCGAGCGGTCAAGGATCGTCACCGGGAGCGACCCCGATGCCGTCGCGGCCCGAAGCGCGGCCGCCAGACCCTCGTCGATCAGACGCCGCGGATAGAGGCCGCGGGACAGTTCCTCGAGCGTCTCCAGCGCGGTCTCGGCGGCGACCTCCTGCTGCTCGAGGAGCTCACCCGCTCGCAACGGCGACCCGGGCACCAGGGTGAGGGCCAGTCGAAGGTTGACCGCCAGCGCTACCAAATGCTGCTGTGCCCCATCGTGGATGTCACGCTCGAGCTTGGTCCGTTCGTTCCCCAGGGCGGTGACCAGCCGCAGACGGGACTGCCGAAGCTCTTCGGCGCGATCGGTGAGCTCGGCAAGACGCTGAGACAGCTCGGCACGCAGCCGAACCCCACGCAGCACCAACCCGGCCTGCGCCGCCAGGCCGATAAACAGCCGCTTCTCCACCGACGACATCGGCCGGTGACCGCGTTCTTCCAGCCTGAGTACGGCGAGCAGCTCACCGTCGTGGCGCACCGGAAGGGCACGGCGGCGAGGCCCGGACGCGTCGCGGGCGTCGTCCCCTGGCTCCGGCGGCTCGAGGGCCGGATCTATCGAGCCGGGCCAGGTCGCGGCCAAGGTCAGTCGACCAGAGACGACCAGCCACACCTGCGACCAGTTGGCGTCGGTGCCGTCGGCCAACAGCTTGGCCATCCGACCCGGGATCTCGGCGCCGTCGTACCTGCCCACGATCGTCTCGGAGAAGTGGCTGAGGACCTCGTACGGCGAGGTCGGACTTCCGTGCAGCATCTCGTTGACCCGCCGCTCCAAGCGGACCCGCACAGGCTCGAAGGCCAAGGCGACGATCGCGGTAGCGACGACTGTCAGCCCGAGGCTCGGAGCGCCCCGATCACCGATCAACGCGCCCACGCCGAGCACGACTGTGCCGTAGACGAGACCGACGAAGATCACCAATCCGGACAAGACGAACGCGCTGAGGCGTCGGTTTCCTCGCCCCCGTCGGCGTCGCCCAGCCCCGTAGGCCATGGTCGCAGTCTGAGCAGCGCGGTCGACCGCTGTCGAGAGGCTTCCGACCCCCCGTACGTGTGGCTACCGGTCATCGGTCGGGCGGCTAGCACCCCCATCCGAGCGACCAGCCCCATGGGAGCGAGCCCGCCCGAAGCCGTTGGCTTGATGCGCGCCGCCCAACGACATGACGAAACAACGGCAAGGAGCCAACATGAGTGCGATCGTCACGCCGCCTCCGCCGATCACGACGGCGGCGGCGCATGCCGAAAACGTCAGCAAGTGCTACGGCGAAGGCGATGCCGCCGTCATGGCGCTGGACGACGTGACCATCGGCGTCAACACCGGCGAATTCACCGCGATCATGGGCCCGTCCGGATCCGGCAAATCGACCCTGCTCCATGTCCTGGCCGGTCTCGATCGGCCGACGTCCGGCTCGATCCACGTCGGCGACACCGAGATCACGAGCCTCAAGGACAAGCAGTTGACCATCCTGCGACGGGATCGGATCGGCTTCATCTTCCAGGCATTCAACCTGCTGCCGACGCTGACCGCCGAGGAAAACATCCGGCTGCCGACGAAGGTAGCCGGCCGCAAGGCCGACGACTTCTGGTTTCAGACCGTGATCGACAAGGTCCGACTGTCCGATCGGCTCACGCACCGACCCTCCGAATTGTCTGGTGGGCAGCAGCAACGCGTGGCGGCCGCGCGCGCCCTCGTCGGCCGTCCGCAGATCGTCTTCGCTGACGAGCCGACGGGCGCCCTCGATTCACACTCCAGCACCGAGTTGCTCGACTTCCTCCGGCATGCCGTCGACGACCTCGATCAAACCGTCGTCATGGTGACCCATGATCCCAAGGCAGCCTGCTATGCCGACCGAGTGCTGTTCCTTTCCGACGGCAAGATCGTCGACGAGATGCGCGATCCGTCCGCCGACGCGGTGTTCGACTACATGAAGCATCTGGGGGATTGACATGTGGACAGCAACCGTACGCAGCATGTTCGCGCACAAGCTTCGGCTCGCCCTCACCACGCTGTCGATCGCTCTCGGCATCGCGTTCCTCTCGGGCACGTTCATCCTCGGGGACACGACGAGCAAGGCGTTCGACGAGGTCTTCACCAAGGTCTCGTCCGGCACCGATGCGGTCGTGCGCGAAGAGGCGGCATACACCCAGTCCGAAGGCGCCGGCACCAGCCGGGCGCCGATCGACGCGTCCGTGCTGAACCAGGTACGCACAGTTGACGGCGTACGCGTGGCCGAAGGCATGTCGAGCGGATACGCCCTGCTGGTCGACGCCGACGGCGACGCCGTCGAGCCCTCCGGCGGAGCCCCTGCGATGGGCTACAGCATGGCTCTCGACGAGAGCCTGCGCGGCGAAGTGCGGATCCTCGACGGCGCGGCGCCGGCCGGACCGGGCGAAGTAGCGATCGACGCGACATCGGCCGAGGACAGCGACATCGCCGTCGGCTCGACGATCAAGGTGCTCTTCAACGGGCCGACGGAGGAGTTCACCGTCGT
The DNA here is from genome assembly GCA_035630615.1 of Nocardioidaceae bacterium. GTDB lineage: Bacteria > Actinomycetota > Actinomycetes > Propionibacteriales > Nocardioidaceae > DATFRX01. The sequence continues at coordinate 17,340 of DASQKI010000022.1, forward strand.
TGGCACGGTGGGCTATGGCGACGAGAAGAACCTCGGCGGCAGTACGTCGGCGTACTTCGACCCGGCAACAGCGCAGCGAGTCGTCGGCACGCCAGGTGCGTTCGACCAGATCGACGTCAAAGCCGACGACGGCGTGAGTGACACCGCGCTCGCCAGCCGCCTCGACGCGGCGGCACCGCAGGGAGCCGAAGCGGTGACCGGGCAGACCGTGGCCGACGAGGCATCGGACTCCGTCGCGGAGGACCTCAAGTTCCTGAACATTTTGCTGGGGATCTTTGCCGGCATCGCGCTCTTCGTGGGCTCGTTCATCATCTGGAACACCTTCACGATGACCGTGACCCAGCGATCCCGTGAGATCGCGCTGACCCGAGCGGTCGGTGCGACCAGATGGCAGGTGCTCCGCAGCCTCCTGACCGAGGCGCTGTTGCTCGGCGCTGTGGCGTCCGCGATCGGGATCGCGCTCGGTGTTGCGGTCGCCAAGGGCCTCACGGCGCTGATGGGCGCGCTGAACTTCAGCATGCCCAGCACGTCCCTGCAGGTCCTGCCCCGCACCATCTGGATCTGCCTGCTGATCGGCATCGTGGTCACGACGGTCGCCGCACTCGTGCCGGCTCGCCGGGCGACCAAGGTCCTGCCTGTCGAGGCGTTGCGGGAAGCGGTTCCCGGCACGTACCGACCGTCCGTGCGACGGACAATCACCGGGCTGGCGTTCATCGGGCTCGGTGTTGCCGGACTCCTGTTGGGCCTCTACGGCGATGCGCCGTTCATTGTGTTCGGTGTCGGCATCCTCGCCCTCATCGTCGGCGTCATCGTCTCGACCCCGTTGGTCGCTCGACCCTTGGCCTCGGCCATCGGCGCTCCGCTGCGCTGGCGAGGCGTCTCGGGCGAGCTCGCCCAGCAGAACGCGATGCGCAATCCGCGCCGCACCGCAGCGACGGCGTCGGCGCTGATGATCGGGCTCGCTCTCGTCATCAGCATGGGCGTCTTCGCCTCGTCGTTGAAGGCATCGTTCGGCGATCTGCTCGACGACTCGACCGACGCCGATCTCTACATCACCACGACCAACGCACAGGCCGAAGGCTTCAGCCCAGAGGCGACCCGGGCGGCGGCGCAGGTCGAAGGGGTTGAGGCGCTGTCGCCGAACGGATGGGGCGAGGCGCGTTTCGACGGGAGCAACTCGGCCTACACCGCCATCGACCCCGCGACGGTCGAACAAGTGCTCAACCTTGAGATGTCGACCGGCTCGGCCGCCGATCTGGGCCCGGACGGCATACTCATCTCGAAGGATATTTCGGAGTCCAACAACTGGGCGATCGACGACACCGTGCCGGTGGAGTTTGCCGCCACCGGCAAGGACGACCTGAAGGTCGCGGGCATCTTCGACGCGACCGGAGGCTTCGCCGAGGGTGACTACCTGCTCAGCATCGCCGGTCAGACCGCGCATGCCGGAGTGCAGCTGACGACCACGACGCTGGTGATCGTCGCGGACGGCGCCGACCAAGACGAGGTCCAGAGCGGGATCGACGCCGCGCTGGCCGACCATCCGGACGCCAAGGTGGTCGATCAACAGGGCTACGAGGACCAGGTCGGTGGAACCGTCGACAATCTGCTCGCCCTCGTCACGGTGATGCTCCTGCTCGCGGTGATCATCGCGCTGCTCGGCATCGTCAACACGTTGGCGCTGTCGGTCTTCGAGCGGACCCGCGAACTGGGTCTCCTGCGTGCGGTCGGCATGACCGGCGGCCAGGTGCGGGCGATGGTGCGCTGGGAGTCGGCGGTCATCTCGCTGATGGGAGCCCTCATCGGTGCCGCACTGGGCATCGGTCTCGGAATGGCCCTGGCGCAAGCGCTGAAGGACGAAGGCATCAAGGCCATCTCGGTCCCCGTTCCGCAGGTCGTGCTCTACATCGTGCTGGCCGCGTTGGCCGGCATCCTGGCCGCGATCGGGCCGGCTCGGACGGCCGCGCGGGTCGACGTGCTCCGAGCCGTCGTCACTGAGTAGCCCTACCCGCAGGTGGCGGTGTCGTGCCCCGACAATCGCGGCACCGCCACCCGGCTCGGGTTATGTCATGCTCCCGTCGGCGTCGAGGAAGGCGAGCACCGCCAGTACGCGTCGGTTGACGTCACCGTCGTCCACCAGGTCGAGCTTCTGGAAGATCGAGCTGGTCTGCTTCTCCACCGCTCGAACGCTCATGAACAGGGTCGACGCGATCATCGCGTTGCTGCGTCCGGTCGCCATCTCGGCGAGCACCTCCCGCTCCTTGTCGGTCAACCCGAGCAGCGGTGACGTGGCCTCGCTCGACCGCCGGGCCAACAGACCCTCGACGATCTTCGGATCCAACGCCGACCCGCCGCGAGCGACCTCGCGAATAGCGCGGACCAGCTCATCGAGATCCGACACGCGCTCCTTCAGCAGATAGCCCAAGCCGGCGACGCCGTCCTCGAGCAACTCGTACGCGTAGTCCTCCTCCACGTACTGGGATAGCACCACGACCCCAGTCCGCGGATGCCTGGCCCGAATCTGCTTGGCGGCGACGATGCCTTCGTTCGTAAACGTCGGCGGCATCCGAATGTCGGTCAGAACGGCGTCCGGCGCAAGTTCGGCGACGACCTTCAGCAGTGAATGCGGATCAGCGACCACATCCACGACCTCGATTGCGTCGACCTCGGCTAGCAGACCTGACACTCCCTCGCGCACGAGGTAGTTGTCGTCAGCGAACACCAGCCGCAGGCGATCGGACTCCATCACACCTTCCGTCAACCGCCGACCTCCCTCTCGCCGACGGGCGCCTGCGAATCTACGACGATCGCGGCCGTCCGACACGAGTCGAAGGTCCCCAACTACGCAATCCGCTCCCGGATAGGCGACAGCCGCCGCCTGTCAGCTGTCGTCCTTCCACAGCGGCGACGGGAAGCGCGGCATGACGCGGGTGCCGTCGAGCCACTCCGTCAGCCGCGCAGCCTCCTGTTCGACGGCGCGCCCGCCCTCGGCGCCGATGTCGTCGAGCAACTGGACGACCACCTCGCCCGACTCGGTCTGGCGCCACCCACCCACGATGCGGCCGTCCCACCAGATCGTCGAGCCGGCGTTGCCGTTGGAGTCGAAGAGCTGCGGCCGATGGTCGCCGAGGTACCAGCCGCGCTCATACCACCCCATCGTGGTCGGGTCGAGCATCGGCAGCAGCGCGGCCCAGGGCTCGACCGGGTCGACCGGCTCGAGGTCGTCGGGGAGCAGGTAGCCGGTCTGGCCATCGAGATCGACCTCGACCGCCTCGAGGTCGGCCAAGGCCTCGCGGACCGCCGTCACGGTTGAGCCGAGCCACCACTTGATGTCGACCGCGGTGCCTGGCCCGAACGTCCGCAGCCAGCGCTCGACAAGGCCGGCAACGCCGTCGGCGTCAGACACGATCGCGAGCTCGTCGCCGAGCCAAGCACTCATCGACGCCCACCGCGGTCGCGAGGTCGTCCAGCCGCCAACGTTGGATGCGCGAACGATCCGGCCGGCCGCCGACAGGGTCGTGAGGACGCGCGGCCCGAGGGGCATCCGGCCGCCCCACTTCTTGCCTTCACCGTAGGTCATCGCCCCTTCCAACAGCGGGATTTCTTGCCGCAACTCGGTCGCGGTCGCCTCGCGGCCATCGGCCAACGCGGCGACGACCTCCTCCTGCGCATCGGCCAGCCAGCGCGCCGCATCGGCATAAAGGCCGGACTTTTCGACGTGACCAATCAGGCGGCGGCACTCGGAGCCGGCGACCCGATTGCTGGCCCCGGCCTGGGCGATGCCGAGCGTCTCGCGGGGGAAGACGAACAGCGTGCGGCGCATCGCCAGGTGCTTGACGAGCGTGCGGTCGGAGTACAACGCCTTGTCGAGGTCGGTGACCTGCATGCCGTCGACACGCGCCCAGGCGGACAGGTAGACCGTCGCCGGATCGGTCGCGTGCAGGCACACCAGGCTCCGGGTCGCGTCGAGCACGTCGGAAGCCCGATGCTCCGGACTCAGCCGATGGCGGCGAGACAGGCGAGCTCGTCGCTCACTGACCTCGATCGTTCGCACTCGGGCGAGTCTGCCACGCCGGGCCGACAGCCACGGGCGCTACCGAAGCGGGTGGCAGCGGGTCCGCGTCGGCAGTGCGCCGGTGAGGAGGTAGTGATCGACCGCGTCGTCGATACAGGCCGACTCGCCGCCATAGGCGCCATGCCCGTCGCCGACCAGCGTCAGCAGCTTCGCGTTGCCGAGCTCGCCGACCAACGCCCGGGCACCCTCGTACGGACTGGCCGGATCGTAGGTGGTCCCGATGACGAGGGCGGTCGGCGAGTCGTCCGGCAGCGCGAAGGGACCGCGATAGACGCCGCGTACCCGCGACAGCCGTCGTGGGTCGCTCCACGACCGGTGATCGGCTCGCGGTGGATCCGACGGCCGACGGCAGCACGGTGATCGCGAGGGATGCGGCGCCGACAAAGGCAGCCGTGAGGGTTCGGGCTCGAGTCGTCATAGGCCGATCCTGCGAACTCGACCGGCACGGTGCGTCAGGGATGACCCTGACGGCGACCCACGAGTAGCGCCGATCTGACCCCTCAGCAACCGATCAGTGATCAGTCGCGACGATGTCCTCGTAGATCTTGACCTTGTAGGTGATCAGATCCATGCAGGCATTCAGGTCGGCCAACTGCGTCGCGACCCGCTCCCGTTGCTCGCGCAACAGATCGAGCCGCTCGGCCTCGTTGCCCGAGCCGGCTCGGACCAGCTCGGCATATCGACGGATGCCCGCGAGCGGCATCCCCGACGCGCGCAGGTTCAAGACGACGGTCATCCACCCCAGGTCGTCCTCGCTGTAACGGCGACGCCCGTCGGACCCGCGTCGCACCGTGAACGGCAGCAAGCCTTGTCGTTCGTAGAAGCGCAGCGCGTGCACGCTCAGCCCGGTACGTTCGGCGACCTCGCCGATGCTCAAATCCGCCACGTCGCCAGCGTACGGCTTGACCTAGACAGCGCTCTAGCTCCTACGTTCCGCATCATGACCGAATCCCCCGTCACCCTGATCACCGGCGGCTCCAGCGGCATCGGTGCCGCCGCCGCCCGTCAACTCCTCGATCGCGGCCATCGCGTCGCCGTCACGGCCCGGGGTCAAGACCGGCTCGACCGCTTCGCCAAGGAGATCGATCGACCCGACGAGCTGCTGACCCTGCCCGGCGACGCGTCCGACTACGACGACGTCAGGGCCGCCGTCGAGGCCACGATCGAGACGTTCGGCCGACTGGACGCTGCCGTGGCGAACGCCGGCTACGCGACCCACGACGACATCGCGACCGGCGACCCGGCCGGATGGCGGGACATGATCCTGACCAACGTGCTCGGACCCGCGTTGCTCGTCAGGGCCTCGCATCCGGCGCTCAAGAAGACCGGCGGGCGGATCGTCCTCGTGGGAAGCGTCGCCGGCCATGTCTTCACCGCGGGCAACATCTACGGCATCACCAAGTGGGCCGTCACCGCACTCGCGGAGAACACCCGCCGCCAGGTCGCCGGCGACGGCGACGGCGTCGGCGTCACGCTCGTCTCGCCGGGCGGCACGGAAACGAACTTCTTCGATCCGGTCGGCGGACCGCCGGACGACCGGCCCCGCTACCTGAGTGCGGACGAGGTCGCCGCGTCGATCGTGTGGGCCATCACCCAACCGGCTGCCGTGGACATCAGCACCGTGATCGTGCGATCCCTCGGACAGCCGGTCTGAGCACTCCGGCGCCTCCCCGTACTCCGGCGCCTCCCCCACAACTCGCGGACTTGCGCATCAGATCTGTTGCGGGCGCATCAGATCTGACGCGCGAGTCAAGATTCCCGGCCGGTTGTCCGAGTACGGATCGTCTAGGTACGCCGCCGGCCGACGAACTCCGGCGCGTACCGAGGCACGACCCGCAGGACGTACGGCACGAACGCGATCACGGCGAGTCCGAAGATCGCCAGGGTCATGCCGAGCAGAATCACCGAGGCGGCCGCCGAGGTCGCGAGGGGTCCGGATGAATCGCCGAGCTGGGTCAGCAGCGACCAACCGGCGAGAAACTGCGCCGGCGCGTCGTGGGGAGCGGCATCGGCGCCGAGCGTCTTGACGATGCCGCTGCCGAGACCGCTCCCGACGGCCATCACGATGGCGGCGACGATGAGGCCGGCGAGCGAGGCGGTGAGCGGCAGCAGCAAGGCACCGGCCCCGAGTAGCGCGACGGTCGGGACGGCGGCCCAGGTCCGGCCGAGCCGGTCCATGATCAGTCCAGCTGGATAGAACAGCAGCAACTCGGCGCCACCAACGATTGCGAACACCCCGGAGACCCACGCCGGTGACGCACCGATGTGGTCCGCCCACAGCGGTACGACGCTCGATCGAGCGCCCCGCCCGGCGGCGATGACGAAGGCGACGAGGCCGAGCGACGCGTATACATGGCGACGCTCGACGATCACGCGTCGGACCGGAGCCGGCGCCGGGTCGGATGCCGTCCGGGCCTGGCGGTCCGCGCGCATGCTCAGCAGGACGAGCGGCACGTTGGCGAAGGCCGCGACCGTCGCCAAAACGAACGCGGCGGTGATTCCCATCTCGAGATCACCAGGGCGCCGAGCAGCGGACCGATGAAAAGGCCGAGCCGACCGACCCCGCCCAGCGTCGACATCGCCCGGGCCCTCATCGTGACCGGCACGGCCTGGAGCAGGAAGACCTGCCGGGCCAGGCCGAACGCGGCCGTGCCGATCCCGGCGATCAGCACGGCACCGGCCAGCGCCCAGAGCGCCGGCGCCAACACGGCGATGGTCCAGGCGATGCCTTGTGCGACTGCGGCCGCGACCAGCACCCGGCGTTCACCCCACCGCGCGACCGCGGATCCAGCCGGTAGGCCGCCCGCGATCTGACCTACGGGAAGCAGGGCGATCATCGCCCCGGCGACGGCGATCGATGCCCCGGCGTCGCGGGCAGCGAGCGCGAGTACGGGGACGACCGCGCCTTGACCGACGTAGCTCAGCGCGGTCGGACCGTACGCGGGAAGCGCGATCCGACGCAGCCGGAACGACGCATCCCCAGCTGTCACGACGTCAAGATATTTGACGTCAAGGCATTTCGCGAGCCAACTGTCTCACTACCCGTGACGGCTGCGCGCCGAGGTTCGGTTGGCGGGTTGCACGACGGGTCGAAGTGACGGCTACGAATCCCAGTCGGGTCGGAGCGGGAAGTCGGCATCGCCGTTGTCGCCGACCCGGACGGCCAGCACCTGGTGCAGCTGGACCTCGTTGCGCTCGAACGCCAGCCGCGATCCGGTCATGTAGAGCCCCCACACGCGCGCGGTGCCGGCTCCGACCTCGTCGACGGCCTCATCCCAGTGCTCGGTGAGGTTGCGGCACCAACCCGCCAAGGTCAGCGCATAGTGCTCACGCAGGTTTTCCTCGTGCCGCACCTCGAAGCCGACGTCTTGCGCCGTCGTGATGATGCGCCCGGACCCGGTCAGCTCGCCGTCGGGGAATACGTACCGGTCGATGAATGCGCCGGTCGACCGGTTGCGGTTGTGCGGCCGGGTGATGCAGTGGTTGAGCAGCCGCCCGCCGGGTCGCAGCCGGTCGTGGAGGAACCGGAAGTACGACGGATAGTTGCGGATGCCGATGTGCTCGGTGAGCCCGATCGAGCTGACCGCGTCGTAGGCCTGCCGCGGCGCGTCTCGGTAGTCGGCGTGGCGTACCTCGGCGAGGTCCCCCAGTCCGTCGGCCTCGATGGCAGCCTGCGCCCACTCGGCCTGCTGTTTGGACAGCGTGACGCCGAGGGTGCGCACGCGGTACTCCTTCGCGGCGTGCCGCACCATGCCGCCCCAGCCGCAGCCCACGTCGAGCAGTGTCATGCCGGGCCGCAGGCCGAGCTTGCGGGCGACCAGGTCGTACTTCTCCGCCTGCGCCTCCTCCAGACTCGCGTCGGGCTTCGGAAAGACCGCGCAGGTGTAGGTCATCGACGGCCCGAGCACCATTCGTAGAAGCGATTCGATACGTCGTAGTGGTGATGGATCACCGCCGCGTCGCGCGAGCGCGAGTGCCGAAGCCCCTCCATCGTGCGACGCCACTTCGGCAGGTGCTCCTGCGGCGGCAGGGGCGGCGGCTTGAGGTGCGACCAGCCAAGGCCACGAACGATGCGCAGGATCGTGCTCGGCGACGGTCGCTCGATCTCGAGGGCGGTAAAGACCTTCATACCGTCGTACGGGTCGCCCGGATGGACACCCTCGATGAGGAGGTCGCCCGCGACGTACGCACGGGCGAGTCCGAGGTCACCCGGGGCACTGAGGATGTACGAAAGCCCCCGCTCCGTCGCGAGCCGGACCCGTACGATCGCGTCCTCCGGGCCGGTCGTACTGCCGTCGTAAGCGCTGAAGCGGAACGGCGGTCCGCTGGGCAGCACGGCCTCCAATGCCTGCGCCACCGTGATCCTCGTCGTCGTCCCCGTCGTCAAAACCGTCATCGTCGGCCCACCGCCTTGTCATACAGCCCGGTCAGCCTGTGACCGGGGTCGTACTGCTTCTTCACCTGCGTCAGTGTCACCCCGCCATACAGCCGATCGAAAGTCTCCCGGTCGTAGTAGGCGTCGGAATAGAGCGACTTATGTCCATCATGGGCGGCAACGGCCGACTCGATCGCACGGTTGAGGTCACCGTCCGTAGCGCCCGGGCGGATCGGCACGGCGCCCCAGAAGCCGACGTTGACGTACGTCCGGCCCGGCTCCAACGGATAGAGCGGCCACCCCAGATTGCGGCGCGAAGAAGTGACCTCGCGGAGGCGGAGGGGGCACAGCCACACGGGGCGCATGCCGACGTGCTCGTCGAACCAGCGCAGGAAGCTCGCCACCTGCTCGACCGGGATCTCGACATCTTGCACAACCCGCTCGCGAGCCGGCAGCCCCCGAAGCCGATGCCATCGGGCCTGCGGTCCGAACCGGTTCTCGAGGCCGACGATCCGGTGATAGACGTCGCTGCGCCGATAGCGGCGGGGCCACAGCCGCCGGATGACCGGGTGCTGCGCCCCGAATGTGCGCGAGCACCAGAACCAGTCGGTGTCCCAGCGCCAGAGGTAGTCGTAGGTCGTCAGCACATCGCGCTCGCGCTGCTGGATCGATCGGTAATAGATGTGCTCGCCGGTGTAGTCGCTCGCGCCGTCGACGTCGTCGGTCCAACGCCCCAGGGTGAGGTAGGCCTCGTCCGGCGCGAAGACGACGCCGTCGACGAATTCGACCGGCTGTCCGTCGTACGATCCGCGCTCAACGATCGTCGCGGTCCGCTTCGCCAAGGCGTCGAGACTGTGATAGCGCACGTGTCGCAGTGCCACGCCGCGTCGCACCGGCGCGAGCTCGATGCGGAGCCGCGTCGCGTAACCCAGCGAGCCGTAGGAGTTGGGGAACGCCGCGAACAGGTCGGCGTGCTCGCCATCGGGCGTCGCCGTCACGACGTCGCCGGCCCCGGTGAGGACGTCCATCTCGAGCACCGACTCGTGCGGGAGCCCGTCCCGGAACGACGTGGCCTCGATGCCGAGACCGGTCACGGCGCCGCCGAGGGTGATGGTGCGTAGTTGCGGGACGACCAACGGCATCAGGCCGTACGGCAGGGTCGCGTCGACCAGGTCCTCGTAGGTGCACATGCCCTGCACGTCGGCGGTACGGGCGTCCGCGTCGACACAGATCACGCCGCGCAGGCCGGACACGTCGAGGCCCGGCCGATCGACCCGGCTCCGGGGCCGGAAGAGGTTGGAGGTCGGCTTGGCGAGCCGAATCGGCGCTCCGTCCGGGATCCGGCGATAGGAGTCGACGAGCCGTCGTACGGCGGCCTCGTGCGAAGTCAGAGCCTGCTCGGTCATCTCGAGAGCTTTCGGATCGCCGCCGCGTAGCCCTCGACGCCGAGGCCGATGACGACACCGCTCGCGAGGTCGGACAGGTACGAGTGGTGCCGGAACGCCTCGCGGGCGTAGACGTTGGAGATGTGGACCTCGATCCACGGCTCGGTCAGCAGCGCCGCCGCGTCCCGGATCGCGATCGACGTGTGGGTCCAGGCGCCGGCGTTGATGACGACCCGAGCGCCGGCGTCGACCGCCTCGTGCAACCAACCGATCATGGTCGCTTCGTCGGCGGTCTGGCGTACGTCGACGTCAACGCCGCATTCGGTCGCGACGGAGTGGCAGAGCTTGTCGAGATCCGCGTAGGTCGTCGTGCCGTAGACGTCGGGCTCGCGGGTGCCGAGCCGATCGAGGTTAGGCCCGTTGAGGACCAGGATCTCCATGTGCATCACGCTATCTGTTTGCTCAGCCGTAACCGAGTTCGTGGAGCCGAGCGTCGTCGATGCCGAAGTGATGGGCGATCTCGTGCGCGACAGTGATCTCGACCTCCTCGATCACATGCTCCTCGGTGTCGCACATCCTCAGGATCGGTTTGCGATAGACGAAGATCCGGTCCGGCAGGGCACCGCCATAGCTCCAGCCGCGCTCGGTCTGGGGGATCCCGCTGTAGAGACCGAGCAGATGCGGATCGTCGCCCGGCGGGTCGTCCTCGACGAAGAGCACCACGTTGTCGAGGAGCGCGATCAGCTCCTCCGGTATCCGGGCGAAGGCCGCCTCGACCAGCTCCTCGAAACGCTCCGCCGACATCGCGATCACCGGGCCATTGTGACCGACAGCGCACGCCGTACCACCGGTTTGGCCCTCAACACCCGCACCCCCTATGCTGGGGCGGTCCCTGACGGTATCGCTCGCCTGCGACCCTCGCCCTCATCGTCTAGAGGCCTAGGACGCCGCCCTTTCAAGGCGGTAGCACGGGTTCGAATCCCGTTGGGGGCACTCAGCCAGTGCGTGAGCTACGATTGTCCGCGCATCTGGTCCTGGCCCCGTAGCGCAGTTGGTTAGCGCGCCGCCCTGTCACGGCGGAGGCCGCGGGTTCGAGTCCCGTCGGGGTCGCCACACGGTCAAGGACGAAGCCGTCTCGCGAGGATCGCGAGGCGGCTTTAGCTGTTGTGGAGCAGCTTCATCGCCAGCACGGCCGCCTGCGCACGCCGCTGCACGTCGAGCTTGGTGAACACCCGCGAGACGTACGTCTTCACCGTGGTCTCGGTGAGGACGAGCCGGTCGGCCATCTGGCGGTTGGTCAGACCCTCGGCGATCAGCGTCAAGATCTCACGTTCACGCGCCGACAGGGCCTTGAGCTCGGCCGGTACGGACGGATGATCGCGGCGGCGAACCCGCTCGAGCACGCGGGCGGTCATCAGCGGATCGAGCAACGACTGTCCCGCGGCGACCCGCTGCACCGAATCGACGAGGTCGATGCCGCGGACGTCCTTGATGACGTAGCCGGCCGCCCCCGCGAGGATCGCGGTCAGCAGCGCGCTGTCGTCGTCGTACGAGGTCAGGATCAAGGCCCGAATGTTCGGGTCGACCGCTCGGACGTCGCGACAGACGTCGATGCCGCTGCCGTCGGGCAACCGCGCGTCGAGCACCGCCACATCGGGCCGAAGCTCGAGGATCAGCTCGCGTCCTTCGCGGGCCGTCGCCGCCTCCCCGACGACCTCGATGCCGGAGGCTCCCAGGAGGATGTCGCGGATGCCTCGCCTGACCAGCTCATGGTCGTCAAGAAGGAACGCCCGGACCTTCGTCGCTGGGCCTTGCTCTACCAATTCGGATGACACGGCGAATCCGACTCCCCTGCGGAACAATGCGTCGCCGGCCACGCGCCCCCCGGGCCCTCGCCGTCCGCATCGGCGCGCTGACAAGCCGTTCAGTGCGCCTAACGACGCGGACGTGACGGCGTTACGCCGGTGGGTGACGTATCACCGCAATTGGGACTCGCGCGCTCGCGGGTCGCTACAACCTGTCTCATCGGCCCCGACCATCGCGGGTGATTCCCGGCGGGGGGCTGCGCAACGTGGAGTAGCGAAGGCGCGCTGACGCCGCGCCTAGCGTCGCCAGCTCTCCGGGAGTACGAGCACCCAACGGCGGTCGTCGGCGTCGGGCGATCCGGCGCCAGACAAGAGCAGCGACGACAACGGCGACGGCGGCGAGGACCACGATCATCCAAGCCGGCACACCACCGTCGCTCGGTGGTAGCGGAGGCCGCTCCGACCCATCACCCAGCGTCGGTCCCGTCCCGTTGCCACCTTCGGGGGTCTTGATTTCACCCTCGTCGGACGGCATCACCAGGACCAGCGCCGTCAGGGCGACGAGCACGACGGCACCCACGAGCAACCGGCGCCACGGCCATCCGTCACGTTCCTTGACGAGGAGCGTGGCCACGACGAATCCGGCGACCCCTACGCCGCCACCCGCGACGATGGCGGCCGCGTGAGAGATCTCGACGCCTGGGTCACCGAGCGCTACGACGGCGTAGCCAGTGAGGGCGACGACCAGCGCGGGCACACCGAACCGGCGTACGCTGCTGTCCACCCCAGGCATCGAATCCCCAACCAGCCGACCTGTGTTCGCCCTACGATAAGGTAGCCGGGCGCTCGGGCAGGTAGCTCAGTTGGTACGAGCGTCCGCCTGAAAAGCGGAAGGTCGGCGGTTCGATCCCGCCCCTGCCCACGAGGCCCGAAAGAGTTGAGGAGCCTGCCATCGTGAACGACGCGACGGGGGCGACTGTCTTCTTGCACATCGGTGCACCGAAGACCGGTACGACCTACCTGCAGAGCGTCATGCGCAAAAATCGCAAGACGCTGAGTTCCGACGGTCTGCTCTACCCCGGCAAACGCAACGCCCACTTCCTGGCTTCGATGGACCTGCGCGACTCCGGCTTCGCCGGTTACCGCGATCCGGCCGCCAACGGCGCCTGGAAGGCCGTCGTCCGCCAGGTCAAGAAGTGGCGCGGCAACACGATCGTCCTTTCCCATGAGACGTTTTCCCGCGCGCATCGCAACGACGTCGAGCGCGCCGTCGAGTCGCTCGCACCGGCCGAGGTGCATATCATCTACGGGACCCGGAACCTCACCCGCCAGATCCCGGCGGTGTGGCAGGAGCGAGTCAAGAATCGCGACACGCTGTCCTACAGCGACTTCCTCGCCGCGGTCCAGAGCCCGGAGGCTGGCGAGACGGTCCACAACCGATTTTGGCGGGCCCACGGTCCGGTCAACGTCCTCGACCGGTGGGGTGCGGTCATCCCGCCGGAGCGCATCCATGTCATGACGGTGCCGCAGTCGTCATCCGATCCGGACGCCTTGTGGAACCGGTTCGCGCGGATCTTCGGGCTCGACCCGTACAAGTACGACCGCGAGATCACTCGCAGCAACGCGTCACTGGGCGTACTCGAGGCCGAGTTCGTCCGCCGGCTCAACCTCATCATCCCCGACTCGATCGACTGGCCGACCTACTCCAACCTGGTCAAGCGCCAGCTCGCCGAGGCTCGACTGGCTCGACGAACCGACGTCGATCGGATCACCACGCCGCCCTCGGATTACGAATGGATGGAGCAGCGTTCGGATCAGTGCATCCGCATCCTGAAGCGGCGCGGCTACGACGTGGTCGGCGACCTCGACGAGCTGCGAGTCGGCCCACCTCCGGCGCAGACCGGCCCACAGCCCGACGACGTCACTGATGCGGCGGTACTCGATATGGGGCTGTCGACCATGATCGAGCTACTCGCCGAGTGGAGCGCAGAAAAACCCCACCGTTTGGTCCCTCTAGAAGATTCGGCCCCTGAATCCCTCGGAAAGTTGCGTCGGCTGCTGCGGCGTAGCTAGGCGACTAGGGCCCGAGCCCTAGCCCGTCCCTCCCGTTACTTCTTCTCGGTTGTGCGCTGGCGGGGCAATCCACCCGACAGCAAAGCTCGGACTTCGGACTCCCGGTAGCGACGGTGTCCGCCAAGCGTGCGAATCGAGCTCAGCTTGCCCGCCTTCGCCCATCGCGTGACCGTCTTCGGGTCCACGCGGAACAACGCGGCAACCTCTGCGGGGGTCAACAGCGCTTCCGACTCCGTGGGCCGTGTGTTCATGATGCTCCTCTTAATTCCCGACCAATGGGACATGGCCGTATGAGGCGAATGTAGCGCGTGAGAGGTCCCCGAAACGGAGATTCCGCAACTTCTTGTCACGATCTCATATCTAGCGTTCGATTTCGCCACAGACAGTCGCCCCCCCACCACAATCCGTACCTGAAACCCCGCTGGTAACGCCCTCGGCGACGTGGAAGCCGAGGAGCCGCTGTGTCTCACGCCGTGCGTGGATGGGCCTGGCTGCCGAGTGAGGAACGAGCGAGGCTGGTTGTACTGCGTGAGACACAGCGGCTCCTCGGCGGCGGGTCACCTCGAGCGACACTAGGCTGGGTTTCGAACGCCCGCACCACCCCGTCGGGCCGACGAGGAAGGGTCACTACCGTGACCGACCACACCGCAGGAGGCGTATTCGGCCGAGGCACCGGCCACGAGCAGGTCGTCTATTGCACCGACGAGGCCTCAGGACTCCGCGCCATCATCGCGATCTACTCGACCGCCCTCGGGCCTTCGCTCGGCGGCACCCGCTTCTACCCGTACGCGACCGAGGACGAGGCCCTCGTCGATGTCTTGAACCTCTCCAAAGGCATGGCCTACAAGGCCGCGCTGGCCGGCCTGGACCTTGGCGGCGGCAAGGCCGTCATCATCGGCGATCCGCGGCACGACAAGTCGGAGGCTCTGCTGCGGGCCTACGGCCGCTTCGTCCAGTCCCTCGGCGGTCGCTACCTCACCGCCTGCGACGTCGGGACCTACTCCGAGGACATGGACGTCGTCGCGAAAGAATGCGACTTCGTGACCGGTCGTACCGTCGCGCACGGCGGGGCCGGCGACTCATCGGTGTTGACCGCGTACGGCGTCTTCCAGGGCATGCGGGCGGCGGCCGAGCATGTCTGGGGCGAGCCGACCGTCCAGGGCCGCTACGTCGGCGTCGCCGGGGTCGGCAAGGTCGGCCGCCATCTGGTTCGCCACCTGCTCGACGACGGCGTCCGGGTCGTCGTCACCGATGTCAACGCCGGCGCGGTCGCCGACATCACGGCACGCCATCCCGAGGTCGAGATAGCCGACGACGCCGCTGCGTTGGTCCGGCGCCCGCTCGACATCTACGCCCCGTGCGCACTCGGCGGCGCCCTCGACGACGAGGTCACCGAGGTCCTCCATGCCCGGGTGGTCTGCGGCGGCGCAAACAACCAGCTCGCCCACGACGGCATCGAGAAGAAGCTGGCCGACCGCGGCGTCGTCTATGCCCCGGACTACTGTGTCAACTCCGGCGGGCTGATCCAGGTGGCCGACGAGCTCGAGGGCTTCTCGTTCGACCGGGCGAAGGCCAATGCCGAGAAGATCTACGACGTCACGCGTGAGGTGCTCGCCCAGGCGGCGCGCGACGGCATCCCGCCGTCGGTGGCGGCGGACCGGTGGGCAGAGCGGCGCATGACCGAAGTCGGGCGGTTGCGCTCGGTCTGGATGCCGAGACGCTGATCCCTCCGCAGGCGGATTCCGCTAGCGGGCCGGCGACTCGGAGTCGTCGAAGTCGGAGTAGCGCGCGACGAGGTCCTCGTCGGCGTCGTCGCGCTCGCTCGACGCCGTCGAACCGTTGTCCTCGCCGTGCAGCTCACGCTGCAATTCGTCGAAGTCCGTGTCGAACGTGCGGTACTTCAACTCGCGAGCGACCTTCGTCTGCTTAGCCTTCGCTCGGCCGCGGCCCATGGGGACGACCCCCTCGCACAGGTTGAACCGGGTGGTCCGTGACGGACCCCCGGTCATGTCAGTCACTTTGTCGTGGGCTTAACGGTACCTGGCCCACGGTGAGAAACGCACACCGATACCCGAGATTTTCGCTCCGCGCGTACGGATCATGTGGGGACTGTGCCCCTGTCGCCACGATCTGTCGCGGTCGCCGCTCTAGTACGCCAGGCCGTCAGGCGTGATCGCCACGGAGCGTCACTGTGCCGCCGGGATTGTCCCCGACCTCACCGGCGACCCAGCCGTCGACCTCGTGCTCGCGAAGGGTCAGCAGGAGCCGGTCAACCGCGTCCGGCGGCGCGATCGCGACCATGCCGACGCCCATGTTGAACGTCCGCTCGAGATCGCTACGCCGCACCTCGCCGAGTCGGCCGATCAGCTCGAAGACGGGCTGCGGCCGCCACGTCGACCGATCGACAGTCACCGAGACGGTCGGCGGCACGACGCGCTCCAGGTTGGCGGCCAGCCCACCGCCCGTGACGTGCGAGAACGCGTGCACGAGACCTGCGCGGGCCGCCGCGATGCAGGGCCGGGCATAGAGCCGGGTCGGCTCCAGCAACTCCTCGCCGAGGCTGCGGCCGAACTCTTCGACGGGGCGGTCGAGGGTCCAACCGGCCAGGTCGAAGAACACGTGGCGGGCCAAGGAGTATCCGTTGGAGTGCAGCCCGGACGATCCCATCGCGACGACGAGGTCGCCGGCTCGTACTCGCTCCGGGCCGAGCGCCTCGGCAGCCTCCACCACGCCGGTCGTCGATCCCGCGACGTCGTATTCGTCCGGCTCCAGCAGGCCCGGGTGCTCGGCGGTCTCTCCCCCGAGCAACGCGCAGCCGACCTCGGCACACGCCTGCGCGACGCCGCTCACGATCGCCGCGATCCGCTCCGGCACGACCCGCCCGCAGGCGATGTAGTCGGTGAGGAACAGCGGTTCGGCGCCCACGACGACGAGATCGTCTACGAGCATCCCGACCAGGTCGAACCCGATCGTGTCGTGTCGGTCGAGCGCCTGGGCGATGGCCACTTTGGTGCCGACCCCGTCGGCCGACGTGGCGAGCAGCGGTCGATCGTACTCCTTCAGGGCCGAGGCGTCGAAGAGTCCGGCGAAGCCGCCGATACCCCCGACGACCTCCGGCCGGCTGGCCTTGTCGACCCACGTCCGCATCAGCTCGACTGCCCGGTCGCCGGCCTCGATCGAGACGCCGGCCGCGGCGTAGCTGGCCCCGCCGTCGGGCGCGGTCACGGAACCTCGACGAGAGGGATGTTGGTCTCGAGGACCGAAACCTCGAGAACGTCCTTTCCGAGCCGGGCCCGGGGCGGCAGCGGGATTGGGTAGGTGCCGTCGAAGCAGGCGTGGCACAGGCGTTCGGCGGGCTGCCTTGTCGACGCGACCAACTCGTCGAGCGACACGTAGCCGAGGGAGTCGGCGCCGATCGACTCCCGGATCTCCTCGACGGACGCGCCGCTCGCGAGCAGCTCCTCGCGGGTGGCGAAGTCGATGCCGTAGAAGCACGGCCACTTGATCGGCGGCGACGAGATCCGGATGTGGACCTCCGCAGCTCCGGCCTCGCGCAGCATCCGGACCAGTGCTCGCTGGGTGGTGCCACGGACGATGGTGTCGTCGACGACCACCAGCCGTTTGCCCTCGATGACGTCGCGCAGCGGGTTGAGTTTGAGCTTGATGCCGAGCTCGCGGATGGTCTGGCTCGGCTCGATGAACGTGCGACCGACGTAGGAGTTCTTGACGAAGCCCTGGCCGTACGGGATGCCGCTCTCCTCGGCGTACCCGATCGCGGCCGGCGTACCCGACTCGGGCACCGGGATGACCAGGTCCGCTTCGACCGGATGCTGTCGCGCCAGCCGTCGGCCGATCTCGACCCGGACCGAGTGAATCCGCTGGTCGCTGATCAGGGTGTCGGGTCGAGCCAGGTAGACGAACTCGAACAGGCATCCCTTCGGGTCTGCGTCGGCGAACCGTTGGCTGCGCAGGCCGCGCTCGTCGACCGCGATCAGCTCGCCGGGCTCGACCTCGCGGACGTAGGTGCCCCCGACGATGTCGAGCGCAGCGGTCTCGCTCGCGACCAGCCAGCCGTCGCCGAGGCGGCCGAGGACGAGCGGGTGGATGCCCTGCGGGTCGCGAGCCGCATAGAGCGTGCCCTGGTCCATGAAGACCAGGCAAAACGCGCCACGCAGCTGGCTCATGACGGCGACGGCGGCGGCTTCGAGGTCGCGGTCGGTGTAGGACGCCATCAGTGCCGTCATGACGCCGGTGTCCGTCGTCACCGCGTCGTGCGGCCGCTGGCCCAGCTCCAGCTCACCGGCCTCGGACGCCCGTTGCTCAGCAAGCCGGGCCAGCTCGTAGGTGTTGGTGAGGTTGCCGTTGTGGGCCAGCGCGATCGAGCCGGTCGACGTCGGCCGAAAGGTGGGCTGCGCGTTTTCCCACACGCTGGCGCCGGTTGTCGAGTAGCGGGTATGACCGATCGCCAGGTGGCCCTGGAGCGAGTTGAGCGCCGGCTCGTCGAACACTTGAGAAACCAGGCCCATGTCCTTGTAGACGAGGACATGCTCACCGTTGCTGACAGCGATGCCGGCCGACTCCTGGCCGCGATGCTGGAGGGCGAAGATGCCGAAATAGGTCAGCTTGCCGACCTCTTCACCCGGCGCCCAGACGCCGAAGACGCCGCACGCGTCCCTAGCGATGTCGTCGTGCGGGTCGTCGCCGAGCCGACCGTCTGCGCGAGGCACGCTCCTCAGTGTACGGGTCCGCCCGTCCGTGAGTTCCAACCCGCCCGTCCGTGAGTCTCGACCCGCCCGTCCGTGAGTTTCGCCAGATTCGCGGGTCAGAAACTCACGGATCGCGGGTCAGAAACTCACGGATCGCGGGGTCAGAACTCACGGATCGTGGGTCAGAGGCTGGCCAGGCGCTCGAGCAGCAGCGCCTCGGCGACGCAGACTCGCTCCCATTCGGCCAGGTGCAGGCCCTCGTTGGCGCCGTGGGCGCGAGTGTCGGGGTCCTCGACGCCGGTCACGAGGACGCTGGCGTCGGGGAACGACTCGAGAAACTCCGCGATGAACGGGATCGAGCCGCCGACCCCCATGTCGACCGGCGCCGTGCCGTCCCAGGCTTCGGTGAAGGCGGCCCGGGCAGCGTCGTAGGCGGGCCCGGTGGCGTCGATCGCGATCGGCTCGCCCGTGTCGACCACCTCGATGGACAGCTGAGCTCCCCACGGCACGTGCTTCTCCAGGTGTGCCTGGAGGCAGGCAATCGCGTTCTTCGACGTCTCGCCCGGTGCGGTACGCAGGGCCAGCCTGGCTCGGGCAGCGGGAGTGAGGGTGTTCGATGAGCCGTCGACCTTGGGAGCGTCCAGCCCGATCACCGAGAGCGCCGGCTTGGTCCAGAGCCGCTCCACCGACGAACCGGACCCGATCCATTGCAACCCGTCGATCGCGCCGGACTCGGCACGCAGCCGCTCCTCGGGGTACTCCACGTCGGCGGCCGGCCCGCTGACCAGGCCTTCGACCACCAGATTTCCGGCGTCGTCGTGCAGCGAAGCGATCAGCCGCGAGAGCGACATCAGGGCGTCGTGCGCGAGGCCACCCCACATGCCCTGATGCACTCCGTGCGTCAGGGTGCGGACCTCGACATTGACCCGCACGAGTCCCCGCAAGCTGGTGGTCAGTGCGGGGACACCGATGTCCCAGTTGCCCGAGTCGGCGATCACCATCACGTCGGAACGCAGCCGGTCCTGGTACATCGCCAGCAGCTTTGGCAGGGTGGCCGAGGCGACCTCCTCCTCACCCTCGATGAAGAGCCGCACCGTCACGGGCAGGTCATCGCCGAGCGCTCGGAGCGCAGCCAGGTGGGCAACGATGCCGGCCTTGTCATCGGCGGCGCCTCGGCCGTAGAGCCGCCCGTCCCGCTCGGTCGGCTCCCACGGCGGGCTGTCCCAGTCGGCCGGGTCGTTTTCCGGCTGTACGTCATGGTGGGCGTAGAGCAGCACGGTGGGCGCCCCCTCGGGGCCGCGCTTCTCACCGATCACCGCTGGCGGAGCACCGTCGTAGGCGCGCACGATCTCGACGTCGACGCCCTCGGCGGCGAACAGGTCGGCGGTCGCCCGCGCGCTCCGCTCGACCTCGCCGAGCCGCTCCGGGTCGGCACTCACGGACTCGATCCGCACCAGGTCATCGAGGTCCTTGCGCAGTGCGGGCAGGAGTTCGGTGATCTTCGCGCGAAGGTCGGTCATGGAGACAACTTATCCATCCGCGAGCGGGAGCCAGGGCGACAGGTCGGACCGCTCCCCCGATGCCACGACCCGCCCGGCGTCGACGGCCTCGGCCCACGCGAGCTCGCCGGTCGCGAGGGCGATCCAGGTTTCGGGATCGGTCTCGACGACGGCCGGCGGTGTGCCGCGGGTGTGGCGTACTCCGGGGATGCACTGCGCGGCGGCGTACGGCGGCACCCGGACCTCGACGCTGTGGCCGGGCGCCTGCTCGGAGAGGACCGCGAGCAGATGCTTCGTCATCGCCCTCAGATCGGCCGGCGCCGCGCCGTGCCGGAGCCGTTCACGGACGACGGCGTACTCCGCGTCGGAGAGTCGTTGAAGCCTGGCTGGCACGCTAGCAACCTAATGCCCCGCACCGAAGACTTGGAGTTGTGGTCGCTATCACCACCACAACGCCAAACCTCACGTCGGAGGGATGCAACCTTTCGCAGGTAGGTCGCGTCCTCCGTCCGACACGACACGACACGAAGTCTGGCTCGAAGGGGGCCCACGATGCGTACTCGAAGCACCATCACGTTGATCGCAGCGGCGGCATTCGCACTCACCACGGATGCCGCCACAGCGACGACGGCGAACGCCCGCGTCATCACCGGTACGAACGGCGACGACCGTCTGGTCGGCACGGCCAACCACGACCGCATCCGAGGGCTGGCCGGCGACGACCGCCTGGTCGGACGGAACGGCGGGGATCGCATCGAGGCGGGCCGCGGCGACGACAAGCTGCTCGGCGGCCGCGGCGACGACACGCTCCTCGGCCGCGCGGGCGACGACACGATGTGGGGCGCTGAGGGATTCGGCGACTACGGCGACCTGATGTTCGGCTTCCGCGGCGACGACACCGCGTACGGCGGACCGGGCCGGGACTTCTTCAACGCCGGTGGCGGCGCTGACACGTTCTACGGTCACGGCGGAATCGACGACGGGTACCTCGGCCAGGGTCGCGACTTCGCCGACCTCGGCGCCGGCGACGACTTCTTGGGCGACGTCGCGCGCGACGGCGTTCGCGACCGGATCAAGTGTGGTCCCGGCCACGACAGGATCACCTACCTCGATCACCGCGACCACGAGGACCTGCTGACGGGCTGCGAGGTCATCCAGGTCATCCACGTCGACTGATGGCAGCGGGTACGGGCCGTGGGAAGCCGGGCAACCATTCGACACCGGCCCTGCGTGGTACGTACGACAACGGATCCACAAGATTGGGGAACTCATGCGTACCAAGTCCAGCATGGCTGTGCTTGCCGCGGCGGTCCTGTCGATCCCGGTGGGGGCCACAGCAGCGGCCGCCGACGGTGACTCGACGATCGTGGCACTCACGGTTGGGGGGCCGCAGGACGACACGTTGATCGGCCACCCGTATCGCGACAAGATCCTCGGCCGCGGCGGGGACGACACGATCGCCGGTCGTGGCGGGCGTGACACGCTCGTCGGCGGCAGTGACAACGACACGGTCCGCGGTCAGGGTGGCGCCGACGTGGTGAGGGGCAAGCAGGGGACCGATGTCCTGACCGGAGGCAACCGAAGCGATCGGATCAACGGCGGGCTAGGCAGCGATACGGCCTACGGCTCGAACGGCAAGGACGTCATCCTCGGCGGGCGTGGCCCCGATGTCATCAACGGGGGCACCGGCAACGATCGAGCCGCGGACGGCGACGGTCGGGATCTGCTCCGCCTCGGGAGGGGAGACGACAGGGTCGCTGCCGGACAGCCGGACCGGCTGACCGACCGACTCAACTGCGGACCTGGCAACAACGATGTCGTCACGTACGTTGGCGGCTTCGATCGCAACGACAAGCTGGTCCAATGCGAACTGGTCGCTGTGTTTGTAAACGGCTCCATGCGCACGATGCCCGCGCCGCAGTCCTGAGCGACGTGTGGGAGCGCAGCACCTCAGCCGCTGCGCTCCCATAACGGCGACGCGGCGGCCCGCGCACGGGCGGCTTGGCGGACCAGGTGGTCGCGCTCGGCGACGTTCGTGGCCCGGCGCGCGGCCTCCGCGTAGGCCGTCGCGGCGGCAGCGAGGTCGCCGCCCAGCTCGTACAGATGGCCACGGACGGCGTGCCAGCGGTGCCGGTCGCCGATCACGTCGCGCAGCCGGTCGGTCTCACGCAACCCGGCGGCGGCGCCGAGGACGTGGCCGACCGCGACCGCGCGCCCGAGTACGGCGGCGGGATCCTGGCGCACCGGCTCGTCGGTGAGGGCGACGAGGTCGTCGTACCAGGCGAGGATCTGCGGCCAGTCGGTCTCCTCGGCGCTCGCCGCGTCGTCGTGCACGGCGGCGATGGCGGCCTCGATCTGGTAGCGGCCGCGGCGCTCGACGGCCAGCGCCGACTGCAGGACGCGAACGCCCTCAGCGATCTCGCGCGTGTCCCACAGACCGCGGTCCTGCCGGTCGAGCGTGACGATCCGACCCTCGGCGTCGAGTCGCGCCGGGAGGCGGGCGTGGTTGAGGAGCATCAGCGCTAGCAGCCCACGCGCCTCCGGTTCCTCGGTGGCGAGGGTGAGTTGACGGGCGAGCCGGATCGCCTCGCCGGCCAGGTCTACCCGGCCCGCGTGGCCGGCCGTATAGACGAGGTAGAGGACGCGCAGCACGACGGCGAGATCACCGGGCTGGTCCAGGCGGCGCCCCTGCAGGGTGCGCTTGGCCCGGCTGATCCGCTGCGCCATCGTCGCCTCCGGGACGTAGAAGGCGTCGGCGATCTCGCACGTGGTGAGGCCGCCGACGGCCCGCAGGGTCAGCGCCACCTGCGAGGTAGGCGTGAGCCCGGGGTGGCAGCAGCAGAAGAGCAGGAAAAGAGTGTCGTCGCCCGCCTCGGTGCCGGCCGGCAGCGGCTCGGTGTAGGTCGCCTCCTCGCGGCGGTCACGGGCGGCCTCGCTGCGGCGAGCGTCGACGAGCCGCCGCGTAGCGACCGTCGTCAGCCAGGCACGCGGCTCACGCGGCGGGTGCTCGGGCCACACCCTCAGAGCCTCCACCATCGCCTCCTGCAGAGCGTCCTCGGCGGCATCAAAGTCCTCGCCCCGCCGGACCAGGCCCGCGAGCACCCGAGGGACGAGGGCGCGAAGCGCGCCCTCGTCCAACGGTCGTGTGGGTTCGTCGATCACGTCGGGTCAGTCCTCAGACGGCGCGTCGGACATGACCTCCCGGATGTCGATCCACTCGTACATCGGCTCGCCGCCCGGCCCAGGCCCGGAGGAGACGTACGCCGCGAGCTCGACCGCGCGTTCGTACGACTCGACGTCGATCATCCACCAGCCGGCCACGAGGTCGCTGGTCTCGGGCAGCGGACCGTCCGTGCTGACCGGCGCCGCGTCCGCACCGTCGTACCGCACCCAGGTCTGCGCCGGCATGAGTGCCCTCACGTCGACGAACTCGCCGTTCTCCTCGAGCATCTCGCTGACGTGCTTCATGAAGGCGATGTGGGCCTCCACGTCCTTGGGGGCCCACTGGTCCATCGGCGGCACGGGACCGTGCGGCTCCGGGCCGCCGCGGTAGTGCTTGAGGAGCAGGTACTTGGGCATGGTGGCCTCCTGGTGTCATCGGCCGCGTCTGTCGTGGCCTTTCACGTGGTGAGCGGAGCCGATCAGAGCTTCTCGACATCGAATCACTGATCTAGTTCGGCGTCCGAAGCGTGGGGGACCCAAACGGGACAGGGTAGGTCAGACGTCCATGGCCTGTGGGATGGTCGCAGTCCACGCCGTACGCAGCTGCTCCAGCGACACGGTGAACTGGCCCGTCACCTCGAGGCTCGCGCCTAGGCCCGCCTCGTGGACGGCACCGATCGGATTGAACGGCAGGCCTTTCGCGTCGCACAACTCCTCGAACCGAGTCTGCGCTGCCAACTCCACCGCAACGATGGCCCGACCGGCCGACTCGCTGAACAGCTCCACAAACGCGTCGCCGAGGAGGTCGACCCGGGCACCGTGGCCATGACGTAGGCACGACTCCACGATCGCCTGCCCGAGCCCACCCTCGGACAGGTCATGCGCCGCCGACGTCAGACCGGACGAGGCGGCCGTCGCCATCACCTCGGCCAGCCGCTGTTCGGCCGCAAGGTCGACCGCCGGCGGCGCGCCGCCGAGATGGTTGTGCCGGACGTACGCCCACTCCGAACCGGACAGCTCCGGCCGGGTCGTACCTAGGAGGTAGATCGCGTCGCCAGCGGACCGGAAGCCCATCGGGATGCGCGTCGCGACGCCGTCAAGCACGCCGAGGACGCCGACGATCGGCGTCGGCAGGATCGCCGTGTCGCCGGTCTGGTTGTAGAACGAGACGTTGCCGCCGGTCACGGGGATGCCGAGCAGCCGGCACCCCTCAGCGAGGCCTTCGGTCGCCTGGGCGAACTGCCACATCACCGTGGGATCCTCCGGCGAGCCGAAGTTGAGGCAGTCGGTAACCGCGACCGGCCGGGCACCTTTGACCGCGACGTTGCGGTAGGCCTCGGCGAGGGCTAGCTGGGTGCCGGTGTACGGATCGAGCGCGACGAACCGAGCATTGCCATCGGTCGCGACTGCGATGCCGAGGCCGCCGTACGGGGGATATGGAGGGTCGTCCCCAACGACGAACTGAGCATCGTCGACCCGGATCATGCCGGCGTCCTCGGGCTGGGCCAGCGCCGTGTTGCCGCGCACGTAGCGGTCGTACTGGTCGGTGATCCACGACTTGTCGGCGAGGTTCGGCGACGATGCAAGCAGGAGCAGGGTCTCGAGCAGCTCCTCGCCGGTCGCCGGCCGCGGCAGGGCTTCGGCCCGGTTGGCGATCAGCAGGTCCTGGCTCGCGGGTCGCGCGTAGGGGCGCTCATAGACCGGCCCCTCGTGCGCGACGGTGCGCGGCGGCACGTCGACGACGGTCTCGCCGTGCCAGTCGACGATCAGCCGGCCAGTGTCGGTGACCTCACCGATGGCGTACGCCTCGACGTCCCACTTGGCGCAGATCTCGAGGAAGCGCTCGACGTCGTCCGGCCGGGTGACCGCCATCATCCGCTCCTGCGACTCGCTCATCAGGATCTCCTCCGGAGTGAGCGTGGAGTCGCGCAGCGGCACTCGGTCGAGATCGACATGCATGCCGCCGTCACCAGCGCTCGACAGCTCCGACGTGGCACACGACAGTCCGGCGCCTCCGAGGTCTTGGATGCCGGTGACGATGCCTTCGGCGAACAGCTCCAGCGTGCACTCGATGAGCAGCTTCTCCATGAAAGGGTCGCCCACCTGAACGCTCGGCCGCTTGGCCGGTCCGTCGGCGTCAAACGTCTCGCTCGCGAGTACGGACACGCCGCCGATGCCGTCACCACCGGTGCGGGCGCCGTACAGAATCACCTGGTTGCCCTCGCCGGATGCCTTGGCGAGATGCAGTTGCTCGTGGCGGAGTACGCCGATGCAAAGGGCGTTGACGAGCGGGTTGCCGGCGTACGACGGGTCGAACACCGCCTCGCCGCCGATGTTGGGCAGGCCGAGGCAGTTGCCGTAACCGCCGATGCCCGCGACGACACCGGGCAGGACCCGCTTGGTGTCGGGCGCGTCGAGGGGGCCGAAGCGCAGCGGGTCCATGACAGCGACCGGGCGGGCGCCCATCGCGAGGATGTCGCGAACGATGCCGCCGACGCCCGTGGCCGCGCCTTGGTAGGGCTCGACGTAGCTCGGATGGTTGTGCGACTCGATCTTGAACGTGACGGCGTAGCCCTGACCGATGTCGACGACACCGGCGTTTTCGCCGATGCCGGCGAGGAGCTTGCCGACCGGCGTCTCCTCGGGCAGCTCGCCGAAGCGACGCAGGTGGACCTTGCTGGATTTGTACGAGCAGTGCTCGCTCCACATGACCGAATACATCGCGAGCTCGCTGCTGGTCGGGCGGCGACCCAGGATGTCTCGGATCCGTTCGTATTCGTCGGCCTTCAGCCCGAGCTCGGCCCACGGCTGGGGCTTGTCGGCCGTGCTGGCCGCATGCTGGACGGTGTCGAGCGGCTCTGTCACGGCCCCAGCCTAGAGTCTGCGCGTGATCGTTGTTTTCGCACTCGCCGCATCGCTCGCTTACGGATTTTCGGACTTCGTCGGCGGGATCGTCTCCCGACGAGCCGCAGCCTGGTCGGTCGCCGTGACGGCGCAGTTCGTGGCGTTCATCGGCGTCGGCAGCGTCGCGGTGTTCGTCGGCGGGTCACCCACGGCCGGCGACCTCGCGTGGGGTGCGCTCGCCGGCGTCGGCAGCGGGGTCGGCACCGGCATGCTCTACCGCGGGCTGGGCGGCGGCCGGATGAGCGTCGTGGCGCCGCTGTCGGCGGTCGGCGCCGCGCTCCTCCCGGTCGCGGTCGGCACCGCCACCGGCGAGCGACCGTCAATGGCGACCTGGGTCGGCGTCATCGTGGCGTTTCCGGCGATCTGGCTGGTCGCGCGCGGCAGCGAGCATGACGAGGTGCTCGGCGAGCCCGAGCCGGACTGCCGGCCGCGATCGCGGGACGTCATCGACGGCCTGGCCGCCGGATGTGGCTTCGGGCTGCTGTTCGTCGCGCTCGGCCAGGTGCCCGAAGATGCCGGTCTCGCGCCCTTGACCCTCATGCAGGTGGTCTCGGTCGGGGTCCTCGCGTCGACCGCGCTGTCGCTTCGGCAGCCACTGCGGTTGCCCCGGCGGGTGGCGGCGTGGGCGGCGCTCGCGGGTGCTCTCGGCGCGGCCGCGACCGGATTGTTCCAGCTCGCGACCCAGTCCGGACTCCTGACGGTGGCCAGCGTGCTGACGTCGCTCTATCCCGCGACCACGGTCGTCCTCGCGGCGATCGTGCTGCACGAGCACATCACCCGCTGGCAGGGGATCGGGCTCGGCTTCGCCGGGATCGCGGTCGGACTGGTCGCTGCGGGCTGAGCGCGGGCGCCGGTGTCAGGCGTCGACGGCGGCCGTCAGCACCGAGGTGAAGAATCCGAGGCCGTCGGCGCCGGCGCCGTACATCGCGTCGATCGCATGCTCGGGATGCGGCATCAGGCCGACGACGTTGCCGCGCTCGTTGGTGACGCCGGCGACATCGCGCATCGCGCCGTTGGGATTGGCGTCGACGTAGCGCAAGACGACCTGACCATCACCCTCGAGCCGCTCCAGTGTGTCGGAGTCGGCGACATAGCCGCCCTCGCCGCTCTTGAGGGGGACCACGATCTCTTGACCCGCTTCGTACGCCGACGTCCACGCCGTCGCCGCGTTGTCGATCCGCAGCTGTACGTCGCGGCAGACGAACCGGCGTACGTCGTTGCGGATCAACGCACCCCGCAGCAGATGCGACTCGCACAGGATCTGGAAGCCGTTGCAGATGCCGAGCACCGGCAGGCCACGCTCCGCGGCCGCGACCACCTCGGTCATCACCGGAGCGAATCGGGCGATCGCGCCGCAGCGCAGGTAGTCGCCGTAGGAGAAGCCGCCCGGGAGCACGACCGCGTCGACGCCCCGCAGGTCGTGGTCGCCGTGCCACAGCGGGACGGCTTCGGCCCCGGCGACCCGGACCGCGCGGGCGGCGTCGACGTCGTCGAGCGAGCCGGGGAAGGTGACGACCCCGACCTTCATCGTGGCGAGCCCTCGACCACGCGTACGTCGAAGTCCTCGATGACCGGGTTGGACAGCAGCGTCTTGGCGATCAGGCGTACCTCGGCCAACCGCTCGTCGGTGGGCTCGCCGTCGATCTCGAGCTCGAACCGCTTCCCCTGACGTACGTCGGTGACGCCGTCGAACCCCAGGCGCGGCAGCGCACCGTGCACGGCCTTGCCCTGAGGGTCGAGGATCTC
This sequence comes from Nocardioidaceae bacterium, assembly GCA_035630615.1. Taxonomy (GTDB): domain Bacteria; phylum Actinomycetota; class Actinomycetes; order Propionibacteriales; family Nocardioidaceae; genus DATFRX01. Next base: position 45,070 of record DASQKI010000022.1, read on the forward strand.
CGGCTTGGGCATGACGTCGACGACGACACGGGCCACGGGGCACTCCTGAGTACGCGCGAATCCGACGCTGCCGAGTCTACGGCCCCGTCCCGCCGACATTGCGCGTCCTGCCCATCCCGCCGCGCCGAGGAAGGGATGGGTGCGTCAGCGGAGCTCGCGCTTGAGGATCTTGCCGGTGGCCGTCATCGGCAGGGACTCGCGGAACTCGACGACGCGCGGATATTTGAACGCCGCCATCTGCTCCTTGGCCCACGCGATCAGACCGTCCTCGGTCGTCTCGTCGTCGGCGTTCTTGATCACCAGCGCCTTGATCTCCTCGCCGAGCGACTCGTGCGAGACCCCGATGACGGCGACGAGGGACACGGCCGGGTGGGTCATCAGGACCTCTTCGACCTCGCGGGGATAGACGTTGAAGCCGCCACGGATGATCATGTCCTTCGCCCGGTCGACGATGTAGTAGTAGCCGTCGGCGTCCTTGCGGGCGAGGTCGCCGGTACGGAACCAGCCGTCGCGCATGACTGCCTCGGTCTCCTCCGACCGGCGGTAGTAGCCCTTCATGATGTTGTGGCCCTTGACCGCGATCTCGCCGACCTCGTCGACGCCGGTGACTTCCTTCCACTCGGCGTCGATCAGCTTGCACTCGATACCCCAGATCGGTGTGCCGATCGAACCCGGCCGCGGCTCGACCCCCGGCGGGTTGAACGTCGCGATCGGAGACGTCTCGGACAGCCCGTACCCCTCCTTGATCTGGACGTGGAAGCGCGTCTGGAAGTCCTTGATGATCTCGACCGGAAGCGACGACCCGCCGGACACCGCCACCCGCATGTTGCGCGCGATGAGGTCCACGTCGACCGACTCGTCGAGTGCGCCGAGCAACCCCCAGTACATCGTCGGCACGCCGGCGAAGAACGACACGTTCTCCTTCTGCATCAGGGCGAGCGCCTGCTCGGCGTCGAACCGCGGCAGCAGGATCAGCGTCCCGCCTTCACCGAACCCGGCATTCAGCTGGACGGTCTGGCCGAAGCTGTGAAACAGCGGCAGTGTGACGAGGTAGACGTCGCGGCCCGACTCGGGCTGGCCGTGCAGACGCTGGCTGCCGAGGGCGTTGAACACCATGTTGGCGTGGGTCAACTCGGCGCCCTTGGGCTTGCCGGTCGTGCCCGACGTGTAAAGGATCACCGCCGTGTCGGACTCGTCGGTCGCGGCGGTCTCGAACGTCGGCGGCTGGTTGGCCATCGCGGCACCGAGCGTCTCGGCTCCCTCGACCGGCGCTCCATCGATCGTCCAGGGCGCACCGGGATCGGCGGTGATCACGAAGAAGTGCTTGCACTTGTCGGCCTGGCCGAAGCCGTCCCAGCCCTCCGTCGCCATCGGCAGGTCGGCGGTGCCTTCGAAGCAGAAGTACGCGGTGGCCTCGGAGTCGGCGAGGTGATAGGCGATCTCGCGGCCCTTGAGGAGCACGTTGAGCGGCACGACGACGGCGCCGGCCTTGAGGATGCCGTAGTAGACGATCGGGAAGTACGGCAGGTTCGGACACGACAGGGCGACCTTGTCACCGGGCTCGATGCCCTTGCTGACAAGGAGATTGGCGACCTGGTTGGCTGCCGCGTTGATCTGGGCGTAGGTCAGACGCGAGTCGCCAAGGACGACGGCATCTCGATCGGGGACCGTTCGGGCACTGTCTTCGAGCATCACGGACAGATTGAGCACGATGACCTCCACGGATCGCGAACGTCGTGTTGGTCCCTTATCCGAGCACAGTTGACCGCGAGCGGAAAGCCCCGGATACCGAAAGTACGCGAAATTCGCGGCGGGTCGCGACTAGAAGCTGTCGCCGGTCAACCGCTCGTACGCTTCGATGTAGCGCGAACGGGTCTTCTCGACGACGTCCTCGGGAAGATTGGGCGGCGGCGCGTCGGAACTCTTGTCCCACCCGCTCTCGGGTGAGGTCAGCCAGTCGCGGACGAACTGCTTGTCGAACGACGGCTGTGCCTGACCCGGCTGCCACTGGTCCGCCGGCCAGAATCGCGACGAGTCCGGCGTCAGAACCTCGTCGGCCAGCACGATCGTACCGTCGGGCCGGGCGCCGAACTCGAACTTCGTGTCCGCCAGGATGATCCCGCGCTCGCGAGCGATCGACTCGCCCCGGGCGTAGGCCTGCAGGGTCAGGTCGCGCAACTGCGCCGCCTGGCCGGCCCCGACCGACGCGATCACGTCGTCGAACGTCATCGCCTCGTCATGCTCACCGACCGGGGCCTTGGTGGTGGGCGTGAAGATCGGCTCGTCGAGTCGGTCGCCGTCGCGCAGGCCGTCGGGCAGCGGGATGCCACAGACGGTGCCGGACCGCGCGTACTCCTTGAGCCCGGAGCCGGTCAGATAGCCCCGCACCACGCACTCGACCGGGAACATCTCGAGCCGCTCGACCACGACCGCGCGGCCCCGCACCACGTCGGGTACGTCGGTCGACACCATGTGGTTGGGCACGACGTCGGCCAGCTGCTCGAACCACCACAGCGACATCCGGGTGAGGACCTCGCCCTTGTCGGGGATGCCGGGTTCGAGGACGAAGTCGAGCGCCGAGATCCGGTCGGAGGCAACCATCAGGAGGTTGCCGTCGGCCAGCTCGTACAGGTCTCGGACCTTGCCGGAGTGCAGATGCGTCGCGTTCTCGATCGTCAAAGCCACGACAGCCATGCTGCCAGACCGGATGCGTGGGCCCGCCGACCCCCGTATCGACCGGTCAGCATCCGCCGCAGTTGTAGTACGTGATGTCCCAGTGGCTGACCTCGTCGTAATAGATGTTGCCGGCGCCCGACTGCCACTTGGACCCACCGATGTAGGTGAACGTGTTGGTGATGTAGCTGCCGATGCAGCTGTACTTCGAGATGTCCAGCTTGTAGCCGTTCCAGTGGGTGTACGTGCCGTCTGCGTGACCCGTCTCGGTTCCGCCGGTCACGTTGATCGAGCATCCGCTGGCGCTCTTGAGCGTCTGGATGCCTTGGATCGTGGCGACGTTGACCTGGTCGAACGACGTGCACGTCGAGTTGTAGCGGTCACTGCAATTGCCTGAGGACGACCACGTGATGCCCGACGACGACAGCGCGGCCGTGGCCTGGCTGTGAGTCATCTTGTCGACGGCGGACGCCGGTGTGGTGGCGGCGACGACCGATGCACCGGCGAGCAGGACCGAGCCGATCGCGGCGCCCAGCCGGCGTACGAAGCGAGAACGAGAAGCCGTGAGATGCGTCATGCCCTTCGCCTACCCCGAATGCGCCGGCTTCAACCCTCCCAACCCCTTTCGCGCCGAGATTGCGCGTCCCGCCCGCTCGGCAGGCGCGGACGTACGCCCGTTCACTCCCGGGTGGGCGGGACGCGCAATCTCGGCGCGAAGGGGGCGGCCTACAGAATCTCGCCGGGCCGATAGGTCGCCGCCTCGGGATGCCGCGCCGCCACCGACTCGACTCGCGCCACGACGGCGTCCACCTGGTCGCGGGCGGCGCCGGCGAAGTCCAACGGATCGGCGACCGCATCGGCGAGCGCCGCCCGCGACAGGCCTAGGCGCGGGTCGCCAGCCAGTCGGTCCAGCAGATCCAACTCGGCGGCGTCGGTCTCAACAGCCTCACGCGACGCCAGCGCCACCGCCACCGCGTGCTCCTTGATCGCCTCGTGCGCCTGCTCCCGGCCGACGCCGCCCCGGATCGCGGCCATCAGAATCTTCGTCGTCGCGAGATAGGGCAGGTATCGACGCAGCTCCCGCTCGACGACGGCGGGAAACGCACCAAACTCGCCGAGCACCGTCAGCAGGGTCTCGAAAACGCCGTCGGTGGCGAAGAACCCGTCGGGCAACGCGACCCGACGCACCACGGAGTCGGAGACGTCGCCTTCGCTCCACTGGTCGCCGGCGAGCTCGCCGAGCATCGTGAGGTTGCCGCGCACGACGACGGCCAGACCGTTGATGCGCTCGCACGAGCGGGTGTTCATCTTGTGCGGCATTGCCGACGACCCGACCTGGCCGGCCCTGAAGCCCTCGGTGACGAGTTCGTTGCCCGCCATCAGTCGCAGCGTCGTCGCCAAGTTGGACGGGGCAGCGACGAGCTGGGCGAGCGCGCCGACGACCTCGTAGTCGAGCGAGCGCGGATAGATCTGGCCGACGCTGTCGAGCACACGGGCGAATCCGAGATGCTCTGCGACCCGCTGCTCCAGCGCGGTCAGCCGGTCGCGGTTGCCGTCGAGCAGGTCGAGCTGGTCTTGGGCCGTGCCCATCGGGCCCTTGAGCCCGCGCAGCGGATAGCGCGCGAGCAGCTCCTCGATGCGTTCGACGGCCACCAGCAGCTCGTCGGCGGCCGTGGCGAACCGCTTGCCGAGCGTCGTCACCTGGCCGGGCACGTTGTGGCTGCGCCCGGCGATCGCGAGATCGCGGTGTTCGGTCGCGAGTTCGGCGAGCCGGGCCAGCGTCGCGACGGCGTGGTCGCGCACGACCCGCAGAGTGTCGCGGATCTGTAGCTGCTCGACGTTGTCGGTGAGGTCGCGCGACGTCATGCCCTTGTGGATGTGCTCGTGGCCGGCGAGCGCGTTGAACTCCTCGATCCGGGCTTTGACGTCGTGCAGGGTGACCCGCTCGCGGGCCGCGATCGACTCGAGGTCGACCTTGTCGACGACCTGCTCGTAGGCCTCGGCCACACCGTCAGGTATGTCGACGCCGAGGTCGGCCTGCGCTCGGAGCACCGCGATCCAGAGTCGACGCTCGAGGACGACCTTGTGCTCGGGCGTCCAGAGCCGCACGAGATCGGCCGACGGATACCGCTGCGCCAAGACATTGGGGATCGTCACGTCGCCCATTGTCTCGTACGGCGGGCAGCGGCCGAACTGCCACTCGACTCACTTCATGGTGCCTGGGGCAGCCGATCGTAAGCTCGCAGGATCTGCAGGGCCTCCAGCGTCCGTTGGCCCCGCCACTCGAGCCGGGCGGCGGCACTCGGCGGATCCCAGTCGAGCGGCCAGCCGCCATCGTCTCGCTGGGCCCGTTCGAGCGCGTCGAGGTGCGCGTCGAGTTGATCGGTCGGGAACAGCTCACGGGCCCACGTCGGAGTCGGGGCCATCTGTATGGGGGTGAGCCCGTAGTCGGTCGACGCCGGATCGACCTTGAGGTCGTCGGCTCCCGGAACCGCCGCAGCTGCCCGATCGCGAAGCGTGGGCTCGTCGACCACGTCGAGGAAGCGGAGGATCTCACGCAGCAGATGCACCTCGGGCTCCGGTCCGCTCCTAAGCTCGGCGAGGCAGTAGTCAGTCGCGCGCTCCAGCCAACGGTGGGTAAATCCGAGCGCATGCAGGGAGGCCGCAATCGCGATCGTGGGCTGCAGGCTGGGCGGTAGCCGGGTGTTGACCCAATGCTCGGCCCTCGGAACGCCCGCCGCCGTCGGAAGGATCATCGGGACCGCGCCACGCTCGTCGGCAACCGTCTCGAGGAACTCACAGCAGCCCGTCAGCAGATCGTCGTCACGGGCATCGACGGCAGCCAGAATCGTCAGGCCGAAGCCGACGAACAGCGGCTGGCTGTCGGGCGACCTCACGTCAGGCTCGAGGGCATGGCCGAGCCCGCCGTCGTCATTTTGGTACGCCCGAACGGCGCGGACTACGCCGGCCGCCGACGCACCGTAGAACAGGGTCGAGAACAGTCGCCGCTCGACGAGCCGCGCTTCGCGAAGCACGAACTCACGTGCCGCGGCCAGGGACGTCATGGACCGACCGTAGGGGACGCCACCGACACTCGAAGCCGCGATCGGAAGGCGACAACGAGACAAGACAGGGACCGTGGTCACCACGGCACCTGTCGCGTACGCGTGCAGTCGCGGTCAGGTCCGTTGACCTGGATGCAGCTCATCGGTTGTCACGGACCCCAACCGCTCTTGCGCCGAGATTGCGCGTCTTCCCCACTCACCGGTGAAGACGCCCAATCTCGGAGCAAAAAGTTGGGGGCGCAACAGGATGGGTCAGAGGACGGCGTCGAGGAACTTCTTCGTCTCCGGCTTCTGGCAGGCGTCGAACATCTGCTCCGGCGGCCCCTCCTCCCAGACGACGCCTTCGTGGAAGAAGAGCGCCCGGTCGGCAACCTCGCGGGCGAAGCCCATCTCGTGGGTCACCACGATCATCGGAATGTGCAGGTCGGTCGCCAACGACTTCATCACGGCGAGTACCTCACCGATCAGCTCGGGATCGAGCGCCGAGGTCGGCTCGTCGAAGAGCATCGCGTCCGGTCGCATCGCGAGCGCCCGGGCGATGGCGACTCGCTGCTGCTGACCACCAGACAGCCGGATCGGGTGCTCGGACGCCTTGTCCGAGAGCCCGACTTGGTCGAGCAGTTCCATCGCGCGGGTCCGGTTGCTGTCGAGGCCAGCGCACTCCGGCGCCGCAATGACGTTTTGCAGCGCGGTCATGTGCGGGAACAGATTGAACTGCTGGAACACCATGCCGACATGCAGCCGCAACTGGCGGATCTGTTCCCGCTTGCGCCGAGTCCGGAAGCCACCGCTCATCCGCGTGCCGGCGACCTCGACCGTCCCGCGACTCGGGTCGTCGAGGAAGTTGATGCAACGAAGCAGGGTCGACTTGCCTGAGCCGGACCGGCCGAACACGACGATGACCTCGCCCTTGTGCAGCTCGAGGTCGACGCCCTTCACGACCTCGAGGTTTCCGAACCGCTTGTGCAGGTCCTCGACCCGGATCACGACGTCGGGAGTACTCACGCGATCCCCCCTCCGCCGCCGTGCGGCTGCTCAGGCAGGGCATCGTGGTCGCCGCTGCCGACCGATGCCGTACGGATATACCCTCGCGATACACGCGTCTCCAGACGTCGCTGGAAGAACGTGAACACGATCGTGAGGCCCCAGTAGAGCCCGGCCGCGAGGACGAGCGCCTCGAGTCCCTTGACCTCCGCCTGACCGACGAGTGACGCCCGACGGAAGATCTCCGCGTTGGCGACCGTCGTGCCGAGGAACGAGACGAGCGCGGTGTCCTTTAACATCGCGATGAACTCGTTGCCAGTCGGCGGGATGATCACGCGGAACGCCTGCGGCAGCACGACCTTGCGCATCTTCTGCCGGTACGTCATCCCGAGCGCGTCGGCCGCCTCGCCCTGCCCGCCGGCGACCGACTGGATGCCGGCCCGAAAAATCTCCGTCATATACGCGCCGTAGTTGAGGCCCAGCGCGATGGTCCCCGCGACCGCTGCCTCCAGGGTGAGCTGGGTGACGAAGGACTGGGGAAACAGGTCGCCGAAGCGGTCGTGCAGATTGCCCGCGACCTGCGGCAACGCCAGGTAGATCAAGAACATCTGCACGATCAGGGGTGTGCCGCGGAAGAACGACACGTAGAAGCCGGATATGCCGTACGCGATCGAGTTCGACGAGATGCGGGCGAGCGCTCCCAATATGGCCAGCACGGTCGCGAGCACGATGCCGCCGATCGCGATGTACAGCGTGTACAGGAGTCCGCGAGTGATGTACTCGAACCTGTCGAACATCCAGTCGGTGTCGAACTGCGCGATCCAGAAGAAGAAGGCCAGGAAGGCGAAGATCGCGACCCAAACGACAGCGACCTTGACGCGAAACGGCACTCGAGCGCTGGCGAGCGCCCACCGATCGAGCCGGTCGCTCATCGAACTCATCGCGCTCACTACTGCTGCTGGGCCGTCAGGTCAGCTCCGTCGTACCACTTTTCGGACAACTCAGTGAGAGTGCCGTCAGAGTGCATCTCGCCGATGATCTCGTCGACGGCCTGGACCAGACTGGCGTCGTCGAGCTGAGAGTCCTTGTCGAATGCCACAGCGAGCGGTTCGTAGAACACCGGGTCACCGACGATCTTCACCGGCTGGTCGTTGGCGATGAAGGCCTCAGCCGTGGTCAGCGAGGTGATCACCGCGTCCAACCGGACGCCGTCGCCGAGCGCGAGATCTTGCAACGCTGTCGTGTCGGTGTCGTAACCGGTGGGATCGACGTCGTCAATCACGTAGTCGAACGTGTAGCCCTTGATGTTCAAGGACTTGGTCAGGAACTGGTCGTACGTGCACCCGCTGCAGACGCCGACGGTCTTGCCGTCGAGATCGGTCGAAAGGTCCTGGATCGAGGTGTTGTCCTCGTGCACCACGACGACGGCCGGCACGTAAGAGTACGGCTGGGTGAAGTCGAGCACCTGCTGCCGGTCGTTCGTCGGCGTCATCGAGCCGACGCTCATGTCCCAGCGATCGTTCCAGCTACCGGCCGTCAGGATGGTCCAAGACGGCGTCTGCCAGTCGATGCCGACGCCCAACTGGTTGGCGATCTCGGTGGCCACGTCGATGTCGAAGCCTTCGAACTCGCCGGTCTCCACGTTGAGGGACGACTGCGGCGGATACTTCGGGTCGGTCGACACCGAGATGGTGCCCTCTTCGCAGATCTGCGCAAGCAGATCTCCTGTCGCGTCAGTTGTGTCGCACACGCCACCCTCAGATGGCGGCTCGCTACTCGAGTCGTCGTCCGACCGAGAGCAGCCGGCCATCGCAAGCGCAAATATGGACAACACCGACACGACAGCCGATGATCTACGCATGGGTCCCCTTCTCATTGACGCGAACCGAGACTATCGCCGGGCACAAAGCGTTGTCACGAGGTCCTAGGTCACGATTACTGACCCATAAGTCAATTCCGGGGGAGGGTCGATCGCCGATCGGACCCAGCGTATTACGGCATGCTCAGCGCCCGGATCGGCACGTTGGCGTCGGAGAGACCCTGCAGCAGCGGCCCTAGCTTGGGGTGCTCCTCGGCCGACCAGCCGTGAGGATTGGCGATCAGGAACCGCATGACAGGGCCTGCGTCGACGCGGATCGACCGAAGGTGGAGCGAGTCGATCACCGCGGCCGTCGCACGAGTGTCCGCGTCCGACACCGTCAGCCGGATCGGGCTCGGAACCTGGGGGAGGGTCGAGGCCGCAGCTCGGGCCGTCCGCTCGGCCGCGGCGCGGGTCGGCGATCCGACCGGCGCGGCCGCGCGCATGGTCGCGGGATCGGGTGTGAGCAGGGCGTTGCGGAAGATCCGCGCCGTCCCGTCGGTCCAGGCCCGGAATGTCGGGTCGAACGAGAACGTGATGGCTCGGCCCTGTCCGACCGCCTCGTCAACCACGGCGGAGGTTTCCGCGAGCGACTCGGCACCGATGTCGAGCCCGGAGACGAAGAAGTCCTCGCTCGACTCTGACGGGAAGGTGGCGACCGACGTCCCCCGGCCAGGCGACATGACGGCGTCGTCATTGAACATCGCGTACGCGAATGGGCCGACGCCTTGGCCGAGCGGACTGGACTGGTCGATCCGCATTCGGACCAGACTGCCAGGCATGTTGGTGTTCGCCGGGCTCAGGACAGCGGTCGAGGCGCCGATCCGGGTCGCGATCTCGGCACCGCCGGCCCAGGCGATCAGCCGGCCGCCGCCGTTGACCCAATCCACCATCGCCTTCTTGCCCTTCGAGCCGAGCGCCTGGAGGCCGTAGTTCGCATAGCCGTCCGGGATCACCAGCTCGTCGAGCCCGGCGAGGGCGCCCGAGCGGATGTCGTCGGCCGTCAGGTCGGTGAAGTCGAGATCCCACCGCTGATCGAACAGCCAGCGCACCGCACCGGCCGACTCGATCGCCGCCGAGCTGCTCGGGATCTGGAACAACCCGATCGTCGGCGGATCGGCGGGCGGCGCTGGTGGGGTCGGCTCGGCCACCGGGTCGACCAGCTGGGCGGACGGGCTGACGACGGCTCCGGTCCAGCCGCCCGGGACGTTCATGAGCAGCGGGTTGCTCCACGCGGTCACGTCGAACGTCACGTCGTACGGGATGTAAGTGTCCTCGTTCAGCATCGCCTGGATCCAGTGCTTCTCGGCCTGGGCGAGGGGGATCCAGTACGTCCCGGCCGGCAGCGTCTCGTCTCGCCCGGCCCGTCCGTACGGATGGAACCCCGGCACGGTCGTGGGCCTGGTGAGCCGGTAGACGTCGACGTCCATTCGCTGGAGCCGGCGCACCATCGACTGAGTCTCGTACGCCTTCGTCGAGTCATCCAGCAAGAAGTAGCTGCGTACCCGCGCGTCGGGCACCGGCTGCAACAGCTTATGGGTCTTCTGGAACACCGCGTTCGGCTCCAGCACGCCCTCGACGCCTTCCTGGTAGGCCTCGACCCAGGCGCCGTGCCAGTCGGTGAGCAGCTGCGTCTTGTCGCTTCCAGCCTCGAACAGCGCCGTCCAAGTCGTGACGTAGTGCTCGTACGTCCGCTGCGAGATCGGGTCGCCCGAGTACTTCTCGAGCGTGATGCCGGCCGAGTTGAACGACAGGCTCGGCACTGTGTCACCGAAAATCGCGCCGAAGAAGTCGTACGGCTCGTAGTTGAAGAACTGAATCTTCTGCCGGTCGAACTCGGCCGCGAAGGCCGCACCGTACGCGTCGTTCCATCCCTTCACGGTGTCGGAGACCTCGTGGTAGATCGGGTCCGAGTTCGGCGGGAAGAAGTAGTCGAAGAAGCCGAACTCGTGCTCGTCGAGGTCGAGCTGCGGCGGGTACTGCCGGAGCAGCTCGATCTTTCCGTCGGTTTCCGGCTGCGTCCGCGCCATCCAGTCGCGGTTCATGTCGAACCCGTACGCGTTGCGCCGGGTGTCGGCCTCCCGGCCGTCGGGATTCTGGATCGGAAGCATCACCACGATGGCGTGGTCCAGGATGGTGCCGGCCGCGCAGTCGGTCCGGTCAGCCAGCTCGTACAGCACGCGCAGCAGGGCGTCGGTGCCGCTCTCCTCACCGCCGTGGACATTGGCCTGCAGATAGAGGATCGCCGGAGTCGTCGCGGCCAGCTCGGCGGCCTCGTCGGCGGGAGTTGCCGGGTCTTTGAGATCACCGATCCGGGATCGGATCGACTGCAGCCCAGCGGGCGTCACGTTATCGGGGCGGCCGACGACGGCGTACCGCAGCGGACGGCCTTGCACCGAGGTCGCGGCCGTGCCGGTCACCACCATGTCGCTGGCGGTGTCCACCGCCGCGAGATAGGCGTCCGACTGCGCCGTCGTCACCTCCTGCGAGCCGATCGGGAATCCGAGCACCTGCTCCGGCGTCGGTGTCGTCCCGCGGAACTCCGGCGTGGTCCCGAATGCCGAGCACTCGGGCTCGGCACTGGACGGGATGGTGAGGACCGCGAGTGATGTCGCGACGAGTGCCGCGGCACTGAGTAGTGTCACCGAACGCTTCCGCATGGCGTCCTCCCTCGTGAGGAACGAGCGTATTGCCGGCAGGCGAGTCAGTAAAGGTTGACGGTCACGGTCGGCCGGAACCGATCGACTCCGCTGAATCCGGCGAGGTCGGTGCGGAACTTATTGACTGACGGGTCATTTAGGGGATGTCGCGATCGGCGTCGAGCGCTTAGGGTTTGGTCATGGTGAAGACCACGCCGTTCCACGATCGCCTTGCGCCGCTCAACCGCTCCGGCCTTTGGGGTCATTGGTCCGGTTACCTGTCGGCGCTGAAGTACGACATGTCCTCCAAGCACGAGTACTTCGCGATCCGAAACGGCGTGGGTGTCTTCGACACATCGCCGCTGTTCAAGTACTGGATCCGCGGCCGCGACGCCGAGCGATTCCTCGGCGGCGTACTCACCAGGGACATCCGCAAGTGTCGGCCCGGACACGCGCAATACAGCGTGTGGTGCGACGACCGCGGCTATGTCCTCGAGGACGGCGTGTTCTTCCGGCATTCCGACTCGGAATTCTTCCTGACCGCCGCGCGACCCAACCTGGGCTATCTCAGCGATCTCGCAGTCGGCTATGACGTCGCGATCGAGGACGTCTCCGACGACTACGGCGCTTTGGCCGTCCAAGGGCCTCGATCGCGGGCCGCGCTGGCGACGATCGCTCCCGAGGTCAACGACCTGGCGTACTTCGACCACGCCGCGGCCAAGATCGGTTCGACCGCGGTCCGGATCTCACGCACCGGCTACACCGGCGATCTCGGCTTCGAGGTCTTCGTGCCGGCCGACGACGCCGGCACGGTGTTCGACGCCATCATGGACGCCGGGCGCGGACACGGCATGCGGCCCTTCGGCGAGGAGGCGCTGCTCATGTCCCGGATCGAGGCCGGGTTGCTGCTGATCGACGTGGAGTTCGGATCCAGCCGCCTGGCCTACACCGACCAGGAACGCTTCACGCCCAAGGAGCTCGGGCTCGGCTGGATGCTGCGCGGCATCGACGCCGACGACCGGCCGTTCATCGGGCGCGACGCGATCCGGCGGGAGCTGGCCGACAAGACTTCTCGCTGGGCGATGACCGGACTCATCGTCGACTGGCGCGACTATGACCAGCTGCACGCCGAGGCCGGCCTGATCACGCCGAAGGACCCCGTGCCGCTGCCGTGGGAGTCGATGCTCTATGACGTCAAGAGCGGCGACCAGGTCGGCTATGCCACGACGCTGATGTACTCGCCGGTCCTGCAGCGCCACATCGGGCTGGCCCGGGTTCAGCCGGAGTACGCCGCGCCCGACTCCGAGGTCCACGTCGAGATCACCATCGATCACGCCTACCAGCGGGCTCGTGCTTATACGGCCCGGGTGCCCCTCTTCAACCCCGAGCGAAAGACAGCCTGACCCATGACGCAAAGCACCGAGTATGACGCGATCGTCGTCGGCGGCGGCCACAACGGGCTCGTCAACGGCGCCTACCTCGCCAAGTCAGGTCTGCGGACCCTGATCCTCGAGCGCCGACACCTCGTCGGCGGCGCCGCGATCACCGAGGAGCTCTATCCCGGCTTCCACTTCACGACGTTCTCGTACGCGTTGAGTCTGCTGCGACCCGACATCGTCCAAGAGCTCGACCTCGTCAAGCACGGCTTCCTGCCGATCGAGATGCCGTCGTCGTTCGCCCCGACAGAGGACGGCGACTATCTCCTGCTCGGCTCTGACGAGGACGAGAACATCCAGGAGATCCGCCGCCACTCCAAGCACGACGCCGACACGTACGAGCGCTACGAGCACGACATGTCCCGCGTCGTCCAGCTCGTGCGGCCGCTCATCGACAAGGCGCCACCCGACCTGTGGGGCAAGACACCCGAAGACGGCGAGGCGCTTGCCGAGTTGGTCTCCCAACTCAAAGGCGTCGAGCCGAAGGTGCTGCACGACCTGGTGCGGCTGCTGACCGGCTCGGCCGCCGACTTCCTCGACGACTACTTCGAGAGCGACATCCTCAAGGGCTACATCGCCTCGTCCGGGATCATCGGCACCAAGGTCGGGCCGATGTCGCAGGGCTCCGGGCTCGTCCTGCTCTACCACACGATGGGCGAGCACGACGGCGAATACGGCATGTGGGGCTTCCACAAGGGCGGCAACGGCGGCTTCACCCAGGTGGTGGCGCGGGCGGCCCAGGCCTACGGTGCCGAGATCCGGCTGGAGTCGCCGGTCGACTCCGTCATCACCAAGGACGGCCGGGCGGTCGGCGTGGCGCTAGCCGACGGCACCGAGTTTCGGGCGCCCGTCGTGGTCAGCGCCCTCGATCCGCGCCGGACCTTCCTCGAGATCGTCGACCGCCGCGAGCTGCCCGGAGAGTTCGTCGAGGACATCACCCGGTTCCGCTTCCAGGGCACGTCGGCCAAGGTCAACTTCGCCCTCGACGGCCTGCCGGCCTACCCCGCGCTGCGTGATCGGAACGACCAGTACGGCGGCTTCATCAACATCGGGCCGACGATGGAGTACCTCGAACGGGCCTACGACGACGCGAAGTACGGCTGGTACAGCTCCCGGCCCTACATCGACGGCGCGATCCAGTCGGTCATCGACCCCGACATGGCGCCACCAGGCAAGCACGTCATGTCGAACTTCATCCAGTACGCGCCGTACGAGCTCAAGAACGGCGACTGGGACGCCGAGCGGGACAAGTTCGCCGACACCGTGCAGGCGACGCTCGAGTCGTTCTTCCCGGGCTTCGGCGACCTGGTGCTGCATCGCGAGGTCGTGACGCCGCTCGACATCGAGCGCACCGTCGGGCTGTCGGAGGGCAACATCTTCGCCGGTGAGTTCCTCGCGCCACAAATGTACTTCTTCCGGCCGGCGCCTGGGTGGAGCCAATACCGCACGCCGATCGACGGCTACTACCAGTGCGGCTCGGGCACCCACCCCGGCGGCTGTGTCATCGGCGCGCCGGGCAAGCTCGCGAGCCAGCGGATCATCCGCGACCTCAAGAACGGCGACTGACCGCGACGCTCTCCCGCCGACATTGCGCGACCCGCCCACATCATCGCACCGAGATTGCGCGTCTCCCCCCAGCTGAATAGGCAAGACGCGCAATCTCGGCACCGGAATGGGTCAGAGCGTGATATCGACCCACTGCGGCTCGTACGGCATCAGGTCCGGGTCAATCAGGTCCCCGTTGGTGTCGTACGCCCGCCACTCGATCCGAAGCTCGTCGACACCCTCGTACTCGCCCGGCCGCACCCAAGCGCTCCAAAAGACGAGACCGTCATGTGGCTTCGAGACCGTCCACTGCTCCGGCCCACCCGGCGTGCCGAGCCGGAATTCGACCCGGTCGACCGTATCGGCGACCCGGAAGAAGCCCCACGACAACCAGAAGTCGCCAGGAACCTCGTCCGACGAGGCGAACCCGTGATCGTAGAACGGCTTGAAGGCAACGATCGGGTGCACCGCACCAGGCACCGGCATGTGCGCGACGTCTTTGGCCAGCGTCCCGAAGTCGGCCCCATCGGACTCGGAAACGCCGTCCTCAATGTTCGCCGAGCAATCAATCAGTTGGCCCTCCGGCGACCTCGCGACGATCATGCCTCGCTCCCCCCAAAGGTCGGCGTATCGCCGCGCGAGAACGACGTCATAGGCATCTATGGCAGTGCCCGCGCAATTAAGGAGGATCGGCCGGATCTGATCCGCGGACATCGGGCCGCGATCGAAGTCGGAGGGCTCGGCCGTCGGCTCCACGGTCGGCTCGACCTTGCTCCCGTGCGCCGAGCCGGCCGGCGCGACACCGCTATCCGACCCATCGTCGCCGGACGGGACGACCGCCACGGCGCCGATCACCGCGGCCACCGCACCGATCGCCAGTGCACCGCTCGCACCAGCGACCTGGACCCGATGCCGCTTGCGGTCTCTGCGCGCGTGGGCGAGCAACTCGGTCGGCTGCACCGGCAGCGGCCGGTCCGCGTCGTCCGCCGCTCGCATCAGTCGGTTGTGTAGTTCGTCGTTCATGACGCTAGCCCTCCCTCGAGGCCCAAGCTCGCTGGCTCGTCGTCGTAGTCGTTCGACACGACCCCTCCCGTCCTCGTCCTCACGTTCTACACGGAACGAAGCGGTGCGGCGGTTGGTCGCGGCGACCAATCCTCGCGGGCGGGACGCGCAACCTCGACGCGAAGAAGTGGGCGGGACGCGCAAGGTCGGCGGGAAGAAACGGACGGGACGCGCAAGGTCGGCGCGAAGGGGGGTTAGGCGTTGGCGGCGATGTCGGTGCGGATCTGGGCGCCGTCGATGTCGATGACGGCAACCCCTGCGTACGCGCGTTCCCGCGCCTGGGTGAGATCGTCGCCGGTCGCCGTGACGGCCAGCACTCGCCCACCGGCGGTGACGAGTCGACCCTCGGCGTCGAGCGCGGTGCCGGCATGTAGCACCGACACCCCCGTCATCTCCTCAGCGTCGTCGACCCCGCCGATCGGGTCGCCCTTGCGCGGGCTCGCGGGATAACCATCGGCGGCCACCACAACGGCGACCGCGGCCCCGGAGCGGAACCGCGGCGGCTCGACCTCGTGCAGCCGGCCGGTCGCCGCCGCATGCAGCAGGGTCGACAGCGACGAGTCGAGAAGGGCGAGCAGCGGCTGCGTCTCGGGGTCGCCGAACCGGGCGTTGAACTCGACGACGCGTACGCCGCGCGACGTCAGCGCGAGCCCGGCGTACAGCAGGCCGGAGTAGGGGATGTCTCGCCGCGCCATTTCGTCGACGGTCGGCTGCAGCACCCGCTCGGTGACCTCGTCGACCAGGTCGACCGGCGCCCAGGACAGCGGGGTGTAGGCGCCCATGCCACCGGTGTTGGGTCCAACGTCACCGTCGCCGAGCCGCTTGAAGTCCTGCGCCGGCTGCAGGGGGACGACGGTCTGACCGTCGGTGACGGCGAAGATCGACACCTCAAGGCCGTCGAGAAACTCCTCGATGACGACCCGGCCGCAGGCCTTCGCATGAGCGATCGCCGTCTCGCGGTCGTCGGTCACCACGACGCCCTTGCCCGCGGCGAGTCCGTCGTCCTTCACGACGTACGGCGGCCCGAAGGCGTCGAGCGCCGCGACGACCTCGGCGTCGGTCTCGCACACATGGGCCAGCGCCGTCGGGACGTTGGCCGACGCCATCACGTCCTTCGCGTACGCCTTGGAGCCCTCGATGCGAGCCGCGTCCTTCGACGGACCGAAGCAGGCGATGTCGGCCGCGCGTACGGCATCGGCGACGCCGACGACCAGCGGCGCTTCCGGCCCGATCACGACGAGGTCGGCGTCGATGTCCTTGGCGAGCGCCGCCACCGCATCGCCGTCGAGTGGATCGACCGCATGCAGGTCGGCGACCTCGGCCATCCCAGGGTTTCCCGGCGCCGCGTGCACACGCGTCACGTTTTGGTCCCGAGAGAGTGCGAGTGCGAGCGCGTGTTCGCGTCCGCCACCGCCGATGACGAGGGGCATCACAGTCACCCAGCCTACGGCGGCGGCCGGTCGCCGCACATCAGCCGCTCGCGGATAGCCACTCGATCTCGGGTGTGTAGCTGTCGACGACGTCGCCCGCCGCGTCCACGATGTCACGGTCACCGGGTCAAGCCGGGTCGCGTTTGAATAGCCCAGCAGGCCGTATCGGCCATCTTGCACCGGCGAGGTGAGCACCGATCCGTCCGGCAGCTCGAGCCGGATCATCGCGGGATCGAGTTCGGAGCCCTCGGTCGCAAGTCGGCCGAAGGCAACGAACAAAAACGGATCCCGTCCTCGGTCGAACTGCTCCGGCGCCGGCAGGAACCCGACCTGGATCCGCTCCCCCGCCGCCTCCGGAGTCGGCTGCACGTGGACGTACTGTTCGTCGGTCGACCGAGCACCCGACGATGCCGGCGGCGGGCTCGGCCGACCCGAACGACGTCCGCCGCGCCGAACCCCAACGGCTGTCCACCGTCCTCGCCCGTACGCTTCAGCCGCTCGATGATCAAACTCTGCCTCGCCCATCGGCCCCAGCCTCCAGGTTTTCGATCGCCCGTAAGACGAGAATCGACCTGAGTCGGGTTGCCCCGGCCTCCGGCGAGACGTAACGCCAACCCCTCCAACCGCCAAGAGCGTCATGAAAGCAGGACGGCGAAGGGGAGGGCACGTGAGCAGCTCGAGGGGCAACGACATCCGCCGGATCGCCACCGATCCGACCTGCCTTCCTTTACGCCATTGGCGATGTTACATTAACCGTGATACGTACTCTCGGTATGGCAAATCGACCTCGGGAGGAGCCATGGCGACTAGCCCCGTTGATCTCAGTGAGGCCGCACGAGAACGCACCAGCGAGCGACTGCTTCGGTCGTCGGCGACCACGACGTACGACCCGGTCGTCGACATCGATTGGGACGCGACGCTCGAGCCGGATCGCTACTTCGCCCCACCCCACCGGTCCTCGCTCTACGGCACGGCGCTCTGGGACCAGCTCACCGACGAGCAGCGGGTCGAGTTGTCCAAGCACGAGGTGGCGAGCATCGCAAGCATCGGCATCTGGTTCGAGGGCATCCTCATGCAGATGCTGGTGCGGCACACGTACGACCGGGACCCGACCACGTCACACGTGCAGTACGCGTACACCGAGATCGCCGACGAGTGCCGCCACTCGACGATGTTCGGCAAGATGATCGATCGGCTGGGCGCGCCGTACTATCGCCCGCGGCCGCTGACCCACTTCCTCGGTCGGTTCTTCAAGACCGTGTCCAACGGGTCGATGACGTTCGCCGGGGCGCTGTTCGTCGAAGAGATGCTCGACCAACTGCAGCGCGAGGCGCGCGACGACGAGTCGATGCAGCCGCTGGTCCGCATGGTGTCGCACATCCACGTGGTCGAGGAGGCTCGGCACATGCGGTACGCCCGTGAGGAGGCCGCGCGCGAGTGGGTCGACAAGGGCTTCGTCTCGCGGCAGTGGACGAAGTTCATGGTCGGCGGCGTCGCGCTGTTCGCGTCGAGCCAGCTGATCCACCCTCGGGTGTACGCCACGGTCGGGCTCGACCCGAAGCAAGCGGCTCGCGTCGCGGCGGCCAATCCGCACTGGCGCCGGTCGCGGGCTTGGGCGGCCCGACGCGTCACGGCGACGCTGCACGAGTACGGCATGATCGGCGGGCTCGGCAAGCGATTCTGGAAGCGTGCCGGTCTGCTCGACGCCCTGGAGCCGAGCTTCGACGAGGCAGCGGCGTGACGGCCGACGAGGACGAGGAGGACCTGGGCTACCGGGGGCCGATCCGGGTTCATCTCGAGGACGGGGCGGTCGACGTCGATGGACAGCTGCATGGCTTCTTCCAGCCGATCGACGGCAGCTACCACTGGTACGGCCGGCTGTCCCCCGATGAGCGACTGAGCGCGCAGGTCGCCGAGGACGGTCGGTCGACGATCGACATCTCGGTCGGCGATGGCAACCAGACTCCGGCCCGACTCGGCGAGCGCAACCCTTGGGGCGGCCACCGCATCACCGGCACCGGCGCCCCGCCGTACGCCTAACGTCCACCCGCCGATAGGTGACTCGTCGCCGCGTCCGTACAACCGATTCGCGCGTCGCTCCGTATTGGAGACTGAACACGGTTTCGACGGAGCGAGGCAAACGTGACCAGACGACGCGAGGGCGACGCGGACTTCACCGAGTACGTCGCCGCCCGCCGCAAGGCACTCCTGGTCGCGGCGTACTTCTGCTGCGGTTCCTGGAACCACGCCGAGGACGTCCTGCAGGCCGCGCTCGCGAAGCTGTACGTCGCGTGGCCGCGGGTGCGACGGCGCGGCGCCGAAGAGGCGTACGTCCGGCAGATCATCGTCAACGCGTCGATCGACGAGAGCCGACGTCCGTGGCGGCGAGAGCGATCGTTCGACCTGGTGCCCGACCAGGGGTACGAGCTACCCGACCGAGCCGAGTGGAGCGAGCTCATGGCGGCCCTCGCCGCGCTACCTCCGCGGCAGCGCCAGGTCGTCGTCTTGCGGCACTGGCTCGGGTTGTCCGTCGACGAGACGGCCGCCGACCTCGGCATCAGCCCCGGAACCGTGAAGAGTCAGACGGCGCACGGACTGGAGCATCTTCGACGCGCGCTCGAAGTCGACGTGGACGCGACCAACGAAGGCAGGGGAACATGATGGTGAGGGACGACAGCCTCTATCAGTTGATGCTTCGAGAGGCCGACGACGCCCCGCTGGCGTCGGCGACCGACGACCTGGATCGTGGCCGACGCCGCCTGAGCAGACGCCGCATCGGTGTCGCCGCCGCCGCGGCCTGTGGCGTGCTCGCGGCGAGTGTGACGGCGTACGGGGTGAGTGGAACGACCGGCACGTCCGGCGCACCGGCCGATCACGACGATCGCTCCGACCGGCCGACGGAGTTCTTGGCCGACCAAAACTGGTCGCCAGCCAAGCGGGCGCTCGAGCGCATGCGCGCAGTCGTCTTCGATCACACGGCGTACGCCCAGCATGCCACCGTCCCTCGCTCGGCCGCGTGGGACGAGGCTGGGCTCGAAGGGTTCGGCTCCCACGACGGCGGGTTCGGCTACAACGACGGGGGGACGGCAGAACGGTCCTCGCTCGCGAACGCGCAGTGGGAGCGTCCGTGGAAGGAGGGCTCGAGCACGGGCCTGCTTCGTGTCGAGGCCTACAGCCGAGCGGATGCCAAGAGCTGGGGATCCGACTGGATGACTCGGTGCTACAACGGGCTGTGGAAGCATCACTTCCCCACCTGCGAGCAGCGAGTCACCTCGGACGGTGAGACCGTTCTGGTCGGCCTCGACCGACGGCCGGCCGGACTCTGGATGCGCGTGAGCTGGAGTCACGCCGACGGAACGCTCGTGTCGACCGAATTCTTCGCCCCAGGGTGGCCCAATACCCAAGAGCTGTCGCTGACGATCGACGACCTGATGGACGTCACGACCGACCCGCGGCTCGCGGTATTCGACCAACGATAGGTCACTCGTCCCCCGACGGTAGGTCACCTACCGTCGGGGGTCGGGTGTCAGAGGAGGTCGCGGAGTACGACGGTCTCGTCGCGGCCGGGACCGACGCCGACGACCGAGATCGGCGCGCCCGACAGCTCCTCGAGCGCCCGGACGTATGACTGCGCATTCGCCGGCAGGTCATCGAAGTGTCGACACCCCGAGATGTCCTCCCACCACCCGGGCAACTCCTCGTAGATCGGCGTTGCGTGATGGAAGTCCGACTGGCTCATCGGCATCTCGTCATGGCGCACGCCGCCGACGTCGTACGAGACACAGATCGGCACCTTCTCGAGTCCGGTGAGGACGTCGAGCTTGGTGATCACGAAGTCGGTGACGCCATTGACCCGGGCGGCGTACCGCGCGATCACCGCGTCGAACCACCCACACCGCCGCGGCCGCCCCGTCGTGGTGCCGTACTCGTGTCCGGCCTTGAGCAGGAACTCGCCCGAGTCGTCGTGCAGCTCCGTCGGGAACGGGCCCTCGCCGACCCGCGTCGTATAGGCCTTCAAGATCGCGACGACCCGATCGACCCGCGTCGGCGGGATGCCGGAGCCGGTGCAGGCGCCGCCGGACGTCGCGCTCGACGACGTGACGAACGGGTACGTGCCGTGGTCGACGTCGAGCAGCGTCGCCTGGCCCGCCTCGAGGAGTATGGTGCGCCCGTCGGCGAGCGCCTCGGTCAGCACCAAGCCGGTGTCGGCGACCATCGGCTGCAGGCGATCTGCGTACGACCGCAGCTCGTCGACGACCTCGTCGACGCCGATGGCCCGCCGGTTGTAGATCTTGGCGAGGACCTGATTCTTGAGGTCCAGCGTGCCTTCGACCTTCTGCGTCAGGATCTTCTCGTCGAAGATGTCCTGCACGCGGATGCCGATGCGATTCATCTTGTCGGCGTACGTCG
The DNA here is from genome assembly GCA_035630615.1 of Nocardioidaceae bacterium. Taxonomy (GTDB): domain Bacteria; phylum Actinomycetota; class Actinomycetes; order Propionibacteriales; family Nocardioidaceae; genus DATFRX01. Next base: position 66,172 of record DASQKI010000022.1, read on the forward strand.
GCCCGATGCCGCGCCCCGTCGTGCCGATCCGGCGCGTGCCGAGGAACCGCTCCGTCACCTTGTCGAGCACGCGGTTGTAGGACGCGATCACATGCGCGTTGGCGCTGACGAGCAGGCGACTCGTGTCGATGCCGCGAGCGTCGAGCGCGTCGAGCTCCTCGAACATCACGCAGAGGTCGACGACGACGCCGTTGCCGATGACCGGAGTAACCCCGGAGGTCAGGATGCCGCTCGGCAGCAGGTGCAGTGCGTACGTCTCATCGCCGATGACAACCGTGTGACCGGCGTTGTTGCCGCCGTTGAACTTGACGACGTAGTCGACCCGCGAACCGAGCAAATCGGTCGCTTTGCCCTTGCCCTCGTCGCCCCATTGAGCTCCGACGATGACGACTGCGGGCATACGAACGACCTCCCGGCTCCCGAGTGCGGTGCCAGGGTAACGGAACAGCGGGGCCCGCGCCGGCGAAACGTTCAGTCGCCGAGCAGCGCTTCGTATCCCTCGGCCGACGAGTCGCGGAGGAATTGGCCGCAGCGCTCGGCCTCGTCGGCGTCACCGATCCGGTCCGACGCCGTCGCCAGCGCCGCCAGCGCACGCAGGAATCCGCGGTTGGGCTCGTGCTCCCACGGGATCGGCCCGTGGCCGCGCCAACCGTTGCCTCGCAGCGCGTCGAGACCGCGGTGATAGCCGGCGCGAGCGAAGGCGTACGCCTCGACATCGCGGCCGTCGGCAAGCGCCTGCTCGGCCAGTTGCGCCCACGCGAGGCTCGACGCCGGATGTGCCCGGACCGCGTCACTCGGGTCGGTCCCCTCCGGAAGTGCGGCGACCGGATCCGCCGGGAGTCTGGTCTCGGGCGGCTCACCCAGCAGGTTCTCGTGTGCCATGGGGATCAGTCTGCCGCAACCGTACGCACCCACGCCGACCCGAGGTGGGTCCCGCCACACCGTTGCCACCACCGGGCCGACCCTCGATGGCCTTTCGGTTCGTACGCTGAACGCTAATTCTCCGTCGAATCTCCCTGGTGGGTTCAGCCGTGGCCGAAGTCGATCTCAGCGCCGGTCCTCCGTTTCCGCGTCATCCGGGCGATGCCGGTGCGCAAGCGCGAGACCTGTTTCGCCAGGCCGGCGTTATCAGCGGTATGGCCGGCGACCTGACGACGGCCCATGCCCCGGCAGAGGATGCGGTAGCCGGCGATCTGAGCACGCCGATGCAGGCTGCCACGACGCCCGCCTGGCGCAATGCCACTCAGGTCGGGACCGCATCGCTGTTTGCCGCTGGTGCGCTCCAGATCTTCGATACGGCCGTGCACGCTTACAACCGCAGCGTCGATGCTCTCAACCAGCGATGGTCGGATCTCGTCGACTCCACTGCGTCGGAGTCCGGCTCCGGCGCCGATGCTGCTGCGTTGCGCGGCGAGCTCCAGGCCGAGCAGCGTCGGGCGCAGCGCGAGCTCAACGGTTCGGCCGGCGACGTCGCCGGGCTGTTGCGGGCAGGTCCAGACTCGCTGCGGGACCCGGGCGTCAAGAACGCCATCGTGACGGCGCTGACGCCGCTGGCTCAGCTCGACTCGGGGTCAGGGTCCGCGATGCCGTCGGGACTACGACTGCTCACCCTCAACATCGGCGGCGGAGCGGCCAACAGCCCGGGCAACGAAAAAGGCTTCGATCCGGGCGACGTCCCGGCACTGGCGCAACGCATCCTGGACGGCGACATCGACGTCGCCAATCTCCAGGAGATCTTCAACAACGACGCGTACGCGCTCGAGGAGGAGCTCGAACGTCAGTCCGGCGACGAGTGGACGATCGTCTTCGCACCGGCCTCGCTGAAGCTCCAGTTCGGTGGCGGCACCTTCCCCGCCGGTGCCAACTCCTTCGGCAATGCCATCGCGGTTAGGGCACCCTCCGACGGCATGGCGGGCGCGACCGGACTCTCACTCGTCGACTCGACCACCGAACGGTTGTCTGATCCCAGCTACTTCTTCTGGGGACCCGACGAGGAGGGACGCTCGGTCGGTGCGGTGACGGTCGAGACTCCGAGCGGCCAACGGGTCACGATCGGTACGGCACATACCGACTACACCGGAGTCTCGCCGGAGGATCAGGCAACCCAGCTGCAGCAACTGCGCGAACACACCGAGGCGTTTGCCGCCGAGACCGGCGGTGATCAAACCGTCATGACCGGCGACTTCAACCACGAGATCGACGAGCAGAACCCGTCGGGCGCGACCCTCCGCAGCTGGCTCGACGACTACGAAAACGCCGGAGGCTCCATCCACGGCACCCACGAGAACGGCAAGACCATCGACTACGTCTGGACCAGCGAGGGTCTCGACTATGACGACGTCTCGCGGCTGCTGGGCGATCGACCCGACATCCCCGGCAACGACGCCAACATGTCCGACCACGACGGCATCGCGGTCGACCTCAACCTGCCGTACTCCGACAGCGCGGACGACAACGATCCGCCGCCGAAGGACGACTCGGACGTACCCGGGCCGACGCCGACGCCACAGCCCGAGCCGGGTCCGGACGGGCCGACACCAGAGCCATCGCCGGAGCCGGGTCCGTCACCGACTCCGTCGGGCGGCTAACCGGGCGCACCGAACGGTTGCGCTAACCGAGCTTGGTGCCGGCTGAGCGGAGGGCGTGGCATGCCTCGGCGACCCGGGCGGCCATCGATTCCTCGGCGGCCTTGCCGTAAGAGCGCGGGTCGTAGACCTTCTTCGACCCGACCTCACCGTCGATCTTGAGTACGCCGTCGTAGTTGCTGAACATGTGATCGGCGACCGCGCGCGTAAAGGCGTACTGCGTGTCGGTGTCGACGTTCATCTTGATCACGCCGTAGTCGACCGCGTCCGAGATCTCCTCGGGGTGCGAGCCCGACCCGCCGTGGAAGACCAGGTCGAACGGCTTGCCGACGCCGTGCTTCGAGCCGACGGCCTCCTGGGCGGCCTGCAGGATCTCGGGACGCAGCTTGACGTTGCCCGGCTTGTAGACGCCGTGAACGTTGCCGAACGTCAACGCCGTGAGGTAGCGCCCCTTGTCGCCGAGACCCAGCGCCTCGGCGACCGCCAGCGCGTCCTCAGGAGTTGTGTAGAGCTTCTCGTCCATCGCGCCGACGATGCCGTCCTCCTCGCCGCCGACGACCCCGACTTCGATCTCGAGGACGACGCGGGCGGCCGCAGCCTTGGCCAACAGGTCCTCGGCGACCTGCATGTTTTCGTCCAGCGGCACCGCCGAGCCGTCCCACATGTGCGACTGGAACACCGGCAATCCACCGGCGTCGACGCGCTCGCGAGACAGTGCGAGCAGCGGACGTACGAAGCCGTCGAGCTTGTCCTTCGGGCAGTGGTCGGTGTGGAGAGCCACGTTGACCGGGTACTTCTTCGCGACCTCGTCGGCATAGGCGGCGAACGCCACCGAGCCGGTCACCATGTCCTTGATCGTCGCGCCGGACAGAAACTCAGCGCCGCCGGTCGAGACCTGGACGATGCCATCGCTCCCGGCCTCGGCGAAACCGCGCAAGGCGGCGTGCAGCGTCTGCGACGACGTGACGTTGATCGCCGGGTAGGCAAACGACTCGCGCTTGGCCTTGTCCAGCATCTCTGCGTAAACCTCGGGCGTAGCGACGGGCATCGGACAAACTCCCTCGACGGACGGGATACGCGACGGCACCAGCCTACGGCGCGATCGCAGGGCGCTGGCCGAGGGCTACCGCCGTGGGGGCGTGGACGCGTGCTGGCGCACCCACGCGTGCATGGCGATGGCCGCGGCGGCGCCGGCGTTGATCGAGCGGGTCGAGCCGTACTGCGCGATCGAGTAGGTCGCGACGCATGCCCCTCGCACGGCGTCGGACAGGCCCGGTCCCTCCTGGCCGAACACGAGCACGCACTCGCGTGGCAGCGAGGCCGACTCCAGCGGAATCGACCCGGGCAGGTTGTCGACGCCGAGCAGCGGCAACTCGGCCTCGGCCGCCCAGTCGACAAGCCCGTCGACCCGTGAGTGATGCCGCACATGTTGGTAGCGGTCGGTGACCATCGCGCCGCGACGGTTCCATCGCTTCCGGCCGACGATGTGGACTTCGGCCGCGAGGAAGGCGTTCGCGGTCCGTACGACCGACCCGATGTTGAGGTCGTGGCCCCAGTTCTCGATCGCGACGTGGAACGCGTGCCGGTGGGTGTCGAGATCCGCGACGATCGCGTCGACCGTCCAGTAGCGGTAGCGGTCGGCGACGTTGCGTCGGTCGCCGTCGCGAAGCAGCTCGGGGTCGTAGCGGGGGTCATCCGGCCAGTGGCCATCCCAGGGACCGACGCCGACGTCATACGACACGGCTGGCGGCGCGGGATCGTCCATGACAGCCCAGCGTACGAGGGACCAGCCCCACCCCCTTCCCCCTTCCCCCTTCCCCCTTCCCCCTTCCCGCCGACCTTGCACATCCCGCCCACTTCCTCCCGCCGACCTTGCGCGTCCTGCCCACCTCTTTCCGCCGACCTTGCGCGTCCCACCCACTTCTTCCCGCCGACCTTGCGCGTCCCATCCGTTTCTTCCCGTCCACCTTGCGCGTCCTGCCCACCTCTTTCCGCCGCGGTTGCGCGTCCTGCCCGTTTCTTCCCGCCGAGGTTGCGCGTCCGCCCCCTGTTTCGATCTCGCGTCGCCTGAAACGTTGGCGGGTTTGGACACGAAATCGGACAAGAGTCCGAACGAACTCGCCAACCGTTGCCGAGCTAAAACGCGGCCACGGCCGGTCCAGGTGCAGCGAAGGTTCCTCCAAAACAAGGAGGCAGCTCGGCTCCCGAGACAGGCGCAGAGCGGCGGCCCCAGATCCCGGAAGGAGCGCACCCTCGGCGCGACGGCCGGACCGGACGCGCAATCTCGGCGGGAAGAAACGGGCAGGACGCGCAAGGTCGGCGCAAGGAAACGGGTGGGACGCGCAAGGTCGGCACGAAGAAACGGGCGGGACGCGCAAGGTCGGCACGAAGAAACGGGCGGGACGCGCAAGGTCGGCGGGAAGAAACGGATGGGACGCGCAAGGTCGGCGGGAAGACTCGGTGTCCGGCTCGTGGCCGCTGGCCGCCCCTGAGCGATCGACTGCGTCGGCTACGCTCGCGGCGTGCTTGCGTCGTCCGAACCCGTCGTGCTCGCGTCGTCCGTCATGCCCGGATGGCTCGACCCCGAGACGATGCTCGACGATGCCGGCACCTGGGCCATGTGGGTCGCGGTCGCGATCATCTTCGCCGAGTGCGCTCTGCTGCTGGGCTTCTTCCTCCCGGGCGACACGTTGTTGTTCAGTCTCGGCATTTTCGTCAGCCAGGACATCGTCGACGAGCCGATCTGGCTCGTGTGTGCCCTGCTCGCCGTGGCGGCGACCGCCGGCAACGTCATCGGCTACGAGATCGGCTACCGCGCCGGACCGCCGCTGCTGGAGCGACCCAATCGCCGACTGCTGCGGCCGGAGCATGTCGAGCGCACCCATGAATTTTTCGAACGGTACGGCGCTCCCGCGATCGTCTTGGCCCGCTTCGTGCCGATCGTACGGACGCTGATCACCGTCACCGCCGGCGTCGCCCGTATGCAGCGGCGTACGTACTTCATCTTCAGCGCGCTCGGTGCGGTCGTGTGGGCCTGCGGCATCACCATCGCCGGGTACGCCCTGGGCAACGTCGACTTCGTCCGCGAACACGTGCAGCCGCATCTCGATCTGCTGCTCCTGGGAGCCGTGCTTATCGGCGTGCTTCCGGTCGCGTTTCATCTATGGCGCGAACGCCGCAAGATCAAGCGCGAACGCAAGACATCTGACGGGCCGAAACTCTCGGACCGTCGGGGTTAGAGGCCGAGCTCGTCCTTGCCGAACGCGAAGCGGTACGGGACGCCCGCCGACTCCTCGACGTTTTGCCGAGCGCCCGTGTCCCGGTCGACGATGACCGCCACCGCTACGACCTCCGCACCGGCCTCGCGCAGCGCCGCCACCGCCTCGAGCACCGAACCGCCGGTCGTCGACGTGTCCTCGACCGCGAGTAGTCGACGGCCGGCGACGTCCGGACCTTCGATGCGGCGCTGCAGCCCGTGTCGCTTCTCGGCCTTGCGTACGACGAAGGCGTCGAGCGCCCTCCCGCGATGGGCCGCGGCGTGCAGCATCGCGGTCGCGACCGGGTCGGCTCCGAGGGTGAGGCCGCCGACGGCGTCGAAGTCGAGACCGTCGGTGAGCTCGAGCATCACCTCGCCGATCAGCGGAGCGGCCGTACCGTCGAGGCTGATCCGGCGCAGGTCGACGTAGTAGTCAGCCTCGCGGCCGGACGACAGGGTGACCCGCTCGTGCACGATCGCCTTGCTCTTGATCTGCTGCAGCAACTCCTCGCGCGAACCCATGGTCGGCACTCTAACGGCGGACCCCCTGATCGCCGAGTGGCGCATCGTCGTCGGTCTGGGCGTCCCAACGCGGCAACCGTGCGCCACTCGGCGGACCGGACGCCACTCGGCGGACCGGCCGCCGCGTACAGTCGCCCGACATGAAGCATCTCGCCCAGCGGGTCACCGGACTCGGCACGACGATCTTCGCCGAGATGTCTGCGCTCGCGACCCAGGTCGGCGCCGTCAACCTCGGGCAGGGCTTCCCGGACGTAGACGGCCCCGAGGCGGTCCGCGAAGCGGCGGTCGCGGCGATCCGCGGCGGCCGCAACCAGTACGCACCCGGGATCGGCATCCCCGAGCTGCGGATCGCCGTGGCCGAGCATCAGCGCCGGTTTTACGGCCTCGAGCTCGACCCCGATCGCAATGTCGTCATCACCACCGGCGCCACCGAGGCCATCGCGGCGGCCCTCCTCGGGCTCGTCGACCCCGGCGACGAAGTCATCGCATTGGAGCCCTACTACGACTCCTACGTCGCGGGGATCCAGATGGCAGGTGGCGTCCGACGCCCGATCACCCTGCGTCCGCCAGACTTTCGGCTCGACGTCGACCAGCTGCGTCGGACGGTCACGCCGCGTACGCGTTTGCTGCTGCTCAACAGCCCGCACAACCCGACCGGCACCGTGCTCAACCGGGCCGAGCTCGAGGCGGTCGCCGAGGTCGCGATCGAGTACGACCTGGTCGTCGTGACCGACGAGGTCTACGAGCACCTCACGTTCGACGGCGAGCCGCACATCCCGATCGCCACGCTGCCCGGCATGTACGACCGGACCGTGACGATCTCCTCCGGCGGCAAGACGTTCTCGTTCACGGGTTGGAAGGTCGGCTGGGCCACCGGGCCGGCGGAGCTGGTAACGGCCGTCAACGCCGCCAAGCAGTTCCTGACGTACACGTCCGGGGCGCCGTTGCAACCGGCGATCGCTGGCGCACTGGCCCTCGACGACGCCTTCTACACCGACATCGCGGCGGAGCTGCAGGCTCGACGCGATCAGCTATGCGACGGTCTCGAGACGCTCGGCTTCCGGGTGTTTCGGCCGCAGGCCACCTACTTCGCGACGACCGACGTACGGCCCGTCGGCTATGACGACGGCGTCGAGTTTTGCCGCGCCCTCCCCGAACGGGCCGGCGTCGTCGCCATCCCGCATCAGGTGTTCTACGACGACGTCGAGGCCGGCCGCCCCCTCGTCCGCTGGGCCTTCTCAAAAACCGAACCAATCCTAGACGAAGCCCTCACCCGCCTCACCCGTGCCTTCACCTGACCGATCCGACCCCTCAGCAGACGTGCCGGTGGCTGGCCGACAGCGCGAGCCGGCGGCCGAGGTTGCGCCATCGTCCCCGAGTGTCCGTGGATGGGCCTGGCGGCCGAGCGAGGAACGAGCGAGGCTGGTTGGACCGAGGGGACGATGGCACAACCTCGGCCACACCCTCAGTGATTCTGCCGCGCCCGATCCGCCGCGTACGCCTGCGCATCCAGCCAGGCACTCGCTCCACCAACGAAGCAGAACACGATCACCAAGATCTCGGCGATCACCCAAAGCAGTCCGAGCGGGAATGCCAGCAGGCTGGCGATGATCGCGATCGAGGTCAGGACGACCAGAGCGATCCGTACACGCTTGTTCTTCAGCAACATCGCGGCGAGGACGATCGCCGCGACCGACAGCAGAGCTCCGATGACGCTCATGACACCGATCGCCGTGACGAGGTCCTCGACCGCGATCTCGGCATCGCCGGCCATGTCGACGAAGTCGTCATTGGACTCCATCGATGACCGGTCGCCAAGGAACCAGATCGCGACGATGCCCGTGCCCAGCAACGCGATGCTGGACATCACGATCGTGATGATGCCGGCCGCCGTCAGGGTGCCGGGGCGCTTGGACGGCACGACCGGGTTGGGCGGCGGGCCGGCTGGTGCGTACGCGGTGTACGGCTGGTAGCCCGACGGCGGTGGTGGCGGCGGGCCGTACCCGCTGTATCCACCCGACGGCGCAGGCGGGCCGCCGGTCACGGGCTCCGACGACTCCTGAGCGCCCGGGCTGCCCGACAATGTGGGCTGGTCCGGCTCATCAGGGGACGTTGGCGTGGACATAACGGCGGGCATTCCCTTCGGCAGGGTCGCGTTCGGTGGTGGAATCGGTGGCACCGCGGTCGCGACCACCTTCGGTGGCGTGCCGCTGGCGAACCACGTCCGTGCCTCCGCGCTCCACAATAGGATCACACAACCTATCGCAATCGCGGCGAGCAGCAGGCCGGCCAGACCGAGCGCCAGACTGAGCAACGCCCAAGCCGATGTGAGTACGGTCAGCCCGACCCGAGCCGACCGGTGCCGCCGTACGGTATAGATCGCCAGCACGACCGCAGCGACACACCCCGCGGCGACCACCATCAGCGTGATCCGGACCATTTCGAGCGCGGCATCGACGCTGATCCTGGTCGATCCGAAAGGCGCGCTGTCGAGTGCGTCTTCGACATGTTCGCGGATCGACGCCGACCCCCAATCGGCCATCACCGCGAAGATGTTAACGAGGACGAGCAACGAACCCAGGCCCGCGATCAGACTGGCAAGCGTGACCTGGCGCGGCCGCGGCGCAGTCTCGGTCATTTCTCTATCTCACCACGCTCACGGGCGAGCTTCACGCCACGGGGGTTGCCGATCACCTAGGCAGCCTTCGCCACAACGGTCAGCGCGTCGGCGTCGACCTCGCGATCGACCATGACGGTGTCGCCGTCGCGGATCTCGCCGGCCAGCAGGCTCCGGGCCAGCTGGTCGCCGATCGCACTCTGGACGAGCCGACGCAGCGGCCGAGCGCCGTAGACCGGGTCGTAGCCGGTCAACGCCAGCCATTCCTTCGCGGCATCGCTCACATCGAGGATGATCCGGCGCGCGGCGAGGCGCTTTGCGAGCGCCGCGACCTGCAGGTCGACGATGCGCGTCAGGTCGTCGGTCGTCAGGGCGTCGAAGAGCACGACCTCGTCGAGCCGGTTGAGAAACTCCGGCTTGAACGACGTGCGTACAACCTCCATCACAGCCTCGCGAGTCGCCTTCTCGTCCAGTGCCGGGTCGGCGAGGAACTGCGATCCGAGGTTGGACGTGAGGATCAGGATCGCGTTGCGGAAGTCGACCGTGCGACCCTGCCCGTCGGTTAGCCGGCCGTCGTCGAGCACCTGCAACAGGATGTCGAAGACCTCGGGATGGGCCTTCTCGATCTCGTCGAGCAGGATGACGGAGTACGGTCGGCGCCGGATCGCCTCGGTGAGTTGGCCGCCCTCCTCGTACCCGACATAGCCCGGCGGTGCACCGACCAGGCGCGCCACGCTGTGCTTCTCGGCGTACTCGCTCATGTCGATACGCACCATCGCCCGCTCCTCGTCGAAGAGGAACTCCGCCAGCGCCTTGGCAAGCTCGGTCTTGCCGACCCCGGTCGGGCCGAGGAACAGGAACGAGCCGGTCGGGCGGTCGGGGTCGGAGATGCCGGCGCGGGCCCGTCGGACGGCATCGGCGACGGTACGTACGGCGGGTCGCTGGCCGACCAGGCGATTGGCCAGCTCGTCCTCCATGCGCAGGAGCTTGCCGGTCTCGCCTTCGAGCAGCCGGCCGGCCGGGATGCCGGTCCAGGCCGAGATGACCTCGGCGATCTCGTCGGCGCCGACCTCCTCGCGCACCATGGTCTCGCTGGTGTCCTCGGCCTCGGTGGCTTCGGCCAGCTCCTTCTCGAGGGCCGGGATCTCGCCGTACGACAGCCGACTTGCCGTCTCGAGGTCGCCGTCTCGCTGCGCGCGATCGGCCTGCATGCGCAGCTCGTCGATGCGCTCCTTGATCTCACCGACCCGGTTGAGGCTCTGCTTCTCCCGCTCCCATAGGGCCTCGAGGCCGCGCAGTCGCTCCTGGGCGTCGGCGAGCTCGGCCCGGAGCTTCGCGAGGCGCTCTTTGCTGGCGACGTCCTGCTCCTCGGCGAGATGCATCTCCTCCATCCGCAGCCGATCGACGGCGCGTCGCAGCTCGTCGATCTCGACCGGTGACGAGTCGATCTCCATCCGTAGTCGGCTGCTCGCCTCGTCGACCAGGTCGATCGCCTTGTCTGGCAGCTGTCGACCCGTGATGTAGCGGTGGCTGAGCGTGGCGGCGGCTATCAGAGCAGCGTCGGAGATCGCCACCTTGTGATGTGCCTCGTAGCGCTCCTTGAGCCCACGCAGGATCGCGACGGTGTCCTCGACGCTCGGCTCGTCGACCAACACCTGCTGGAACCTGCGCTCAAGGGCGGCGTCCTTCTCGATGTGCTCGCGGTATTCGTCGAGGGTGGTCGCGCCGATCATCCGCAGCTCACCGCGGGCCAACATCGGCTTGAGCATGTTGCCGGCGTCCATCGCGCTCTCGCCGGTCGCTCCGGCGCCGACGACCGTGTGCAGCTCGTCGATGAACGTGATGATCTGGCCGTCGGAGTCCTTGATCTCGGCGAGTACGGCCTTGAGTCGCTCCTCGAACTCACCGCGGTATTTCGCGCCGGCCACCATCGCGCCCAGGTCGAGCGAGATGAGTCGACGACCTCGGAGCGACTCGGGGACGTCGCCGGCGACGATGCGCTGAGCCAGGCCCTCGACGACGGCGGTTTTGCCGACACCGGGCTCACCGATGAGCACCGGGTTGTTCTTCGTGCGCCGGCTGAGGACTTGGACCACGCGCCGGATCTCGGAGTCGCGTCCGATGACCGGGTCGAGCTTGCCCTCCGTCGCCTGCGCGGTCAGGTCAATGCCGTACTTCTCGAGCGACTGGTAGGTGCCCTCGGGGTCCGGGCTCGTGACGCGGGCGGAGCCGCGTACGGTCTCGAACGCCGCCTTGAGCCCGCCAGCGGTCGCGCCGTACTGCTCGAGAACCTTGCGGGCGGGGCCGTCGACGGTGGCGAGCCCCACCATGAGGTGTTCGGTCGAGACGTACTCGTCCGCGAGCTCCTCGGCGAGGTCGGCGGCCCGCTGCAGCACCTCGTAGACAGCGCGGGACAGCGACGGCGCCGAGACGCTCGAGCCGGTCGCGGTCGGCAGCTTGTGGATCTCGTCCTCGACCGACGCCACGACCTGGGTCGGGTCGGCGCCGACGGCACGCAGCAGCGCGGCCGCCGTCGACTCGGGCTGGGCGAGCAGGGCGGCGATCAGATGCAGCGTCTCGACGTGCGGGTTGCCGTCGGTCGCGGCGCGCCGGACCGCCGTCGAGACAGCTTCCTGGCTGCGCGTGGTGAGGTTCGAGGGGTCCATCGAGGGTGGTCTCCCGTCGTCGGGGCATTCGGGTGGTCTGCTAGGTACAACGGTAGCGAAGTTGAGTCCATTCCACTCAACTCCGGCTCCGGCCGGCCGCTTCGGCTTCGGGGCCGAGTTTTGGCGTGAGACTCGGCTCTGAGGCGCCGCCCCAGGCGATTCTCACGCCAATACTTGCTCACCGTGGCCGCGGGCACCGACGCGAGGGTTACGGGCTAGCTCCGGTCGAAGCGGTCGAGTCGGCGTGCCAGTCGGTGTCTTCCGGCCGTGCTCAATGTCGACCGCGCCACTTCGGCCCGCCACTTCTTCAAGCGTTCGGGACGATGAGGCAACCCGAGCGCGGTCTCGCCATCGCGAACGATGCGTTCCGGCCCGCCCACGATCTCTCGAGCAATGTAGCCGTACCGCCCCCAATCGATCCGACTGAGCGCCTTGTCCCGACCCAGATCCCGCTCGCGCACCGCCTGCTCGTCGTGCACTGCGCCGTCATACTCATGCAGCCGCCGGGTCCCGACGATCCAGAGATCACCGCGGGCGATCACGTCGCCCCAGTCGTCTCGCACCCGATACTGCGGCTCGACGTCGATGCCGGACCACACGTGCAACAGCCGCAGAACTGTTTCCCACCACGACTCGGCGCGACCGTCGGCGTACGCCAGCGCCCGACGCAGCATCGGCCCGCCCCGCTGGTACGGACGCAGCGACTCCTCAATCTCCTTGATCGTGGCGTCACCGCAATGCAGCGCCGAGTCGACAACCGCAATCAGATCCAACAGAGACAGATCTTGGGCCAGCTGGGCCAATATCGCGGGTGCGGCGGCGAGACGGAGGCCGTCCCGTACCTCTGGCTCGCAAACAGCCTCATCGGTCCGAGCGACGTAGACGCCACGCCGATACAGATGCGTGCCCCGACCCGGCAGGCTCGCAAACAGCGGCAATCCCGGCGGCAGCGATGGCAGGCTCCATCCTCGCAGCGCCGCAGCCGTGTGATGCGACCAGACTGCGGCCGCCGGCAGTACGCGCTGGACAGCGCGGGCCGCCATATCCGCCTCGGCGCCCGACGGAAGGTGCACCCCGTACGAGGCCTGCTGATACCGCGGGCCGTCGATGACGCCGCGGCTGATGCCTCGCCCCGCGGCTTCGTGAGTCAAGAAGCTCTCGTCCACACTCTTCGAGGATTGGCCCATCGCCGGCCCGCGGATGGGTTATCCACAGGCGATCGATGCCCTAGTCCGCTGGCTGGCTCGAGTTTTGGCGTGACATACAGGTTCGGGAGGCCCAACGACTCGAGTCTCACGCCAATACTCGAGTCACCTGGGCGCGCCCGCCGGCCCGCTGACAGCCCGCGCCGCGGCGGCCCTACGGCAGGCGGAGGAGCTCGACGTGGCAGGTGGGGTCGGCCTCGCCCGACGGTGCCAGCCGCTTGACGTCGAAGGGCTCGTCGATGCCGGGAGCCAGGTCGGTCAGCGTTCGGCTCTTGCCGGGAAGGGCCACCCCCGGCCCATCGGCCACCACGACCGTGACGCGATAGTCGGCCAGCTGCCCGGTCGAGTTCGTGATCACGCCCGACGCGTTCCAGTCTCCGTCGTCGTCGGCCTCGCAAACGAAGTCCGACAGGTCGCTCCCGGCGTTGACGACTTGCTCGTCGGCCACATCAGGAGAGGTCACCGGCTGCGACGCGGTTGGCGAATCGGAGGTCGGCGACGCGCTGGGATCGTCGGAGCCGCCGCCACAGGCGACAAGCGCCATCGCGACAGCGATCAAACCCAACACCCGAGACATGGGCATATCCCATCACGGACCGGCTGGGATCAGCGGGACCGACGCCGCCAGACCGCGATCTGCTGCGTCGTCGACGCGCGTACGGGCAGGTTGGGCGTGGTCGCCAAGGCTGTCTGGGCCGCTGCGAGTTGCGTCCGCAGCGACGCCACCTCGTCGCGGAGCGAGGCCACTTCGTTTTCGAGGTCGAGTACGCGCCGTACGCCCTCGAGTCCGAGGCCCTCGGCGGTCAGCCGAGCGACTTGGCGCAGCAGCTCGATGTCGCGCATCGTGTACCGACGGCCGCCGCCGCCGGCTCGATCGGGGCTGACCAGGCCGAGTCGGTCATAGGTCCGCAGCGTCTGCGGGTGCAGCCCGGTCAGCTCGGCGGCCACGCTGATCACGTAGACGGGGGTGTCCGGCCCCGGTGGGCCGATCCCACGGTTCTTCGTCGTCATCTCAGACTCCCGCCCCGAACAGACCACTCCGCGGATCCTCGTCGCCTCGGGCGGTGCGGTAGGCCTCCAGGGCGGCCTTCGCCTCGTCGCTCAGCTCCTTTGGCACCGCCACCTCGACGGTGACGAGTAGGTCGGCGCGGGTGCCGTCCTTGCGAGGTACACCGCGGCCGCGAACCCGGAAGACCCGGGCGTTCGGCGTACCCGGAGGCAGCCGCAGCGTCACCGGCGCACCGCCGAGGGTCGGCACCTTGATCTCGGCACCGAGTGCGGCCTCGTCGATCGTCACCGGCACGGCGACGGTCAGGTTGTCGCCGGTCCGTCCGAAGATCGGGTGCCGGTCGACATGGACCAGGACGTACAGGTCGCCCGCCGGCCCGCCACCCTCGCCGGCCGCGCCCTTTCCGCGCAGCCGGATCCGCTGCCCGTCGCGTACGCCGGCGGGGATCCGTACTTGCATCGTGCGAGCCGACGTCGCCCGCCCCGATCCGTGACAGGTGGGGCACGGGTCGTCGACCACCAGGCCGCGGCCGCGGCACACCGTGCACGGCTCGGTCATCGCGAAGACGCCGCCGGTCGTCGCGGTTTGCATGCCGCTGCCGTCGCAGTTTTCGCAGACCCGGGGCATCGTGCCGGCACGGGCGCCGGTGCCGCTGCACGACGGGCAGGCCTCGTCGCTGGTCATCCGCAGCGGCACGGTCACACCGTCGATCGCTTGCTCGAAGGTGATGCGGGCCTCGGTCTCGACGTCGGCGCCTCGTCGGGCGCGGGTGCGCGTACGCGTGCCGCCGCCACCGAAGATGCCGCCGAGCAGGTCGGAGATGTCGAAACCGTCGCCACCGGCACCACCGCCGCCCGGGAATCGGAACCCGCCACTCTGACCGCCGGCCCCGAAACCGCCGCCGAACAGCTCGCGCTGCTCGTCGTACTCCTTGCGCCGCTCGGCATCGCCTAGCACGTGGTAAGCCTCGGAAACCCCCTTGAAGCGCTCCTCGGCAGCCTGGTCTCCCGGCTTCGAGTCGGGGTGGTTTTCGCGAGCCAGCTTGCGGTAGGCCTTCTTGATGTCCGCGGCCGAGGCGTCCTTGCTCACGCCGAGGGTCTTGTAGAAGTCCTTCGTCACCCAGTCACTGCTGCTCACGAGTCCACCTCCTCTCTACGACTCACTCCTCCGCGGTGTCAGCGGCGTCGGCGTCAGCGGCGTCGGCGTCCGTCGCCGCGGCCGTTTCGTCCGGCTGCTGCGGTGTCACGGGCGCGTCGACCGGCGCCGGCTCGACGACCGAGACGCGGGCGGGCCGCAGAATCCGCTCACCGACCCGATAGCCGACCTGAAGGATCGTCTGCGCCGTCACGGTGTCGACGTCGTCGGCGTAATCGTGCATCAACGCCTCGTGGACCCGAGGGTCGAACTCCTCGCCGGGCTTGCCGAACCGCTCCAACCCGAGCGCGCCGACCGCCCGCTCGAGCGACTCGGCCACTGCCTTGAAGCCGCCCTCGAGCTCGCCGTGGTCACGGGCCCGGTCGATGTCGTCGAGTACGGGCAGCAGCGCCGTCAGGGAGTTGGCCGTCGCGCCCTCGCGTACGAGATCGCGATCGCGCTCGACCCGGCGCTTGTAGTTGAGGTATTCGGCCTGCAGCCGTTGCAGGTCGGCGGTGCGCTCGGCGAGTTGGGCCTTCAGAGCGCTCACCTCGTCGACCTCCTCGGACTCGGCCGCGTCGGTCGCCTCAGCATCGGCCGGCGCAGCCGGAGCGTCGTCGGTCTCGGGCTGCTCCGGCTGCTCGGCGTCGTCGTTGCGGGCCTTCTCCGAGGTCACTTGTCCTTGCCCTCGTCGTTGTTGTCGTCGTCCTCGTCGACGATCTCGGCGTCGACCACGTCGCCCTCGTCCGCACTGGACTCGGCGCTCTCGGCGCCCGGTGCGCCACCGGCCTCGGCCGCCGACTCGTACATCGCAGCGCCCATCTTCTGGCTCGACTGACCCAGCTTGGTCACCGCGGCCCGGATCGCCTCGGTGTCGGTGTCCTCGCCCTCGAGAATCTTCTTCAGCGCGTCGACGTCGGCACGGACCTCGGTCTTGATGTCATCGCCGATCTTGTCGTCGTTTTCGGAAAGGAACTTCTCCGTCGAATACACCAGCGAGTCGGCCTGGTTGCGCACCTCGACGGACTCGCGCCGCTTGCGGTCCTCCTCGGCGTACTGCTCGGCGTCCTTGACCATCCGGTCGATCTCGTCCTTGGACAACGCGGAGCCGCCGGTGATCGTCATCGACTGCTCCTTGCCGGTGCCGTGGTCCTTGGCGGACACGTGAACGATGCCGTTGGCGTCGATGTCGAAGGTGACCTCGATCTTGGGAACGCCGCGCGGCGCCGGCGGGATGCCGGTCAGCTCGAATGTGCCAAGCAGTTGGTTGGTGGCCGCGATCTCGCGCTCGCCCTGGTAGACCTGAATCGCCACCGAGGGCTGGTTGTCGTCGGCGGTCGTGAAGATCTCGGAACGCTTGGTCGGGATCGTCGTGTTGCGCTCGATGAGCCTGGTCATCACGCCGCCCTTGGTCTCGATGCCGAGCGACAGCGGCGTGACGTCGAGCAGCAGGACGTCCTTGACCTCGCCCTTGAGCACGCCGGCCTGCAGGGCGGCGCCGACGGCGACAACCTCGTCGGGGTTGACGCCCTTGTTGGGCTCCTTGCCGCCGGTCAGTTCCTTGACCAGCTCGGACACGGCCGGCATCCGGGTGGAGCCTCCGACGAGCACGACATGGTCGATCTGGCTGACGCTGATGCCGGCGTCCTTGATGACGCTCTGGAACGGCTTCTTGGTCCGGTCGAGCAGGTCGGACGTAATCCGCTGAAACTCGGACCGGGACAGGTTTTCGTCGAGGAACAGCGGGTTTTTCTCCGCGTCGACGGTGATGTAGGGCAGGTTGATCGAGGTCTGCTGACTCGAC
Organism: Nocardioidaceae bacterium; assembly: GCA_035630615.1. GTDB lineage: Bacteria > Actinomycetota > Actinomycetes > Propionibacteriales > Nocardioidaceae > DATFRX01. Next base: position 82,970 of record DASQKI010000022.1, read on the forward strand.
GACAGCTCGATCTTGGCCTTCTCGGCCTGCTCGCGCACGCGCTGCATCGCCATCTTGTCCTTGGTCAGGTCGATGCCGTGCGACTTCTTGAACTTGTCGGCCAGCCAGTCGACGATCCGCTGGTCCCAGTCGTCGCCGCCGAGGAGGTTGTCGCCGCTGGTCGCCTTGACCTCGACGACACCCTCGCCGACCTCGAGCAGGGACACGTCGAACGTGCCGCCTCCCAGGTCGAACACCAGGATCGTCTGGTCGGTCTCACCCTTGTCGAGGCCATAGGCCAGCGCCGCCGCGGTCGGCTCGTTGACGATCCGCTGCACGTTGAGGCCCGCGATCTCGCCGGCCTCCTTGGTGGCCTGGCGCTGGGCGTCTTCGAAATAGGCCGGGACCGTGATGACCGCGTCGGTGATCGTCTCGCCGAGGTAGGACTCCGCGTCCCGCTTGAGCTTCTGGAGCACGAACGCCGAGATCTGCTGCGGCGTGAACTTCTTGTCGTCGATCTCCTCCGACCAGTCGGTGCCCATGTGCCGCTTGACCGATCGGATCGTCCGGTCGACGTTGGTGACCGCCTGCCGCTTCGCGACCTCGCCGACGAGGACCTCCCCGTTCTTGGCGAACGCGACGACCGAGGGAGTCGTCCGCGAGCCTTCGGCGTTGGCGATGACGGTGGGTTCGCCACCTTCGAGGACGGCGACGACCGAGTTGGTCGTCCCCAAATCGATGCCAACAGCGCGCGCCATGTGTTGCCTCCGTGTGTCGTGTCATGCTCGCCGCGTCGGTCGCGGCGACGAGTGTCTGTGGGGTGTGCCCGGGCCAGTGTGCCGACTGCCTCCGGCCCGATCAACTCCCTTGAGTGTAGTCGACTCAACTCTGCAACCGAAGTCCAGGCGACGACCCAGAACCAACGCCGAGTGGCGCACGGTTGTCGCCTGGCGACCGAATTTGCGACAACGGTGCGCCACTCGCGGGGCGGGGGCGGGCGCCAATCGCGGGGCGGGGCGGGCGGGCGCCACTCGCGGGGCGGGGCGGGCGCCACTCGCGGGGGCGCCGGGGTCAGAGGACGAGCGCCAGGGCGTACGGCAGGGCCGCGAACCCGATCGCGCCGACGAGCACCGCCGAGTCGTACCGGGTCCAAGGCGCCGGCTCGGCCCACGAGCGCCGATGCGCGGTCGCGAAGCCGCGGGCGTCCATCGCGACGGCCATCCGGGCCGAGCTGCGCAGGGTCGCGACCAGCAGCCCGAAGGTCATAGCGCCGACGTGTCGGATCCGGGCGACTGGATTGCGGCCGGGCCCGAGGCCCCGTACGCGGCGGCCCCGGTCAAGCTGCTCCCAGACTGCGCCGAGGTCCTCGAAGCGTTGCAGACTCGCCGTGACGGCGGCCACCGGACGTACGGGCAGCCGCAACCGCTGGGCCAGTTGGTCCCCGAGCCGACTCGGATCGATGAACGGGGCGACCAAAACGCCAGGTAGCGCGAGCACTAGGACCCGAAGGCCGGCCAACGCTGCCACACTCTCGTCGCGCCCGGCCAGCAACCAAGTCGAGAAGGTCACCGATGCCGCACCGAGAAGGGGCGCGAGCAGCCGCCAGCTGTTGCCGACGAGGCCCGGGACCATCGCGACCGCGAGCACGATCACCACGCCGACCATGGCCACCGCCACGGCGAGGGTTCGTACTCCGAACGACGCCACGACGGCCAGCAGTCCCACGGCGAGCAGCACGAGCGGATTGGCCCGGGTCACGACCGTCTCGCGATACGCCGGGACCGTACGGGCCGGAGCCGTAGTCATCGACGCGCCACCACCCGACCCCGCTCGATGACGATCTCCACATCGGCATGGGCCGCCAGAGCCCGGTCGTGGGTCGCGATCGCGACTCCACTGCCCCGGTCGACCAAGCTCGACACGATGCCCGCGATCGCGCCCCACGTGTGCCGGTCCTGACCCACGGTCGGTTCGTCGAGCAGCGCGAGTCGGGGCACGTGGGCCAACCCGGCGAGGAGCGCGAGCCGACGCTGCTCGCCGCCGGACAGGTGATAGGGGCTCGCCTCGGCGAGACCGGCGAGCCCGAAAGCGTCGAGCAGCGCCTCGACCTGGACGGTCTGGCCGAGCTGCTGGGCAGTCGCGGCGACTTCGTCGCGGACCCGATGCGTGACGAAGCCGTGCTCAGGATCCTGCGGCACCCAACCCACACGGCGGGCGAGGTCGGGCGACCGCCATCGATTGGGTGCGGCGCCCAGCCCGGCCGCGAGCACCGACGACGCCCGGACTTCGCCACGGGTCGGCGACAGCAAGCCGCCGAGCGCCGCGAGCAGGGTCGACTTGCCGGCGCCACTGCGTCCGGTCAGGCACGTGGCCGCGGCCGGCACCGACACGTCGACGTCGGACACCGCGTCGACCTCGCGCCACCCGGTCAGGCTTCGCCGCCGCAGCCGGACGCCGAGCCCGACCGCCTCCACAAGCGACACCCCTCTCGCGCCGACATTGCGCGTCCTGCCCGCCACTTCGCGCCGACCTTGCGCGTCTCGGCCGCTGGAGGTGGGCAGGACGCGCAATGTCGGCGCGAGGGGAGGGTCGCCGAGCGGCACCGCCACCGGCTCCGGTGGCGGCAGGTCTGGCAGCCACAAACCTGCGGCGGCGAGCTCCGATCCGTGTCGCTCCAACGCCGCCGATGGTCGGTCGTCGCACAGGAGCGTGCCGTCGGACCCGAGAGCGACGAGTCGATCCACGTGGTCGAGCCAGGCGCCGATCCGATGGCCGGCGACGACGAACGTGGCCCCGGTCTCAGTAAGCACAGAGAGCACCGCGTCCCGGACCTCGGCGGCTGCCTCGTCGTCCAGCATCGACGTCGGTTCGTCGAGAAGCAGCAGACCCGGCCGCAGGGCGAGCGCTCCCGCGAGGGCGAGACGCTGCGTCTCGCCGCCGGACAGCGTGCGCGTCGGCGTCGACTCGTCGTACGGAAAGCCCACCAGCTCGAGCGATTCGCGCACCCGTACCCAGATGTCGTCGCGTGCGACACCCAAGTTCTCTGGCCCGAACGCGACGTCGCGGCCGACCCGATCGGCGACGATCGCGTCCGAAGGATTTTGCAGGAGGAGCCCGGCCGGACCGTCGACGATCACCTCGCCGGTCTGCTCACCGCCGCCGGCCGACTCGAGGACGCCCGCGGCCGCGCGCAGCAGCGTCGACTTGCCGGCCCCACTCGGACCGGCCAGCAACACCCGTTCGCCGGGCTCGATGCGCAGGTCGATGTCACGGACCGCATGCCGACGCCGCCCGACCGGCCGCCAGCCGAAGCCGCGGAAGTCGAGACGGGCCGGCCTCGGCCGGTCGACCGATTCAGACAGCGCGCTTTTCTCGATGCTCGCGCCCTGCGGCAAACGCGTCGAGGGCACCGGTGTCGGCCAGCGCGCGTACGAGCAGCCAACCGCCGACGCCGGCGACGACCGCAGCGGACGCGGCGAAGCAGCCCATGTAGGCGAGCTGCTCGGCGCGATCCCAGTAGTCGAAGTACGCGGACCACTCGTACACGGATTCGGCTACAGCAGCCACGATCGCCCCAAGGACTGCGATCGCGACGCCGAACCGACGGTAGAGGAAGACCGCGAGCACGACCTCGACGCCGAGCCCCTGTAGAAGGCCCGAGACCATCGTGGACGCGCCCCACTCGTTGCCGATGAGGTACTCGACGTTCGCGGCGATCAGCTCGGCGAGCAGGGCTGCCCCGGGCTTGCGAATGATCAGCCCGGCGACGACTCCGGCGATCAGCCAGGGGCCGCCGAGCACACCGGAGGCCGGTTGGTACGCGTTGAAGGCCGTGACCAGGCCTTCGTAGGCGAACGACCAACCCCAGTAGGCGACGCCGAACGCGACGCCAAGCATCGCGGTCGTCACGAGGTCGATCGTTCGCCAGCTCGTGAGCCCGAGGTTGCGGATAGATGTGGATAGTGTTGATGTCATCGCGAAGCGACTCCCTTCGCCGGTGCTAACCGGAGCAGGTTCTAGGGTCTGCGGAGGGTTCCGCACTCTCAGCGCCGCGAAGCGCTCCCCTGTCGTACGACCGTCACGTTACACCGCTGGATCAGCGTGACCGAGGCTCCGTCCGCGCTCCGAACCCGGCGCTCAGACGCTCAGCCGCAGCGCATCCGTGATCGCCCGAATGGCGTCTTTGTCGACCGAGTAGTAGGTCCACCGGCCGCGTCGATCGCCCCGGACGACACCCGCCTCGGCCAGTCGCTGGAGGTGATGGGTGACCGTCGGCTGACTCAGCTTGAGCGGGCCCACGAGATCACACGTGCACGCCTCGCCGTACTCGGAGTCGAGCAGGATCGACAGCATCCGAAGCCGCGCCGGATCGGCCAAGACCTTGAGTTGTCGGGCCAGCGCTCCAGCGTCGTCGACACTCAGCCGTCCGGCGTCGAGCGGCGCGCAGCACGGCTCGGCGGGCTCATCGAGGACGGGAAGCGCGCGGTTGCTCACCCAACCCATGATGCCGTGAAAATCGATATCCATCAATCATTGACGTACATCGATGAATGAGCGATGCTAGTTGCCACATAGACATCGATCGATGAGAAGGAGACCTTCATGTCTGACTGGACTTCGCGAGTGCAGCTCGCCCTCAATGTCGACGACGTCAACAGCGCCGTCGACTTCTACTCGGCGCTGTTCGACGCCGAACCGGTCAAACGGCGACCGGGCTACGCCAACTTCGCCGTCGACCAGCCTCCGCTCAAGCTCGCCCTGTTCGAAAACCCAGGTGAGGGCGGCACGCTCAACCACCTCGGAGTCGAGCTCCCCACGAGCGACGACGTCGACACGACACAGCGACGGCTGGCCGAGCGCGGCCTGGCCTCGGTGGACGAACGCGACACGACCTGCTGCTACGCCCGCCAGGACAAGTTCTGGGTCGACGGGCAGGGCAGCGGCCGATGGGAGATCTACACCGTGCTGGCCGATGCCGGCGCCGAGCTGGAGGGTCAGACCCCGCGGACCGGCGACGCCTGCTGCACTTGACGGCGGTTGGGGCGGCGGTCGACCCCGCGGCCGCTACCGTGCCGAGATGGTCCGATATGTGATCGCAGCCGCCGCCTGCGGAGTCGCCGCCGCGTCCCTGGGGTGCGACGGAGCGAGCTCCGAAGCCGGGACGGATCCATGCGATCCCGAAAACCTGATCTGGGTCTACTCGCGGATCGTCGACACCGCGAGTCCGGCGTACCCGGAGGCGGTCCACGCCTGGCACGACGACGCCGAGGCGCGGCTGACCGACGATGACGCCGCCAGTGCGCCCGCCGTATCGCCGGACGGACAGTCGATCGTCTTCCAACGCGGTTCGGAGGGCGACCCTGAGAGCGCCGGCTATTCGCGCTATCGGCTGTACGTCATGGACGGTGACGGTTCACATCAGCGACCGCTGCTGACCCCGGCGAACGATTCGCCCGAACGCGACGACGGCGCGCCCCGCTGGGACACCGGCGCGGTCTGGTCACCCGACGGATCGCGCGTCGCCTTCGTCCGCAACAGCGGCTTCACCGAGCCCGGCGCCAAACCCGGCGACGTCCACCAGGTCATGGTCGTCTCGGCCGACGGAGGCGAGCTACTGCCGCTACCCGGCTCGACCACCCTGTACGAAGCCGGCCCGGCCTGGTCGTCCGACGGCGAACGGCTGGCCTGGATAGCGTCCGAGGAGTCCGAAGGCAGCACGCTCTACTGGGCCAGCGCCGACGGGACGCGATCCGGATCGATACCCCTGTCGGTGGACGCGTACGGTCCGCCGGCCTGGGTCGACGACGACGGGTCGATCGCGGTGTCGTACTTCGCCGACGACGACACCCAACTCGCCGACACCGAACTGTTGAAGGTCGACGTCGCGAGCAGCGAGACCGAGACCCTCGACGTCCCGATGGCTCAGCTGTGGACGTTGCCGACCGGCGAGCTGGCCGGCTACGAGTCCGACGTCGGCGACCACACGCTCGTCGTGATCGACGACCTCGACAACCTCGACAGCCGCCAGGAGATCCTCTCGATCGATCGAAGCTCGGCGCTGCCCGAAGGGACGACGTACGACCGAACTCGCGGTGCGGCGACCGCGGTCCCCGACGCCCCCAACGGCTGGGCCGCCTGCACCACATGACCGCGAGGCCGGACGTCGAGGACGTTGGCTCAGAACACCTGCCGCCCGCCGCGCCAGACCGCCCTGACAAGCGGCACACCGGGGCGGTAGGCGAGGTGGATGTAGGACGGAGCGTCGAGCACGACGAGGTCAGCGACCGCGCCGACCCCGAGGTGTCCGACGGCGTCGCGACGGAGCGCGCGGGCGCCACCCGCGGTCGCGGCCCACAACGCCTCGGCCGGTGACATGCGCATCTCGCGGACGGCCAATGCGACGCACAGCGGCATCGACGACGTGAAGCACGACCCCGGATTGCAGTCGGTGGCGATCGCCACGGTCACACCGGCGCCGAGCAGCCGCCGCGCATCGGGATAGGGCGACCGGGTCGAAAACTCCACTCCTGGCAGCAGTGTCGCCACAACGCCGGAGCTCGCCAGCGCGTCGACATCGGCGTCGGTCAGGTACGTGCAGTGGTCGGCCGATGCGGCGCCGACCTCGCAGGCGACCTGCACTCCGGGCCCGGGGCCGAGCTGGTTGGCGTGCATCCGAGCGCCCAGTCCGACGGCCGCCCCCGCGGTCAGGATCGCCCGCGCCTGATCGGCGTCGAACGCACCGTCCTCGCAGAAGACGTCGATCCAGCGGGCGTACGGCCGGCACGCCTCGAGCATCGGCCCGGCGACGAGCTCGACGTACGTGGCGACGTCGTCGACGTACTCGCTCGGCACGACGTGCGCCCCGAGGTACGTCGTCTCCTCGGTGAACCCTCTCGCCACGGCCAACGCCCGCGACTCGTCATGCGCCGTCAGGCCGTATCCGCTCTTGATCTCGACCGTCGTCGTTCCTTGCCGCGTCATCTCGGCAACCAGCCGGCGTACTCCGTCGGTCAGGGTCTCGTCGGTCGCCGCCCGGGTCGCAGCGACGGTCGTACGGATCCCGCCGGCCGTATAGGGCTCCCCCGTCATCCGGGCGGCAAACTCCGCGGCCCGATCGCCGGCGAACACGAGGTGACTGTGTGAGTCGACGAAGCCTGGGATCACGACGCGTCCGGCGACGTCGACGCTCGTGTCGGCGTCGGGAGCGTGGATGCGTTCGCCGACCCAGCCGACCCGATTGCCGTCGACCACCAGCGCGGCGTCACGGACCAGACCGAGCGGCGTCCGGTCGCCCTCCGTCGGGTCGTTGGTCACCAGCTCACCGATGCCCGTCAGCAACACACTCGTCATGCGTCCTCCCTACCGCAGTCGTCTACCGTTTCGCGCGAGAAAGTGGGCGGGACGCGCAAGGTCGGCGGGAAGAAGTGGGCGGGACGCGCAAGGTCGGCGGGAAGAAGTGGGCGGGACGCGCAAGGTCGGAGCGAGAGGGTGGGTGGGGCTTCATGCGTCCGCCCAGAGGTCGTCGATGGTCGCGGCCAGCTCGGCGGCGACGTCGGGGACTTTTTGATGAACCCGGTCGGCGACGATCCGGACACCCCCGCTGACCACGTCGGAGACGTCGCCCGCCGTCGCCGCGAAGACGACGCCCTCGACCGCGCCGCCGGTGCCCGCCGTTCGGACCGTGTCGGTCGCCACCGTCACCAGATCGGCCCAGGCGCCGACCGCGATCGTTCCGGCGTCGTCGAATCCGAGTGACCGATGCCCGTCCACCGTCCCGGCCCGCAACAGGTCCGACGCCGTCCACGACCCGCGCTGCCGCGACGAGAGACGTTCGTCGAGCTCGACCGCGCGCATCTCCTCGAACGGGTCGACGATCGCGTGGCTGTCCGACCCGAGGGTCAGGGTTGCGCCGGCGTTGCGCAACGCGGTCGACGGGCCGATGCCGTCGGCGAGGTCGCGCTCGGTCGTCGGACAGAAGCAGACGTACCCGCCGGCCGACCCGAGCTGGGCGACGTCCCGCCATGACAGATGGGTCGCGTGCACCGCCGAGGTCAACGGCCCGAGGGCGCCGTGCTCTTCGAGGAGCTCGGTCGGAGTCCGGCCGGTCGCTGCCCGGCAGTCAGTATTTTCGGCCGGCTGCTCCGACACGTGCACGTGCAGGGGCGCGTGGTGCCGGCCAGCCCATGCGGCCACGACACCGATCTGGTCGGCCGGCACCGCGCGCACGGAGTGGATGGCCGCCCCGACGACGACATCGCTCGCGTCGGCATGGGACTCCGCCAGTGCTTCGACCCGATCGGCCCATCGGTAGGCATCGCCGTCGGAAAACCGCCGCTGAACGCCCTCGGGGTCACGACCGAACCCGGCCGCGAGGTAGCACGTGTCGAGCAACGCGATCCGGATGCCGACGTCGCGGGCCGCCGCGATCAGGGCCTGGCCGAAGGCGTTGGCGTCGTCGTACGGCCGGCCGGCCGGATCGTGATGCAGGTAGTGAAACTCGCCGACGCAGGTGATGCCCGCCAGGGCCATCTCGGCAAAGATCCCCCGGGCCAGGCGGTAGTAGGCGCCCGGGTCGAGTAGGTCGGCGGCCGCGTACATCTGGTCGCGCCAGGTCCAAAACGAGCCGGACACCCGCTGCGTCCGGCCTCGCAAAGCCCGGTGAAACGCGTGGCTATGACAGTTGGCGAGGCCGGGGATCGTCACGCCGGCGAGCCGAACCGCGCCCGATGGCGCCTGGCGACCGGCGTCGACCGCCGCGATCCGGCCGGCGTCGGTCGTGACGACGAGGGAGTCGGCGAGGCCGCGATCGGGGTCGAGCCAGGCGCGTTCGCACCAGTACGCCGTCACGTCGGCGCCTCCTTCGGTGCACGTCGCCGATCGAGCATGGCATTGATGATGCCGGCCGCGACTTCGGCTTGGTCCATCGCGATCCCATAGCGGCGGCCGTCGGCCAGCGATAGGACGAGGCCGAGCCGGGTCCGTGGGATCCAGCCGGCGGCCCCGGGCAGGACGTGGTAGCCCCGACCCCGCCAGCGCAGCGGACGCACCATTTCGGCGCGGGCGTCGACGATGACCTCGTACGTCGCGAGGCGCCGCAGCGGCAGACCCCACGGCGTGAGTCGTACGCCGGACTCGTCGATCCGAATCCGGGTCCGGGCAAACGCCGCCGCGACGGCCGCGAGGAGCCAGCAAAACGCCGCGGCCGCGGGATTGGCCAAGTAAGTGGAAGCGCCGACCACGGCCATCACCGCGGCGAGCCCGCCGAAGCCGACGGCGACCAGGTCGCAGCGCCATACGACCGACTCGTCTTCGGGCAACTCGACTCGCGGCAGGGATGGGTCGGGCGGCCGGTCGACCGACATCGCGGGCGGTGAGCCGCAGGCCAGCACGACCGCGAGCGCAAGCATCACGAGCCAGATGAGCGGCCACCAGAGGTCCCAGGTCGGCGCGGAGATCGCCTGCGGGTCGGCGAAGACGCCGGCGTCGAGCACGAGACCCATGTCGGTCCACCACAGGCCACTGACGAGACCGGACAGCGCACCGAGACCGACGAGGGTCAGCCGCTGAGCGTGAAAACCCCAGCGGCCGCCGCCAAGGCTCACCATCACGGCGGCGCCAGTCGCGACGCCTCCGACCGCAGCGCACCCGACGGCCACCACGGTCGTGTCCGCGGTTGCCGCGACGGTCTGGTCGAGCCGCCACCACACCGGAAGTCGCTCGGTCAGCTCGCCGTCGAAACGCAGCGCCGTCGCCGCCACCGTTGCCGGGCCGACGGCGATCGCAGCGGTCGCGAGCAGGCCGAGCCGACGGCGCAACGGCGGCTCGGCCGTCCGGCTCATCGGGACGCCAGGTCTTCGAGTACGCGGGTCAGCGCCACGACACCCGCCTCGCAGTCGGCCGGCTCCGCGTACTCGTCGGGCGCGTGCGATATCCCCGTCGGGTTGCGGACGAACAGCATCGCCGTCGGTACGCCGGCCGCCGAGAGGATGCCGGCGTCGTGGCCCGCGCCGGTCGGCAGGACCGGCACCGGATCACCGTTGGGACCGGCGATCGCGGTCACGATCCGGTGGCGAAGGGCGGCGTCGAACGTCGTGGTGCCGCTGGTCGACTCCGCCTCGACCTCGATTCGGGTGCCGTCGCGCCCGGCCCGCTCCGACGCCAGTCGCTCGATCGTGGTCACCATCGACGTCACGGTGTCCTCGTCGGACGCTCGGGCATCGAGCCAGGCTCGTACAAGGGACGGGATCGCATTGGTCCCGTTCGGCTCCACCTCGACTCGACCGAACGTCGCCCGCGCATCGGCGAGACGGGCCTGCTTGTTGGCGGCGAGGGCGGTCATCGCGTAGGTCAGCATCGGATCGTTCCGGTCGGCCATGCGGGTGGTGCCGGCGTGGTCGGCCCGGCCGTGGAACTCGAACCGCCACCGTCCGTGCGGCCAGATCGCCGACGCGACGCCGATGGCCGCGTCCTCCTCGATCAGGCCGCGGCCCTGCTCGACGTGCAACTCGACGTACGCGCCGATCCGGCCGAGGAGTTCGGGGTCCGGCCCGAGCTGTTCGGGGTCGCGATTGCGGCCGTGCAGCACCTCGTCGAGGGAGCGCCCGTCCCGGTCGCGCAACGCGCGTGCTCGCTCGGCCGAGAGCGCTCCCGTGAGCAGCCGCGATCCAGCACACGGGACGCCGAAGCGACTCCCCTCCTCATCGACGAAGTTGGCGACGCCGATCGGTCGAGCCGGCTGGAAACCCTGTGCCCGCAGGGTATCGACGGCGGCGAACCCCGACACGACACCCAGTGGGCCGTCGTACGCGCCACCCTGCGGCACCGAGTCGAGATGCGATCCGGTCAGGACCGAGTCGCCGTCGGACGGATCACCCCACCAGGCGAATTGGTTGCCGTTGCCGTCCTCCGTCAGGCCCATTCCTCGCCGGTCTGCCTCACCTGCGAACCACTCGCGCATCGTCAGGTCGGCATCGGTCCACGCATAACGCCGATAACCCCCGGTGCCCCGGTCGCGGCCGATCGGGTGGAGGTCGTCCCACATCGTGTGCAGCGTCGCGTCACCCACCGAGGCATCGTCTCAGACCATGTCCCTCGCGCCGACCTTGCGCGTCCTGCCCACTCCTTCGCGCCGACCTTGCGCGAACGTCCCACTTCTTCCCGCCGACCTTGCGCGTCCTGCCCGCTTCCTCGCGCCGAGATCGCGCGTCCGTCCCGCTCCTTCGGCTCGCAGCCCGCACCTCTGGCGAGTTCGGACACGAAGTCAGCCGGACACCATACAAACTCGCCAACAGTTCTCGAGCCACGTCGGATCCAACCCCGCGAGTGCAACTGTTGCCGGGAAACGGCACCTGGCCGTCGCCGAAGACGCAAATCTCCCGGCAACAGCAGGCCCGCGGGAAAGGTTTGGACAAGACGGGCAACCTCGGCGGGAAGAAGTGGGACGTTCGCGCAACCTCGGCGCGAGGGAGTGGGACGTTCGCGCAAGGTCGGCGGGAAGAAGTGGGACGTTCGCGCAAGGTCGGCGGGAGGAAGTGGGCGGGACGCGCAAGGTCGGCGGGAAATAGGGTCGGCGGCATGGAGTACTCCACCGTCGTCCGTCGGCGCCGCATGGTCCGTAACTTCACCGGCGAGCCGGTCGATCCGGGTGTCGTCGACCGCGCGCTCGCCAACGCGGTACGGGCGCCGAGCGCCGGCTTCAGCCAGGGGTGGGCGTTCGTGGTGCTCGATCGCCCCGACGACATCGAGCGTTTCTGGCGAGTGACCACCGACGCCGACGACGAGCCGGATCTCTGGCTCGAGGGCATGCGACGAGCGCCGGTGCTGATCATTCCGCTGTCGTGCAAGGCCGCTTACCTCGATCGCTACGCCGAGTCCGACAAGGGGTGGACCGACCGTGACGAGGCGCGCTGGCCGACGCCGTACTGGGACATGGATGCCGGCATGGCCGCCCTCCTGATCCTCCTCACCGCCGTCGACGAAGGCCTGGGCGGCTGCTTCTTTGGAGTGCCGCCGGATCAGATCGACGGTGTACGGGCCGAGTTCGGCATCCCTCGCGATCACCACCCGATCGGTGTCGTCGCCCTCGGGCGCCCGGCCGACGAACTCGTACGTGGCTCCGCGGCCACCGAGCGCCGGCGTCCCCTCGACGAGGTCGTCCATCGGGGCCGGTGGGGAGGATAGGGTTACCGGGCAGTAATCGACTCGGGGAGCCCGCATGCGTCACCTTCGTCGCCAGATCGCCGTCGCCCTCGTCACGGTCGGCCTGACCCTCGGCCTGACGGCAGGTCCAGCGGCCGCCGACAACGGACCACGACAGACCAACTACGTCGCCGCCCTGCTCTACAGCGCCCTCAACGCCGATGCCAGCCCGCCCGGCGCGAACGACTGGAACTGTCGGCCGGGCGCACGGCATCCGCATCCGGTCGTACTCGTCCACGGCACGGCCGAAAACCGCTACACGACGTGGTCCGAGCTGGCTCCCCGGCTGGCGCGCGACGGCTATTGCGTATTCGCGCTCAACTACAGCGACATGATGGCAACGCCGTTCCGCGGCATGGGCGACATCGTGAATTCCGCCTATCAGCTGCAGCACTTCGTCGACCGGGTCATTCGCGCGACCGGCGCACGCGAGGTCGACATCGTCGGTCACTCGCAAGGCGGGATGATGCCGCGCTATTACCTGCAGCGGCTGAACGGCAGCAGGTACGTCCATCGGCTCATCGGGCTCGCGCCGTCCAACTACGGCACGACGCTCTACGGCGTGCTGCCGCTCGTCGCGAGTCTCCCCGGCGGCGCCGCCGTGTTCGGCGCCCCGTGCCAGTCGTGCGTGCAACAGACGGTCGGCTCGCTGTTTCTCGACGACCTCAACCGGGGCGACGACACGGTGCCCAGCGTGCGGTACACGACGATCGTGACCACGTACGACGAGGTCGTCGTGCCGTACTCCAACGCGTTCCTCCACGACGGCGGCCTCCGCAACATCACGCTGCAAAAGGTCTGCACGGACGACCACACCGACCACCTCGGCGTCCCCTACGATCCGATCGCGATCCGGCTGGTCCGCAACGCGCTCGACCCGGCCCACGCGAAGCGGCCGACCTGTCGGTTCGTTCCTCCGGTCGTCGGCTGATTCGCCGACGCTGCCCCTAGTCGATGGTGCTATAGCCCGAGCAAGCAACCACCGGCGCCGTGCCGCTTTCGCGGCCCTGGACCCGAACGGCGCCACCATCGCCGGAGGCCGCGAGATCGTCGGTCGGCACGACCTCGAGGCAGACCCGGACCGCAACCGTCCAGTCGCCGATCGTGGACGGATCGAGCGACCGAGTGGAACCCGCCGGCACGGCGACCGCCTCGTACAGGTCCGGCTCCTCGCCGACTTGCTCAGACTCCGGCCGTACGTAGGTCAGAGTCGTGCCATCGGCGGATTCGGAGCGCTCGGGTTCACCCACCGGAAGCAGGACGAACGACTCGTCGGCACCGTCGTTCGACGCGGACAAGGTCGTGCTGCCGCCACCTTGGGCGAGGCGGAGCGACACCTCGTCGGAGACATCCGGGCCGACGCTCTGCGATCCGGTCGGCGGGTCGTCCGAGACGGGATCGGAGTCGGCCCGGTCGTTGCCGCACGATGCCAGCGCCAGCGCCGTGAGCGTGGCGAGAATCGCTGCCGTCGATCGTCTGATCATCAGTCTCGAATCGTCACCCGGTGTCGGTGGCCGTCGTCGTCTTCGACTATCACGATGACATCTTCGTCCTGACCCGGGACGTAGGTGTAGGACTCGCGGTTGTCCCACCCGAGGTCGTCGCGCAGCGCGTTCTCGGTCAGGGCACCCGGGTGGTCCCGCCCGCCATCGGAGTCGAGCGTGTCGTAGTCGCCGTCGCCGTCGAGGTCGAAGCCGGTCGAGTTGAACTCGGCCTTGTTGGTCTTCGACTCGTCGATCACATTGCCGTGCTCGTCGACGCGTTGCTCGGTCCACTCCCCCTCAGGCGTACCTCCGGAGATCTGGTCGTAGGAGTGCGCCAGCTCGTGGTAGAGACTGACCACCGGCGGCCGCTCGTCGAGTGCCTGGTAGTGCGTGGGTCCGTAGTTGACCAGCGCTTCATCGTCGTACGCGCCACCCGGAGGCGAAGCGTAGTTGCCACCCAGACGGTCAACACCCTGCATCCAGTCCTCGACAGAGAAGCCGTCGTTGCGCTGCGGGTCGATCCCGCTGTTGTCCGGATCGGTGTCGACGTACGGCGCGATCCGAATGTGGCTGCCGCTGTCGAACGGGTTCCAGCCCTGGTCGCTGTCCTCGTAGGCGTCGTCGAGCGCCTCCAGACCCTCGCGGCCGTTCGGCGTCGTCCGGATCAGCTCGAGGTCGGAGTCGATCCGCTCCTGCCACGCTTCGTACTGCTCGTCGGTCATCCAGTCCGGCTTGTAGAGCTCGATCGCATCGTCGCCTGGGGAGCCGACCAGCTCGATGATGGTCGCCGGGGCGGTGTCCACTGTGACTTCGCCCCGCTCGGCGACGACATCGTCGTAGCCGGCGCCGCCGTCGTAGACGTCGCTGCCACGACCGCCGAACATGTGGTCGTTGCCTTCGCCGCCACCGAGGATGTCATCGCCGCGTCCGCCCGACAGCGTGTCGTTGCCGTCGCCGCCGTCGACGATGTCGTCGTCCGAGCCGCCTTCGACGTAGTCGTCACCGCCCTGACCGTCGAGGATGTCCATGCCTTGACCGCCGTAGATCGTGTCGAAGCCGTCGCCGCCCCGGATCGTGTCCTGTCCGTCCTGGCCGTCGATGACGTCCTTGCCGTCGCCGCCGATGATCGTGTCGTGACCGGCGCCGGCGAACGCGACATCGTCGCCCTCGCCCAGGTCGATGTAGTCGCTGCCGCTGCCGCCGACGGAAGCGCCCGGATGGCCGCCGCCGAAGTAGTTGTCGTCGCCGCTACCCGCGTACGCCCGGATGTTGAGCTTCACCTCGGGCGGGACCTCGATGACGTCGTTGCCGTCGTACGTCCGGATCTCGAGGTTGGTCTGTCCCGGTGGGACCCGCTCGCTGCGGTAGACCATCGAGCCGTTCACGAGGGTGCCGACTCGGATCGTGAAGCTGCCGTCGTCGTTCGCGATCACCTGGACGTGATCGGCGTCGCTCGATCCCATCACGACATATTCGTCGCCCACCTTGACAAGGATCGGAGGCTCGACCGCAGAACCGAGCTGGAGGTCCTTGGTCGGCATCAGGCCGGCCGCCTCCAGCGCCTTGATGTCGCGCTCGTTGGGACCTCTGTCGAGCATGGCGGCAACGGTGCGGGCCTCGCCGTCGAGCGTCGCCTCGGGCCGCCCCTCTCGTTTGATCAGGTCACCCCGGAGGGACTCGCGCTGCTCGGCGGTCGCGTCGGCCGGGAGCGCGTTCCACTCCCGGTTGAGGCCGTCGACGCCCGAGTCGTAGGTGGTGATGGCCTCGGCGAACTTCGAGAGGGCGCCGGCGGCGAAGCGGGATGCCAGCGTGATCTCGTCAGCCGTGGCGTCGACCGGCAGCGGAGCCTCCGCCATCGGGATCTCGAGGTCGCCGCCGACGGCGCCCTGGGCCTGCTTGGACTCGCCGAGGACGGTTTGGCGCACGCGGTCGACCTGGCCAGCCGCCAAGAGAACGCCGGCGGCGGACTCGATGACCGCCTCCGGCGTCGGTGTGTAGTGGGGAAACAACATTGCGCTGCCCCCACCCGGATCGGGAAGCATGACACGGACAGTAATCGCCCACCGGGTCACCACAGCCCGCCGCGGCATGTTGATCCAGCTCATGCGCGCGACGACCGCGTACCGATGCGTCGTCAGGTCTCGCGCATGGGGGTGCGTACGCCGCGCTCGGACGCGACCGACTCGGCCCGGTCGTACCCAGCGTCGACATGCCGGATCACTCCCATGCCGGGGTCGTTGGTGAGCACCCGCTCGGCCTTGGCCGCCGCCAGCTCGGTCCCGTCGACGACGACCACCTGACCGGCGTGGATCGAGCGGCCGATGCCGACACCGCCGCCGTGGTGGATCGACACCCAGGTCGCACCGGATGCGACGTTGACCATGGCGTTGAGCAGCGGCCAGTCGGCGATCGCGTCGGAGCCGTCGAGCATGGCCTCGGTCTCGCGATAGGGCGAGGCCACCGATCCGCAGTCGAGGTGGTCGCGCCCGATCACGATCGGCGCCTTCAGCTCGCCCGAGCCGACCATGTCGTTGAACCGCATGCCGGCGAGATGGCGCTCGCCGTAGCCCAGCCAGCAGATCCGCGCCGGCAATCCCTGGAACTGCACCCGCTCACCGGCCGCCCGGATCCATCGCGCGAGTGGTTCGTTGTCGGGGAAGAGGTCGAGCACGGCCCGGTCGGTCGCAGCGATGTCGGCCGGGTCGCCGGACAGCGCTGCCCAGCGGAACGGACCCTTGCCTTCGCAAAACAGCGGTCGGATGTAGGCGGGGACGAAGCCCGGGTAGTCGAAGGCCCGCTCGAAGCCGCCCTCACGTGCCTCGGCCCGCAGCGAGTTGCCGTAGTCGAACACCTCGGCACCCGCGTCGGCGAACCCCACCATCGCCTCACAATGGACCGCCATCGACTCTCGAGCGCGTTCGGTGAAGCCCGCGGGATCCTTTGTACGCAAGGGGATCCAGTCGTCGAACGCGACATCACTCGGCAGGTACATCAACGGGTCATGGGCGCTGGTCTGATCGGTCACGATGTCGATCGGCGCACCTCGACGGAGCAGATCGGGCACGATGTCGGCGGCGTTGCCGAGCACGCCGATCGACAGCGGCCGACGCTCCGCTTTGGCGGCCTCGGCCTGCCGGAGGGCGTCGTCGACCGAGTCGGCCCGGACGTCGAGGTACGCATGGTCGAGCCGCCGCTGGATCCGCGACTCGTCGACCTCGACGCAGATCGCGACGCCGCCGTTCATCGTCACGGCCAACGGCTGGGCGCCGCCCATGCCACCGAGCCCAGCGGTCAGCGTGACCGTGCCGGCGAGGCTGCCGTCGTACTTCTTGGCGCCGACCGCGGAAAACGTCTCGTACGTTCCCTGCAAGATGCCCTGCGTGCCGATGTAGATCCACGACCCAGCCGTCATCTGGCCGTACATCGTGAGACCGAGCGCCTCGAGTCGCCGAAACTCCGGCCACGTCGCCCAGTCGCCGACCAGGTTGGAGTTGGCGATCAGGACGCGCGGCGCCCACTCGTGGGTACGCATGACGCCGACCGGCCGGCCCGACTGCACCAGCATCGTCTCGTCGGCGTCGAGGGTCGTGAGCGTGCGTACGAGCGCGTCGTAGCTGGCCCAGTCGCGGGCGGCCTTCCCCGAACCGCCGTAGACGACGAGCTCCTCCGGATGCTCGGCGACCTCGGGATCGAGGTTGTTCATCAGCATGCGGAGGGGCGCCTCGGTCTGCCACCCCCGCGCCGTCAGCTCAGTCCCTCGCGTTGCCCGCACCATCACTGTTCCTCTCTCTTCGCCGAGTTGTCAGGCGCATATGGACCCCCAGCTCAACATGTGCCTGACAACTCCACACGCTTCCCTACTCCATCGCCGACCCGAGCGCCGACTCCACCGCGTCGACGACCGCACCCGACCGTACGAGGCCGACCGCCGACTCGATCGCGGGCGCGAGGTGCTGGTCCGGCCCCGGCCCGGGGACCCCGTGCGATCGGAGCAGGCTCACCACGGCGCCGGTCCCCGGCCCGGGCCCTAGCGGTGCCCGGAGGTCGATGCCTCGGGCGGCCGTGACCAGCTCGATCGCCAACACGCGAGTCAGACCGTCGAGGGCGCGGCGCAGCTTGCGGGCCGCCGACCAGCCCATCGACACGTGGTCCTCCTGCATGGCGCTGCTCGGGATCGAGTCGACCGACGCTGGGGCGGCCAGCCGCTTGAGCTCGGACACCATGCCGGCTGCCGTGTACTGCGCGATCATCAGGCCGGAGTCGACACCGGGATCGTCGGCGAGGAACGGCGGCAGGTCGTGGTTGCGGGCCTTGTCGAGGAAGCGGTCGGTTCGCCGCTCCGACATGCTCGCCACGTCGGCGATCGGGATCGCGCAGAAGTCCAACGCGTAGGCGACCGGCGCCCCGTGGAAGTTGCCGTTGGACTCGACCCGACCGTCCGGCAGCACCACCGGATTGTCGACGGCGCTGGCCAGCTCGCGAGACGCGACGAGTGCCGCGTGCTCGAACGAGTCTCGTGCCGCCCCATGCACCTGGGGAGCGCAGCGCAGCGAATAGGCGTCCTGGACCCGGTTGCAGTCGGGCCCACGATGACTGTCCATGATCGGCGACCCTTCGAGCAGCCGACGCAGGTTTGCCGCCGACCGGGCTTGACCCGGATGCGGTCGCAACTCCTGCAGGTCGGCGGCGTACACCCGGTCGGTGCCGAGCAACCCCTCCACGCTCATCGCCGCCGCGACGTCGGCCGTCTTGACCAGGGTCTCGAGGTCATGCAGCGCCAGCAGGAGCATGCCGAGCATGCCGTCGGTGCCGTTGATGAGGGCGAGGCCCTCCTTCGACTCCAACTCGACGGGCGGTTGACCGATGGCGTCGAGGGCATCGCCCGCCGGGCGGCGTCGTCCGTCGGCATCGCGGACGCCGCCCTCGCCGATCAGCGCCAGTGCGCAATGGGCCAGCGGGGCCAGGTCGCCCGAACAGCCGAGGCTCCCGTACTCGTGGACGATCGGTGTCACGCCGGCGTTGAGGAGTCCGGCGATCGACCGCGCCGTTTCGAGTCTGACGCCGGTGCGGCCGGTGGCGAGCGTCGACAGTCGCAACAGCATCAGGGCGCGCACGACCTCGCGTTCGACTTCGGGGCCCGACCCGGCGGCGTGCGACCGCACCAGGCTGCGTTGCAGTTGGGCGCGGCGCTCCGGCGCGATGTGGCGGGTCGCCAGCGCCCCGAAGCCGGTGGACACGCCGTACGTCGGAGTCGGCGACGCGGCGAGCTTGTCGATCGCGGCCCGGCTCTGGTCGATCGCGGCCACCGCCGCATCGGAGAGTTCGACCGGGGCGCCGTGGCGGGCGACCGCGACGACGTCATCCGGCGTCAGCGGCCCGACGTCGATCGTGACCGCAGGAGATGCCTTCGTACTCATGTCTCCATTGCACGCCGTCCGACGCGGTCCGGCCAGCGCCCACGCCCGGTTGTTGTCTCGTATCCGAGACAGTCTCGACCTACGCTGACGACATGAGCCGGCCCCACAGAGTTGTCAGGCGCATATGGAGCCCTGGGTCCACATGCGCCTGACAACTCGGCTGCGGCGACCAACATGAGCCGGCCGGTCCCGTCCGCGACGTCGACGCTCCGGGTGCTGCGGTTCCTCGCCACCCAGCGAGGTCCGGCGTCGGCGGGCCGGATCGCGTCCGCGGTCCATCTCCCTCGGTCGTCGGCGTACGCCCTGCTTCAAGCGATGCGGGCCGAGGGCTTCGTGACGCACTTCCCCGACGATCGCAGCTGGGGCCTCGGCGTCGCCGCGTTCGAGGTCGGCGCCGGATACGCACGCAGCCAGTCCCTGCAGCGGTTGGCCCGGGTACCGTTGGCGCGGCTGGTCGACACCGTCGGCGAGTCGGCGCATCTTGCCGTCCTGCACGGCCGCGAGGTGCTTTACGTCCTGGAGGAGCGGGCCCCGGGTCGGCCACCACTGGTCACCGACGTCGGAGTCCGGCTGCCGGCGCAGCTAACGGCGAGCGGACGCGCGATCCTCGCCGCGCTGCCGGCGAGTCAGGTCCGTGCGCTGTTTCCCGACCGCGACGCGTTCGTCGACCGACGCGGCCTCGGCCCGCCGTCACCGTCGAGGCTACGTCGGCTGCTCGTCGACACCCGGGCCCGCGGCTACGCGACCGAGGACGGCGAGGTCACCGCCGGATTCGCGTCGGTCGCCGCCGCCGTGACCGAGCATGGCGGACACCCGCTGGCGTCGGTCGCCGTCACGTACGAGTCGGACGCTGGCCTCGACCCAGAGCGCCTCGTCGGCGACGTGCGTACGACGGCGGCCGACCTGTCACGACGGATCGGCGGCACCGGGCAGCCGACTGTTGGCGCGAAACCGCAGGTCTGACGAAGAGTTGGCGCGAATCTGCGCCAACACTTTCGGGGTGGCCCGCGGCCCCAGGTCGGCCGGGAAGCCGTTGCGGACGGTGGGCGCCGGCCGCTCGCGCATCCGCAGCCACACGTCGAAGAACCGGTCGAGTTGGCGTCGGCTCACCCGTTCGGCCAACGCCACGAAGTCTCGGGTCGAGGCGGTCTGCCCGGCGTACTCACGCACCCAGCTCCGCACGATCCTGAAGAACGTCTGGCCGCCGACCTTGTTGCGTAGCGCCTGCAACGTCATGGCGCCGCGCTCGTAGACCTGCGAAACTAGTGGGAACCACGGATGCGTCACCGCCATCCGCCAGAACGGATCGTCCTTGTCATACAGGCGGTAGTCGGAGACGAACAGCCGCTGCGGCGACCCGGTGCCGTGCGCGCCGGACCACAGCCACTCGGCGTAGGTCGCGAACCCCTCCGCCAGCCAGATGTGCCGCCACCGCCGGATCGTGACGCTGTCACCGAACCACTGGTGCGCGAGCTCATGCACCACGACCCACATGTTGTGCGCGTTGTACTGCCACATCAGGGCGGTGTACTGCGGGCGGGTCTGCGTTTCGTACGACGTGGCATGAGGCGTACGGCTGACGACGCCGCCGGCACTGCCCAGCGGGTACGGACCGAACGGCCGGCTGAGGAAGCGGATCACGCCCGGCGTCCGGCGTACGTCGGCAACGGCCCGGTCGACGTAAACGCCGCCGCCGCGCTCGAACGCGTACCAGGCCGGCAGCCCGGCGACTCGCCCCCTCTCGACGGTGTAGTCGCCGATCGCGAGAAACGTGAGATGCGTCGGCATCGGGCCGGACCGCCAGTGCGACGTCACCAATCCGTCGTGCAAGACCCGCGAGATTCGGCGCCCGTTGGTGAGCGTCTTCAGCCGATCGGGCGTCGTCACGGTGACGTCGTACGCCGCCAAGTCGCTTGGGTGGTCGTTGCCCGGAAACCACCACTGCGACGCGTCGGTCGGCTCGTTCCAGACGTTGACACCGGTCTCGGTCTCGTTCCACTCGGTGTAGCCGGACACCTTCGCCTCGGCCGGCTTGGCGGAGTACGCGACCGCCACCGTCATGCGGTCGCCGTCGGCGATGCCGGTAGCCGGCGTCACGACCAACTCGCGCCCGGGCTCGCCGGCCCGGGCCTCGAGAGCAAAGTCGGCTCGGACGCCGTCGACCGTCACATCGCGCACGGGCAAGGCGAAATCGAGATCGAACCGGGACAGGTCCTGCGTCGCCCGCGCCCGGATCGTGGTCGTGCCCGACAAGACTCCGGTCGCCGGCCGATAGCGCAGCTCGATCGCGTAGTGCGCGACGTCGTAGCCGCCGTTGCCGCATCCCTTCACGAGATAGTCGCCGACATCGACACCGCCGGGCTCGAAGCGAGGTTCGGTCGAGCCGGTCGCCGACGCTGCTGCCGCAACGAGGGTCGACGCCAGGCAAAGCACAGCGAGCCGGCCGGACCGGCGTACGGCAGAAGGCATGCGTCCTCCCGGTGAGCGTGCACCCGTCCAGACACCCGACAGCGCCGCGAGGTTCGCATCGACCCGAATTCCGTCGGCCCAGCGCAAGCGTTGGCGCGAAACCGCAGGCCCGAACGGGTGTTGGCGCAGACTCGCGCCAACACTGGGGACGGCCACCACACCGGGGCGATCGCTGCAAATACCTCGAAAAGCGGACGACCACCCTGCTTTCGGGCGTGAACCCGGCTGTCCGTACGATGCGCGGGTTACCTCTGGTCAGACCAGGACGGATTGCTTAGAGTCAGCGTTCGACCCTGAATTCCATCCCTCCTTCGAATGGAGCGCGCCCCATGTCTCGGTGGCATCTCAAGGGACTAGTCGCCGGTCTCGCCGCGACCTCGACCGCGATCGGAATCGCGGGAGTCGCGTCAGCGGGCACCGCGTCGCAGGCTCCGCAGAGCGCGGCAGCCTCCGCCGCACTCCCGACCGACACGTCACCGAGTACCCGCGAGCGCATGGGCTTCTACGACGCCCGCAAGCCGCCGAGCACTGCCGAGATGTCACTCGCGCTGTCCACCGTCGCCGACGCCAGTTCGGCCAGCACCCGCGCGCTGCGCCGACTCGCGGGCTCGGCGCCGATCGTCTCGATCGACTCCGTGACCGGCACGCCGGACAACCTGTCGTCGCTCGACGGTTACCTCACCGGGCGCAGCGACCGGTCGGTCACCGACGTCGTCTTGAGCTACGTACGCGACAACCTCGACGCCCTGGGCCTGACGGCTGGCGACGTCGGCACGTTTGAGCTGCGTTCGAGCTACCGCGACCCGGCCGGCATCCGCCACCTGTCGTGGATCCAGAAGATCGACGGCATTCCTGTCTTCGGCAACGGCCTGCGCGCCCACGTCGCCCCCGACGGCCAGCTGATCGCGCTGCAGGGCGCTCCCATCAGCGGTCTCGCCGACCTGACGTCCGACCTCGCCACCGCGCCGGATCTCGCCGCGACCGAAGCCCGGGAGTCCGCGGCCGATGACGTGGGCGGCGAGGTCGACGCCGACGCGATCCAGCGCGTGACCCGCACGAGCGGCGCGATCCGGTGGTCCAACGGCGACTACGCCGACCCGGTCTGGTTCGTCACCGCCGACGGCGCCCGGCTCGGCTGGTCCACGTACACCCAGGCGGGCGACGGGATGGCTTACACCCACGTCATCGACGCCGAGACCGGCGACGTGCTCTATCGCAATGACCTGGTCGACCACGACAAGGGCGACGCGCGGGTCTACGACTACTACCCGGGCGCGAACAAGGGCGGCACTGCCAAGACGGTCAACTTCTTCGACAAGGGCTACCTGAAGCGTGGCGCCAGCTGGCTCGCCGGGCCCAATGTCTCGGCCTTCGCCGACCTCAACGACGACAACGCGGTCAACGACCGAGAGAAGACCCCGGTGCCGGGCACCAAGAACAAGGCGCAGTTCCCGCTCAAGCGGTTCAGTGCCAACCCGCTGTGCTCGCCACAGTTCGTCTGCACCTGGAACCCCAACGTCAAGTTCTCCTGGCGCAAGAACAAGAAGGCCGACGTCACCAACGCGTTCTATCTCGCCAACAACTTCCACGACTACCTGGAGCGTGGCCCGATCGGCTTCACCACCCAGGCCGGCAACTTCGAGCGGGCCGACGGTGACCCCGTCCTCCTCAACGCGCTCGACGGTGCCGACACCGCCGGCGGCTTCCCGGACGGCAACCACATCGACAACGCGAACATGAACACGCCGCCGGACGGTACGCCTCCGACGATGCAGATGTACCTATGGCATTTCCCGCAGACGCCGAACGCGCTCGAGCCGTACCTGCCGACGAGCGGAGCCTTCGACGCCAGCATCCTCTACCACGAATACACCCACGGGCTGTCCAACCGACTCGTCGTCGACGCATCGGGCAACTCGACGCTCAACAGCATCCAGGCCGGCTCGATGGGCGAGGCCTGGAGCGACTACTACGCCATGGACTACCTGGTGACCAAGGGATTCCAGGCCGACAGCACGAGCAAGGACGGACAGATCCGCGAGGGCAAGTACGTCCTGGCCGACCAGTTCCCGTTCCGCACGATGGCGATGGACTGCGACCCGGGCTCGACGGTCGGCAACTGCACCCAGATCGACGGCACGACCAAGGGCGGCTACACCTACGGCGACTTCCCGACCATCGGTGGCAGCCCCGAGGTCCACTCCAGCGGTGAGGTCTGGGCCCAGACGCTGTGGGACATCCGCGAAGAGCTCGGCCACCGTGTCGCCGACATGCTGATCACTCGCGGCATGGAGCTGTCGGCGACCGACCCGTCGATGCTCGACATGCGCAACGCGATCCTGCAGGCCGACAAGGTCGTCTACGGCGGCGGGCACACGCAGGACCTCTGGAAGATGTTCGCCAAGCGCGGCATGGGCTGGTACGCCGGCTCGATCGATGGCGGCGACGTCTTGCCGGCCGAGGACTTCCACGTCCGGCCGCCGGCCGAGGCGGTGTCCGGCTCGATGAGCGGCACCGTCACCGATCCGGACACCGGCGACCCGATCAAGAGTGCGATCGTGGCGATCACCGGGCATGACTCCGGCTACGTCGGTTCGTTCACCGCGACGACCGGCGCGGACGGGACGTTCAGCATCGTCAACATCCCGCCCGGCACGTACAAGAAGGTCGTCGTTGTCTCCGACGGTCGCGAGATCCTGAGCCGACAGGTGGGGATCCCGAAGGGTGCCAACCACGAGGTCGACTTCGCGCCGCGGCGTGATTGGGCGGCATCGTCGGGCGGCGGCAGCATCACCGCGTTCGACCCGCCGGACTACACACAGTTCGGCTGTGGCCCCGGCGGCGCGATCGACCTGTCGCAAGGCACCGGATGGGGTAGCGACACCGCCGGTGAGGACGGCGCCGAATACCCCGACCCGAAGAGCATCACGATCCAGCTCTCGCAGCCGGTCGACATCGCCGCGGGCGAAGCCGCCTTCGCGGTCGAGCCCACCGCGACCTGCGGCGACCCGGGAAGCTCGTCGACCGGGGAGTACACGATCGAGGTCTCGACTGACGGCGACACGTGGGAGACGGCCGTCGACGGCACCGGCGACGCGGCGTTCACGGTGGACAACCGCTATCGCTACACCGATGTCGACTCGGCGATCGCGATGGACGACGTGGCGTACGTGCGGTTCACGATCGTGAGTCCGCAGGTGCCGGACTTCGACCAGAACTGCCCGGACGGTCCCTTCGGCGGCTGCGAATTCATGGACCTCACCGAGGTGCAGATCTTCGGGTCCGCCTCCGAGTAGGAGCACACGCCTTCGCGCCGAGATTGCGCCAGCCTTCCGCTCCGGCGGGAGGTTGGCGCAATCTCGGCGCAAAGTGGCTGAGGGCTACCCGCCGGTAGGACCAGCGTCACACGCGCGTACGCTGCTCGCACGGGGTCGCGGCCAATAGGCTCAGAGCCGCATCAGGGCGTCATACCTGCGTTGGGAGTGACCATCGTGGCCCTCAGGTTGGTTGTCGGTCTCGGGATGACCGTGGTCGTGCTGCCGCTGGCGGTGCAGCGAGTGCTGTGGCTCTATCGCGTCGCCACGAGCGGCCAGCCCGCCCCGGAGCGCACCGCGAACGCCGGTCAGCGACTGCGCACGGCACTGAAGACCCAGGCGGTCGAGGTGTTCGCCCAGCGCAAGCTGCTGCGGTGGTCGGTGCCGGGCGCTGCACACTTCTTCGTGTTCTGGGCGTTCGTGATCTTGGCGTCGGTCTACCTCGAAGCCTACGGCGCGCTGTTCGACAAGCACTTCCACATCCCGATCATCGGCACCTGGCCGGTGCTCGGTTTCCTACAGGACTTCATCGCCTTGGCGGCGCTGGCCGGCATCATCACGTTCGCCGTCATCCGGCTGCGCAACGCCCCGAGCAAGCTCGACCGCGAGTCCCGCTTCAAGGGTTCGCATCTTGGCGGCGCTTGGCTGATCCTCTTCATGATCTTCAACGTCATCTGGACGTTGTTCCTCTTCCGCGGGACGGCGATCAACGCCGACACGTTCCCGTACGACACCGGCGCCTTCATCTCAGAAGGTGTGGCCAAGCTCCTCGAGCCGCTCAGTGACGACGCCAACGAGGCGCTCGAGACATTCGCGCTGCTGGCCCACATTGCCGTGATGCTGATGTTCTTGCTGATCGTGCTGCACTCCAAGCACCTGCACATCTTCATCGCGCCGATCAATGTGGCGTTCAAGCGTGACCCGAAGGCACTCGGCGCGCTGCAGCCCATGATGAGCAACGGCAAGGAGCTCGACTTCGAGGAGGCCGACCCGGACACCGACATCTTCGGACGCGGCAAGATCGAGGACTTCACCTGGAAGGGCATGCTCGACTTCGGCACCTGCACCGAGTGCGGTCGCTGCCAAAGCCAGTGCCCGGCGTGGAACACCGAGAAGCCGCTGTCGCCGAAGCTGCTCATCATGGACCTGCGCGACCACGCGGTGGCGAAGGCGCCGTACCTCCTCGCCGACGAGTCCGACCGCGACGGGCTGCCCGACGCGGTCAAGGCCGAGGCGGAGCGGCCCATCGTCGGTACCGCCGAAGCTCACGGCGTCATCGACCCCGACGTGCTGTGGTCGTGCACGAGTTGCGGCGCCTGCGTCGAGCAGTGCCCGGTCGACATCGAGCACGTCGACCACATCGTCGACATGCGCCGGTTCCAGGTGCTCGTCGAGTCGTCGTTCCCGAGCGAGGCCGGGACGATGCTGAAGAACCTCGAGAACAAGGGCAACCCGTGGGGCATGGGCGCCAAGGCCCGCCTCGAGTGGACGCATGGGCTGCCCTTCGACGTCCCGGTCTTCGGCGAGGACGTCGAGGACCTCGCCGAGGTCGACTACCTCTACTGGGTCGGCTGCGCCGGTGCCCTGGAGGACCGGGCCAAGAAGACCACCCGGGCCTTCGCCGAGCTGCTGCACATCGCCGGCGTGAAGTTCGCGGTGCTCGGCGAGAACGAGGCCTGCTCCGGCGACCCCGCTCGCCGGCTGGGCAACGAGTTCGTCTTCCAGATGCTCGCGCAGCAGAACATCGAGACGCTGAACGAGGCCGGCGCCGACAAGACCGTCATCGTCGCGACCTGCCCGCACTGCTTCAACTCCCTGGGCCGCGAGTATCCGCAGCTCGGCGGCACCTACGAGGT
This sequence comes from Nocardioidaceae bacterium, assembly GCA_035630615.1. Classification (GTDB taxonomy): domain Bacteria; phylum Actinomycetota; class Actinomycetes; order Propionibacteriales; family Nocardioidaceae; genus DATFRX01. Next base: position 109,687 of record DASQKI010000022.1, read on the forward strand.
CGTCCACCACACCCAGCTGCTCAACCACCTCGTCGAGGAGGGCCGGCTGACGCCGGTCACCCCGATCGACCAGCTGGTGACCTACCACGACCCGTGCTACCTCGGCCGCCACAACAAGGTCTACACGCCGCCGCGCGAGATCCTGGCCAACGTCCCCGCACTGCGGACCCAGGAGATGCACCGCTGCAAGGAGCGCGGCTTCTGCTGCGGCGCCGGCGGCGC
>DASQKI010000023.1:0-26326 GCA_035630615.1 Nocardioidaceae bacterium
CCTCCGGGTCGTCGTATTCGATCCCGGTGCGGTAGTTCTTCGTCCAGTACGAGACTCCGCGAGCGCGGTCGTAGTCCTCCACTTGGTGAACCCAGCGCTTCCCGACGAAGGGCACGTCGCAGACGATGCGTGGCGTGGCGAAGCCGGGCAGGTAACCCATCATCGAGTGCTGGAGAGCCTGAGCCTCGTGCACCGGGAGTCGCCAGTGCTCGGAGTTCGGGATCATGTCGCACATGTAGAAGTAGTACGGCATGATGCCGGCGCCGTCGAGCAGCGCGAACGACAGGTCCAACAGTGCATGCGCGTCGGCGTTGACGCCATCGAGCAGCACGCCCTGGTTGCGTACGTCGCGAATGCCGGTGTCGAGCATCGCCCGCGTCGCCTTGGCGACCAGCGGCGTGATCGAGTTGGCGTGGTTGACGTGGGTGTGGATGGCGATCGACACGCCTCGGTCATTGGCGAGCGATCCGACCCGCTCCATGCCCGTGCGTACGTCGTCGGACAGCCAGTGCTGGGGGAGACCCATCAACGCCTTGGTCGCGAGCCGGATGTCGCGGATGTTTTCGATCTCGAGCAGCTTGGTGACGAAGTCCTCGAGGCGGGCCCACGGCATGTTGGCCACGTCGCCACCGGAGACGACCACGTCGCGCACCTGCGGCGTATCCCGAAGGTAGTCGAGCATCGAGCCGAGTCGGTCGACCGGCTTTAGGCTGAACTTGTGCTTGTCGATCACCGGTGTGGAGTTGCCGACGAGGTCCATCCGGGTGCAGTGCCCGCAGTACTGGGGGCAAGTCGGGAGCACCTCGGCCAACACCTTGGTCGGGTAGCGGTGGGTCAGCCCCTCGGTCGCCCACATGTCCTGCTCGTGCAGCGAGTCCCGCGTCGCGTGCGGGTGGCTCGGCCAGTCGGTCCGGCGGTCCGAGAACACCGGCAGCATGTAGTGCCGGATCGGGTCGGCATAGAGGGCGTCGGTGAAGCCAGGGTCATCGGTCGCCAGATGCGGCACCATCGTGTTGATCATCTGCGGTGGCAGCAACATCGACATCGTCGCCCGCTCGGCCTGGTCGCGCTCGAGGTCGGTGTAGAACCGCTCGTCGAGCCCGTCGCCAACAAGGGCGCGCAGCTGCTTGATGTTTTTGACGCAGTGGGCTCGCTGCCACTGCACCGACTCCCACTCCTCGGTCGTGACGTCGCGCCACCCGGGGTAGCGGGTCCAGTCCGGTTCGACGAGCTCAACGCGGCGGTAGGCGTACGGCTGATCAGTCGTCATGTCGAAGGTCCTCGCCAGCTGCTCGGGATCGGTTGTCGAAACGCTCCACGCATGCCAGAGTACGAAAGAGTCTATGGCGAGTCCAATATCTAGCCGTAAGATCTTCAGTGTATCGGCACTCTATCGGGAGGACTTCCGTGTCGGACCGTCTCGCTCTGTCGCCCGTCGGACTGCACCGCGTCCTGGCGCCGGCCGGCGTGTTGCCCCAGGCCGCGGATCGGCTCGACACCAGGTCCGAGCTCTGGCCCGATGAGGTGCGGATCCGGGTCGAGCGACTCAACCTCGACGCGGCGAGCTTCCGCCAGCTCGAGCGCAAGCACGGGGGAGACCGCGATGCGATCCGCGCCGACGTTCTCGAGATCGTACGGACTCGGGGCAAGATGCATAATCCGGATACCGGCTCGGGCGGCATGTTGATCGGCACGGTCGAGGAGATCGGACCCGAGTCGACCCTGGGCCTTGCCGTCGGAGACCGGATCGCGACCCTCGTGTCGCTGACGCTGACCCCGCTGGTGATCGAGGACGAGCTGGCCGACTGGGACGGCGCCGGTGAGCAGGTGCCGGTCAAGGGCTACGCGATCCTATTCGGCCAGAGCATCGCGGCTCGGCTGCCCGACGACCTGCCGACCGAGCTCTCGCTCGCCGTGATGGACGTCTGCGGCGCGGCGGCGCTGACCCAGCGCGTCGTGGCCGCCGCGAGCGAGCCGACGGTCTGTGTCGTCGGCGCCGCCGGCAAGAGCGGATCGCTCGCGCTCGCCGCCGCGGCGGCTGCTGGTGCCGGCCGCCTGATCGGGGTCGTGCCCAACGGTGCCGAGGCCGAGCTCCTCACGGCCGCCGACTTGGCCGACACGGTGGCGATTGCCGACGCGCGTGACCCGGTGTCGCTGTCGACAGCGGTCCGCTATGCGGGTGGGCCGGCCGACGTGACGGTGGTCTGCGTCGACGTCCCAGGTTGCGAGGGCGGCGCAATCCTCTCGACGGCGAGCGGCGGCACGGTGATCTTCTTCTCGATGGCGACGTCGTTCAGCGCAGCCGCGCTCGGCGCCGAGGGTCTTGCGGCCGACGTCACGATGCTGATCGGCAATGGCTACGCCCCCGGCCACGCCGACCTCGCGCTCGGTCTGCTACGCGACAGCCCGGCCGTACGCAGCCTGTTCGAGGCGCGCACCGGCGTCGGGGGGACGATGATGGGGTCATGAGCGCACAACCGAAGCTCGGGCTCGATCCGGAGGCCGTACGGAAGGCCCGCGAACTGGCCCGGACCGCCGGCCAACCGATCGTCGAGCTGGCCCAGCAGCACACGACGGTCTCCGTCGAGCGCGCCACCCTGCGCCTGGCCGGCCTCAGCGGTGCCGACCCAGACGGCACACCGTGGGTGAACCGCCTGGTCGACGCGGTCCGCGGCGATGTCGACCTCGATCACGGTGTGGCGCTCCCAGTCTGGGACGCTCTCCTGCGCGGCGACGCGGCCGACCTCCACGAGCTGGCGACGAAGGCAAGCGTCGGATCTGCCCGCTTCCGCATCCCCGAGGGCGACGACGCCAAGCGGGCCGAGGCCGCCGCGGTCGAGCCGATCCGCGCCGGCATCGCCCGGATCGACGAGCGCCGAGTCGAACGCGAGCGGCTGATCGCCACGGTCGGCGATGCGCCGCGTACGCCGTGGATCTATCTCATCGTGGCGACCGGCGACATCTACGAGGACATCCCGCAGGCCCAGGCGGCGGCCCGCGAGGGAGCCGACGTCATTGCGGTGATCCGGTCCACCGGGCAGTCGCTGCTCGACTTCGTACCCGAGGGTGCGACCCGTGAGGGCTTCGCCGGCACGTACGCCACACAGGAAAACTTCCGACTCATGCGGGCGGCGCTCGACGAGACCAGCAAGGAGCTCGGCCGCTACGTCCGGCTCACCAACTACGCGTCCGGGCTCTGCATGCCGGAGATCGCCGCCCTCGCCGGTCTCGAGCGGCTCGACATGATGCTCAACGACTCGATGTACGGCATCCTCTTCCGCGACATCAACCCGGTCCGGACCTTCGTCGACCAGCGATTCAGCCGCCAGGTGCACGCGCGGGCCGGGATCATCATCAACACCGGCGAGGACAACTACCTCACGACGGCCGATGCCGTCGAGGCCGCGCACACCGTGACGGTCAGCCAGTTGCTCAACGAGTTCTTCGGCAGGGAGGCCGGGCTCGACGACTGGCAGCTCGGGCTCGGGCATGCGTTCGAGATCAACCCCGACGTGCCCGACAGCTTCCGGATGGAGCTGGCGCACGCGATGCTGGCCCGTGAGCTGTTCCCGGACGCGCCGCTGAAGTGGATGCCGCCCACGCGCCACATGACCGGCGACGTCTTCCGCGGCTACCTGCTCGACGGGTTCTTCAACCTGGTGGGCGCCCTCACCGGTCAGGGCATCCTGCTGGTCGGCATGATGACCGAGGCCGTCGTGACGCCGTGGCTGTCCGACCGCGATCTGGCGCTGCAAAACGTGCGGTACGTGATGAACGCCGTCGGCGACCTGCACGAGGACTTTCAGCCCGCTCCCGACGGCTACGTCGCGCGCCGAGCGTCCCAGGTGCTCGGCGAGAGCATCGACTTGCTGGAGCGGATCATCGCCCACACCCCGTCGGATTCGGCGGGCGGCCTGCTCGACGCCATCGCCGACGGCACGTTCGGACTCATGAAGCGACCGGCAGACGGCGGCCGTGGCCTGGACGGCGTCGTCCGCAAGGCCGAGGGTTACTGCAATCCCGCCACCGACGTTCTCGAGGGGGCGCGATGAGCACGACGGAGCAGGACCACCGGATCATCCGGCCATACGGCGACACGACCGGCGACGGCATGGTGCAGCTGTCGTTTACCTTGCCCCTGAGCTCGACGACGAGGGCGCAGACCCAAATCGCTGAGGGAGCGGCCGCGCAGCTCGCCAACAAGATGGGCATGGACCCCGCGATGGTCGTGCACGCCAAGGCGATGGGCCCCGACTTCACGTTCTTCGTGGTCTACGGCCGGGTCAACCATCTCGTCGACGTCGACGCCGTCCAGGTCGTCGAGCGCGACTTCCCGCTGCTCACGCCCAAGGAGGTCAACCTCGCTGTTCGCGAAGGCTTGCGCCGGCGGCTGACCATCGTCGGCGGCTGCATCGGCACCGACGCCCACACCGTCGGCATCGACGCCATCCTGAACATCAAGGGCTTCGCGGGGGAGAAGGGTCTGGAATATTACCGAGAGATCCGCGTCGTCAACCTCGGCGCGCAGATCTCGGTGCCCGACCTGGTCGCCAGTGCCCGAGAGCACCAGGCCGACGCCGTCCTGGTGTCGCAGGTGGTGACCCAGCGCGATGCGCACCTGCTCAACACCAAGGAGATGTCGGCCGCGTTCAGCGAGGCCTACTCCGAAGCGGACAGACCGTTGCTCATCGTGGGTGGTCCGCGATTCGACGAGATGATGGCGAGCGAGCTCGGCGTCGACCGTGTGTTCTCACGAGGCACAACACCGGCCGAGGTCGCGAGCTACCTCGTGCATGCCCTGGTCAGCCAGCGAAAGCAGGACAGATGACGACAGGCGACTCCGCGACGACCGACCCGCGTCTCGGCCTGACGGTCACGCAACGCCGCTATGTGCCCTATTCGCATGCGCACTACGGCGGCAACCTCGTCGACGGCGCCTACGTACTCAGCCTGTTCGGCGACGTCGCGACCGAGGCCTGCATCCGTGCCGACGGCGACGAGGGTCTGTTCGCGTCCTATAGCGACGTGCAGTTTCAGGCGCCGTTGCGGGCCGGCGACGTCGTCGAGGCGTCCGCGACGGTGACCCGTGTCGGGCGCCGCAGTCGCGAGCTGTCGTTCGAGGCTCGCGTCGTGTGCCGGGCCCGTCCCGAGGTCTCGGAGTCGGCCGCCGAGGTGCTCGATCCGCCGAGCGTGATCACGACCGCGGTCGGCACCGTGGTCGTTCCGCCGAGCGCTTAGCATCGGGCGCGGCGCCGCCACGCGACACGCCAGACTAGGAAATCTACGTCGCAAATTTTGCCGCCGGGAACAACCCAGGTGACCTGGGCAGATGTCCCAAATGCCCAGGTCAGGGGACGGGTTGACAGTCCGCCCTGGTCGCCTGCACGCTCAATGGGTCCATCATGTGAGCCGGTGTCTCGGGCCGGCGTCCGAGTGGCCGCGCGACGTGGGTCCGGATCCAGACCCCACCTCTCGCGGCGGACCGGGTCGTGTCCCAGGACAACGGGGTGGCACAAGCGCAGGGCCCGCTGCCTGTTAGACAACGGCTGAGGGCTCGCCGCCAGCGGGTCATTGACTGGTCCGAGGGGCGTGGGCTCTGCGCTCTATCTCGCTTCCCGGTAGCGTTTGCCCCACATCGTTTCGCTCACCAGGAAGCCCCGTGCCCTATTACCTCCGGCTGTTCGCCGCCGCCGTGTGCGGCGTCGCGGTGTACGCCGGTTTCCCGCCTCGCGGATGGTGGTGGCTGTTGGTCGTCGGGCTCGTCGGGCTGGTCTACCTGCTGCAAGACGTCAGCCCACGCCGTGCGGCCGGTGTCGGCTTCGTCTTCGGGCTCGGCTTCATGTGCACGCTGTTGGAGTGGCTGTCGGTGCTGGGGCCAGACGTCTGGCTGCTCGTCGCGGTCGCGTCCGCCGGCTTCTATGCGTTGTTCGGCTGGGCCTACGCCCGTACTCGCGACTTGCCCGGCCATCTGCTGTGGGCGACCGCGCTGTGGGTCGGCATGGAGTACCTGCGCAGCCAGGTCCCGTTCGGCGGGTTCCCGTGGGGGCGGCTCGCCTTCGCGACGCCCGACACGCCCATGCTGTCGTTCAACCGCTGGATCGGCGTTGCCGCTACCAGTGGCGTGATGTTCCTCGGTGCGTGCGCGCTCGGTGTCGCAGCGCACGCCGCGGTGGTCAACGGCATCGGTCGGCGTCTGACCTACGCGGCCGCGATCCCGGTCGGGCTCGTCGTATGCGGCGTCGTGCTTCCGACCGGACTCGCTTCGGCGACGGGTACCGCCACCGTCGCGGCCGTCCAGGGCGACGTACCGGGCACCGGAGCGGAGAGCCTCGGCCAGCAGCATGAGGTGACGACCAATCACGCCGAAGCGACGGTCGACTACGCCAAGCAGGTCGACGCCGGTGAACGACCGCGTCCGGATCTCGTCATCTGGCCGGAAAACTCCACCGACGTCGACCCGTTCCACAACCCGGATATCTACGCGGCGATCGACAACGCCGTCCGGGCGATCGGCGTGCCGACTCTGATCGGCGCCATCGTCGACGGGCCGGGGCAGGGCGAGGCCCAAAACGTCGGGCTGGTGTGGGACCCCAACGACGGACCGCTCCCGGATCGGTACGTCAAGCGGCACCTGGTGCCGTTCGGCGAATACATCCCGATGCGTGACCTGATCGCGCCGCTGTCCTCACGGCTGGACCAAATCGGTCGGGACATGCAACCTGGCGACGAGCCGGGCCTGCTCCAGGTCGGGCCGGTGCTCGTCGGCACCATGATGTGCTTCGACGTCGCCTACGACGACACGATCGCCGACAACGCGGAGGACGGCGCGGACCTCATGGTCGTGCAGACCAACAACGCGACCTACTACGGCAGCGCCCAGCCCGAGCAGCAGTGGGGCATCGAACAGGTGCGCGCGGTCGAGACCGGACGCGACGTGGTGGTGGCGTCGGTCAACGGGATCAGCGGCTTCGTGTCGGCCGACGGCGACGTACTTCAACGGACCCACAGCCGCGACCAGCAGGTGCTGGTGCAAGACGTACACCTCGCCGACGGCCTGACCTGGGGAGTCCGGTTCGGTGCCTGGATCGAGCGAGGCCTGGCATTACTCGGCCTCGGAGCGGTGGTCGCGGCATTCGTCATCGGACGCCGTCGGCGCGACGCCGACGAGAGCGGCGCTCACGACGACCAGGATGCTCCGAACCCGCAGGAGACGGAGGCGGAGGCGGCGCCGATCACGACCGAGAGCCCGCGATGACTTCGCCGGCGGGGGACGGGGGAGTGCTGGTCGTCGTTCCGACCTACAACGAGTACGACAACCTCATCGACCTCGTCGAGCGGATCCGTACGACGGTGCCTACGGCCGACATCCTGATCGTCGATGACGCATCACCCGATGGCACCGGCAAGCTGGCCGACACGCTGGCCGCCGACGACGACCACCTCCACGTGCTGCATCGGCTCGCCAAGCAGGGCATCGGGGTCGCCTATGTCGCCGGGTACGGATGGGGCATGGCCCGTTCGTACGAACGCTTCGTCCAGATGGATGCCGACGGGTCGCACCTGCCGGAGCAGATCCCGCACCTGCTCGATCGGCTGGCCGACGCCGATCTCGTGATCGGTTCCCGCTGGGTTTATGGCGGCGGCATCGTCAACTGGTCTCGCCGTCGCGAGTGGTTGTCTCGCGGCGGCAATCTCTACGCCCGCTGGATGCTGGATCTGCCGGTGCGCGACGCGACCGGCGGCTTCCGTGCCTTCCGGCGGCGAACGCTCGACGGGCTGGCTCTCGGCGCGGTCGCCTCGCAGGGCTATTGCTTCCAGGTCGACCTGGCCCGCCGGGCCGTCGGAGCCGGGTTTCGGGTCACCGAGGTGCCGATCAGGTTTGTCGAGCGTCGCTTCGGGGATTCGAAGATGAGCGGCGGCATCGTGGTCGAGGCGCTGTGGCGGGTCACCCTGTGGGGCTTGAGGCACCGGTTGCGCCAGATGCGTGACGTACGCTGGCGATATCGACGCTCGACGCGATAGCGACGTCGGCGTCTCACGATTGACGGAGGTGGCTGATGCGCGGACGTTGGCTGTTGGTCGCGGTCCTACTGCTGCCGGTGGTCGAGATCGCCGTGATCATCCAGGTGGGTCAGCTGATCGGCGCTTGGTCGACGGTCGCCGTGCTGCTGGCCATCAGCGTGCTGGGCGCGTGGGTGGTCAAGCACGAAGGTCGACGGGCCTGGCTCGAGCTTCGGACCACGATCGACTCGGGCCAGCCACCGGGGCGCGAACTCACCGACGCAGCCCTCATTCTGGTTGGCGGCACGCTGTTGCTGACGCCGGGATTCGTCACCGACGTGTTCGGGCTCGTACTCATCCTGCCGGTGACGCGGCCACTGGTGCGTCGCTTCCTCCAGGCATGGCTAGCGAAGCGAGCGACAACGTATGTCATCGGGGGTGCCGGCTCCCACGGCACCGGTCGACCGACCGTCGTGCCCGGGGAGATCGTCGACGAATAGCGCTGAGGTCAGGCGCTCCGCTTGGTCCGCTTGCGCTTGTGAAGGTGCTCGGGACCGATCTCTCCGGTCCGCAGCAACTCGAGCCGCTCGGACAGGATCTCCTCGAGCTCCGAGATCGAGCGCCGCTCCCGCAGCATGTCCCAGTGGGTACGCGCTGGTCGCTCCGGCTTTGCCTCCGGCTCGACGCCGTCGACCTGAAGCGCGACGCTCCCGCAGCGTGGGCACTCCCACTCGGCCGGCACGACTGCGTCGTCAGCCATCACGATGATGAAGTGATGTCCGCGTGGGCAGTCGTAGCTGATCTCCTGTCGGGGAGCCATCTCGACGCCACGCTCATCCTCGAAGCTCTGTGCTCCCAGCCGCGCGCCACGTAATACCCGTTCCGCCATGGCCCCTCCAGCCTGTGCGCTCGGATTAGCTCCTTACGTAGGGTCGCGATTGACCCCGCATAGTGGTCAAACGTACGGGGTCCACATGAGATTCCCCTGAGAGCACACAAATCCCACCGGTCCGCGTGAGCTCCGACACTCGGTGGGTCAAACCCGCGACGGTTCGGAGGTTCCGGCGTCGGCGATCCCGCGTGCCGTGTCGACCCGCCACAGCAAGACCAGGCCGACGGCGAAGAACACGATCAACGCGAAGATCGCCGGCCGATAAGAGTCGGTCCATTGGTGGACGAGCCCGAACACGAGCGTGCCGAGCCAGCTCGTGCCGCGCTCGCATGCTTGGTAGAGGCTGAAGTACTCCGCCTCGCGACCGCGTGGAATCAGCTGGCTGTAGAGCGATCGGCTGAGCGCCTGAGTGCCACCGAGCACGAGTCCGATCAGGACGGCTAGCGCGAGGAACGGCACGATCTGCTCGCGCGGCAGGACGTACCCGATGCACACCACCAGCATCCAGACGACCAGGCCGGCCAGGATGGTCCGACGACTGCCGTAGGTGCCCGCGAGCCGCCCGAACAGCAGCGCGCCGCCGAACGCGACGAACTGCACGAGCAGGATCGTCGCGATCAGCACCGACGTGTCGAAGCCGAGCTGTTTGTCGCCGTAGGTCGACGCCGACACGATCACGGTCTGGATGCCGTCGTTGTAGAAGAGGTACGCCAGCAAAAACGTCAACGTCATCGGATACGTCCGCAGGTGTCGGAGCGTGTCCCGCAGTTGGCCGAAGCTCTGGCGGCCGATGCCGCCTGGCTCGGCAACCCGGTCGAGTGGCGGCCGGTCACGCACCCCCCGATACGGGATCCAGGTGAAGCCGGCCCACCAGGCCGCGGCGCTGAGAATCGACAACCGCACTGCTGTGCCTTCGGACAGACCGAGCTGGTCGTGAAGGGTCACCAGGGCGAGGTTGGCGCTGAGCAGCATGGCGCCGGCCAGATAGCCGAGCGCCCAGCCGCGAGACGACACCGCGTCCCGCTCGTCCGGGGTCGCGATCTCACACAGGATGGCGTCGTAGGCGACCAGGCTCGCGCCGAGGCAGACGTTGGCGATCAGAAGCAAGACGGCGCCGAGCTGCCAATCCGAGCCGGTGACGAAAAACATCGCGCCGGCGGCGAGGCTGCCCGCCCAGGCAAAGCCGGCCATCAGGCGTCGCTTGGCGCCGGAGCGGTCGGCGACCGCTCCCACGACGGGCAACAGGACGGCCGACAGGACGGTCGCCAGGGTGACGACGTAGAAGACGAGGGAGCCGGCGGACACGTCGACCCCGAGGACATGCAGATCGGTGTGGCACGGGTTGTCGTCGCTGACGCCCGGGCCGCAGGCGTCTCGCTCGGCGACGGCCGTCAGGTACGGCGCGAACAACACCGTGCCCACGATCGTGACGTACGCGGAGTTGGCCCAGTCGTAGAAGTACCACGAGCGCTGCTCTCGCTGGCGCGCCTGCGCCGGGTCGTACTCGCGAGTCACCGTCACTGCGGTTCGCCGTCCCAGGCGCCGCGGTCGATCAACAGGTCACGGAGGCCGTCGATCCGGTCGGTGATGATTCCGTCCACGCCGATGTCGAGCAGCTCGGCCATCTGGCTGGCGTCGTTGACGGTCCAGACGTGCACCTGGAAACCGTGGCGGTGTGCCTCGGCGACGAGGCCGGCAGTCGCGACGATGAGCCGACCGACGCGACGGGGTATCTGAAGGCAGGCAGCCCCGGACGTGACGGCCCGGCGGCGCACGATGCCGAGGGGCGCGCGAAACCTGGCGACCTCGGCACTGCCGAGGGAGGTGGCGACGCGAGGTCCGAGGAGACAGCGCAGCCGCCGGATGCGCGTGGCCGAGAACGAGGCCAGGCAGATCCGGTCGTGCGCCCGGGCGGCCTCGATCAGCTCGACGGTGGGGCCGACAGCCGAGTCCTCCTTGACGTCGATGTTGAACCGGGCGTCGGGAAACTCCTCGAACAGCTCGGCCATCGCCGGGATCGGCTCGCGCCCGTGCACGCGGGCCTGCCGGATATCGGCGGAGTCGAGATCGGCGATCCGACCGGACCGGTCGGTGAGGCGCCCCAAGGCGCTGTCGTGAAACGCGTAGACGACACCATCGCGACTGGCGTGCACGTCGGTCTCCAGGTAGCGATAACCGAGCTTGACCGCGTTGGCGAACGCCGTCAGCGTGTTTTCGATCCCGACGTTCGGCTCGTACAACGCGCCGCCACGGTGCGCCATCGGCAGCGGGACAGGGTGGTCGAAGAACGGAAGGTCGGCCGCACGAGTCACGCCGACAGTATGTCGTTCACCCACCGAATCGCCCACGAGCGAGTGTGACGAAGCCCCGGCTGGTTCGTGAAACCGAGTGGGATAACGTTGCCCCCGTGGAGTCGATGACCTGCCCGAAATGCCAGTCAGAGATGCAAGCGCAGTCCCGCGCGGGCGTGACGTTTGCCCAGTGCACGAAGTGTGACGGCATCTTCCTTGACCGCTCCGACCGCTTCGAACTAATCGAGCAGGAGAACGACTGGCATACCCAACGCGCTCCGGGGACGGCACCGCTGCCGCGCATCACTCCCGACATGGCGGCCCCACCTCAGCCGATGCAGGAGCGGCCGAGCCGCTCGTTCATCGACGCGATGTTCGGCTGACCCGCACTGCGGTTTGTCGCCGACCACTGGGCCGTCGGTGTCGATGCCGAGGTGACGCCGCTGCCCGGTGGGATGAACTCCCAGACCTAGAGCGTCACGTCTCGAGGTGGTCGCTTCGTCCTCAAGCGGGTTCGTGCCCTCGACCGTGCGGCGTTCGTCCTCGGCCTGGACTGCGCGCGGATTCTGGCGGTCCACGGCTTCGCTGCCGGTCCGCCAGTTCCGACGGTCGACGGAGCCGCATACGCCGATACGCCACAAGGCCCGGCGGCGTTGCTCGAATGGGTGGACTGCGACCCAGCGCCGGAAGCGTTTCGACGCGATCCCAGCACCGGCGTCTGCGGCCTCATCGACTGGGCCAGCTCAGTACGGGGGCCGTTGCTCTACGATCTCGCCTCGGCGCGGATGTACCTCGGCGGCGCCGACCCGTCCGCGCCGCTGGTCGAGGCGTACCTCGAATCCGGAGTCCTGACCATCGAGGAGATCGCGGCGCACCTCGACGTGTTCGAGCCGACTACTTCGCCCGACGGACCAGCACCGACGACCGGGTCGGACTCGATGAGCCATCCGGCAACGCCCGCGGTCTTGCCGACGCGCGTCGCGCTCTCGGGGTCGGGTGAACCGTCAGCGGTGTTCGGGGTTTTCGAAGTCGAACCGGCAGCCGGCGTCCCATTCCGAGCGCTGGTTGCCGTACGCCGGGAATCCGCCTGCCGCGCGCAACATCGCCGCGAGATGCATGAGGTTCCACGTCATGAATGTCGTATTGCGGTTCGTGAACTCGTTGTCCGGACCACCTGATCCGGGATCGAGGTACGACGGACCAGGCCCGGCCTCGCCGATCCAGCCGGCGTCGGCCTGCGGCGGGATCGAATAGCCGATGTGTTGCAGGCTGTAGAGGATGTTCATCGCGCAGTGCTTGACGCCGTCCTCGTTGCCCGTGATCAGCGCCCCGGCAACCCGCCCGTAGAACGCGTACTGCCCGTTCTCGTTGAGCAGGCTGGAACAGGCGTAGAGCCGCTCGATGATCTGCTTGGTGATCGAGGAGTTGTCGCCGAGCCAGATCGGTCCGGCGATCACCAGGATGTCCGCGGCCATCACGCGCTGGAAGAGCTCCGGCCACTCGTCGGATGCCCAGCCGTGCTCGGTCATGTCCGGGTAGACGCCGGTCGCGATGTCGTGGTCGACGGCTCGGATCAGGTCGGTCTTGACGCCGTTCTGGTCCATGATCGCGCGACTTGTGTCGATCAGGCCCTGGGTGTGACTGCGGTCCGGTGACTTCTTCAGCGTGCAGTTGACGTACACCGCCGAAACGCCGTCGAACCAATATGACTCCCCGTCAGCGTTGGCCATGAGCTGCCTCCTCCGTACCACCTGGTCTCAATGACCAGGAGCATGCGCCGCGACCAGAGGAGTTGTCGAGGGCCTTTCGGCCAGCGTCACAGGATCGTTCGCGGTTCAGATGTCGCGGAACGTCTCGATCTGCGCGCCGAGTGCGTTGAGCCGGTCGGCCAGGTCCTCGTATCCGCGATGGATGACGTAGACGCTGCGCAGCACCGACGTGCCCTTGGCGGCCAGCATGGCCAGCAGGATGACGACGGCCGGTCGTAGCGCCGGCGGGCACATCAGCTCGGTGCCTCGCCAGCGGGTCGGACCCTCGATCAACACCCGGTGGGGGTCGAGCAACTGGACCGTCGCGCCGAGCTTGTTGAGCTCGGTGAGATAGATCGCACGGTTTTCGTAGACCCAGTCGTGCAGCATCGTAGCGCCGCTGGCGGTCGCGGCGATCACCGCGAAGAACGGCAGGTTGTCGATGTTGAGGCCCGGGAAGGGCATCGGGTGGATCTTGTCGATGGGGGCGTGCAGGACCGATGGGTACGTCGTGAGGTCGACCAGACGCGTTCGGCCGTTGGCGGCGGCGTACTCGTCACTCCGGTCGTAGGAGAAGCCCATCTCCTCGAGCAGCGCGAGCTCGATCTCCATGAACTCGATCGGCACCCGGCGGATCGTGATCTCGGAGTTGGTCACGATCGCGGCGGCGACCAGGCTCATCGCCTCGATCGGGTCCTCGCTCGGTGCGTACGTCACGTCGACGTCGATCTCGGACCTGCCGCGCACGGTGAGTGTCGTGGTGCCGACGCCGTCGACCTCGACGCCGAGCTCGTTGAGGAAGAAGCAGAGGTCTTGAACCATGTAGTTCGAGCTGGCGTTGCGAATCACGGTCTCGCCGTCATGCAGAGCGGCGGCCATCAGAGCGTTTTCGGTGACAGTGTCTCCGCGTTCGGTCAGCACGATCGCGCGCTTCGGGCCGACGCTGCGGGCGACGTCAGCGTGGTAGAAGCCCTCGGTGGCCTTGACCTCGAGGCCGAAGTGCCGAAGGGCCGTCATGTGCGGCTCGACGGTGCGCGTGCCGAGGTCGCAGCCGCCGGCGTACGGCAGGCTGAACGACTCGCGCCGATGCAGCAGCGGGCCGAGGAACATGATGATGCTCCGCGTGCGTCGCGCGGCCTCGACGTTCATCTGATCGAGCTTGAGCTCGGCGTGCGGCATGATCTCGAGATCGCCGTCGTCGCCGAGCCAGCGGGTCCGGACGCCGATCGAGTCGAGCACCTCGAGCAGCCGGTTGACCTCTTCGATCCGAGCGACCCGACGCAGCGTGGTGCGGCCCTTGTTGAGCAGCGACGCCGTGAGCAGGCCGACACCGGCGTTCTTGCTCGACTTGATGTCGATCGACCCGGACAGTCGGGTGCCGCCGGCGACCCGAAGGTGCATCGGGCCCGGAACACCGAGGGACACGATCTCGGAGTCGAGTGCCTCACCGATCCGGGCGAGCATCTCGAGGCTGAGGTTTTGGTGTCCTCGTTCGATCCGGTTGACCGCGCTTTGGCTGGTGCCTAAGACCTCGGCGAGCTCCGCTTGCGTCCACCCTCGATGCTTGCGGGCATCGCGGATCAGATTCCCGATCCGACTGAGGTAGTCCTCGGCGTGCTCACTCACGCTCTCTCTCCTCGATTCGCTCGCGGCTGAAATCACGGTCGCTCACTGTATCTCATATCTGAGATAGCCCCGTGGACGCCCCAGACGTGTCGTTGAGAAGACGCATCAGCGACTCAATTCGTTGCCTGAGCCGGCCAGAAGACCTGCGTCAGGAGGGTTCGGAATGTGCCGAACGGGGCATATTCCGATGGTCGCGGTTTATGAGAGATCAGAGGGTTGCGGGGACTTCTGGTCGTTCGTCCGAGGAGGCTCGATGCAGATCTCGTCCCGCCGTTGGCTCGCCCTCGCGGCCACTCCGTTCCTGATCGCCGTCGGCGCGATCGTCGCCTATCAGCCGGCTGCCAGCGCCGAGGCAGGGGAGTACGTCGCGCTAGGCGACTCGTACGCCTCGGGCCTCGGCACCCGTGAGTACGACGACGGCAGTGGGTCGTGCAAGCGCTCGCCCCACGCGTACCCCTCGATCGACGCCGCGCGGATCGGCGCGAGTCTCACGTTCGTGGCATGCAGCGGCGCCCGCGTCCCCGACGTCGTCAACAACCAGATCGGCGAGCTCGACTCGGCTACTTCCTGGGTGACCGTCCAGGTCGGCGGCAACGACGCCGGCTTCTCCGATGTGATCACCGAATGTGCGCTACCCGCGTGGGCGTCCGACTGCCCGGGCCGGGTCGCCGAGGCGCAGGCCTTCATCAGCAACCAGCTGCCCGGCCTGCTCGACGGGCTCTACAACGAGATCAGCGCGCGCGCTCCGGCGGCGACGGTGGTCGTGGTGGGCTATCCGCGCCTGTTCAATGGCGAGGACTGCAATGCCGCCACGTTCTTCAGCCCGGACGACGAGCGGCTGCTCAACGAGACGGCCGACCTGATCGGGTCGACGATCAGCGGTGTCGCCGGCGCACACGGCTTCTCCTACGTCGACCCGATCTCGGCGTTCATCGGGCACGCGGTCTGCGACAACCCCGAGTGGATCAACGGCCTGTCGAACCCGATCGACGAGTCCTATCACCCCAACCGGGACGGGCACGTGGGATACGCCGACCTCGTCGACGACTACCTCTGATCGGCTAACCATTCGCGACTGGGGATGATCGCGCCAATCGCGTCTTGGCGCAGGGGTCCCCAGTGCCAATAGGTTCGTCGCAGGGGACCCCCGCGCCAACGCCGCTCAGCCGCAGGGATCGACGCCCGGCTGCCCGGGCCGCTCGATGCCTCGGTCGTCGAGGACCTTCTCGAGCAGACTCGGGTGCGCCGGCATGATGCCGTCGACGCACATGTCGATCAGCTCGTTGTAGACGGCTTCGTTCTCCTCCTGCGCGCTCAGCCAGACGTGCACGGCGTACCCGGCG
Organism: Nocardioidaceae bacterium; assembly: GCA_035630615.1. GTDB lineage: Bacteria > Actinomycetota > Actinomycetes > Propionibacteriales > Nocardioidaceae > DATFRX01. Next base: position 15,902 of record DASQKI010000023.1, read on the forward strand.
TCGTGGGCGCGCTGCACAAACTCGGGCGTCGTGATGCGGAGGCCATCGCGTTCGATCGGGACCTGGAGCGCGACGGCACCGGACCCGGGCGGCAGGCCCAACGCCCAGAACGCTGCGATGCCGACCGTGCCGGGCGCCGTGCCGATCTGCGGCGCCAGCTGATGGTAGCGAGCGACGGCGAGGTCGTTGAATGCTACGACGATGATGTCCGTGCGCCCGGATTGGTTGAGCGCGGCCGCCAGCAGCTCCGCCGTTCGGAGGTACGACGCCAGGTCCGTGTCGCTGTCGCCCTTGATCTCGATGTTGATCGGGACGTCCGGGAGCGTCTGGAGCACCTCGGCCAGCGACGGAACCCGGAAGTCGTCGGGCCGATAGCCGTCGGGCGGAGGGACGTCACCGGTACGGACGCCGCGGAACGGATAGTCATGCTCCGGATCGAAGTCGTACGCGGCATCCAGCGCCTGCACCTGCTCGAGCGTCATGTCGCTGACGTAGCCGGTGCCCTCGGTGGTGCGGTCGACGGTCGCGTCGTGAATCACCGCGAGCTGGCCATCGGCCGTCGCGTGGACGTCGAACTCGAGCATGTCGGCGTCGAGGCCGAGCGACCGTTTGAAGGCGTACATCGTGTTGGACGGCGCTTCACCCTCGCCGCCCTGATGAGCCATGTTCATGACCCGCATGTCGAGCCACGGGTTCGCGTCCCGCGTCACCTGGACGGGAGCGGCGCCGCGCTCTACCGGGGTCGCTGGCACCGTCACCGAACATGTCGCTCCTACCAAGCCAAGGACGACTGTGGCGACACGCAAACTCACGGACGGCATCATGGGCCCGCAGCCTAGTGTCCGAGCGGCCCACTAACACCGGATCGGAGCGACGGCGTCACCAGTTGGCCTCGTCTGGCGCGTCCGGCAGCGACACCGACGACGGGTGGATGACGTACGCCACGCCACCGGAGTGCGGAATCCAGGTGTTTTCGAACTGCTCGCGGTCGTAGGTGAACCGCACCTGGTCGTTGGACGGGATCAGGTGCGACGCCGGGTCGTTGACGACGACGTCGCCGTTGGCGGCGAATCCCACGATGACCATGAGATGCCCGTTGGTGCCGTAGCCCGCGCCATCGAGCTCGCCCTTCTTGAACGACACCGAAACGATGAGGGGGATGCCCGCCTTGATGAACTGCTCAGCCTCGGTCAGCGACCGCAGTCGGGTCACGAATCCCTCGAGTCCCCGCGTCGCGGCGTACGCGGTGTTGAACGGCCAGTTGCCAGCTCCGTCGTAGGTGTAGTCGAAGACCTGTCGCGCCGCGTGATCAACCCACGGGTCGGCAATGGTCGGGTCGTCGTCCAAGACCCAGCCATAGCCCTCCGGGTAGGGATGGTCGGTCGGTCCCGCGTCCCAGAAGTCGACCACCATCGCGGTCGAAGTCGGGCTGCACCAGGCTTCGCCGCCGCTGTCGTATTCGGGGTATTGGCCGATGTGGGTCTCCTGGGAGTACTTCGGCACGTCGAGCACCTTGCCTACGGCGCCGCCCGACGGGCTGGCCTGCACCTTCTTGACGTCGGGCAGCTGGGACGCCATCGCTCCGACGCTCCGCACCGACGGCGTCCCGGTCGTGCCGGCGGCGCGATAGAGCTCGACCCGGAGCTGCCAGTCGGCGAACGTGTGGTCGTTGACCGTTGCCAGCGTGTCGACGAGGACGGTCGCGAGCTCATCACGCTGACCGGAAACCGACGTCCGGTGCAGATCCTTGTCGGAGCTGGCCCACCGACCGAGCACGTACCACTTGGAGGTCGCGCCGGTCTCGGCCGTGCCGCGCACGTTGACCTCGATCCACGTGTCGGCCGGGGTCGCGGCGTTCCACGACGAGATCAGCTCGGTGTAGTCGAAGCCGGGGGAGACGACCGGCGAGGTCCACGTGCCGAAGTCGTACGTCGTCGTCGACCCGTCGCCGAAGGGGTCGGTGTAGTCGCGCTGGCCGACCGGATCGGTGATCTGCAGACCCTCGGACGTCGGGGCGGTGCCATCGAAGCTCCCGGCGGAGAAATCCGCGACCGAGGCGAACTCGTCGTAGACGACATGCCGCGGCTGTGGTGGCTTCTCCTTGCCGGCCCCGGCCTGGGCTCCGGTCGTCGCCGCCGTCGGCGCGATCAGTCCGATACCGGCGATGCCCGCAACGAGCAGCGTCACTCTCGATGTCGTACGCATGTGCAACCCCTCCCGGCCGCTCACCTCTGGCACTGAACCCAACCACGCCAGGCGGCCCGACGCTAGCCCTCGCGAGGGCCAATCACGCGGCCGACTAAGGGTTCACGGCCTCGTAGGCGCGCCGCACGTCACGAGGGATCGCGCCACGCGACGGGACCTTGTAGCCGTTAGCCGACGCCCAGGCCCGGATCGTGGTGGTCGCGGCCGCGACCTTGGTCCGCGTGACCGGGAGCCCGGTCTCGGTCAGCGGTTGGGCGACGGCGATGAACTCACCCAGCGCGTCCCGAAGCGCCGCCCGCTCGGAGCCGGTCAGATCGATCTCGTATTCGTCGCCATCGAGTGCGAACCGCACGGTTGGTTCGCGCTCGTCGTCGATCCGCAAACCGGAAAGGTCGGATACGTACTCGACGATCTCTTGCCTCGCCACGAGTCCTCCGTTGGTCGAGCGGTCAAGCGACTCCGAGCCTATGCCGTCGGGGCGGCATCCGCGGCACGGCGTGCCGACGGCTCTCAGTCGTCGTCGGCCGGCCCTGGCAGGATGCCGCCATGACGGCGCTGGAGCTCTTGCATTGGAACGACCTGCACGGCCGGTGGGCTCAGCTGGCTCGGCTCAGCGCCCGCGCCAGAGAGATTCGGGCGAAGGTGTCGCATCCGGTAATCCTCCTCGACGGTGGCGACATCGAGGAGGGCAGCGTCGAGCTGTCGGCGTTGAGCAAGGGCGTGGCCGGATGGCGGATGCTCGGTGCCGCCGGGGTCGACGCGGCCGTCGTCGGCAACGGCGGGCTGCTTCGCTATGGACCGGACGTCGTCGCCGACTACGCCGAGGGATTGGGGTCGCCACCTCTGGTCTGCGACCTCGACCTCGCCGGCGCCCCGCCTCCCGGCGCGGCCCGATCTCGGATCGTCGAGGCCGGGGCCTGGCGAGTCGGTGTCATCGGAGCGACCGACTGCTACCCGCAGTACGCCCTGTTCGGGTTGGTTGAGCGCGGCCGGGTGACCGCCGTACGCGCGGAGGCCGACCGGCTCCATCGCGAGGGCGCCGACGTGGTCGTCCTGCTCAGCCACTGCGGCCTCGACGGAGATCGCTCGTTGTCGTGGCACCTGCGCGGCAAGGTTGATCTCATCGTCGGCGGGCACAGTCACGACGTCCTCGAGTCGGGTGATCTCGACCACGGCATTCCGATCGTCCAGGCCGGCTGCTACGGCGAGCGGCTCGGGCGGGTCAGGCTCGACGTCGACGCCGATGGCGTGCAAGTCGTCGACGTGCGCCACGAGGTCATGGCACCGCATTGGCCCAGTGACCCGAAGGTTCTCGAGGCAGTCGCGACCTGTGAGCACGATCTCGCCGACTGGCTCAACGAACCGGTCGGCTCGACCGAGACCGAGGTCGGTCATCACGAGACGACCGATAGTGCGATCGCCCGGCTGCTGGCCGCCGCCCTCGTGGACCAACATCCCGGCGACCTCGGCATGGTGGTCGCGGGCCATTGCACCGCCGGGTTGCCGTCCGGTGAAGTCACGCGGCGGGACCTCTGGGCGGCGACTTCCTCGCCGGGCAACGCGGCGACGGCCACCGTATCCGGCACAGCCCTGCGCGCGATGGTGCTCAAGGGTCAGTCGGCGGAGTACGCGACGAGGACGGCTCGGACCTTTCGGGGGCGACCGTATGGTTCGTTGCATCTCGCTGGTGCCGAGGTACGGGCCGGCGAGCTGTTCGTCGGCGACCGCCCGGTCGACGACACCCGCACCTACCGCGTCACTGGCTCGGATCTCGAGCTGTCGACCTACGGGCTGTTGGTCGAGTCCGAACCAGGCGACCTGGTCGTGCACGTCCCAACGATCTTGCCCGAGATCTTGGAGCGCTACCTGGCCCGTTGAGCTCGATCGCACGCCGACTCAGTCGTCGTCGGCCCAGCCGATCGCCTCGCACCAGACGCGCGCGACAAAGGCGCCGGGCTCCTCGCCCCAGGCCTGCCAGGTCTTCACGATCGCGGCACGCTCGTCGGGCGTCGTCCAGCCGGCGTCGACCGCACGGTCGAACGCCGACGCGTCGACATAGGCCCCGTCGCTTCGGCGAACGCAAACGTCCGACGATCGTACTGGCCGCACCGGCCACTACTCGGAGACCAAGCGACGCAGTGGCCACTGCGCGAGGGTCAACGCCCAACATATGATCGCCGCCGAGCACCACAGGCCTTCGGGCCCGGCGTGTTCGAGGAGTTGGGTCCCGGCGAACGGGCCGACCACCGCCGCGACGCCCCAGCTGAGTCCGTACACCGCGAAGTATCTCGCGAGCGCCGGTCGCGGCGCGATGTCAGCCACGATCGCGTACGCGGGGCCGATCAGCAGCACCTCGCCGACGCTCCAGACGACGGCCGCGGCGGCAAACTGCAGCAGCGTCGCGGCCACGGCATTGGCCAAGAGTCCGGCGCCGAGCAGCGCGTAACCGCACGCCATCGTGTGCCACGCGCTCATCCGCGCGACCGGTCCGCGCCGCAGGAGCGGTTGCGCGGCAACGACGGTCAGTGCCGATGTCGCGAGCACGACGCCGACGCGAGTGCCGGGGATACCGCGGACCTCGAGCGTCAGACCCAACGTGGCGTTGACCTGCAGGTAGATGGCAGCGAAGACGACACCGGTCGCGAGGAGCCCGAGCAGCCGTCGGTCGCGCCACGGCCGAGGCTTCGGCGCATCGGCGCCGTTGTGGTCGGCTTCGGGTTCCGCTCCGATGCCACGCGGTAGAGCGAGTGCCAACAACAGCGCGCAACCGAGGCAGGTCGCGGCGTCGACGACGAAGAGGAGGCGCACGTCGAGCGCACCCACGACGGCGCCCAGCACACCACCGACGATGCCCGCCATCGCCAACGCCGCCGCGAGCACCCATAGGCGGCCGGACGGGCGGCCGGACGGGCGGCCGAAGGCACGACGGCTCCGATCAACGCCTGGCATGGCGGCTCGTAGATCTCGAACGCCAGACCCAGCCCGGCGATCGCCACGACGACCCACCCCAGGTCGGGCGCGGCCGCCACGCCGAGCTGCGCCACGGCGGTCGACACGAGCCCGGTCACGATCGTGGTCCGCGGGCCGAGGCGATCCGCCGTCCATCCGCCCACGAGCCGCGACACCAGCGTGAACGCGCCGAAAACAGCCAGCAAGAGACCCGTCGTCGAGACCGACGCACCGAACTCGTCGCTGAGTGCGACCGCAAGGAACGGCAAGGTGAACGCACCGACGCGGTTGATGGCGCGGCCGATGACGAGCAGCCAGACGATGCGGGGGAGCGGAGGTCGGTCGTGTCTCGAGCGACGCTGAAAAGTCGTTTCGGTCATGTCGTTGTGCAGGTAGACCAGGGCGCCGACGCTCAGCGGTGCCGCGCCTAGCTGTGTCCGCCGCCGTGTGGTGGATGCGTCGGGTGACCGTCAGGCGGCCCCGTGGGATGCTGCTTCGGCGGCTCGGTCGGCTCCGTGGTGGGCTCTTGTGTCGGCTCGGTCGACGGCTCCTGTGATGCCTCCGTCTCGGCCGGCTGGCTCGTCCGCGCCGGTTGCGACGGCGGGGCGGAGTCCGATGGTCCGGTGGGCGCGGGATTCGACGACTCGCTCGGCGACGTGGCGTCCGGCGTGGTGGTTCCCGCTGCCTTCGGCACGCCGCCCTCGGCCGTCGCCGCGGGGGGTTCGGAGTCCGCGGGAGCAACCACGGGAAGGCCGAACAGGGCGACACCCGTCGCCGTCGCGGACGCCACGAGCAGCGGTACGCCGAGCCGGGGGCGCATCGGCAGGTTGGGCTCCGGACGCACACGCCGGGTGTAGTCGTCGAGGAACACGTGGACGTGTCGCAGTCCGACCCCGAGGACGACCGCCTCGACGAGACAGAGAGCGAACCCGACGACCATCCACGGCACCGCCAGGTCGGCGGTGACGAGCCATCCGATGGCACACCCCAGGCCCATGAGGGTGGCGTCGACCACCAGCGCCCACGCCGCGACGCCACGACCGGTCCATACTCTTCCGCGCGGCCACCACACGAGGATCGACAGGCCGACGGCGAGGGCGGCGACCGCCGATGCGGTAGCACCGAGTCCAAGCCCCAGGCCCACGAGGAACGCGCCGGCTGCCGCGGCCATGGCGACGAACGCGATGCCGATGATCGCCGACGACGTGCTGACTCCGGTATGGGCCGGCGGGCGGTCGCGGCGCTCCGACACCACCCAGGCCAAGAAGGCCACGAGTAGCACCGCGATGGCGAGCAGCATCGCCGTGAAAACGTCGAGCACGCACGTCATCGTATGCAACGATGCCGACCATGTCCGAGCGGCGATGGAACCTACCGACGGGTTAGGGGAGATGTCGGATCTGTCGCTACAAGGTGGCTGTTGGGTGATTACGGACTGTCACAGGTGCTGCACGATCTGGACCGGGTTGCCGTCCGGATCGGCCACCCACGCGATCAGAAGGCGGTCGAGCCATCGATGCGGCGGCGCCAGGGGAGTGGCACCTCGGGCGGTGACGTCGGCGTACGACGCAGAGGTGTCGTCGGTCCACAAGATCACGGCCGCCCGCTGACCGGTCGCGATCGGATCGAGCCCGTGGTCGTCACGTGTCGAATCGGCCGATGCGATGCCGATCCTGTAGCCGTCGAGCTCGAGATCGACGTGGATCGGGTCACCGTCCGTCGGCACCCGAAACCTCTCGACGAAACCGAGGCCCCGATAGAACGCGGCCGCCCGTGGCAGGTCCTCGCTGAACAGGATGACCTGTGGATCGCGAAAGATCCTGCGCGGCTGTCCTTTCGCCATGATCACCTGGTCGGTACGCAGGCCCGGCCCGATGACCTGCCAGCCGTCGGCCGCATACATCCGGCGCGCCGGATCCGATGGGTCCGCGGTTGTCATGAGAAGCCATCGGTCGTGCGGCAGGTTCGCCGTCAGACATTCGAGAAGCCGACAGCCGGTGCCGCGGCCGCGCATGTCGTCGACCACGCCGATGCTGACCAGTTCGAAGTGGCCGCCCAACCACGCGGCAGCGGCCTCCGGTCCTACAGCCTCGGCCGCGTTGTCGGTCCACCATTGGCCGCGTTCGCCGGTGTAGCCGTAGCCGAAACCGACCAGCGTGTCGCCGTCGTACGCCCGGGCCAGCCGAAATCCGGATCGCACGAAGTGCTTGTCGACGACCGAGGTCCGCCAGGTCTCGATATCGGGATGGTCACCGAAGATCGCGTCGTAGATCGGCCACAGCGCGGCGGCGTCGGCATCGCTCATAGCTTCATCGATGCGGATCTCGTCCATCGCGCCTCCTTCGCACATCGCTAGCCTCGCGTACGTGGACAACGCGCTGAATACGACCCTGCTCGCCTGGATCGAGTCACACGTTCACGAGCGCGTCGTCGAGTCGACGCCTCTGTCCGGCGGATGGACGTCGCGGATGCTGGCGCTGCGCGACGCCGCGGGACGCGATTGGGTGCTGCGGTCGATGCAGCGCGACCCATGGCGTCGGCATGGGGCCGCCCTCGTGACCCGAGAGCGCACCGTCCATCAACTCCTGGAGGCAACCCCGGTGCCGGCCCCGACAAGCGTCGCGGTCGACCCGAACGGCGACGTCACCGGCGACCCGACGCACCTCATGAGCCGGCTGCCCGGACGGCTCGTTTTCGACCGCTGCGACGACGAGTCGCTCGATGCGTTGGCGTCGACGCTCGCGACGATTCACAAAATCACAACGGGGGAGCGGCCGCGCGAGTTTCAGTCGTGGGCCGGTCAGGACAAGTGCGTCGTGCCCGAATGGGCCGACGACCCGGGCGTCTGGCACGCGGCGTTCGACCTGCTGGGGGAGACGCTCACGTATGACGGCGTCTTCCTCCATCGCGACTTCCACCTGGGCAACGTGCTTTGGCAGAACGGCCAAGTCTCCGGCGTCGTGGACTGGGTCGAAAGGTCGTGGGGTCCGGCCTGGCTCGACGTGGCCCACTGCCGCACCAACCTGGCGATGCTGCACGGCCCGGAGGTCGCTGAGCGATTCGCGGCCGCGTACGAAAATCACGCCGGACCTGTCGATGGGTCGGATCGCCGGCACTGGGACGTGATGGACATCGTCGGCTTCCTGCCCGACCCGACCAAGGTCGTGCAGCCCTGGCGCGATCAAGGCCGCGACATCGCCGACCAGACCGCACGCGACCGACTCGAGCGCCACCTGCGACGCGTACTCCACGGGTGAGCGACAGCCCTTGTCGTTCCACGAGATCGGCATGGCGCACTACCCTCTCGCTTGTCGGGCCGAGCGATCGGAGGCGGAGATGGACGTCAATGGAGTCTCGCTGCACGTCGAGGATCACGGCAGCGGACCCGCCGTCGTTCTCCTGCACGGTTGGCCGGACTCCACCGCACTGTGGCGGCACCAGATCCCCGTCCTGGTGGCGAACGGGCTTCGGGTGATCGCCTTCGACCTTCGGGGGTTCGGCCGGTCCGACAAGCCGCAGGAGGTGTCGGCGTACACCCTGCCTACCTCGGTCGCGGACGTCGTCGGGGTGCTCGACCACCTCGGCATAGCGAAGGCGCATCTGGTCGGCCACGACTGGGGTGCGGCGCTGGCCTGGATGACGGCCTGCCTGCAACCCGATCGGGTCGACCGCCTCGTCGTGCTCTCGGTGCCACACCCTGCCGCGCCGCGAACCCTTCGGCAACGCGAGATGTCGTGGTACCAGTTGTTCTTCCAGTTCGAAGGAGTCGCGGAGGCGTCGCTCCAACACAAGGACTGGGCCTTGTTCCGGGAGGTCCTGCGCGGCGACGGTGACATCGAACGGTACGTCGAGGACCTGTCCCGTCCCGGTGCCCTCACGGCCTCGCTCAACTGGTACCGAGCCAACCTGGCGCCGCGACCGCCATCCGACTCGCCGACGCGACTGCCGCTCGTTCAGTCACCGACGCTGGCTCTATGGTCGACCGGCGATCACTTTCTCGACGGGGCCCGCGTGGAGGCGTCCGCAGACTTCGTCGAAGCCGAGTGGCGCTACGAGCGCATCGACGGCGCGAGTCACTGGATACCGCTTGATGCACCCGAGCGGGTCAACGACCTCCTGATCGAGTGGCTCACCTGAGGCGCCCGTAGTACGCCGCTGCCGCTTGTTCCCGCTCGTATCGCCTGCGATCTCGCCTTCGCAGTGTCGCGGGCAGCGTCAGGAGCAGGGCGATCACGATACCGATCAGGGCGCCGATCGTGTTGGCCATCAGGTCCCGGTCATCGGACACGCGGCCCGGGATGTGCTGTTGGGCGATCTCGATGAACGCCGTCATCCCGAAGGAGCCGATCGCGGCCAGCCACCATCCGCCGGCGCCGAAGAGCAAGAGCAAGAACATGCCGATCGGCACGAACAGCGCGATGTTTGCCAGGAACTCCAACCGGTCATAGTCCAGTGACTCCGCATAGCCGCGCCGGTGCAATCCGTCGAGTACGCGAACGATGAACTGCTGCTGGTCCGGCCCGATCGGTTGCGGCGTGAGCGTGAGCCAGGCGACAAATATCAGGTAGCCGCCGGTGACGACGCTCAAGAACGGATGACGATGGAGCATTGGTCCAGTGTGCGGGGCCGCAGCCGCCAGTCAACTCCGAACCGCCGGCCCGGACTCGACATGTGCCTCCCGTCACTTTCCCCGATGTCACAGCCGCCTAAGGCTGTCTCGTCTCGGTTCCGACACACTCCGGAATCAGAAAGGGCGAGAATCATGCGCGTATTTGTTGCTGGCGGCACTGGGGTCGTGGGGCGGCGGCTGGTGCCGCAGCTCGTGGCCCGGGGCCACCAGGTGACGGCGACGACGACGAGTCCGGGCAGGTTGGGCTTGCTGGAGGAGCTGGGCGCCGATGCGGTCGTGATGGACGGGCTGGATGCGGTGTCGGTCGGTGAGGCGGTGGCCAAATCCAAGCCCGACGCGATCGTGCACCAGATGACCGCAATTTCTGTGGCGCACGCCGGCAAGCCCGATATGAAGCACATTGAGCGCTGGTTCGCGACCACCATCCGCCGCGCACCGAGGGGACGGACCACCTGCTGGCCGCGGCCCAGGCGACCGGCGTATCCCATGTCGTCGCGCAGAGTTACGCCAGCTGGAACGGAATCCGCACGGGCGGATGGGTGAAGACCGAGGAGGACCCGCTGGACCCGGAGGAGGGGACGGCGGCCCACGCGGGGATGGAGGCGCTCCGTCATGTCGAGGACGTGGTCGTCAAGGCTGGC
>DASQKI010000024.1:0-31277 GCA_035630615.1 Nocardioidaceae bacterium
GTCCTGCATCTCTGCTTGAGTGCAGTTATGGTGTGGGTCTCCCGATGAGCTCGGTCAGCGGATGCGGGTCGGTGTCGACGGCTTGTTGCAGCAGGCGGTAGAAGAGCATTCCGCGTGCTTTCGACCTGCGCCGGTTGAACCGGAAGGTGTACTCGTCGAGGTAGTAGGGCAGGTGCTTGTCGCTGAGGCGGTAGTGCAGGGTGCCGGCGGTCCAGCGTTTCAGCAGTGAGGAGACCAGGTGGACTCCGGGCATGACCGTGTCGCGGTCGGGTGTGCTGTAGCCGGTGGCGGGTTCGTGGGTGTAGCCCTTCTTGGCCAGCCGGCGAAACATCGCGGCGCCGTCGGTGCGTATCGTCGAGCCGGGCTGGACGACCTCACAGGCGAAGTCGACCAGCTCCAGGGTTGCCGGGGCGTCGGCGACGTCGAGCCGGATCCGGCCGATCCGCTCGTGGTCGTCACGCTCGACCGCGATCATGATCGGCACCTTGTCGCTGGATGGGCCCAGCTTCCCGGTGCTGCGGCCGCCGAGGAAGCTCTGGTCGACCTCCACGACCCCAGCCAGCCGTTCCCGGTCCGGGCGCACCATCGCGCGGCGCAGCTTGTGCAGCCAAGCCCACGCGGTCTCATACGAGCCGAACCCCAAGGCCTGCTGCAGCCCCATCGCCGAGACACCGTTCTTCTGCGATGTCACGAACCACACCGCGGCGAACCAGGTCGACAGCGGCGAGTGCGACCGATGGAAGATCGTGCCCGCCGTCGCGGAAGTCTTCAGCCCGCACTCGGCGCACATCCACAGCCGCTTCCCCGTCCGCCACGCCTGCCCACCGCCGCAGCGCGGACACTCAAAGCCGTCGGGCCAACGCAGCCGACCCAAGTACTCGACGCAAGCCTCGTCGTCAGGAAACCACTCGCGGAACTCCTGATAGGTCCGCGGATAATCCCTGCCGCCCCTCGGCCGCTGCACCTCGCTCACAGTCACACGCTACTGCACTCAAGCAGAGATGCAGGTCATGTGTACGAAACTAACATCCGCAACCGACAGAAGCAGACGCCCAGAACGCTTGCACGCAAGAGAATTCGGGCCCAGGTGATCGGCCGCACCCAAACCGGCCGCGGCAGCCAATCGGTGCATCCGCAAGGATGGCCACGTGACCGGACTCGCAGCCGTCGAGAGCATCCCCGCGCCAACCATCCCCGACGACGTACCGACGCCCGCGGCCGTCGTCGACCTCAGTGTCGTACGAGCCAGCGTCACGGCCATGCAGCACGCTATGGACGACGCCGGCGTACGCCTGCGTCCGCACGCCAAGACCCACAAGTGTCTCGAGGTCGCGCGGCTCCAGCTGGACGCCGGTGCCAGCGGTCTCACCGTCGGCACGCTCGGCGAGGCCGAGGTCTTCGCGGACGCGGGAGTCGACGACCTCTTCGTCGCCTATCCCGTCTATGCAGACGCCGGCCGTGGCAAGCGGGTACGCGACCTCCACGAGCGCGTCCGCCTCGCCATCGGCGTCGACTCCGAAGAGGGAATCGCCGCGCTCGTACGTGCGACGCGGGGAGCTGCCACGCCGCTCGAGGTCATGATCGAAGTTGACAGCGGTGGCCACCGCACGGGTGTCGCCACACCGGGCGACGTGACCCGACTTGCGAGGGCGATCGAGGACGGCGGGCTCCGTCTCAGAGGAGTGTTCACCCACGGGGGCCATGGCTACCGGGGCGACGACGCACGGGCCGCGGCCGCTCGCGACGAGGTCGATTCGCTCGCCAGGACCCGTGACGAGCTGGACGCGGCCGGCTTCACCGCAGACGTTCTCAGCGCCGGATCGACGCCGACCGCCGAGCTCTCCGCACACGCGCCGGTCACCGAGCAGCGGCCGGGGACCTACGTCTTCAACGACGCGCAGCAGGTCTTCCTCGGCGCCGTCCCGCCAACCGCGGTCGGCTTCTACGTCGTCGCCACCGTCGTGTCGACCGCCGTTGCCGGCCAGGTCATCGTCGACGCCGGGGCCAAGGCGGTGTCGAGGGACGCGCATCCGATCCTGCCCGGGTTCGGCTGGCTGGCCGATCGCGGTCTGCCGCTGCGCACCATGAACGACTACCACGGCTTCGTCGACATCCCCGAGGGATCGTCGTCGCCACAAATCGGCGACCGCGTCGTCGTCGTCCCCAACCACGTGTGCCCGACGGTCAACCTGTACGACCAGCTCGTCGTCGTCGACCAGGGCAGCGTCGTCGACACCTGGCGGGTCGCGGCGAGAGGTCGCAACTCGTGACCGAGCTCTGGCAGCTGTCGGCGGACGACCTGATCGTGGCATTCCGCGGAAGCGACGCCTCCCCGGTCGATGGGCTCGACGCGTGCCTCGATCGGATCGAGGCATGTGACCAGACGGTCGGCGCCTTCACGGCTGTCGACGCCGCGCGGGCCAGAGCGGATGCCGTTGAGCAGGCCGCACGCTATCGACGTGGAGTCGACGTCGGACCGCTGGCCGGCGTGCCGATCGCGGTCAAGGAGCTGATCGAGGTCGCGGGCCTCCCGTTCACCGGATGCTCCGCTACCCGAAGTGGCATGAAGGGACGGCGAGACGCTCCCGTCGTCGCCACCCTTCGCGACGCAGGTGCGGTTGTCGTCGGCACGACGCGTACGCACGAGCTCGCGTGGGGCATAACGACACAGCACGAAACGCTCGGCGGGACGCGCAACCCGTGGCGGCTTGACCGGGTCCCCGGCGGATCCAGCGGTGGGTCGGCGGCTGCCGTGGCCTACGGCGCGGTCCCGCTCGCCCTCGGCACCGACACTGGCGGCTCGGTACGCATCCCGGCCGGGCTGTGCGGCATCGTGGGGTTCAAGCCGACCTACGACACCTTTCCGACTCAGGGTGTGCTGCCGCTGTCGCCGTCGCTCGACCATGTCGGAGTGCTGGCCCGAGAGGTGGGCGATGTCCGGCGAGCCCTCGGGCCGTCGGCGGGTACCGATGTCGTCCGTACGCCGCGCGTAGGCATCCCGACGACCACGGCCGCGATTGCGCTGTCCCCCGCCGTACGAGACGCCCTCGACGCCGCCGTCGACGTGCTCGACGGCGCCATTCCGATCGCCCTCCCCGACCCCACACATGCCTTCGGCGTGTTCGCGACGATCCAACGGGCCGAGGCCCTCGCGGCGCATCGCGACGACCTCGGCAGTTGGCCGACTCGCGCCGACGACTACGGCTCCGACGTTCGGTGGCATCTGGAGCGGGCGGAGGCCCTCACGGAGGATGACGTGGCATCGGCCCAGGCCACGCTGGCGGAGCTCCGTCGGGAGACCCGTGCGGCTTTGTCGGAGGTCGACATCGTCCTCCAGCCCACGACTGCCGCGGGAGCATCGACGACGACAGCTCCCGACCGCGTCACGACCGACGGTGGGGAGGTGGCGTTTCGCGATGCCACGCTGCCGTGCACCGTCTTGCACAACCTGGTCGGTCTGCCGTCGTGCTCGGTCCCGGCGGGACTCGACGAGGCCGGGATCCCGGTCGGCATCCAGGTCTTCGGCGCGCCCGGCGACGATCGGCTCGTCCTCACCGTCGCCGACCAGCTCCGCGACGCGCTCCGAGACCGGCTTCCCGGCTGGCCCACCGCCGTCGCGGAGTGACCGGGATCAGCCCGAGTACGCCGACGCCACCATCGCGACGAACTGCTGCACCGCGTCCTCGCTCGGGGCGAACGGGCCGGGTCGGAAGTGTGGCGACCCGAGCCCGCGCTGCACCGACTCGCAGGCCGACCAGTCCTGGCGGTTGGTGATGTCCCAGAAGTCGATGGCGTTGGCCGCCGCCTCGCCCTCGGAGTCGACGAAGTACCAGGAGCACTCGATCCACGTTCGGTCCGGCGCCAGAGACACCAGACGGTGCGCCATCACGAAGTCAGGATGGGCCGACACCAGCAGATTCGGCCAGAGCTGGATGTACTCCACGATCCGAGGGTCGACGCCGGGGATCGGCGTACCGGCCGGCTCCCCCGTCATCGACATCGTCGCCATGCCCTCGCGCAGGTCCATCGAACCGCCGACCCATTGGCCGGGCAGCTCGTAGTTGTCGCCGGAGTTGGGCGGCGACACCTCGCACAGCTCGGGGTGGATCAGCGGACAGTGGTAGCACTCGTGGTAGTTCTCGCAGACGACCTTCCAGTTTGCCGCGATCTCGTAGGTGTGGCGGGCCCGACGGACCAGGGTCTCCGGCGCATAGTGCCCGAGAATCCGCTCGATCTCGCCCAAGTGCGCGTCGAACGCAGGCACGTCGCCGCCGAGCGGCGTCGCCGCATGGCAGAACAGCCAGCCGTGCCAGGTCTCGACCGGCAGCTCGACCAACCCGTGATCACCAGGCTCGAATCCCTCCACGCCGCGGAAGTCCGGCGCCGCCCGCAGCGAGCCGTCGAGCGAGTACGACCACGCGTGGTAGGGGCAGACGATCGACTTGCGCGAGCTCGACTCGCCGGCGGCCAGCAACTCGTGGCCGCGATGGCGGCAGGTATTGGCGAACGCCCGCGGCCCGCGCTCCGACCAGGTGAGCAGCACGCTGATGTCGCCGACCGCGACGGCCTGCTGGCTCTCCGGGCCGTCGCAGATCTCGTCGACGCGGCCGAGACAGCACCAGCTCCCGGCGAAGACGTGGCGTTGCTCCCACTCCCACACGTCGTGTGAGGTGTAGGCGTCGCTCGGCAACATCCGCGAGCCGTCGTGCGACTTGGCCGCCTGCAAGACTGCGTCGAGAACCGTCATATCGACCTCCGCCGGTAGTGTCGGGCGCCATGGGACGCCGCAAGGTGGAAGTGCGCCGCGAAGAGATCCTCGCCGCCACGGTCGACGAGATGCAGCGCCTGGGCATGGCCAACACCCGCGCCCAAGACGTCGCGCAGGCGCTCGGCGTGAGTACGGGGTTGCTCTTCTATCACTTCGACAGCAAGGACAATCTGCTCGCGGCGGCCCTGGAGTACGCGGTCGACCGCGACCTCGCCCGGCTCGATCGCGCCTTGGCGCGCGGGCGTACCCCGATGGAACGGCTCCGTCGCGTCGTCGCCGCCTACGGACCGACCGGGTCGGCGCCGGGATGGACGCTGTGGATCGACGCCTGGTCGGTCGCGCTCCGCCATCAGCCGATCGCCAAGATGCTGCACACGCTCGACGACCGCTGGCAGGCCGCGCTGTGCAACGCGATCCACGACGGTGTCGACAGCGGCGACTTCACCTGCGACGACCCCGGCGCCACGGCCACCCGCATCGGCGCCATGCTCGACGGCCTGTCGGTCGCCGTCGTGGTCTACCGCACGGTCAGCCGAGCGCAGCTGCGCCGATGGATTCGCGCCACAGTCGCCGAGGAGCTCGGAATCGACGCCGAGCTTCTGGACTGACAACGTCACCGGGCCACCCCTCATACCAACCAGCTCGCCGGGTAGTCGGACTCAGTCAACGCCGGCCGGTCCAACGGGAAGCCCGACACGTCGGCAGAGCACTCCCCCGTCACCGCGAGCTCCGCGAGCAGCCGGCCGAACGTCGGAGTGAACTTGAAGCCGTGGGCCGCGCCGAGGCCGACCACGACCGCCTCGTGTCCGGGCACCGCGTCGATCACGAAGTCTCGGTCCGGCGTCAGGGTGTAGAGACAGGTCTTCGAGCGGACCGGCGCACCGGTCGACGGCAGAAGCCCGTGAGCGAAGCTGGTCAGGCGCTCGATGCGACCCGGGTCCGGGTCGAAGCCACGCGAATCGCCGGTGACGACCGCGCCACCGCAGTCCTCGGCCAGCTTCACGGTCGGCTCGCCGTAGCAGGGAAAGCCGTAGTAACACGGGTCGTCCATCCAGATCCACAACGGCAGCTCTCCCGGGGCGAACCGTGCGGGCTCGGCGACGTCGAGGTACGTCACCTGCTCCAGAGTGACGGTCAGCGGGACCGCGTACTCGAGACCGGCCAGCACGTCGTTGGTCCAGGCGTCGGCGCACACGACCAGCCGACGACATCGCAGTGTGCCGCTCGCCGACTCCACCTCGATGCCACGGTCACCCAAGTCGCGCACCGCGTGCACCGGTGACTCGTCACGCAGCCGAGCGCCATGGTCCCGAGCGAGTCGGTGCAGCGTCGTCGTCGTCCGCGCGGCCGGCACGATCCCCGCATCCGCCTGGTAGAGCGCGACCGTACCGTCGGGCGGCGCCAACTGCGGCCAGCGCCGCACGATCTCGGCACGGTCGAGCTCCTCGTACTCGATGTCGCAGTCGCTCATCGCCACCGTGTAGTCGACCGCCGGGATCGCGGCGTCGGGCGAAAACAGGTCGAGCCCGCCGGTCGGAGTGACAAGACGCTCACCGCTGACGCTCTCGAGATCGGCCCAGTCGGCGTATGCGTCGAGGGTCAGCCGCACGTAGTCGGACCGGTGGTAGCTGTGCCGCAGGATCCGCGACGCGTCGTGCGACGCACCGCGCTCGTGTCCGAGGGCGAACCGCTCCAAGCCGACGACCTCATGGCCGCCACGGGCCAAGGCGTACGCGGTCGCACTGCCCAAGGCGCCGAGGCCGACCACGACGTACCCGACGCGCTCAACCATCGAACTCCTCCACTCGCGGCACCAGCCACCGCCTGATGTCGGCGCTCCAGTCCTCCATCGGCGCAAACCAGCCCTGCCGATAGGCCCGCGAGCTCATCCCCCGCTGGACCGACTCGCAGACGGCCCAGTCCTGTCGGTTCACCAGGTCCCACAGCTCGCCGGCGTCGTCCGGGTCGAACCCGCCGCGGGCCACCTCGTCGGGTGCGAAGAGCAGCTCGCAGGTCACCCGGGTGCGGTCCGCCGCAGTCGGCCAGAGCACGACGGCCGCCACATGATCGGCGGAGCACGACAGCATCAGGTTGGGATAGACGAGCTCACCCTTGTGCCGGCTCCGCTCGTTGTCGTCGAGATCCGGAAACGGCGCCCGAGTCGTCGTGCCGGTCATCGTGAACGTCCACGCGTCCTCCCGATGCGGCACGCCGGCGTCCCAGTCCAGACCGGCGCCACCGCTGCCGAAGGCCGGAACGAGACGCGTCAGCTCCGGATGCACCGGCCCGCAGTGATAGCACTCGTTGAAGTTCTCCAGGAGCAGCTTGTAGTTGGCGGCGACGTCGTAGTCGAAACGCCGTCCCACGACGAGCGACTCCAGCGGATAGCGCGCCAGTCTGGCGGTGAAGTCCGCGAGGTCGGCTGCCAGGTCCGTTGACCTTGACGGCGTGAGATGGACGAAGCAGAAACCCCTCCAGTCGGCGACGGCCACCGGAGACAACCCGAACGCGTCGTGGTCGAAGCCGTCGACGCCTTCGGTGTGCGGGGCGCGCAGCAGCCGGCCCGACAGGTCGTAGGTCCACGAGTGGTAGGGGCAGCGCAGCGCTTGCGCCGGTCGACACTCGGTCTCACCGCCGGCCACCGGAACGACCTGCGACCCGCGATGCCGACAGACGTTGTATGCCGCGTGCAGCGTGCGGTCGGCGTCGCTCGTCAGCAGGATCGACTCCCCTGCCACGTCGAGGACAGCGAGCCGACCGGGCTCGGCCAGGCCCAGCTCGTCGACCCGACCGACGCAGAGCCACGAGCCGTAAATTACGGCCTCGCGCTCCCGCAGCCAGTGCGCGTCGTCCACATACCAGGGCTTCGGCAAGGCCGCCTGGAGCGTGTTGGGAGCCGCTCCGGCGCCGGCCGGTCGTCCGGTCGTCATCGCTGCCTCCGCTCTCTCCGTCCGCGAATAAATTGACTCGCAAGTCAATAACCAGCCTGCCATGGAGGCCGGCGCGGACGGAAGACCCGGCCGACGCGGTCAACTGCTGGACGGGTTGGCCAGCCAGCAGGCCGCGGCTGCTCCCCGAGCGGTGTCGAGCACCGGCATGGGCTTCGTGCCGCAGACGTCGGCGATGCCGGCAGCCTCGGCGCGACCGTCCAGCAGCGCCGGACAGCGCGGATGGAACCGGCAGCCGCCGGGGATGCGAGTGGGGTCGGGCGTTTCGCCGGTGAGCACGATCGGCTCGATGTGATGCATCTCAGGGACGACCGACAGCAGCGCCTGCGTGTACGGGTGCTGCGGATCCGACAGGACGCGCTCGGCCGGGCCGTGCTCAACGAGCCGGCCGAGGTACATCACAGCGATTCGGTCGGCGATGTTCCACGCCAGCCCGAGGTCGTGCGTCACGACGAGCACGGTGAGGCCGAACTCGTCTCGCAGTCGAAGCAGCAGTGCCAGGATCTCGCCACGGATCGAGGCGTCGAGGCTCGACACCGGCTCGTCGGCGATCAGCACCTCGGGCTCGAGCGCCATGGCACCGGCGATCACGACCCGCTGTCGTTGCCCGCCGGACAGCTCGTGCGGATAGCGCAGGAAGAAGTTCTCGGGCGGACGCAGCCCCGAGCGCGTGAGCGACCGCGCCACGAGGTCGATCTCGGTGGCACCGTCCGACTTGGCCACCATGCGGTGGATCCGAATGCCTTCGGCGACCGACTCATAGACCGTCTGCCGCGGGTTGAGCGACCCGGTCGGATCCTGCAAGACCAGTTGCACCCGACGCCGGTAAGCGCGAAGTCGACGGACCGTCGTGGGCAGCGGACTGCCGTCGAACTCGATGCCGCCGGCCGTCGGGCGCTCGAGGCCGAGCAAGGTGCGCGCCAATGTGGTCTTGCCAGAGCCGGACTCGCCCACCAGCGCCACGATCTCTCGCGCACCGATGTCGAGGTCGACGCCGTCCACCGCACGTGCGACGACGCCGCGCGCACTGAACTCGACGGCGAGATCGCGGATGCGCAACAGTGGATCGGTCATGGCTGCAGCGCTCCCTCTTCCACGAGCACGCAGGCGACCGGACGTCCCGGCCCAGCCAGCCGGACGGGCGGGTCATGGTCGGCGCAGTCCTCACGCGCCACGGGACACCGCGGGTGGAAGGTGCATCCTGACGGAAGCTCCTGCGGGTCCGGCGGGTCGCCCGGAAGGCCGGACGGTGCGTACCGAGCGGACCGGTCGCCAACCCGAGGGAACGCGGCCGACAGAGCGCCCGTGTACGGATGCAGCGGGTGCTCGAACACGTCGGTCGCCGGCCCCTCCTCGACGATCCGTCCGGCGTACATGACCGCCACCCGAGTGCAGGTAGCACCGAGCACCGAGAGGTCGTGGCTGATCATCAGCAGGCCGAGGCTGAGCTCGCCGACGAGCCCGCTCAGCACGTCGAGCACCTGCGCCTGCACCATGACGTCGAGTGCCGTCGTCGGCTCGTCGGCGACGATCAGCTCGGGCCGGCAGGCCAGCGCCATCGCGATCATCACCCGCTGTCGCTGCCCGCCGGACAGCTGATGCGGATAGGCCCGGGCTCTCGCGGCCGGCAGGCCGACCTGCTCCAGCAACTCACCGATGCGGCTCTTGACCGTGCCTTGGGCGGACGGGTCGTGCAGCAGGATCGGCTCGGCGATCTGGTCGCCGACGCGCTGCACCGGGTTGAGCGAGTGCAGGGCGCCCTGGAAGACCATTGCGGCTTCGCCCCACCGCAGTGCCCGAAGGCCGCTCCAGCCGAGCGTTTGCACGTCCTTGCCGCCGACGCGGACGCTGCCACGGATCGTCGCGTTGGACGGCTGCAACCGAAGGATCGTGCTCGCGACACTGGTCTTGCCGCAGCCGGACTCGCCGGCGAGGCCGACGCTCTCCCCAGAGTCCACGGTCAGGTCGACTCCACGTACCGCGGGGATCTCGCCGCCAGCCGTGCGGTAGATGACTTCGAGGTTCTCGATCTCCAACAGGCCGCTCATGCGCGCTCCCGGAGCCGCGGGTTATAGACCTCTTCGAGCGCCTGACCGATCAGCGTGAATGCCAGCACCACCACGATGACACAGATACCAGGGGGGAGCATGAACCACCAGGCCCCTGTCGTGATGGCGCCGACGTTGAACGCCTCGTCGAGCATGGATCCCCACGACACGTACAACGGATCACTGAGCCCGAGGAACGCCAGCGTCGTCTCGGTCAGGATCGCACCGGCGACTGTAAGTGTGGTGTTGGCAAACACCATCGGCATCACGTTGGGCAAGACATGTCGCCTCATCTGACGCCAGTCGCCGGCGCCGAGCGCGCGAGCGCGCTCGAGGTACGGCCGGGACTCGATCGACAGGGTCTGGGCCCGGATCAGCAACGCTGTCGCCGGCCAGCTCACGATGCCGATGACGAAGGCGACCGTCAGCAGCGACGGACCCAGCACGGTCGACAGCACGATCGCGAGCGGCAGCCACGGCACCACCAGGAACCATTCGGTGATCCGAAACAACGCTTTGCCGAAGAAGTTGTGATAGTGACCTGACGCGAGTCCGACCAGGGTGCCGAGCAGCATCGAGATCGCGGTCGCGAGCAACCCGACCATGAGCGACACCCGCGAGCCCCAGATCAACAGGGCTAGCACCGAACGCCCGTCTGCATCGGTGCCGAGGGGGTAGTCCCACGACGGCGCTTCGAGCACGCCGCCGGTCGCCTTGGTCACCTCGATGGACTCGTGACTGGCGAGCAGCGGAGCGCAAATCGCCGCGAGGCCGAACACCACCAGGACACCGAGCCCGACCAGGCCGGAACGGTGCCGCCGAAACTCCGCCCAGGTACGGCCCGCGGACTGTCGTCGACGTCGCCAGGCCACCTGACGTGCGGTGAGGGCCGGCTTCGAGGTCGTCGTCATGTCCGCACCCGCGGGTCGAGCCAGCTATAGGCCAGGTTGGCGATGAGATTGGCGAAGATCACCGCCGCCGAGAAGATCAGGAACGCGCCCTGCAGGACCGGATAGTCCGGCACGTCCATCGCCTCGGTCGTCAGCAAGCCCAGGCCCGGGATAGAGAAAACCGTCTCGATGGTGATCGCGCCCGAGACGACGAAGCCCAGGTTGAGCACGACTAGCGTGGTCGTCGGCAGCAACGCGTTGCGGGTCGCGTGCCGCCGACGTACGTAGACGTCGCGGAGCCCCTTGGCCCGCGCCGTCGTGATGTAGTCCTCGCCCATCTCGTCGAGCAGAGAACTGCGCATGATGAGGGAGTACTCGGCGAGATAGGCGAGAGTCAGTGTGATGACCGGCAAGGCGAGGTGCCAGGCGGTGTCGAGGCCGGCCGCAAAGGAATTCGGGTCTTGGATGTCGGTCGAATGGAGACCGCCGGTTGGGAAAAGACTCGGTATCGGCCCGGCCCCGACCGCGAAGACCGCGAGCAGCACCAGACCGAGCCACCATTCCGGCATCGAGTAGAGCGTGAGCGAGAAGCCGGTCGACACGTTGTCGACGACCTTCCCTCGGTTCCACGCCGAAACCATGCCGAGATAGACCCCTATCAGAGCGGCGAGGATGGTCGAAGTACCGACGAGGAGCAGTGTCGGCCAGAGCCGGTCGATGATGATGTCGCCGACCGGCTGCCGATAGCGAAACGACAGGCCGAACTCACCGGTGAAGGTGTTCTTGAGGTAGGTCAGGAACTGCTGCGGCAACGGCTGCTCGAGCCCGAGCGTACGCGTCAACTCCTCGACCTGCTTGTCGCTGACCAGCCGGTTGCGGGCCAGCGTCCGCACCGGATCGCCCGGAATGACGCGGAACAGGAAGAAGTTGAACACGACCACGAACAGCAGCGCACCCAACGATCCGAGGACCTTGGATCCGACGTAGCGCCAAGTCCCCGATCCGCGACGCTCGGAGCGACTCGGCTGGATCTCGGCGTCGGCTACCAGCGTGCTCGTCGGGGCGCTCATCTATGCGCTCTCACGCTCGCTTGTCGGCCGTCGACTTGCGATAGGCAATGACGGCGCCGGCGCCGCCGACGACAGCCAGCACCGCGACACCGACGCCGATGATGGTGGCGGTGCTGATGCCGTCGTCCGTCGTCGCCGTCGCCGCTCCGGCCGACTGGGCGTCGTCCGAGCTCTGGCCGCACTCGGTCGTCGGATAGATGTTGAGGTAGCTGTTCACGCCGTACTGGAAGAGCAGGACCCCGTCCGAACCGGGTTGGGGAACGAAGCCCTCGAACCGATCGCAGCGGTAGGCCTCGCCGTACTTGTTGTCGATCGTGACGAGGTACGGCGAGTCGCGGAATAGGATCTCCTGCATCCGCTTGACCGTTTCAGCCCGGGTGGCTTCGTCGAGCTCGCTGTGTTGCTGGTTGTAGAGCTGGTCGTATTCGTCGTTGCAGTACCACGAGTCGGACCAACTGCCGAGCTGGCCGCAGGTCATGTAGCTGAGCATCGAGTCCGGGTCGGGCTCGACATACCAACCCCACTGAAATGCGTCGAATTCGCCGTCGAGGATGACGTTGGTCAGCTTGCCGCTCTCCATCGCCGTGACCTCGGAATCGATGCCGATGTCAGCGAGCCATTCCTTGAAGTACGTCATCGTCTTCAGGGACGCGTCGTATTGGCTGTCAGTGCGCGCCAGCAGCCGAAGGGTGCCTATCGGCGAGCCGTCCGGCATGGTCCGTGAGCCGTCGTCACCCATCGTGTAGCCCGCGGCGTCGAGGAGCTCTCCGGCCCGCTCGGGGTCGTAGCTGAATGCGATGTCGTCGGGCGGACTCCAGTGATACGTCGAATACGCCGGCGGGATGATCGTGTCGGCTGGCTCTCCGGCGCCTTGGTAGATCTTGTCGGCAATTGTTTCGCGGTCGATCGCGAATCCGAGCGCATAGCGGAACTCCGGGTCCATGACCGCCGGGTTGGGGTCGCCGATCAGGTCGCCGGAGTCGAGGTCGATCGACCCCGTGTTGAAGGCGATCTCGTCGAAACCGGGCGACGTGCCCAGCACGGTCTTGATCCCCTCCGTGCCCTCGATGGCGTCGAGCTGCAGCGGGGAGACGCCTTCGGCGAAGTCGATGTCGCCGATCTGCAGCGCCTGGACCATCGGGTCCTCGGCCTTATAGAGCGAGAAGACGACCTGGTCGATGTTCGGCGCGCCGTCCCAGTAGTCCTTGTTGGCCTCGAATCGGTAGATCGACCCACCGGCGGTTCCGTCGACGAGGCGGAACGGGCCGCTGCCGACGACGTTGTCCTCATTGGCGTAGCTCTTGACCTCTTCCTCGCTGATGTCGGACCAGATGTGCTTCGGCAGGATCGGCATCGGCAGCAGCGGGAGCACCGCGTTGGGCTCAGAGAGCTTCATGACGACCGTGGTGGGGTTCGGTGCCGTGATGGTGTTGATCGACTTGAGGTAGCTGCCCCACGTCGCCGACTCCGGTCCGCCGTCGAGGATCCGGTTGAGGGTGTACGCCACGTCCTCAGACGTCAGCGGCTTGCCGTCGGACCACTTCACGTCGTCGCGGATCGTGAACGTCCACGTGAGCCCGTCCGACGACGTCTTCCAGTCGCTGGCGAGACCCGGCTGCGGCGACATGTCCTCGGGCGAGTACTTAATGAGCGGGTCGTACATCAACGCCCACATCTCGTACGACTCCGCCTCGATGCCGAGGAACGGGTTGAACGAGTCGACCTCGTTTTGGATCCCGACTGTGAAGGTGACCGGTTCAGCCGCCGAGGCGGCATGGGGCGCCGCGGTGCCGACGGCCGAGATCGCCAGTCCGACCACGCCGGCGGCGACTCCGGCGACTGCTTTCTTCATCCGATCCGATTCCACCTGGATCACCACCTTGACGGGTAGGTTCACGCTCGTGACCGACCACGACGGACCCCCTCAGCCCCCGCGGCATCCCGTGACCCACAGCCAGCACGGCGTCGAACGAACCGACCCCTACGCCGGACTGCGCGACGTCGACAGCGATCCGGTCCGTGCGCACCTGGCGGCCGAGCGTGCCTTCTACGACAACTCGACCCGCCATTTGCGCCCCTTGGTCCGGACCCTCGTCGCCGAGATGTCCTCGCGAGTTCCACCTACTGACTCATCGTTCAGTTGGTCGTACGTGAGGTACACCTACTACAACCGCACTCCGGAGGGAAGGGAATTCGCGCAACTGTTACGCGATTCCCGTCGGGATCCGTCGTCTCGGCGACCGAATCCGCGCATTGTGTCGCCAAATGCAGCGGATCTCGTCGGTTCCGAGCAGTTGCTGCTCGACCTCAACGAGCTCGCCGGGGCGTCGTCGTACATCGACCTCGGGCTGACCCGGATCAGTCCGGACGAGCGGCTGCTGGCGTACTCCGTCGACACCAGCGGCGACGAGGTTTTCGAGCTCCGGTTCAGGGACCTCGACACCGGCCACGACCTGCCGGACCGGATTCCGCGGACCTACTACGGCGGAGCATGGAGCGCCGATAGCCGGCACTTCTTCTACACCGTCCATGACGAGGCCCACCGGCCCTGGCAGGTGTGGCGGCACGAGCTCGGCACCGACGTTGCCGCCGACGCGCTCGTGCTCGAGGAGCCGGACCCGCAGTGGGACGTCGAGGTCCGCCCCTCCCGGTCGGGCCGTTTGGTCGTGCTCTGGTCGGTCAACCGCAACACCTCCGAGGTGTGGCTGGTCGACGCCCAACTGCCGACCGAGCCCGCGCGCTGCGTCGAGCCTCGTCGCCCGGGCGTCGAATACCACGTCGAGCACGGCCGTCTCGACGGCGACGACGTCGTGTTGATCGTGACCAACGACGGTGCGCCGGAGTTTCGGTTGATGCGGGCGCCACTCGACTCCCCAGGTCGCGACTCATGGATCGAGCTGCTGCCGTACGACCCCGCCGAGCGCATCGAGCGGGTCGACGCCTTCGCCGGGCATCTGGTGCTCTCCCTGCGGCGCGACGGCCAGCCGATGCTCCAGGCCCATCGCCTCGACCGGCTCGACCACACCGTCGACATCGCCAGCTCGGTGCCGACCGGATCGATCACAATCGGGCGAAACCTGCTCTTCGACGCCGACGAGGTGACCGTGGTCGAGGAGTCCTGCAGCGACCCACCGGCGTGGTACGCAGTCGACCTCAACAGCGGCGATCGGCGTCTGAAGCATCGGCGCGAGGTGCCGGCCTACGACGCGGCGAGCTACGTCAGCGAGTCGATCACCGCGCCAGGTCACGACGGCGCGCTGATCCCGGTCACCGTGGTCCGGCATCGCGACACACCCCTCGACGGCTCCGCGCCGTGCCTGATGTGGGGCTACGGCGCGTACGAGTCGTGCGACGACCCGCTCTACGACGTGGCGCTGCCGAGCCTGCTCGACCGAGGCGTCGTCTTCGTCCAGACACATCCGCGCGGCGGCGGCGAAAACGGCCGGCACTGGTGGCTCGAAGGCATGCTGTCGAGCAAGCAGAACACGTTTTCCGACCACATCGCGGTCGCGGACGCGATCGCGGGCCGGTTGGTCGACGCCGATCGGATCGCGACCCGCGGGCTGTCGGCCGGGGGCCTGCTCCAGGGCGTGGTGTTCAGCCAGCGACCGGATCGATGGTGCGGCGTCGTGGCCGAGGTGCCGTTCGTCGACGTCGTCACCACGATGCTCGACCCGTCGATCCCGCTCACGGCCAACGAGTGGGACGAGTGGGGCGATCCGCGCCGGCCCGACGACTTCGCCTGGATGCTGGCGTACTCCCCCTACGACAACCCGCCGCCAGCCGGCGGGCGGCCCGACCTCCTCGTGACCGGGGCGGTGCATGATCCCCGCGTGATGGTGTGGGAGCCGGCGAAATGGGTGGCGCGGCTGCGCCAGACCGATCCGGGGTGGGCCAGCCGCTGCCTGTTCCGCTGCGAGACCGGCGCCGGCGCGCATACCGGGCCGGCCGGACGCTACGCACAGCTCGGCTACGAGGCGGAGGTGTACGCCTGGCTGCTCGACCGATTCGGCCTGGCGGCCTAACTCGGGCTGTGGATAACCGCGGCGGCGCCGCATCACGGACCTAGGTTTCCAGTCGACCTGTCTGTTCGACCAAGGAGTCCGGCCATGCGCCCACCCACCTGGCGACGCTGTCTCGTCGCCGCCGCCGTCGCCGCCCCGCTGCTCATCGCACCGGCGGCCGCCGCACCCGGCGGTTCCCACACCGTCGTCACCAAGACCGTGACCGACGGCGACGACACCGGCGGCCCGCTCGACATCGTTCGGGTCCGGCATCGGGTCGTGAGCGACGGCAGCCACACCCAGCTCGCCTACGCCGTCCGCGTCCAGGGGCCGTTCGACGACGCCGACCTGTCCTGGCGGCATCGGCACTTCATCGTCGACCTCGACACCGACGGAGAGCCCGGCGCCGAGTTCAACGTGACGATCTTCGGGCGAGACCGCTCCCTGCGGGCAGACCTGATCTCCAACGCCACTCGCGAGGTTGTGGCCCACCTGGCCGTCGGCCGGATCGACGAGCGCACCGTCCGCGTGCTCGGGCCCCGCCGGCTGCTCGGCGCCCACAAGGTCTTCTGGACCAGTAACTTCCATCGCCGTGGCATCCCCGCGTGCGGCTGGGACGACGGCTACCCGATCACCTGTCAGGACACCGCACCCGATCGCGGCTGGATCCGGCTCGATCCGATCGCCTGGCCCGACTCGGCGTCCGACGAGGTGTGATCTCGGGGTCGTCTGTCGGCGCCGACCCGCACAATGGCCGAGTGACCATCCAGCCAGAAGCTGCCGACGACCGCGTACGGCTCGGCGACGTCGTCGATACCTCGGCGGCCGTGGGTTCCACGCGATCACGACTCGCCAAGCGGGCCGCGATCGCGGACCTCCTCCGCCAATGCCACTCCGACGACGTCGCCACCGTCGTGGCCTACCTGTCCGGCTCGTTGCGGCAACGGCGCCCCGGCGTGGGTTGGGCGATGCTGCGCGACCTGCCCGCCCCGGCGTCGACCAACTCCCTGACGGTGGCCGAGGTCGACGCGACGTTCGAGACGCTGAGCGGCCTGTCCGGAGCCGGGAGTCAGGAGCGACGCCGCCAACTGCTGGCCGACCTGTTCCGTCGGGCCACCCGGTCCGAGCAGGAGTTCGTCGCCCGCCTCGTCGCGGGTGAGCTGCGCCAAGGCGCTCTCGACGGCGTGATGATGGACGCGGTGGCCGAGGCGTTCGACGTCTCCCCCGCCCTCGTACGCCGCGCCTCGATGCTGCTCGGGTCGACGGCGACCGCCACCGAGATCGCCGCGGCCAAGGGTGAGCCGGGCCTGGGCGAGGTCGGGCTCATCGTGGGCCAGCCGATCCGGCCGATGCTCGCCGCCACCGGCAACGACGTCGCCGCCGCACTCGACAAGGTGGCCGGCGAGGCGATCATCGACCGCAAGCTCGACGGCATCCGGATCCAGGTGCATCGCGACGGCGACGACATCGGCGTGTTCACCCGGAGTCTCGACGACATCACGTCGCGGCTGCCCGAGACGGTCGAGGTCGTCCGCTCCCTACCGGCCGGGCGCCTCATCCTCGACGGCGAGGCGATCGTGCTCGACGGCGACGACCGGCCGCGACCCTTCCAGGTCACGGCGGCACGCACCGCGAGCCGCGTCGACGTCGACGCGCTCGTCGCCAATGCACCGGTGTCGACGTACTTCTTCGACCTCCTCCATCTCGACGGCGTCGACTACCTCGATCGGCCGCTGACCGAGCGCCTCGACGCGCTGCGCGACACCGTGCCCGCGGCCCATCGGGTCCCGGGCGTCCGGACGACCGACCCGACCGAGGCGGGCGACTTCTTCGCCGAGTCGATCGCCGCCGGTCACGAGGGCGTCATCGTCAAGGCGCTCGACGTCGCCTACGAGGCGGGCCGGCGCGGCTCAGCGTGGGTCAAGGTCAAACCCCGATACACCCTCGACCTCGTCGTCCTCGCTGCCGAGTGGGGTCACGGTCGGCGCCAGGGATGGCTGTCCAACCTGCACCTCGGCGCCCGCGGCCCCGACGGCGAGTTCGTGATGCTGGGCAAGACGTTCAAGGGCCTCACCGACGAGCTCCTCACCTGGCAGACCGAGCAGTTTCTCGCCCGCGAGATCCGAAGCACGCCCGGCACCGTTTACGTGCGGCCGGAGCTCGTCGTCGAGATCGCCTTCGACGGCGTCCAGATCTCGACGCGCTATCCCGGCGGGGTGACGTTGCGATTCGCCCGAGTGCTGCGTTACCGCGACGACAAGAGCGCCGACGAGGTCGACTCGCTCGCCACCGTGCGAAGCATCGGCGGCCTCGAGCCATAGGCTCCCCATAACATGGCCGCGTGCCAGCAGAGGACGAACAGCCCGACGACCGGACCGAACGCCCGGCCCGACCCGGCGCGGCCGCCAGGCGCCGGGAGCGCTCGGCGGAGATCCTGGCCGCGACTCGAGCACTCTTCGATGCGCGCGGAGTCCGCGACGGGCGGATCGAAGACATCGCCAAAGCCGTCGGCATCAACCGCGCGATCATCTATCGTCACTTCTCCGGCAAGGAGGAGCTGTTCGCGCTCACACTGGTCGGCTATCTCGACGAGCTCGTCGAGGAGCTGAGGGCGGCCGACACCCCAGACGGGTCACCGACCGAGCGACTCCGAGCCATCAGCACGGCCTTCCTCGACTTCGGCGAGCGCTACCCCGCGTTCGTCGACTGCGCGCTCAGCCTTCTGCGCCGCCCGGGCGACGAGCTGATGCGTGAGGTCAACGAAGGCGCGATGCTCCAGCTCGGCCGCAGCCTGGCCCGCTGTCTGCACATGCTCGTCGTCGTGATCGAGGCCGGCGTCGAGACCGGCGAGTTCCACGTCGACAACCCGGACCTCCTGGCCAACGTGCTCTACACCCAGGCGCTCGGCGGCCTCCAGCTCGCCCGGCTTCGTCTCCTCGTCCGTGAAGCCGATCCCGACGTCCCGGTGGTCGCCACCCTCTCGGCCGACGAGGTCAAGCGCTACCTGGTGGCGGCCGGCATCGCCGTCGCCACCCGCGGCGCCCCCTGAGGCCGCTAGCGCTCCAGGATCGCCGTGACACCCTGACCGCCGGCGGCGCAGATCGAGATGACGCCCCGGCCCGACCCCTTCTCGGCCAGTAGCTTGGCCAGGGTCGCGACGATCCGACCGCCCGTCGCGGCGAAGGGATGCCCGGCCGCCAGCGACGAGCCGGCCACATTGAGCCGGGCCCGGTCGATCGGTCCCAACGGCTCGTCGAAGCCGAGTCGCTCGGCGCAGAAGATCGGGTCCTCCCACGCCTTCAGGGTCGCGAGCACCTGCGAGGCAAACGCCTCGTGCAGCTCGACGAAGTCGAAGTCGTCGAAGCCGAGACCGGCCCGGGCGAGCATCCGAGGCATCGCATACGCCGGCCCCATCAGCAGGCCCTCGCCGCCGTGGACGTAGTCGACCGCGGCCGTCTCGTGGTCGGTCAGGTACGCCAGCGGCTCCCAGCCACGCTGCTTGGCGTAGTCCTCCGACGCCAAGAGCACCGCCGACGCGCCGTCGGTGAGTGGTGTGGAGTTGCCGGCCGTCATCGTCGCCGTTTCGCCGCTGCCGAACACCGGCGTGAGCTCGGCCAGCTTGTCGGGCGACGAGTCCGGCCGCAGGTTTTGGTCCCGCTCCAGGCCGAGGTACGGCGTCACGAGGTCGTCGAGGAATCCCCGCTCGTACGCCGACGCGAGGTTGCGATGCGAGGCGACCGCGAGCTCGTCCTGCGAACGCCGGTCGACCTCCCACTCGAGCGCGGTCAGGGCGGCCGACTCCCCCATCGACAGCCCGGTGCGCGGCTCGGCGTTTTTCGGGATCGCCGGGACGATATGGCCCGGCCGAATCTTGACGAGCGCGGCCAGCCTGCCCTTCACCGACCTCGCTCGATTGGCCTTGAGAAGAATCTTGCGCAGGCTCTCGTTGAGGGCCAGCGGCGCGTCCGACGTGGTGTCACTGCCGGCCGCGACCCCGACCTCGATGCGGCCGAGCGCGATCTTGTCGGCGACCGCGATCGTGGCCTGCAGGCCCGTGTCGCAGGCCTGCTGGATGTCGTATGCCGGCGTCGTCGGCGCCAGCGGCGATCCGAGCACCGACTCGCGCGCCAGGTTGAAGTCGCGGCTGTGCTTGAGCACGGCGCCCGCGACCACTTCGCCGAGCCGCTCGCCCACCAGATCGAAACGCTTGGCCAGGCCGGTCAGGGTGGCGATCAGCATGTCCTGGTTGGAAGCCTGAGCGTAGGCCCTGTTGGACCGCGCGAACGGAATCCGATTGCCGCCGATGATCGCGACCCGTCGCGGAAAGGCGTTGGTCGCCGATTGGCTCCGTGGGCTCATGAAGCACTCCTTGTGGACGCTGGCTGTAACCACAAGTTCATCGGCTGACGCTCGCTAGGGGCAGTTGTCGAACAATCCCGGTGTTGGACACCTATCCTTCCTCACTCACATCTGAGAACCGCCCCAACGCCACCATCTGACATCAGCGAGCGCGGTCATGAGTCCGACCACGGCGACGCCGGCAAGGGACGCCCAAAGGACTCTGCTGGTCGCCCAGTCGCCCGCGTTGCCGCTGCCATCGGCGTACGGGAACAGAGGGAGCAGGTCAAACCCCGGGCGGACCAGGCCACAAAAAGCCGCCACCACGACGACCAGGGCAGCACTCGCCCTAGCCGGCACCGCCGTGCCCCCAGCTCGGCGCCAGGTGGCGAACGACGCCGCGGCGAGCAAGGCTGCGAAGCCCTGGAGGGCGACGTCGGACGCGTGGTCGAACAGGCTGCTCCGAGCCAGGAGAACGGTCGCTCCCCAGGCCAGGGCGACCAGCAGCACCCCGCTTGCCCGCGCCGCCGTACGCCAGGCCAGCGGGCGCGGCGTCACGTCCACGATGTCGGCGGACGGCTCGTCGAAGCACCACAGGGTGGCCGCCGCAACCACGCCGACCGCGCAGCCCTGGAGTGGCCACATCGTCCACGGCCAGCGGCGGACGACCTCCATCAGGACAAGGACGAGTCCCGTGGCGGCGGCAAGCCGCCACCACGGGACTGCGCGGAAGGCGTAGCGGAGCATCGACTCAGCGGCCGGACGGCAACGGGTTGACCAGGACCTCCTGCGGCCCGCCAGTGATGGCCAGGGTGCAGAACACGACTGCGACCAGCCCGACGACCGCCAGGGCCCGCTTCAGTCCGTGCCGAGAGTGCTCCTCATCGCGGAGCATCGCGAAGAGTACGCCGAACGTACACAGGGCCACCAAGTAGGCGCCGTACCAGTAGGGCGATCCGGTGAGGGCGAGCGTTCGGTCTCCGTCACCGTCAGTGCCGAACGGACCCACGAAGTAGGTCCAGGGCGCGACCAGCCGCAGGTAGCGCAGGGGCTCGAAGATGCCCTGCATCACGATCGTCACGAGCACCATCACCACGACGGCGATCGGTGCCGCACCGCGTCTGGGCAGCCACCGGCCGATCACCAGCCCCACGACGGGGCCTCCCACGGCGGCGAGCACGCCCAAGTCGAACATGGTGGCGTACATGTAGGTATCGCTGATATCGCCGAACGGGGCCCCCTGTGGAGCCGCCGGCCAGTGGTTGTACGCCCAGACCGCCCAGGCAAACCAAACCAGGCCGGCCGCGAACGGAACCACAAGTGCGCAGCCGAGCGCGAGCGTTCGGGTGCGCTGGCTCGTGCTCACGGTTCCGGCGGCCGCGGCGGCCGCATCAGAGGATCGGGTCAGGGACGCCATCACGATCATCCCGAACAGGCCGAGGCCCGCAGCCGGCGCGATCACCTGCAGGGCAGACGAGAACTGCTCGTCCGGCCGGAACAGGCAGCTGGCGACAGTGAGCGCAGCTCCGATCAGGAAGGCGGGGTGGCGCAGGTAGCGCAAGATATCCTTGCGTGCCAGCGTGGCGAGACGGGCGTCGGGTTGCCGGCGCTCGGTGTGGATGGCACTCATCTGTTCGCTCCCTCGTTGTCCTGCCGCGCGGCGCGCAGCAGCAGGTAGGCGTCCTCCACCGTGGGTTCGACGGCATCGGCATCGATTCCGGGCTGGCCGCCCACCGAGCGCACGGCGCCCGTGCCCGTACGCCAGCTGTTCAGGGCTCCGGGGTTGGCGAGACTTGCGACGTGGACCCGTCCACGCGCCGTCGCGATCAGGTCGACGACAGTGCCGTCGAACCGGATGGCGCCGTCATCGAGGACGATGACGCGGTCACACAGCGCCGCGACGTCCTCGGTCTGATGCGTGGACAGCAGCACCGTTCCAGTTCCGGCCAGGCCGGAGAGGATCCCGCACAGCGACGCGCGCTGCTCGGGGTCCAGCCCGGTGGTCGGCTCGTCCAGGACCACCAGGTCCGGACTGCCCATCAACGACTGGGCCAGTGCCAACCGGCGCCGCTGGCCGCCCGAGAGCTTCGCAATCCGTTTCGTCGCTCGGTCGCCCAGCTTCACCAGCTCGAGCACCCGCAGCACCTCGCGATGTCGGGAATCGGCTGACTGCCACTCCTTGAGAACGGCGACGTAGTCGAGGAACGAGAACGCTGTCATCCCGCGCGGGAAGACCACCTCCTGCGGCAGGTACCCGAGGCACCGGCGAGCCGCAGTACGAGCGGCCATGCTGGCGGTGACCTCATGCCCGGCCACCAGGATGCGACCGGTCGTCGGCGGCAATGAGGTGGCCACGAGCCGCAGCATCGTGGTCTTTCCCGCTCCGTTCGGGCCTAGCAGCCCGATCACGCCGTACCCGAGCTCCAGATCGGTCGTACGCAGAGCCGCGGTGCGGCCGTATGACTTGGAGACGCCGTCCAGAACGGCCGTCGCGGTGCTCATCAGTAGCCTCCCTGTAGCCGGATGGACTTGGTGCGGACGATGAGTGCGGCGGCCGCCACGACCGCGATGGCCGCAAACACGAGCTGGGCACCGCTCGAGTCGAGCTGATCCAGCGACCGCTGCTGCACGAGTGCTCCGAAGACGAGGCTCCATCCGGCTGCGAGGGCGCCGGCCGTGACCCAGGCTGTCCACCACGTCAGTAGCAGGAGCATGGTCACGGTCAGGCAGAGCCCTGGCATCAGCCAGACGAAGGCCAGGCCGCCTAGCCCAGGGACGACAATCCCGATCGCCGTAGTCACGGGTACGGCCACCGCCAATGGTTTGCTCGCCCGGAGCAGCGCGATCCGGAACTTGCTGACCGGCGTACTCGTCTCCAGCTCCCGCATGGGATCGGTGAGGTCGTACGCCATGGCGACGGCCAGCACGGGGATCAGCGGAGCAAGCAGCAGGAAGACGCGATCCTGGTGGTCCGGCAGCGAACTGCTCAGGAACGCACACACGAGTGCGGCCGAGATCGCTGCGACCCACGGCCGATGGAGACCCGACGATGCGCGAAGGATCGCCACGTCGCGGCCGGGGACCCCGGCCCGGACCACTCCTGCCCACCGCCGCGGAAGCGGCGGTCGCGCCACCTGCAGCGAGATCCCCGCCCAGGCGCGAGCGAGGGCTCGCGCATCGGCGTGCGTGGGCGCAGCCAACTGGCATTCGGCGCATCCCTCACATGCGTGTCCACCGCGCTTTGTGTAGGGAAGTCGAGACTGCCGGCGACATAGCGCTCCCACAGCTCCGGTCCGACGTGCCATTCAACGGTTGTCATCGTGGCTCCCAACCGTGGATTGGAATCAGCTGTTCGCGCAGCTGCACCTTTGCGCTGCGCAGGCGACTTTTCACGGTGCCCTGGGGCAGTCCGAGCAGGCGGGCAGCCTCACGCGTGGACAGGCCGTCGATGACCGTGGCCGAGAGGACGGCGCGGAGCTCCGGGGACAGCACACGAACGCTGTGCCGACATCGCCATGCTCGACTGCAACGAGCAGCTCGTCCTCCGCACTGCGGACGACTGGCGAGCTCGCCGAGATCACCTCGGCGGTGACCGGCATCGGTGAGGGATGCTTGCGGAAGCGGTTCAACAGCTGGCGGATCGCGATTCCCCAGAGCCAGGCACCCACATCACCCTCGCCCCGGAAACTCGGCGCCTTACGCCAGACAGCGACGAAGGTGTCCTGCAACGCCTCGCTCACCAGATCCTCGTTGCTTGTACGCCGCCGCAACCGCAACATCAGCCAAGCCGAGTGGCGCTCGAACAGCAGCCGAAGCGCCGCCTCGTCACCCGCACCAACAGCGCGGAGCAGCTCCGCGTCGGTGCTGGTCTCTGATGTGCCCACACTGACCTGTGGCTGCGAACCGCCCGATCGGATCACCTTTCCCGCAGATTTCTTGTCGGACCTCTCACCTGGCTGAACCGCCGACAGGGCATGAATCCGACGTTGACCGCCCAGAGCGTGAGGGTCGTCCGACCTGGGGCCATGCCTCAGTGTCGAACACCTAGTGACCGGGCGGACGGGGCTAACGTCCCAAGCCGCGTGGTCAGACGGCACAGAGTGGGGCTGGGAGGTCCCGAAACCCCGCGTGACCTGTGACGATGCACAGCGTTGGCCCGTCTTGCAACCACTAGTTACAGGCTGGCGCGACAGTGGCCGCGACGGTGTGCCACCTGTCTCGTGACCAACGGGAGGCACAGAGCTGAGGGATAGTGGTGAGATGGCGACGACGGTGCTGGCCACCAAGCTGTTTGCGCCAGCCAGGCGACCCCTACTGGTCGCGCGGCCGCGGCTGATCGAGCGGCTGGACGCTGCCGTGGAGCCGGGGCGGAAGCTGGCGCTCATCTCGGCTCCGGCCGGCTTCGGCAAGACCACACTGGTCAGCGACTGGATCGAGCACA
Source organism: Nocardioidaceae bacterium (assembly GCA_035630615.1). GTDB lineage: Bacteria > Actinomycetota > Actinomycetes > Propionibacteriales > Nocardioidaceae > DATFRX01. Next base: position 24,508 of record DASQKI010000024.1, read on the forward strand.
GCGACGATCGGCAGCCGGCGACGCGGGTCGCTTGGCTGTCGTTGGACGACGGCGACAACGACCTTGCACGTCTGCTGACACACTTGGTTGCCGCCCTGCAGGGTATCGACGCGGACGTAGGCTCCGATGCGCTGGACCTTCTGGGCATTGCGCCGGCCCTGCGGGTTGAGGCGGCGCTGACCGCGCTGATCAACGACGTGGCTCAGACGGCCGGGCCGATCGTGCTCGTGCTTGACGACTACCACGTGATTGAGGCACGGCCCGCGCACGAGGCGATGACCTTTCTGCTCGACCACCTTCCGCCGCAGTTGCACCTGGTGATCACCAGCCGCGCCGACCCGCCGCTCCCGCTCGCCCGTCTGCGGACTCGCGACGAGCTGGTCGAGCTGCGCGGCACCGACCTTCGGTTCACCCTGGGCGAGGCGACGAGCTTCCTGAACCAGAAGATGGGTCTCGGCCTTCCCGTCCGTGACGTAGACGCACTTGCGACCCGCACTGAGGGCTGGATCGCGGGACTGCAGCTGGCCGCCCTGTCGCTTCAGGGCCGCACCGACGTCTCCGGGTTCATCGACGCGTTCACCGGCAGTCATCGCTTTGTGCTGGACTACCTGGTCGACGAGGTGCTGCAGCACCAGCCCCAGCAGGTCCGAGAGTTTCTGCAGCACACCGCCGTCCTCGATCGGCTCACCGGACCACTGTGTGACGCCGTCACCGGACGGGCAGATGGCAGCGCGATGCTCGAGAGCCTCGAGCGCGCCAACCTCTTCGTCGTAGCCCTGGACGAACACCGGGCGTGGTTCCGCTATCACCACCTGTTCGCAGATGTGCTCCGTGCCCGCGTGCTCAGCGAGGAACCCGATCTGGTGCCGATGCTGCATCGGCGCGCAAGCGACTGGTACGAGCACCACGACCTTGTCGAGGACGCCGTGAGGCACGCACTGGCCGGAAGAGACTTCGAACGCGCCGCCCATCTGATGGAGCTTGCCCTGCCTGCCCTGCGCCGCAACCGTCAGGACGCGACACTCCTCGGCTGGCTCGACGACCTCCCCGACGACGTGGTCCGGCGCAGCGCCGTACTTAGCGTCTTCTACGGATGGATGCAGATGGTCTCCGGCGACCTCGACGCCGTCGAAGATCGTCTAGACGACGCCGAACGCGCCCTCGCCGCCAGCGAGGCACCGGACGCCGGCAACGAGGAGCTCCGCACCCTGCCGATGACCCTGGCCATCTACCGCGCCTCGCTCGCCCAAGCCCGCGGCGACACAGAAGGAACCGTGCGCCACGCCCACCGCGCGCTCGACATGGCCGGTCCGGGCGACCACTTCTCTCGCGGTGCCGCCGCCGGATTCCTCGGGCTCGCAGCCTGGGCGAACGGCGACATCGAGCCAGCGCTGCAGACGTTCTCCGAGGCTGTGCGGAGCCTGCGTCTGGCCGGCAACCTTGCCGACGCGTTGAGCAGCACCGTCGTTCTGGCGGACATGTGGCTCGCCGCAGGACGTCCCGACCGGGCGCGCGGGCTCTATGAGGGTGCCCTGCAAGAGGCCACGGACCGGGACGACGTCCGAGGCACCGTTACGTCACTGCCGACGGCTGACCTTCACGTCGGACTCGGTGAGCTGGACTGCGAGCTGGGAAACCTCGCAGAAGCGACCCAACACCTCGAGACCGCGAAGGCGCTCGGGGAGGGTGCGGCGACCACCGAGAACCGGCACCGGTGGTTCTTGGCCATGGCGCGGATCCGGGATGCAACGGGCGAGCGAGAGAGAGCCATCGACCTGCTAGATCTGGCCGAGCGGCGCTACCGGCGCGGCTTCTTCCCCGACGTACGGCCGATCGCGGCGATGAAGGCACGCATCCGGATCAAGCAAGGCAAGTTGTCGAACGCTACCGACTGGGTCCGCGAACACACCCTGTCCACCGCGGACGACCTCAGCTACCTGCGCGAGTTCGACCACATCACCCTGGTGCGGCTGCTCATCGCGCAGCACCGCGACCACGCAGACCCCGGCACCATCCGCGACGCAGTAGACCTGCTGGACCGGCTGTACGAGGCCGCCGAGGGATCCGCCCGGGCTGGAAGCCTCATCGAGATCCTCATACTGCAAGCCCTCGCACACGAGGCTCAGGGGCACCGGCGGCCAGCTATGGAGGCTTTGGAGCGAGCCCTGACTGAGACCCCCGAAACAGACGGCTATGTCCGGGTCTTTCTCGACGAGGGCGCGCCCATGGTCGGCCTGCTTCGTGCCACCGAGGAACGCAAGGTCGCGCCGGACCGGGCGCGTCGACTGCTCACGGTCGGAGCCACCCCCAACCAAGGCGCTACACCTTCCCGGGCGGCAGGAGCGGCGGAGTCGCTGTCAGAGCCCCTGAGTCAGCGGGAGCTGCAAGTGCTGCGGCTGCTCGACAGCACACTGACCGGGCCGGAGATCGCCCGGGAGCTGTTCGTCTCGCACAACACCCTGCGCAGCCACACCAAGCACATCTTCACCAAGCTCGACGTCAACAGCCGCCGGGAGGCCGTGAGCCGCGCCAAGGAGCACGGTCTGCTCTAGCCGAGTCCGTGCCGGCGCTCTCACATCGCAAATCACATCGTGGGGTGATGCCTGCTCACCCCATCGCTTCCTAGGTTCTGGTCATCGCGCGGCGCCTGCCGCGACACCAGAACCCGAGAGAAGCGGACATGTCCATCACCACCACCAGCCTCACCAGGGCTACCGGCATCTCCGCCCACACGGTCGTGAGGTCCCGATGAGCCGCAGAGGCCGGGCGCCCGCTCGCTACGAAATCCGGATCGATGGCCACATCGACGACCACTGGACCGCGTGGTTCGACAATCTGACTCTCACCCACGAGAGCGACGGGACCACCACCCTGCGCGGTCTCGTGCCCGACCAGGCCGCACTGCATGGCCTGCTCGCCAAGGTGCGCGACCTCGGCGTCACCTTGATCTCAGTGGAGGTCATCGACGCACCTGACTGAGTCCTCGTTCCACCAGCCCGTCGGGAGTCCGGCCGGAGCTGTCACCCATCGAAATCCCTTGGAGTAGCCATGTCCCATCCCGTCCCCGCAACGCTGTATCGCATCGGCGCTGCCGCTGGCTGCGGAAGCGCCGTCATCCTGCTCATCAACGCCGCCAAGCGCGCGGAGGTCATCCCGACCTCCGCCTTCACCCAACTGGTCGCCCCGCTCGCCCAAGTCCTGGCGCTGGCATTCGTCACCGCCCTCTACTTCGCCGTCGGACGTCGAGCCGGCACCTTCGGCCTCGTCGCCTTCCTCTTGAACGCGTTCTCGCTGGCGACCCTGGTCGGCGTGGAGTTCGTGATCAACCTCGTCTTCGCCGACCTCCCGGACGACACCATCGATGCACTCCGGGCCGGCACGCTGGGCGTCGCGCTGACGGTGGCATCCATCACGTTCCTCCTCGGCACCTTCGGCTACGTCGCCGCGATGCTCCGCACCCGTCAGGTCCCCACCGCACCCCTGGTCCTCTATGCCGTCGGTGCCGTACCTGTCTCGCTGCGAGCCTTCGTCCCCGAGGCCGCGCTGGACCTCGGACTCGTCACAATGGCGGTGGGAGTCGGCTGGCTCGCGGTCTGGCTCTTCAACCGTTCCAGCCGCATCACCACCTGGGCAGACCACGCACCCACCCAGGTACCGCTGGCCAGGGCCCACGCAAACAGCTAGACCCAACCGTCGACAACCAGAGGTCGCTCATCAGAGGCCGCCCACGGAATCATCCGAAGGCGGCCTCTGATGCTGTCTGATCGTGGGGCCGGTCGGGCTCGGCGGAGGCTGGTCGAGGCTTGACCAGGGTCGCGGCGATCAGCGCACCGAGGAGGAGCACGCCGGTGAGCACGGAGAAGCCGGTTTGAAAGCCGTGGGTGAGGGCGCGGGCGCTGGAGGCCGTTACGTCGGCGTGTGAGTCGACGTACGAACTGGAGGACGCGGCGGCGACCGCGCCAATTGCGGCGAGACCGATCGCACCACCGATCTGACGGCTCGTGTTGACGAGACCGGATGCGATCCCGGAGTCCGACGGGCCGACGCCGGTCAGGCTTCCGATCGTGGCGGCGACCAACGAGACTCCCAAGCCAGCGCCGCCGATCAGCAAAGGGGGAAAGAGATCCGGGAAGTAGTGGCCGTCTACCGGCACGCGGCCGAGCAGTGCGGCCGAGAGGGCAAGAGCGAGCAACCCACCTGTCAACACGGGGCGAACGCCGACTCGGCCGACGACGGCCTGTACGACGTTGGAGGCGACGATGGCGGCGAGCGCCAAGGCGACAAAGGCGGCGCCCGTCTCGACCGGGGAGAAGCGAAGGACGTTCTGCATATACAGGGTGAGCAGGAAGAACTCGGAGAACGCGCCCGCTCCGACGACAGCCATCGTCGCGTTCGCCGCAGAGAGTGTGCGCAGGCGGAAGAGCCGCTGCGGCAGAAGCGGCGCACCCGATCGGAGCTCGATCGCGACAAAGGCCAGCAACAGCGCTGCCGAGGTCGCGAGCAGGCACAGCGTCGTCGTGGCGCCCCAGCCGTCACTCGTCGCTCGGGTGAGCGCGTAGACGAGCAGCATGAGCCCGGCTGTGACCGAGGACGCGCCGGCGAGGTCGAAATGGCGATGCGGCAGTACGGCACGGCTCTCTCGCAGGAGAAGGGGGGTGAGTGCAATCGCGCCGATGCCGACGGGCACGTTGACAAAGAAGATCCACGGCCAGCTCAGGTAGGTGGTGAGCAGGCCGCCGAGCAGCACGCCCACCGCGGCACCGCCGCCCGAGACCGCGCCGTAGATGCCGAGCGCGAGGTTGCGCTCGGGGCCCTCCGCGAAGATCGACATCAGCAGCGCAAGTGCTGCCGGCACCAGGAGCGCGGCACCGAGTCCCTGCGCGGCTCGGAAGGCGATCAGCGAGCCCTCCGACCACGCGAGCCCACACAGCAGCGAGCTGACCGAGAAGAGCGCCAGCCCGCCGAGAAGAAGCCTCCGGCGACCGAGCAGATCGGCGAGTCGCCCGCCCAGCAGGAGGGCCGCGCCGAACATGATCGTGTAGGCGGTGATCACCCACTGCAGGTTCTCCTGAGCGAGGCCGAGATCGCGCTGGATCGAGGGCAGGGCGACGTTGACGATCGTGACGTCGAGGATGACCATGAACTGCGCTGTGACGACCAGCGCGAGCGACATCCAGCGCCGCCGCTGTGCCTGTGTTCCGATTGCCGGGTATCCCACCTCATGCTCCTCACGGTCCGGGGTTTGATTCAGCCGCGATGATGTAGACGCCGCGATATTCGGAAAATGGGCGCCCGCCAACCGCCCAGTTCGCCAACCGGCCGGCGTCTATACGGAACCGAAGGGCGGCGACAAGGTGCGTGGAGCGAGGTGACGCGAGAGTGGCGCAGGTGTCAGCCGACTTGATCTCACGGGCGCGAGCCGGCGACGGCGACGCGTTCCGAGAGCTGACCGAGCCGTACCGTCGAGAACTGCAGGTGCACTGCTACCGGATGCTCGGATCGTTTCAGGACGCCGAGGACGCCCTCCAGGACACGCTGCTGGCCGCCTGGCGAGGCCTCGAAGGCTTCGAAGGACGCGCCTCTCTCCGCACCTGGCTGTACCGGATCGCCACCAACCGCTGCCTCAGCGCACTTCGCTCGGCCAGCCGACGTCAGGCCAAGGAGTGGGACATGCCGAAGGTCGAACCGCCCGAGCCGACCCGGCTCGGCGAGGTCTTATGGCTCGAGCCCTATCCCGACGCCCTTCGCGAGGGTGCGACCGACGTGCCGCTCGGCCCGGAGGCCCGCTATGAGCAGACCGAGTCCATCTCCCTGGCCTTCGTGACCGCCCTTCAACTCCTGCCGCCCCGCCAACTCGCCGTCCTCATCTTGCGCGACGTCCTCGGATTCCACGCGAACGAGGTCGCCGACATGCTCGACTCGACCGTCGAGTCGGCCAACAGCGCCCTCAAACGGGCGCGCGCGAGCCTGCGGCGCCGGCTTTCCCCGACCGGCGAGCGCCAGCCGCCTCCCGCTTCCGACTCACCCTCCGAGCAGGCAATCGTGACAAGCTTCGTCCGCGCCTACGAGTCCGGCGACGTCGACTCCCTGGTCGCCCTGCTCACCGACGATGTCTTCGTCTCGATGCCACCGATTCCCCTCGAATACCAGGGCCGCGACGTCGTGGCTCGCCTCTTCGCGAGCATCTTCGACTCGGGCAGAAGGCTCGACCTCGTGCCGACGCGGGCCAATGACCAGCCAGCGTTTGCGACCTACCTGCGCGGCTCCAGCGGCATCCGCCACGGGATCGGCCTGTTCGTCCTCACCCTCACCGGCGACCGGATCTGCGCCATCACCCGCTTCGAGAGCAGCGTGCTTGCATCGTTCGGGCTGCCGCGGTCGCTCCCGATCCGATAGCCGGCTGCTAGTTGACCGGCAGCCTGATGGCCTTCCCGTCCATGTCAGCCGGGTCGAAGTCGATGTCCATCGTGGACAGGATCGTCGGGAGGACGTCAACGAGCCGCATCTGATCCTTCGGCGCCGTCGCCTCCAGCCCGGGCCATGAGAAGACCATCGGGATCCGCTGGACCTGGCGTTGGTGACCGCCGTGGTCACCGATCACGCCGTACGTCGTGTTGTCCCGCAGCAATGCCACCACGTCGGGGCCGTACGGTGCCGCCATTGTGTCGACCAGCGTCTCGCCATGCTGCTGGAACCACGACCGCTCTGGCCCGGTGCTCGGCAGGTTCGTTCCATGGAGCAGGTAATCGTCGCCGTTGTCAGAAAGCCGG
>DASQKI010000025.1:0-118610 GCA_035630615.1 Nocardioidaceae bacterium
AGCCCGTGGATGGGCGACCGGCAGACCTTCCAGGTGATGCCGTCGGCACAGTCGGGTGAGCCGGCGACCGGCAAGTCCGCCCGGTCACTGGCCTTAAGCCACGCCGACGAGGTGGCCAAGCCCTACTACTACGGCGTCGACTTCGACAACGGCGTCAGCGCCGAGATGGCGCCGACCGACCACGCGGCGATCATGCGGTTCGGGTTCCCCGACGCCAACACGGCGCTGGTCTTCGACAACGTCGACAACCGAGGTGGCCTCCGGATCAACGCCGACCAGGGCACCGTCACCGGCTGGACCGACACCCGCAGCGGATTGTCCAACGGCGCGACCCGGATGTTCGTCTACGCCGAGTTCGACGACCCGATCGCGGCCAGCTCGGCGTCGGGCGTACGCGGCTGGGCCCGGTTCGACGCCGGCGACGACGGTGCCGTGACCATGCGGATCGCGACGTCGCTGATCAGCCTCGACCAGGCCAAGCACAACCTCGAGCTCGAGATCGCCGACGACGCGACCGTCGACTCGGTCAGCGCCGACGCCAAGGCCGCCTGGGACGACAAGCTCGACGTGATCGAGGTCGAGGGCGCGACGCCGGAGCAGCTGACCACGTTGTACTCCGGCCTCTACCGGCTCTTCCTGTATCCGAACTCGGCGTACGAGAACACCGGCAGCGACGACGACCCGGTCTACCGGCACGCCGTGCAGTCGAGCTCCAGCAGCGGCATCCCGGACGGCACGACCGAGACGCAAACTGGGGCCCCGGTCGTCGACGGCAAGGTGTTCGTCAACAACGGCTTCTGGGACACCTACCGCACGACGTGGGCCGCGTACTCCCTCCTGACACCGAGCGACGCCGGTGAGATGGTCGACGGCTTCGTACAGCACTATCGCGACGGCGGGTGGGTTCCCCGCTGGTCGTCGCCGGGCTACGCCAACCTGATGACCGGCACCAGCTCCGACGTGGCGTTCGCCGATGCCGCCGTCAAGGGCGTGCCGGGCCTCGACCTGAAGGACACCTACGACGCGGCCGTCAAGAACGCGACAGTCCGGCCGCCCGGTGGCAACGACCCCAACATCGGCCGCAAGGGCATGGTCAACTCGCAGTTCCTCGGCTGGGTCCCGGACAACATCGGCGAGGGCGTGTCGTGGGCGCTGGAGGGCTACATCAACGACTTCGGCCTGTCCAACATGGCGACGATGCTCGCCGAGGACTCGGACACGCCGAACGCGCAGCGCCAGCGATACCGCGAGGAGGCGGAGTATTTCCGCGACCGGGCGCTGAGCTACGTCAACATGTTCGACGACCGGATCGGCTTCTTCCAAGGCCGCGACGCCAAGGGTGACTGGAAGTCGGACCCGGCCGACTACGACCCGCGCGTGTGGGGGCACGACCACGACTACACCGAGACAGACGGCTGGAACTTCGCGTTCCACGTGCCGTTCGACGGGCAGGGGCTCGCCAACCTCTACGGCGGCCGCAAGGCGCTGGCCGACAAGCTCGACACGTTCTACTCGACGCCCGAGACGGCGAAGTTCGTCGGCTCGTACGGCGGGGTCATCCACGAGATGATCGAGGCCCGCGACGTACGCCTGGGGCAGTGGGGCTTCTCCAACCAGGTGTCGCACCACATCCCGTGGATGTACTCCTACGCGGGCGAGCCGTACAAGACGCAGGCCATCACCCGTGAGGTGCTGTCGCGGATGTACCAGGGCAGCGAGATCGGTCAGGGCTACGCCGGCGACGAGGACAACGGTGAGACCTCGGCGTGGTACGTCTTCGCCGCCCTCGGGATCTACCCGCTCCAGATGGGCAGCGACAACTACGTGATCGGCTCGCCGCTGTTCACCAAGGCCACCGTGCATCTGGAGAACGGCAAGGACCTGGTCATCAACGCACCGGACAACAGCGCCGACAACGTGTACGTCCAGGGGCTGACGGTCAACGGCAAGCCGTACGACAAGACGTACATCTCCCACGCGATGCTCACCGGCGGGGCGACGCTCGACTTCGACATGGGCTCGGAGCCGTCCGACTGGGGGACTGGTTCCGCGTCGGCTCCGCCGTCGGTCACGAAGGGCACCGCGAAGCCGCGACCGATGCACGACGTCACCGGGCCGACGCAGGGGCGGGCGACCTCGAGCGACGGCAGCAACGTCCGCGGACTGTTCGACAACACGTCGGCGACCGAGGTGGAGCTGCCGGCCGACTCGTGGGTGCGCTACGACGTTCGCGACGACCTCAGGCGGTTGGTGCGCTACTACACGCTGACCTCGGCCGACGGCGAGCCGGCCGCCGATCCGACCGGCTGGGTGCTCAAGGGCTCCAACAACGGCAAGAGCTGGACGGTGCTCGACCAGCGCAGCGACGCGACGTTCGACTGGCGGGTGCAGACCCGACCGTTCCGGGTGACCCGGCCCGGGGCGTACTCCGACTACCGGATCGAGTTCACCGACGGGACCGCGGTACGGCTGTCCGAGGTCGAGCTGCTGTCGTCCGAGAAGCCGCTGACGTCCCCGCTCACCGTCGAGGTAAGCGGCGGCGTCGCCGTGGCCGGTTCGACGACGCCGGTCGACGTGACGGTGTCCAACTCCGGCGGCCGGGCCAGTGGCCAGGTCGCGCTGACGGTGCCCGACGGCTGGTCGGTCGACCCGGCCGGCGTCGACTTCGGGCCGATCGACCAAGGCGAGTCGGAGACGGTGACCTTCGACGTCACGGTGCCGGCCGACGCCCAGCCGGGTGGCTACGAGATCGAGGCCGCCGTGACCTCCAACCAGGGCAGCACGTGGGCGCTCGGCTCCGCGCAGGTGATCGGCGACACGATCGAGTTCACGCCCGGCACGCAGGCGGAGGTGCCGTGGCTGTTCGACGCCGACGGGTCGCAGCTCGACGGGGAGGTGTTCGACGGCAACGCCCGGTTCACCGACAACGGCGCCTACGCGATCTATCGGTTCCCGCTCCCGAGCGACGTGACCGGCGGGACCCTGACGCTCGACCTGCACAACCAGTTCCTGATCCAGGCCTCGACCGATGGGCAGAGCTGGCAGACCGTACTCGAGGAGACGCAACACGTCACCGACGGATCCAACCGAGGCGAACGGTCGCTGGACCTCGCCGAGCTCACCGGTGACAGTGACGTGCTGTACGTCCGGCTCGCGGACAGTCAGCCCGACGACGGCTGGGGCGGCTGGCTCGCCCACGTTCGACTCGAGATGCAGCGCGGCTGACTCCACCGGGGCCCGCACAAGTTGTCAGGCGTATATGGAGCCCTGGCGCCATATACGTCTGACAACTCTGCCTAGTCGAGGGCAGTGTGGAGGCGGACCTGCTTGACCCGGACCGCTCCGTCGCCGCGCAGGTCGAGCTCGCGATGGGCGCCGTCGGCAGCCCAACCGGCGTCGGTGACGAACCGGCGCATGTCGTCGTCGGAGCTGGCGAGCCACAGCAGGCCGCGGACGAACCGGTCCGAGCGCAGCGTCTCGACCGACGCCTGCATGAGTCGGGAGCCATGGCCCTGCCGGCGATGCTCCGGATGCACAGTGAGCTCGGAGATCTCGCCGTCCGCGATCGGGTCGGCGTCCGGGTCCGTCGACGGGCCGGTGACCGCGAAGCCGCGTACGTCGTCGCCCTCGAGCGCCACGAGTACGCGGTTGCGCGCGTCGCCAGGTCGCTGCAGGCTCTGCGCCCAGTGCCGAGCGAACTCCTCGGCGTCCATCGCGTCCAGGACCTCGGCCGGCAGCAGCTCGGCGTACTCGCGCCGCCACGACGCCACTTGGACACGGCCGACCGCCGTGGCGTCCGCGGGCACCGCCACCCGTACTCGTACCTCCGACCGCGGCTCGCTCATCGGTCCATCGTCGCAATCGCGCGGTGGTGTTACATCAATGGCGCGGCCGTGCGTGCGCGTGTCATAGATTCTGGTACGCTGGGCCACCCGACCTCCGGAGGCCTGACGCCTGTGTATGGCAACGCCGACTCGCCGATGACTGGCGGCACCGACGCCGCCACCGACATCGCGCCGGACGACCCCGACTTCCTCGCGATCATCGACGCCGACGGTCGGATCGAGCCACGCGACGCGATGCCGGAGGCCTACCGCAAGTCGCTGATCCGCCAGATCGCGCAGCACGCCCACTCCGAGATCATCGGCATGCAGCCTGAGGGCAACTGGATCAGCCGGGCCCCGAGTCTCAAGCGCAAGGCGATCCTGATGGCCAAGGTCCAGGACGAGGCCGGCCACGGGCTCTACCTCTACGCGGCGGCCGAGACGCTCGGCGTCGACCGCTCCGAGTTGGTCGACCTGCTCGTCACCGGCAAGCAGAAGTACTCCTCGATCTTCAACTACCCGACCCTCACCTGGGCCGACATGGGCGCGATCGGGTGGCTCGTCGACGGCGCTGCGATCACCAACCAGGTGCCGCTGTGTCGCTGCTCCTACGGCCCGTACGCCCGGGCGATGGTCCGGATCTGCAAGGAGGAGTCGTTCCACCAGCGGCAGGGGTTCGAGATCCTCTGGACGCTCAGCCACGGCACCGAGGCGCAGCACGCGATGGCCCAAGACGCCGTCGACCGTTGGTGGTGGCCAAGCCTGATGATGTTCGGCCCGCCCGACGCCGAGTCGACTCACACGGCGCAGTCGGGCCGGTGGGGGATCAAGCGGTTCACCAACGACGAGCTGCGGCAGCGCTTCGTCGACATGACCGTGCCGCAGGCGCAGGCGCTCGATCTCACGCTGCCCGACCCCGACTTGACCTGGAACGCCGAGACCGGCCACTGGGATTTCGGCGAGATCGACTTCACCGAGCTGTTCGAGGTCATCAAGGGCAACGGACCCTGCAACGCGCAGCGGATGGCGCATCGCCGTCGGGCCCACGAGGACGGCGCCTGGGTACGGGAGGCCGCCGCGGCCTACGAGGCGAAGCAGGCGGCCCGGCGTAAGTCGGAGGCAGGGGCGGTCGCATGAGCGACGACAGCTGGCCCCTGTGGGAGGTGTTCGTGCGCGCCCGGCGCGGCCTGTCGCACGTCCACGTCGGTAGCCTGCACGCGCCGGATGCCGAGATGGCGTTGCGCAACGCCCGCGACGTCTACACCCGGCGGGGCGAGGGCGTGTCGATCTGGGTGCTCCCCGCCGATCAGATCGCGGCCAGCAGCCCCGACGAGAAGGACGCCTTCTTCGACCCGGCCGAGGACAAGGTCTATCGGCATCCGACGTTCTATCACGTGCCCGAGGGGGTCGAGCACCTGTGACGCCGCCCGAGTCCGCCATCGACGCCGGCGTGGGCGACTACGCGCTGCGGCTCGGTGACGACGCGCTCATCCTCGCCCAGCGAACGGGGGAGTGGATCGCCTCAGCGCCGGAGCTCGAAGCCGACCTCGCCCTCGGCAATCTCGCCCTCGACTTGCTCGGCCAGGCGCGGGCGCTCCTGACCTACGCGGGCCAAGCCGACGGCTCGGGCCGGACCGAGGACGACCTGGCCCACCTTCGCGACGAGCGCGACTTCCGCAACTGCCAGTTGGTCGAGATTCCCAACGGCGACTTCGCCGTCACCATGGCCCGGCTGTTGGTGTTCGCCGCCTATCAGCACGAGCTCTACACCCGGCTGGGCGACAGCGCCGACGAGACGCTGGCGGCGATCGCGGCCAAGGCGATCAAGGAGGTCGCCTACCACCGCGAGCACGCGGCTGCCTGGGTCGTGCGACTCGGCGATGGCACCGACGAGTCGCACCGCCGGATGCAGGCCGGGCTCGACGCCGTCTGGCCCTACGTCCCCGAGCTGTTCGAGTCCGACGAGCTGACCCGCTCGCTCGCCGCTGAGGGCATCGCGGTCGACCCGGGCGAGCTGGCCGACCCTGCACTCGGTTTCGTGCGCCGGGTCGTCGACCAGGCGACGCTGACTCTGCCGGAGCCGGCCGCGCGTCCGACCGGCGGGCGCCGCGGCGTCCACACCGAACAGATGGGCTACCTCCTCGCCGAGATGCAGCACCTCGCCCGATCCCATCCGGGGGCGTCATGGTGACGACGACGCTGTCCGTGCGGGGCCTCGTGGCCGAGGTGCCCGACCCGGAGATCCCGGTGCTCACGATCGACGATCTCGGCATCCTTCGCGATGTACGGGAGGGCCCCGACGGCTGCATCGAGGTCGACATCACGCCGACGTACTCCGGCTGTCCGGCGATGGACGCGATCCGGTCCGACGTCGAGGGGCGGCTCGCCGAGGCCGGCTACGACCGGGTCCGAGTGCGCCTCGTTCTGAGCCCGGCGTGGACGACCGATTGGATCAGCGACGAGGGCCGCCGCAAGCTGTCAGACTTCGGGATCGCACCGCCGACCGGCGCCGCAGCCCATCAATCCGGCCCGGTCGCACTGACCTTGTCGATCCGCTGCCCCCAGTGCGGCTCGCCCGACACCCGCGAGATCAGCCGATTCGGGTCGACGGCGTGCAAGGCGCTGTGGCGATGCGATACCTGTCGCGAGCCCTTCGACCACTTCAAAGCTCTATGACAGAGCCAGCTGTCACGGCGGAGCAGCCGAAGCGTCGGCACTCGGTCTTCCACACGTTGCGGGTGTGCGAGGTCGAGCGGCTCACCGACGACGCGGTCGCGATCGGCTTCGATGTGCCACCGCAGCTCGTCGACGACTACGCGTACTCCCACGGCCAGCACCTCACGGTCCGGACCTCCGCCGCCGGTGACAACGTCCGCCGCAATTACTCGATCTGCGCCCCTGCAGGCTCGGGGCGGCTCCGGATCGGCGTCAAGCGACTTCCCGGCGGCGCGTTCAGCGAGTACGCCCTCGAGCGACTCGCGGTCGGCGACGAGATCGACGTCATGACGCCGAGCGGCCGGTTCTTCACGCCGCTCGATCCGGCCCAGGCCAAGCACTACGCGATGATCGCCGCCGGCTCCGGCATCACGCCCATCCTGTCGATCGCGGCGACCGTATTGGCCGTCGAGCCGGACAGCCGGGTCTCGCTGGTCTACGCCAACCGGACCACCAAGAGCGTGATGTTCCTCGAGGATCTCGAAGACCTCAAGGACCGTTACCGCGGCCGGCTGCATCTGCTCCACGTCATGAGTCGCGAGGCGATGGACGTCGAGCTCTTCTCGGGTCGGCTGGACGAGTCCCGTCTCGATCGGATCCTCGACGCGCTGCTGCCGCCGGACACCGTCGACGAGTGGTTCCTGTGCGGCCCGTACGCGATGGTCAACGAGCTGACCACCGTCCTCGACAAGCGCGGCGCCGACCCCGCGCACGTGCACACCGAACTGTTCCACGTCGACACCGCGCCTCGGCCGGCGGCACCGCCGGTCGCGTCAGACGACCCCGATGCGGCCGAGGTGGTCTTCTCCCTCGACGGCCGGCGCTCGACCGTTCGGGTCGCCGCCGACGGCCCACCGATCGTCGAGGCCGCGCTGACCGTGCGGTCGGACGCGCCGTACGCCTGCAAGGGAGGGGTCTGCGGGACGTGTCGGGCCAAGCTGATCGACGGCGAGGTTCGGATGGACACCAACTACGCGCTCGAGCCCGACGAGGTTGAGCGCGGCTATGTCCTGACCTGTCAGTCGCACCCCACAACCGATCGGGTTGTCCTCGACTACGATGCCTGACGGCTGGGTCGGCGAGTCTTCGAGCGGCTAACATAACCATTTCGGTTTGGAATGGGAGGGAGCGTGGGATGACGGGCTCGCATGGGCTCACGAGGCGCGGTTTCGTGCAGGGCATCGGCGCCGCCGGCGCTTCCGGCGTACTCGGCGTCGGCTTCGACCCGGACGGCGACCACAAGCCGGATCGCGACCCCAAGCCGCCGTCCACGCCCTCCGGCAAGCCCTCGCACGCCAAGCCGCCGAAGCGCCATCGCCCGCGCCGACCCAATGTCGTCCTGATCGTGGCCGACGACATGGGCTACTCCGACATCGGGTGCTTCGGTAGCGAGATCGCGACGCCGCATCTCGACCGGCTGGCCCTCAGCGGTACCCGGTTTACTGGCATGACGACCAACGCGCGCTGCACTCCGACCCGGGCCAGCCTCCTCACCGGTGTCTACCCGACGCAGGCCGGGCTCGGCTACGTCACAGAAAACGACGGCTCGCCCCAATACCGCGGTCGACTGAGCGACGCCTGCGTCACGCTCGGCGAGGTGCTGGGCCCGAGCGGCTACCGCACCGCGCTGTTCGGCAAGTGGCACGTCGCGCACTTTCGGTCCGGGGTGATCCCGGCGACTCGCGGCTTCGAGAGATCGTACGGTCCGACCGGCGGCAAGTCCTCCTACTTTCGGCCCAACCTCTACCGCGACACGAAGCTGGTCGGCCACCCGTCCGGATCGGACTTCTATCTGACCGACGCGATCACGCACGAGGCCGTCGGGTCGATCCGCGACTTCGCGGAGTCGGGTGACCCGTTCCTCACGATGGTCACCTACACGGCGCCGCACTTCCCGCTGCAGGCCCGGCGCGAAGACATCGCGCGTTATCGCGGGCGCTATCGCGAGGGCTGGGACCGGATCCGAGAGGAGCGCTTCCGACGCCAGCAGCGTGCCGGCCTGTTGCCGGGCATCGACAAGCTGCCGCCGCGCGACGCCGATGCCCCGGCCTGGCGGCACGTGGCACACCGGCCCTGGCAGGCCGAGCGGATGGCGGTCTACGCCGCGCAGGTGACCGCGCTCGACCGCGGGGTGGGTCGGATTCTCGACACTCTCGACGAGCTGCGCATCCGCGACGACACAATCGTCATGTTCCTGTCCGACAACGGGGCGTCGGCCGAACGCATGGGCAGGCACAGCGCCGGCGCCGCTCCGACCCTCGGTGGCGGCCCGATGCACGCGGGCAACTCGTCGCGGATTCGGCCCGGCGCGAGCGACACGTTCGCCAGCTACGGGCTCGCCTGGGCCAACGCGAGCAACACGCCGTTCTCGCTCTACAAGCACTGGACGTCGGAGGGCGGCCTGGCCACCCCGTTCCTCGTGTCGTGGCCGGGCCGGCTGCCTCCGGGCCGCCTCGACCCTCGGCTGCTGCACGTGACCGATGTGATGCCGACGCTGGTCGAGTTGTGTCGCGCCGAATACCCGAGCTCCCGCAACGGCAAGCGGATCCCGCTTCCCGAGGGACGCAGCTTCGCCGACGCGACGGCACCCCGCCGCGATCCGGACTGGACGCCGACGCGACGGGTGTTCTGGGAGCACGAGGGCAACCGCGCCGCCCGCCACGGTTGGTGGAAGCTGGTCAAGCAATACGCCGAGACCTGGCGGCTCTACGACCTGCGCCACGACCGCGCCGAGCAGCACAACCTGGCGCACAAGCATCCCGATCTCGTACGCGTGATCGGCGACGAATGGCACGACTGGGCCGAGCGAGTCCGGATCCGGCCGTGGATGCCGATGTGGCAATACCGCTAGCCGGTCGTCGGCCGGGCGTGGGAGTCCGAGCCGGTCGGTGGCCGGTGTTACTGTCGCCGCGTGCGGCAGTATCTCGACCTCGTCCAGCGGATTCTCGATGACGGCGTCCCCAAGGACGACCGCACCGGCACCGGCACGCTGAGCGTCTTCGGCCACCAGATGCGGTTCGACCTCGACGCCGGGTTCCCGCTGCTCACGACCAAAAAGATCCACATCCGCTCGGTCGTCGGCGAGTTGATCTGGTTCCTGCGTGGCGAGACCAACGTCAAGTGGCTGCGAGAGCACGGCGTGACCATCTGGGACGAGTGGGCCGACGACGACGGCGACCTCGGCCCGATCTACGGACATCAGTGGCGTTCGTGGCCGACGCCCGCCGGCGGCCACATCGACCAGTTGGGCCGGGTCATCGACCAGATCGCGAGCGACCCGGACTCACGCCGCCACGTCGTCAGCGCGTGGAACGTCGCCGACCTCGACGAGATGGCGCTGACCCCCTGCCACGCGCTGTTCCAGTTCTACGTGGCGCAAGGCAGGCTGTCGTGCCAGCTCTACCAGCGGTCCGCCGACGTGTTCCTCGGCGTCCCGTTCAACATCGCGTCCTATGCGTTGCTGACGCACATGGTCGCCCAGGTGACGGGGTTCGAGCCGGGGGAGTTCGTCCACACGCTCGGCGACGCCCATCTCTACCGCAACCACCTTGACCAGGCCCGCGAGCAGCTCGGTCGTGACCCGCGGCCGTTGCCTCGGCTCTGGCTCGACCCGGCGTGCCGCGACATCGACGACTTCGAGATCGAGTCGGTCCGGATCGAGGGCTACGACCCGCATCCGGCGATCAAGGCGCCCATCGCCATATGACCTCGTCGGCACCGTCCTCGCCGTCACCCATCACGATCATCGCCGCCGTCGCCGCCAACGGTGTGATCGGCCGCGACGGTGGCCTGCCGTGGCGGCTGCCCGGTGAGCTGGCTCGTGTCAAGCAGCTCACGATGGGGCATGTCTTGTTGATGGGCCGGCGCACCTACGAGTCCATCGGACGACCGCTGCCAGGGCGCGTCACCGTGGTCGTGACCCGGCAGCCGGAGTGGCGAGCGGAGGGCGTCCTTGTCGCACGCAGTATCGACGAGGCGGTCGACATCGCGGTCGCGCACGGTCGCCAGATCGATGTCTTCGGCGGTGCCGACATCTACGTCGCGATGCTCCCGCGCGCCGATCGGATGGTCATCACCTGGGTCGACGCGACGCCCGACGGCGACACCGTCTTTCCCGACGTCGACTGGTCGTGCTGGCGGGAGATCCGGCGCGATCCTGGCGAGGGATACACCGTCGTAGAGTACGAGCGGACATGAGGTCGCAGCCGTCATGACGAGGAGTCCCCACGTGGCCCAACAGTCGTGGTCTGGCCGGACCGCTCGGCGCGGCGGCGTGTTGTGGGCGGCGATCCATGACCTCGTGACGGCGGCCGAGGCGAGGGCGCCGGGGAGCGATCTCCAGGTGCTCGACCTCGGCGGTGGCACCGGCGGTCTCGCCGTGCCGATCGCCGAGCTCGGTCACCGGGTCGTGGTCGTCGACCCCAGCCCGGACGCTCTTGCGGCGCTCGACCGGCGAGCCAGCGAGAGCGGCGTCGATCACCGACTCAGCGGGGTCCAAGGCGACGCGGCCGACCTGCTCGATCACGTCGCCGCCGGCGAGTTCGACCTCGTCTTGTGCCACGGTGTCCTGGAGTTCGTCGACAACCCGGGTCAGGCGTTGGACGCGATCCGAGCCGCGATGCGACCGCACGCCGCCTTGAGCGTGGTCGTCGCGGGTCGCTACGCCGCGGTCCTCGCCAAGGCGATGGCGGGCCACCTGCTCGACGCCCGGGCCCTGCTGTCACCGCAGCCTGCGTCGTCGCCGCGCCGCTACGTGCCCGACGAGCTCGTCGCGCTGCTGCGTACGCACGACTTCGAGCCTGCACACGTGCAGGCTGTGCGGACCTTCACCGACCTGATCCCCAGCGCGGCGCTCGACAACGAGCCCGATGCTGCGGGCGCTCTGCTCGAGTTGGAGCGGGCCGTGGCCGGCGTCGAGGCGTTCGCGCCGGTCGCGGCCCAGGTCCATGTTGTGGCGACCCTCGCGGGCGACTAGTCCCAGGCGCCGTAGACCCGCACCTTGAGCTTCTTTTTCGACGTCAGCTTCCACAGCTGTCGCGCGTCCTCGATGTACATGTTGACGCAACCGTGGCTGTGGTCGACGAACGGATCCATCATCAGCGCCGAGCCGTGGAAGGCCTGCCCGCCCGAGAAGAACTGCGAGTACGGCATCGGCGAGCCGTAGAGGCTGCTGACGTGGTCCTTGTCGCGGTAGAAGACGGTGAATCGGCCCACGCGGGTCGCGTGATCGGAGGAGCCGCCGCGGACCAGCCAGGAGTTCCACAGCTTGCCGCGCTTCCACAGCGTGACCTGGTGGCGCTGACGGTCGTAGCAGGCGTGCCACCCGGTACCGCGCTTGCAGCGGGGTGGGATGGCGTGCCGGCCGCGGATGGACGCCGGGATCAAGCTGCGCCAGGTCCGCACGTTGGCCGTGCCGGTTACCTCCAGGTGGTGCTTGTGCTGGAAGCGCTTGATCGCGCGGTACGTCCGGTGAGCGAACGTCCCGGTCACTGGTCCGTTGTAGACGCCGGCCCAACGCAGCCGGTATTGCAGCTCACGGACGTGCTCGATGTCGCGGGGCGAGACGTCGCGGTCGCCGCGCCGGGTGTACTCCCGGGCAAACCTCGCCCGCGGCTTGTAGAGCCGACTCTCGTCGATCGCCTGGCCGGCGCCTGTGGACGCGGTGGCCGGACCGACCGTCGGCGCGGCCGACGCTGTCGAGTAGGTGGAAGCGGCCAGACTCCCGGCGGCCAGGCCGACCGTCAGGGTCATGGCAGCGATCAGCCGCGCGCTTTTCAACATGGATCCTCCGTATGGTGTACTGCCACCTTATGGTGACGAAACCGGCGCGTCTTGGCTACTGACGCAACGTAATGACGCAACCGTCGAGCGAAAGGTTGTCGTCGGCACGAGATTCGCGGGTCCTGGGTTTCCGGATGCCCTGGCGCTGCCTAGACTAGGAGCACGAGGTATCCGGGCAGACAGATACCCGACGCAGAGTGCAGGAGGATACGGTGCCGCTCTCTGAGGAAGAGCAGCGGCTGCTCGAGCAGATGGAGCAGGCGCTTGTTGCCGAGGATCCGAAGTTTGCCTCGGCGTTGCGCGGCTCGGCACTCGTTGCGCGTAGCCGACGGCACGCGATCTTGGCGGTCCTGGGGTTTCTGGCCGGCATCGCCGGCTTGATGGTCGGAGCGATCGCTGCCCTGACGGCGGTCGCCGTCATAGGTTTCGTCCTGATGCTGGTCTCGGCCTACCTCTTCGTGACGGCGTGGCGCCGAGTACAGCAAGGCGGCGATGAGCCGGCCGCGGCCGCGGGGCCCGCAGCGGGTGAATCGTCGACTCGCCGAAGTCGGTCGCACGGTTCGTTTGTCGAGCGCATGGAAGAGCGGTGGCGTCGTCGTCGCGAGGACGGCTTCTAAGCCTCCGGCTGACTACGCTCGGTCGTCAGTCCTCGACCGAGACCAGGAGTTCGCCCAGCCGTTCGTTTCGCACCGTCGTCCGACGGCGCGCCCTGAACAGCGACACCGGTAGCCAGCGCGCCACGAAGCGCTGCCGGGGAGTCCGCCCGGTGGCGAGTACGTCGACCACCGTGTCGACAGCGCCTCGAAGTCCGTCCGACTGACGGATCGACCGTGCGTACCGACCCTGCTCGATCGCGAGCACCAGCCGATTCAGTGCGGAGACGACGGGTCCGTTCGGGTCGAGGCCATGGGGGAGATGTTCGCGCAGCGACCGTCCGATCGCCCGCGGAGTGCTTCCCGAGTCCCACTCCATGCGGAGGTCGAGTACGTGGTCGCGCAGCTCTGCCCATGCTGCCTCGGCTGTTGCTGCAGGTCCGCGCGCGCGGACCCATCGGCGGCGCCGGACGAGCGCGCGGACGATCCGGGGCAGGCTGACGAGCAGCGCGACGCCGACCACGATCAGCGGCGCGATCCAGAACAGCGCAGCGGGGCCACTGGAGCCGCTGGTACCACCACTATCACCAGCGGCCGCGGACGGCTGCTGGCCGGGGGTCGCCGTTTCCCGGGTGCTCCTCGACGATGGTGAATCGGTCGGTGTGGGATCGGTGCTGGGTCGCGTGTTGGGGAAGGTTTCCGGGTCGCTGCCGTCGGACAGCGGCGTGTTGGGAGTCGGCTCGAAACGGGTCCAGCCGGCTCCTTCGAAGTAGAGCTCCGGCCAGGCATGCATGTCGGTGCCGTGGAACTCCCAGGTATCGGTGTCGACCTGCTCCGGCTGGAGGAAGCCCACTGCCACTCGGGAGGGGATGCCGAGCGTTCGAGCCATGATCGCCATCGAGGCGGCGTACTGCTCGCAGTAGCCGGTCTTGTCGTTGACCAGGAAGTCGACGAGGTTGTCGATGTTGCTGCCCGTGACCTGGTCGTCGTCGAGGGAGTATTGGAACTCTCCACTGTTGTGGAACCACGACTCGATCGCCCGCGCCTGGTCGAACGGCGTCGGCTCGCCAGACGAGACGCGTCGCGCCTCTGCGGCGAACACCGCCGGCAGGTCAGAGGGGAGGTCGAGGAACGGACCGTATTCGGGCGGGGGCTCGGCCGCCGCCCGCATCTGTGACCTCGTCGGCTCGATCACGTCGGCGCTGAAGCTGTAGGACGTGCCAGCGGCCGTCTCGTCCGAGTTGGAGTAGGCGTCGAGGTGGGTCCGGTCGACCCGCCAGCTGCCCTCGTTGATCTCGACTTCGGTCGGGATGTAGCGCAACGGCAACCAGCCGGTCTCGAACGCTTCGTCGACATCGACCTGGTAGGAGAATGAGGACCTGCCGACCGCCAGGTCGATATCGGCCGGTCCCGGCAGTCCGTCGTTGGCCGGAACGGCGTTGTTCTCGTCGCGCGACCCGACGTCCCAGCTCTCGCCGTCGAAGTTGTCGAGGGCGGAGAGCCGGAAGTATTCGGGGTTGGGGTCGCTCGTCGTGACGCGGAGCAGCACATGGTCGGTCGGGTCGACCAGGTTGCGGCGCAGGTCGAGTGCCGGGTTTTGCACCTCGATCGCGCCGCCGCCTCCACCCGGACCGCCGGAGCCGCTTCGACCGAAGTAGTGGGGCGACAGCGTCGGGATGAATGCCGGGAGCACCGCGGCGAGCGCGATCGCCCCGAGCCCGATGCGGGTGCCGTTGCGGCGCAGGCCGCCCTCGTCGACCTCGTTCGGGCGATCCCACATCGAGCCCGCGGTCGAGATCTGCCGGCCCCAATGGGTCAGGCGTTCTCGCTCGTCGGCGGCCAGGAGGAACACGTACCCCAGGGCGCCGAATGCGAACGAGACGACCGAGATCCGACCGCCCAGGATCGACACCGGCGTCATGTAGATCGCGAGGAACACCAAGCCCAGCAGCGCCGCGCGTCGCCAGGACACCGCGACGATGTCGACGACGATCCCGAGGAGTACGAGCACCGTCGCCATCGCCATCGTGACGTCAGGATGCTGTGGCAGCGGCGCGGCGAACTGGTTGGCGACGTCGGCGTAGCCGGACCATCGATCGCGCAGATCGGACACCGAGTCGGGTCCCGGCAGGAAGCGCAGCACGGCGTCCGACCGGGCGAAGACGAGCAACGCCCACTCGGCCGCGACGACCAGCTCGGCGAGCAGCACGATGACGAGATGCGCCCTGCGCGCACGCAGCAGCGCCCCGGTCGCCGACACCAGGGCGGCGCCGACGCCACCGACGATCAGGTAGCGCTTGGACTCGGTCAGCGGTGCCAGCATCGCCGCCGCGCCGAGCGTCGCGAGCCAGGCCCAGAACGTCACCCGGACCTGTTCGGACCACACCCGGCGGATCATGGCGTCGTCTCCACTGGGCTGCCGGCCCAGTCGTCGAGGCGCTGCGTGTTGACCGGCGGACGACTGGGTCCGTGCTGCAGATGGGCGCCGAGCTGCTGCCAAACGGCGGGTGGCGACTGGTCGGGCCGCGCCGAGGTGACACACCAGTTGTTGCCGCTCAGCGCGGTGGCGACGCGGATCGTGCCGTCATGGCCGTCCGATGATCGGGCCGCTGCCGGACCCCAGCGCGCCACGTCGACGAGGACGGCGAGGACTGGCGTTCCGAGTGACGAGACGCGGGTCAGCTCGGCGATGTCGGCTGAGCTCAGGTCGCCGAGGATGGCGATCACGAGGCCCGGGCTGACGGCGACGGCGTCGACGGCTTCGGACAGCGACGCATTCGACGAGTGGGTCATCACGGCGAGCTCGTCCAGGATCGGCCCGGACTGTTCGGCGTCGCGGGTGGTCCGGTCGTGCCACGGGTGCGCTTCGACGTCGTGGCGGTCGGTGACCATGCGGACGGAGAAGCCGACCTGGGTGAGATGGACCGCGATCGAGGCGGCTGCGGAGATCGCCCATTCGAGCGACGAGGCGAGACCGCTGCCTCGATGCGCGATGGACCGCGAGTCCAACAGCACCGTCGCCCGGCTCTGCCAGGGCTGCTCCTCGCGACGCACCATCAGCTCGCCGGTCTTCGCCGTCGACCGCCAGTGCACCCGCCGAAGGTCGTCGCCGTGGCGGTATTCGCGCACCGTGACGTCTTCGGCGCTGCCCATCGCGAACGCGCGCGGCCGGTTTTCGCCGGCGCCGGTCCAGTCGCCGCTGATGCCGATCGACGGGAGCGCATAGACCTGCGGGACGACGATCAGATTGGCCGTGTTGTGGAACGAGCGGACGAGCTCGATCAGCCCGAACGGGTCGGACACCCGAATCGTCAGGGGTCCGATGTCGTACTTGCCGCGGACCTCGGACCGGACCGCGTACGCCACCTCCTCGTGCCAGCGCGGCCCGGCGTGGTCGAGGATGAAGCGCGCCCGGGTGCCCAGGACATAGGGGACTTGATCCTCGAGCAGGAGCAGTCCCATCGGCATCGCACCCTGGTTGGCGAGGGCGAGCGTGACGGTCGCCGGCTGACCGGCCGACACCCGCGTCGGTGAGATGTAGCGGCTGGCCATCAGGCGATAGCGGGCCCGACTCACCAAGAACGCAGTGAGCACTGGCATCGCCATGGCGAGTAGTCCGACGCGTAGGAGCGCGTCGAAGCCGGCGATGACGGCACACAGGGAGATGGTGATGCCGGCCGCGAGGAAGGCCCGGCCTCGGGTCGTCAGTGCCGACAGTGCCTCGCGCATCGTCAGGCCGAGTCGGGCTGCGCGCCGGCGCCGCCAGCGGTATCGGGCACCGGGATGGCGCCGATGATCGCGTCGAGGACCCGATGGGCCGTGCGGCCGCCCATCGCGGCATCGGCCGTGAGCAGCAACCGGTGACCGAGGACGGGGTGGACCAGACGCTGGACGTCGTCCGGGATGACGTAGTCGCGGCGGTCGAGGGCGGCCGTGGCCTTGGCAGCTCGAATCAGGTGGAGTGTCGCTCGCGGCGAGGCACCGAGCCGGAGGTCGGGGGACCGGCGGGTCGCCGTGGTCAGGGCAACCGCGTAGCGCTGGACCGCCGGCGAGACGAACACCATGCGTGCGGTGGCGACCATCTTGGCCATCTCGGCAGCGTCGGTCACCGGTGCCAGGGTCGCCAGCGGGTCGGCGTCGGAGTGCGAGTCGAGCATCGCGAGCTCGGCGGCCTCGACCGGGTAGCCCATCGAGACCCGTGCCATGAACCGGTCGCGCTGCGCCTCTGGCAGGGGATAGGTGCCTTCCATCTCGATCGGGTTCTGCGTCGAGATGACCATGAAGGGGTCGTCGAGCTGGTAGGTCGTGTTGTCGACGGTGACCTGGCGCTCCTCCATGCACTCGAGCAGAGCCGACTGGGTCTTGGGCGAGGCGCGGTTGATCTCGTCGCCGACGACGATGTTGGCGAAGACGCCACCAGGTCGGAACTCGAACGTCCGGAGCTCCTGGTTGTAGATCGACACCCCGGTGACATCGCTGGGGAGCAGGTCCGGCGTGAACTGGATGCGGCGCACCGTCCCATCGATGGAACGGGCCAGGGACTTGGCGAGCATGGTCTTGCCGACCCCGGGAACGTCTTCGATCAGGAGATGACCGCCGGCGAGCAACACCGTGATCGTCGTCCGGACCACGTCCGTCTTGCCTTCGATGACAGTCTCGATGTTGCGCTGAATGCGGCGTACTACCTCGGTCAGCGCCTCGAAATCGCCACCAGGCCCGACGGCGCTCGATTGCGTGGTCGTCACCCGATCCTCCCTCTGCGCCCTGCGGCGCACTCTCCCATAGGCGGAGCGCCCCACTCCGGCCGCCGGTTGATCTTCTCAGTCCACAGGCGGGTAGACGCAACGCTCACCCATAACGATGCCGTACCACCTATACGTCGCCAAGGATTCGAAGGGTTCGATCTTGGCGCCGGCCTCCGATCTCCTCCGGGCAGGGGTCGACGAGGGCCCCTCCACCGTCCCCCACTTCGTCCCCACATCGCTCGACAGCGGCTTTGACCTGCGGTTTTCCGTACGGGCTCAAGCGGCGGTGGGGGGCAATGCGGGTCGACATGCCTGGTTTGGCGATTGCGAATGGAGGAGAGTGGGGTAAAGTGGCGCGCAGTGGTGGACGTCGTGCGGGAGGTGGGTCATGTTCCTCGGTACCCACACTCCGCGCCTGGACGACAAGGGCCGGATCTTCTTGCCGGCGAAGTTTCGCGACGACTTGCAGGGAGGGCTCGTGATCACCAAGGGCCAGGACCGCTGTCTGTACGTCTGGTCGCGTGGCGACTTCGAGGCACTGACCGACCGGGTTCGGCAGGCGCCCTTCACAAATAAGGCCTCCCGCGACTTCCTGCGCGTGTTGTTTTCCGGTGCCTCCGACGAGATTCCGGACAAGCAGGGCCGGGTCACGATTCCGCCGGTGCTGCGGGAGTACGCCCGGCTGCAGCGCGACTGTGTGGTGATCGGCGCGATGGACCGCGTCGAGATTTGGGACGCCGAGGCGTGGGCTGCCTACAGCAGCGAGCACGAGGAGAGCTTCGCCTCGATGTCAGAGGAGGTGATCGACGGAGTCTTCTGACGCGTTCGCGCGAGGCCGGCGGCCGCGACGTTCGGCCAGGTCTCCGCTCCGCTTCACCCGTCAGCTGGCGTTACTTCCCCGATGCCAGGCGACGACTTCCCGGTCGAGCGGAGGGAGACCTGACCGAACGAACGGCACACCTGCAAGTACACGAGGGGACCACGATGAGCACGGAGACTTCTGGTCGGCGTCAAACACCGGGTGCTGTCCGTTCCACTGCGCGCGCGGTCTGCTTGACGATGAACGTCCGCCCATGGGTGCGGGTGGGCTGAGGCGCCATGGACCGCGCCGACCATGTCCCGGTGCTGTTGCGGCGGGTCGTCGACCTCGTGGCTCCCGTGCTCGAGCACGAGGACGCCGTGCTGGTCGACGCCACCCTTGGCCTCGGTGGGCACACCGAGGCCGTCCTGCGGCGGTGTCCGCAGGCCCGGGTGGTCGGGGTCGACCGCGATCCGCAGGCCCTCGAGTCCGCGCGGCAGCGTCTCGGCGACCTCGCCGATCGGGTGACCTTCGTCCACGCGGTCTACGACGAGATCGAGGCGACGCTGGCGGGGCTCGGCATCACGCGGATCGACGCCGCGTTGTTCGACCTCGGGGTGTCGTCGCTGCAACTCGATCGGGTCGAGCGCGGATTCGCGTACGCCACTGACGCTCCGCTCGACATGCGCATGGACGCGACGAGCGGTACGCGGGCCGCCGACGTGCTCGCCACCTACTCCCAGGACGAACTCACCCGAGTACTTCGGGACTACGGCGAGGAGCGGTTCGCCAAGCGGATCGCGGCGGCGATCGTACGGGCGCGCCGCGACGCGCCACTCGAGCGAACCGGCCAGCTGGTCGAACTCGTGCGAGACGCGATCCCCGCGCCGGCCCGCCGCCGCGGCGGGCATCCCGCCAAGCGAACCTTCCAAGCGTTGCGCATCGAGGTCAACCACGAGCTCGACGCGCTGCGCCGCGCGCTGCCGCAAGCCATCGACGCGGTCTGCGTCGGTGGGCGCCTCGTGGTGCTGTCCTACCACTCGCTCGAGGACCGGATGGTCAAGCGCCAGCTCGCATCCCGGTCGCGCTCGTCGTTGCCCGAAGGCTTGCCGGTCCGATCGGACGAGGCGCAGGCGGAGTGGCGGCTGCTCACCCGTGGCGCCGAGCAGGCGAGTGACGAGGAGGTTGCCGCCAATCCGCGAGCCCGCTCGGTGCGGTTGCGAGCTGCCGAGCGACTGAGGGAGGCGGCATGAGCGAGCGTAGCGAGCGAACAAGTGACACAGCCTCCTGGCTCATGCGGCCGACGAGCGTCAGCGAGGCGGTCGCATGAGCGAGCGTAGCGAGCGAACATGTGACACAGCCTCCTGGCTCGTGCGGCCGACGAGCGTCAGCGAGGCGGTCGCATGAGCTCCCCGATGGGAGCGGTCCGCTCCCGAGTCGCGAGGCTTCGGCCGGACGCTCGGTCGTTGCCGCGCCTGGCGGCGGTGCCGCCGCGCATGGCGAACGCTCGGAGTGGCCCGTTCGTACTGTTGGTCTCCGCCATGCTGGTCGTCGGCCTGGTCGGACTCCTCCTCCTGAACCTGTCGATGCAGAAAGGGTCGTTCCGGCTGGCCGCGCTGGAGTCCGAGGCATCCCACCTCCAGACTCGTGAGCAGAGCCTGGACATGAAGGTCGACCGGCTCTCCAGCAGCGACCGGCTCGCGGCCGAGGCGATCGACATGGGCATGGTGCCCAACCCCAACCCGGTGTTCCTCGACCTGTCCGACGGGTCGATCATCGGCGATCCGGCCACGGCCCAGCCGCGCGTGGACCCTGCTCCACCGACGAGCCCGTCGGACGGCGATGCCCAGTCCGACGACGCCGACCAGTCCGGTGACGCCGACCAGACCGACGACGCCGACCAGACCGGTGACGCCGACCAGACCGAACAGCAGCCCACGGGGCAACAATGACGAGCCGTACGCCGCCCCGGCGCCGGCCGCGCTCGGGGCGGACGCGCCGTTCGTACTCCCGGATGCGGCTGTCGATCCTGTGCATCGGCTTCGTATTGTCACTGTTCGCCGCCCGCCTGTTTCAGCTCCAAGGCGTCGACGCCAATGCGTACGCCTCGATGGCGGAGGACGAGAGCACCCAGACGGTCGAGCTGCACGCGAGCAGGGGCGCGATCCTCGACCGCAACGGCGTCGAGCTGGCGTCGACCGTCGACGCGGTCGCGCTGACCGCCGATCCCACGATGACCAGCGACTCCGCGACGCAAATTGCCGCGATCCTGCAGCGGCGTCTGGGGCTCGACTACTTCGACACCGTCGGTCTGCTGCGGACGCCCGACACCCGCTTCGTCTATCTCGCCCGCCAGGTGCCGATGTGGAAGGCCGACGCCGTGACGAGGGAGCTCGACAAGGCCAACCTCGTCGGAGTCTTCACCGAGCGCGACCCACTACGCACCTATCCCGACGGCGACGCGGCGTCCAGTCTGGTAGGCGTCGTCGGAGACGACGGCGCTGGGCTGTCGGGGCTCGAGTACGAGTTCGACGACGAGCTGTCCGGCAAGGACGGTCACGCGACCTACATCCTGTCGCCGTCGGGGGAGCGCATCCCGCTGTCCGACGCGATCATCGACGACCCGGAGCCGGGCATCGGGCTGCAGACGTCGATCGACCGCGACGTCCAGTGGTGGGCCGAGCGTCGGCTTACCCGGGCGGTCCGCGACACCGGCTCCGACTGGGGCACGGCGATCACGATCGACGTGCGCACCGGGGAGATCGTGCAGTTCTCACAATGTCCCGGCTTCGACCCCAACCGGGCCGGGTCGCTGGACAAGGACGACATGGTCAACCGCGGCGTGCAGTACGTCTACGAGCCGGGCAGCGTCGAGAAGGTCCTGACGTACTCGGCGCTGGCCGACGCCGGCAAGGTGACGCCGCGTACTCGGATCAAGGTGCCGGGCTCTTACTACGTCGACGGCTACGAGATCAACGACGACTGGTCGCACGGCACGATCAGGCTGACCGCCACGGGAGCGATCGCGCTGTCGTCGAACCTCGCGGCGATCCTGGCCTCGCAGCGGATCTCGGCGGCCGAACTCTACGATTACCTCCGGTCGTTCGGCCTCGGCGAGGAGACCGGAGTGGAATTGCCGGGTGAGTCGGCCGGGATCCTGGCCGACGCCGACTCGTGGAGCGACTCCCAGCACGCGACGATCGCGTTCGGTCAAGGGTTGTCGGTGACGACCGTGCAGATGGCCGCCGCGATCGCCGCGATCGCCAATGACGGCGTCTACATCGAGCCGAGACTCGTGACCGGGTACGTCCAGCCTGACGGCAGCATCGAGCCGGCTCCGGAGCCCGAGTCTCATCGGGTCATCAGCGAGCGGGCGGCGCGGATCGTGGCGACCATGATGACCGCGACGACCCAAGACGGCGGCACCGCGCCGCTCGCGGCGATTCCGGGCTACCGCGTCGCCGGCAAGACGGGCACCGCCCAGCGGGTCGACCAGGACACGCTCGGCTACGTCCCGGGTCAGCGAACCATCTCGTTCGCCGGCTTCGCGCCCGCCGACGATCCGCGTTTCATGACATATGTCGTGATGGACAATCCCAAGGACGGCAGCTTCGGCGGCACCGGAGCCGGTCCGGTCTTCCAGGACATCATGTCGATGGTGTTGCAGCGCTACGGCATTCCGCCGACGGGAGCCAAGCCGGTCCACATCCCGCTCGAATGGTGACGGCGACCCAGCGCCTCGTGCCGCCACACACTCTTAGTAGCCTCAGCCGGTGCGCTCCGAACCGACGACACGGGGCTCCGAAGTCCTGGGAGCCCGACCACAACGGGTTCGGCCCGTCGCGCTCGCCACGGTCGCGAGCGTCGTCGGGGCCGATGCCGTTGAGGGCGACGTCACCGTCAGCGGGGTGACGCTGCGGTCGCAGTCGGTCCGGCCGGACGACCTCTACGCGGCGCTGCCCGGCGCCAGGACGCACGGCGCCCGATACGCCGCGGACGCGGCCGACCGAGGTGCGGTCGCTTTTCTCACCGACCCGACCGGCGCCGGCACCTGCCGGGAGACCGGCCGACCGGTGCTCGTCGTCGAGGGTCCCCGTGACCGACTGGGCGAGGTGGCATCGGTCGTCTACGGCTCGCCCAGCGATCGGATCGCGACGCTCGGCGTCACCGGCACGCAAGGCAAGACCACCGTGACCTTTTTGACCGAGGCCGGGCTGCGCGGCGTCGGCGCGACCGCGGCCGTCGTCGGCACGACCGGCACCCGGATCGCGGGACGGCCGGTTAAGTCGACGCTGACCACGCCGGAGGCGCCGGACCTGCACGCGCTGCTTGCCGTCATGGTCGAGCAGGGCGTCGACGCCTGTGCGATGGAAGTGTCGAGTCACGCGCTCATCCAGGGCCGGGTCGACGGTGTCGTATTCGACGTCGCCACGTTTTTGAACCTCGGCCGTGACCATCTCGACTTTCACGGCGACATGGCGTCGTACTTCGAGGCCAAGGCCGCGCTGTTCACGCCGGAGCGGGCCCGACGGGCAGTGGTCGACATCGACGACGACTACGGCCGGCGGCTCGTCGAGCGGCTCGAGATCCCGTACTCGACGCTGTCGACCGACGGTGCTGACGCGGACTGGCGGGCCGAACGGATCGAGGCGACGGCCCAGGGCACGGCCTTCGACGTCATTGCGCCGGACGGCGGCCGACACGACGTGCGGTTGCCGCTGGTCGGCACGTTCAACGTCGCCAACGCGCTGGCGGCGCTCGCGAGCCTGGTCGCCGTCGGCTATCCGATCGACGCCGTGATCCAGGGGCTCGCCGACTGCCCGTCGGTGCCGGGGCGGATGGAGTCGGTCGACGCCGGCCAATCGTTCGCGGCCATCGTCGACTACGCCCACAAGCCAGACGCGCTGCGGGCCGTCCTCACGTCACTGCGTCCCCTGACGACGGGCCGGATCCTCCTCGTCATCGGCGCCGGCGGTGACCGTGACGCCGGCAAGCGCCCGCTGATGGGCGAGGTCGCCGCCGCCTTCGCCGACGTGGTCGTGGTCACCGACGACAACCCGCGCACCGAGACGCCGGCCGCGATCCGTTCTGAGGTTTTGGCCGGTGCCCGGGCGAGCGGGTCGTCGACGGAGCTGGTCGAGATCGGCGACCGGCGAAAGGCGATCCGACTCGCCGTGTCGTCGGCCCACGACGGTGACTGTGTTGTCGTCGCCGGCAAGGGACACGAGACCGGCCAGGAGATTGACGGCGTGGTACATCCCTTCGACGACGTGGTCGAGCTGCGTGCCGCACTCGAGGAGCGACTCGGACCAGATGCGGAGTCGGAATCGTGATCGAGACGACCTTGGGCGAGATCGCGGCCTGGGCCGGCGGTGCGCTGGACCTCGCCGATCCGGCGACACCGGTCGACGCGCCGGCGGCCGCCGACTCGCGCCAGGTCGTGCCGGGCGGACTCTTCGTGGCGATCGTGGGCGAGCGGGTCGACGGCCATGACTACGCCCGGCGGGCCATCGACGCCGGCGCCGTCGCCTGCCTCACCTCGCGGCCGGTCGGCGTCCCGGCGATCGTCGTCGACGACCCGACCGCCGCGCTTGGACGGGTCGCCGGAGCCGTACTGGAGCGGCTCGACGGATGCTCGGTCGTCGGGCTCACGGGCTCACAGGGCAAGACCACCACCAAGGATCTTCTCGCCCAGGTGCTGGCTCGCCGCGGCCCGACAGTGGCGCCCGTCGGGTCCTACAACACCGAGATCGGTGTGCCGCTGACGGTCCTTCGCGCCGATCGTGACACCCGCTACCTGGTGATCGAGATGGGCGCTCGCGGCAAGGGGCACATCGCCTACCTCTGCGACATGACGCGCCCCAAGGTCGGTCTCGTACTCAACGTCGGCCTGGCCCACGTCGGCGGGTTCGGCAGCCGGGAGGGCATCGCGGCCGCGAAGGGCGAGCTGGTGGAGTCGCTGCCGTCCGACGGAGTCGCGGTCCTCAACGCCGACGACCCTCTAGTACGTGAGATGGCCGGTCGGACCAAGGCCCGTGTCATGACCTTCGGCGAGCATCCCGACGCCGACGTCCGGATCGACGACGTCACGCTCGATCCGATCGGCCGGCCACGGTTCGCGCTGACGTACGCCGGCGCGACCGCCCCGGTCGAGCTGCGCCTGCTGAGTCGCTATCAGGCGGCCAATGCCGCGGCGGCCGCCGGGGTCGCGCTGAGCCTCGGCATGGAGCTGGCGGACATCTCCGAGGCCCTGTCGGAGGCCGGCGCTGCTTCGCGTTGGCGGATGGAGCCCCACGAACGGGCCGATGGCGTGCTGGTGCTCAACGACGCGTACAACGCCAACCCCGACTCGATGCGGGCGGCACTCGACACGACAGCCGGCATCGTCGGCAACCGGCAGGGGCGCGGCATCGCGGTTCTGGGGCCGATGCGTGAGCTCGGATCGGCGTCCGAGGAGGCGCACCGTGAGATCGGCGGCTGGGCGGTCGAACGTGGCATCGACACGGTGGTGGTCGTCGGCGAGGACGCCCGTTCCATCCTCCTGGGAGCGGAGGCCGCCGGCGTCGCCGAGGCCGTCCTCGTGCCCGACGGGCCATCCGCCGTGGAGTGGCTCGACAAGCGACTGCGGTCCGGTGACGTCGTTCTGGTCAAGGCCTCCCGAGCCGACGGTCTCGAGCGAGTCGCGCACGCCTTGACCGCGTCCGCCGGGAATACTGCGTCCGAGAGCGCCGCGGCGGCGACGGAGGGTGAAGGGAGTACGGACGCTCAATGAGAGCCATCTTGCTGGCCGGTGGGCTGTCCCTGCTGGGAACCCTGCTCGGCACCCGCCTGGCGATTTCCGTCCTGGTGTCCAAGGGCTACGGCCAGCTGATCCGCGACGACGGACCGACCTCCCACCACACCAAGCGCGGCACGCCCACCATGGGCGGCCTGGTCATCATGCTGTCGGTCGGCGTCGGCTACGGCCTCGCGATGCTGCTGACCCAAACCGAACCGTCGGCGTCGGCGCTGTTACTGCTCTTCTTGTTTTTCGGCCTCGGCCTCGTCGGATTCGTCGACGACTACATCAAGATCGTCAAGCAGCGCAGCCTCGGATTGCGCAGCAAGGCGAAGATGGCCGGCCAGACCGTGATTGCCTTGGCCTTCGGCTGGGGCGCCTTGCAGTTCGAGGACGAAAACGGTCGGACGCCGATCTCTTACGGCATCTCGTTCATCCGCGACATCGACGGGTGGGAGTTCCCGACGGTCGTCGTCTTGATCTTGGTGCTGCTGATCGTCGCCGGTACGAGCAACGGCGTAAACCTCACCGACGGCCTGGACGGTCTGGCCTGCGGCTCGTCGGCGATGGTGTTCGCCGCGTACACGCTGGTCAACATCTGGCAGAACAACCAGTTCTGCGGCACGCACCCCGGCCCGAAGTGTTATGAGGTGCGCGACCCCCTCGATCTCGCCGTCATCGCCGCCGCGCTCACCGGCGCCTGCTTCGGATTCCTCTGGTGGAACGCGGCGCCGGCCAAGATCATCATGGGCGACACCGGGTCGCTGAGCCTGGGCGGCGTGATGGCCGGCCTCGCGATCATGACCCGCACGGAGCTGCTGCTGCTGATCATCGGCGGTCTCTTCGTCATCATCAGCCTGTCGGTCATGCTGCAGGTCGGGTGGTTCAAGGCCACTAAGCGCGCGACCGGGGTGGGCAAGCGGATCTTCCGGATGGCGCCGCTGCAGCACCACTTTGAGTTAGCCGGCTGGGAGGAGATCACCATCGTCATCCGGTTCTGGATCATCTCGGGGCTGTGCGTGGCTGGTGGGCTCGGTGTCTTCTACGCCGAATGGGTCGCCGGCGCATGACCGAGTCGCCGGTCGACGCGCTCGGACCGGACGCGAACTGGAGCGGCATCGACGTCGTCGTCACGGGCCTCGCCGTCTCGGGCGTCGCTGCCGCGCGCGTACTCCTCGAGCTCGGAGCGCGGGTAACGGCCGTCGACGCCGCGGATTCGGAGGCGGTTCGACGGCGCGCGGCCGATCTCGAGGCGTCCGGAGGTCGCGCCCTGATCGGGGCGGACGCGATCGATCGCCTGCCCGACACCACGCAATTGGTCGTCACGTCGCCAGGATGGACGCCGCGGGCGCCGCTGCTGGTCGACGCCGCCGGCCGCGAGGTGCCGATCTGGGGCGAGGTCGAGCTCGCCTGGCGGTTGCGCGGACCGGACGCCGTGCCGTGGCTGTGCGTCACCGGCACCAACGGCAAGACGACGACGGTCCAGATGCTCGATGCGATCTTGCGGGCGGCCGGACAGCGATCCGCCGCCGTCGGCAATGTGGGGGCGCCGGCCGTCGAGGCGGTCGTGGCGGCCGAGCCCTACGACGTGCTCGCGGTCGAACTGTCCAGCTTCCAGCTGCATTGGGCGCCCTCGCTGGCGCCGCGAGCATCGGTCATCCTCAACATCGCCCCGGACCATCTCGACTGGTACGCCGGGTCGATGGAGGCCTACGTCGCCGACAAGGCCCGGATCTACGAGCGGGTCGAGGTCGCGCGCGTCTACAACGTCGCCGACGAGCAGACCGTACGGCTGGCGACGTCGGTGACGGGTCCGGCCCGGGCCGTCGGATTCACGCTCGACGCGCCGCCGCCGGGTGCGCTCGGTGTCCTCGACGGCACGCTGATCGACGGAGCTTTCGAGACCGTTCGCGGCCGTGGCGTCGAGCTGGCGTCGGTGTCGGACGTACGGCCGCCCGCCCCGCACAACGTCGCCAACGCGCTCGCGGCGGCCGCCCTGGCTCGCGCCCATGGAGTGCCGGCAGAGGCGGTGCGTGCCGGCCTCGCCGGATTTGCGCCGGACCGGCATCGCAACGAGACCGTCGCGACCCATGCCGGTGTCGACTGGATCGACGACTCGAAAGCGACCAATCCGCACGCGGCGGAGGCGTCCCTGGTGGGCTACTCCTCGGTGGTGTGGATCGCCGGCGGCCTCGCCAAGGGAGCCACCTTCGACCAGCTCGTCGTCCGCGTCCGGGACCGGCTGCGAGCCGTGGTGCTGCTCGGGCGCGACCGCGGCGTCGTCGGCGAGGCGCTGGCGCGACACGCACCGGAGGTCCCGGTGTTCGAGGTCACCGAAGGGGAGACTGGCTCCGACGTCATGGAGCGTGTCGTGCAGGCGGCGACGTCGGTTGCCGAGCGAGGAGACTCGGTCCTGCTCGCGCCCGGGTGTGCGTCGCAGGACCTGTTCGCCAACTACGGGGACCGAGGAGACGCCTTCGCGGCCGCGGTAGATCGGCGTATCGCCGCCGATCGTTAGGGAGGAGGGCCCGTGGCGACCGCGACGAAGCAGCCTCCGCGGGCCGCACGCGGCTCCGGCGACCAGCATCGGACGGCGGTCCAACGATGGCTGGCGTCGCTGCGGCACGGTCTCGAGCGGCCGATGATGTCGTACCAACTCGTCATCGGCGTGACTGCGCTGCTGCTGGGCCTCGGCCTCGTCATGGTCTTGTCGGCGAGCTCGGTGCTGTCCTACGAGCAGTACGGGTCGTCCTATTACATCTTCGGCAAGCAGGCGATGTGGGCGGTGACCGGCATCCCGATCGCCTGGATCGTTTCGCGCACGTCGGTGCGCGTCATGCGGTGGTTCGCCTATCCCGCGATGGTCGGCTCGATCGTGTTGATCTGCATGACCTACATCCCCGGCGTCGGCGTCGAGGTCAACGGCAACCAAAACTGGCTGAACTTCGGCGGGCCGGTCACCATCCAGCCGTCCGAGATCGCCAAGCTCGCCATCGTGATCTGGGCGGCGGACCTCTACGCCCGCAAGGAAAAGCTCCTCGACGACTGGAAGCACCTGCTGATCCCGATGATCCCGGCCACCGGTCTCGTGGTCGCCCTCGTCGTCGGCCAGCGCGACGTCGGCACCGCGCTCGTGCTCTTCGCGATCGTGTTGGGCATGCTGTGGGTCGTCGGCGCGCCGGCCCGGCTGTTCGTCGGCACGACACTCGTCCTGGTCGGCGTCGCGACCTACCTCGCCAGCAGCGACGCCGAGCGGGTCAAGCGGCTGACCACGTTCATCGACCCGCTCAGCGACTTACGTGGCGACGGGTGGCAGGCCGCGCACGGCTTCTTCGCCCTCGCGACGGGCCAGTTCTGGGGCGTCGGGCTCGGCGCCAGCCGGCAGAAGTGGGGCAGTCTGCCGGAGGCGCACACCGACTTCATCTTCGCGGTGATCGGCGAGGAGACCGGGCTGTTCGGGACCATGGTGGTGTTGGGGTTGTTCATGGTCCTCGGCTACACCGGCTTTCGGATCGCCAGCCGAGCTCGCGAGCCGTTCGCCCGGTACGCCGCGGCCGGAATCACGGTCTGGCTGCTCTCCCAAGCGCTGATCAACATCGGCATGGTGCTCGGTCTGTTGCCGGTCATCGGCATCCCGCTGCCGCTCGTCTCATACGGTGGTTCCGCACTGCTTCCGACCCTGATCGCTCTCGGCATGCTGTCGGCGTTCGCTCGAGCCGAGCCGGGGGCCCGGGTCGCGTTGCAGTCCAAGCGGGTCCGCCGGCAGCGTCGGCGATCCACAGCCAACATGCCGAACCGACAGCAGAAACGGTGAGCAATGCCCCTGTCCGTCCTTCTCGCCGGCGGCGGCACCGCCGGCCACACGTCGCCGCTGCTCGCGACCGCCGAGGCGCTGCGTGATCGCAACCCCGACGTCGCCCTGACCTGCCTCGGCACCGAACGCGGCATCGAGACCCGGGTCATCCCGCAGGCCGGGTTGCCACTCGAGCTCATCCCGCCGGTGCCGCTGCCGCGGCGGCCGACCCTCGACCTCGCCCGGGTCCCGGGTCGGCTGCGGGGCGCCGTCCGGAGCGCCGGCGACGTACTCGACCGCATCAAGCCCGATGTCGTCGTCGGATTCGGGGGATACGTCGCGCTTCCGGCCTACTTCGCGGCCCGCCGCCGCAAGGTCCCGATCGTCATCCACGAAGGCAACGCGATGCCGGGGCTAGCCAATAAGATCGGGGCCAGGTTCACCCGACACGTCGCCACGAGCTTCCCCGACACGTCGCTGTCCCACGCAGTGTTCACCGGACTGCCGATCCGGCGCCTGATCTCGGACATGGATCGGTTCAAGCAGCGTGCCGAGGGCCATGCGGAGTTCGGCCTTGATCCGGAGCGGCCGACGCTGCTCGTCACCGGCGGCTCGCAGGGTGCCCGGCGGATCAACTACGCGGTTGCAGGCGCCGCCCACGCACTCGCGGATGCCGGCGTCCAGGTGCTCCACCATGCCGGCCGGGTCGAGGAGGCCGAGGTCAGCCCGCGGGACGGCGACCCGCCGTACATCGTCACGCCCTACATCGAGCGCATGGACCTCGCGTACGCCGCGGCCGACCTGATCGTGTGCCGAGCCGGCGCCAACACCGTCACCGAGGTGGCCTGCGCCGGCCTACCCGCCGCCTTCTGCCCGCTGCCGATCGGCAATGGCGAACAGGCCCGCAACGCTCGCCCGGTCGTCGACGCCGGTGGTGCGCTGCTCGTCGACGACGACGCGATGAGCTCCGACTGGGTCGCCCGGACCGTGCCGGAGCTGTTGTCGGACCCGGAGCGGTTGGAGGCCATGTCGCGGGCGACGACCGACCTGCTGCCGCGCGACGCCGACGTCCGGCTCGCGGCCATGGTCGAGGCGGCCGCGCGAGGCGCGACATGAGGATCCCGGTCCCCGACGACATCCCGAGCGCGGTCGAGCTCGGCCGGGTGCACTACGTCGGCATCGGAGGCGCCGGACTGTCGGGCCTGGCGCGTCTGATGCTCGCCCGCGGAGTCGCCGTCAGTGGGAGTGACGCCCAGGAGTCGTCGACGCTCGACGCGCTTCGGGCGCTGGGGGCCACCTGCTACATCGGTCACCGCGCCGAGCAGGTCAAGGATGTCGACACGGTCGTCGTCTCGACCGCGATCGACGAGTCCAACCCCGAGGTCGTCGCCGCTCGCGACCTCGGCCTTCGGTTGTGGCCGCGAGCCGCCGCCGTCGTGTCCGTGATGGTCGGCCGCACGGTCATGGCGGTCACCGGCACGCACGGCAAGAGCACGACCTCGTCGATGCTGGCCGTGGCCCTGACCGAGGCCGGTGCCGACCCGTCGTACGCGCTCGGCGCTGACCTGGCGGCGACGGGCAGCAACGCCCACGAGGGCGGGGGCAGCGAGTTCGTCGTCGAGGCCGACGAGAGCGACGGCGCGTTCCTCGCGTACTCGCCGACGGTCGCCGTCGTCACCAACGTCGAGGCCGACCACCTCGACGTCTACGGCACGCCGGAGGCCTATCGAGCGGCCTTCGACACCTTTCTGGAGCGGATCGTGTCCGGCGGATGCCTGGTCGCCTGCGTCGACGACCCGGGCGCCGCGTCCCTCGTCGACCAGGCCCGCCAGCAGGGCGTCGACACGATCGCGGTCGGCTTCGGTCCGGCATCCGACCTCCGCGGCGTCGACGTGACGGTCGAGGGCGCCACCTCCAGCTGTGTCGTGGAGCAGAGCGGCCAGCGGTTCGGCACCTTGCGGATCGCGCTACCCGGACGGCACTACCTGCTCGACGCGTTGCTCGCACTCGCGGCGGGCCTTCGGCGCGGCTACGCGTTCGACGCGCTCGCGACCGGGCTGGGCCGCTACGCCGGCAGCCGTCGGCGCATGGAGTTCAAGGGCGAGGCGGCGCAGATCCGCGTGTTCGACTCGTACGCCCATCACCCGACCGAGATCGCCGCCGACCTGGCAGCCGCTCGGTCGCTCGCGGGCACGGGTCGGGTCGTCGTCTGCTACCAGCCGCATCTGGTGTCGCGGACCAAGGCGTTCGGCGCCGAGATGGGGCAAAGCCTGGGTGCCGCCGACATCGCGATCGTCGCCGACATCTATCTCGCCCGCGAGCCCGCCGAGGTGGGCGTCGACGGGCGCATGGTCGCCGACGCGGTGCCGCTGCCGCCCGATCAGGTGCGCTACGTGCCCGACCGGGCCGACCTCGCGACCGCGGTCGTGACGGTGGTGCGGCCGGGCGACCTCGTCCTCACGCTGGGTGCCGGCGACATCACCACGGTGGGTCCGCAGGTGTTGGCATTGCTAGCCGAGTCCGGAGGCCCGCCGGCCGATGTCTGACCCGGTCATCCCGGCTCCGTTCGCCCGGCGACGGTTCACCCGGTGGTTCGGCCGGCGCCAGGTCGTGGTGCTCCTTGTCGTTGCGGTGATCGGGTTCGGCGCATGGGTCGTCTACGGGTCGACGTGGCTCGGCGTCACGTCGGTCGAGATCGAGGGCACCTCATACCTGACGCCGAGCGAGGTTCGGCGGGTCGCCGCGATCGAGGACGACACCCCGTTGGCCAGGCTCGACCTGGACGCCGTCGAGGACCGGGTTGCCGAGTTGCCGGCGGTCGCCGACGTCGACGTCCGTCGGGACTGGCCCAACGGCGTACGCATCGTGATCGAGGAGCGCGAGGCGGTGGCAGTCGTTCGTCAGGACGGCGAATACCAGGCGATGGACGCCGAGGGGGTGTTGTTCCGCACCTACCGTCGGCCGCCGCACCGGCTGCCGCTGGTGCGGGCCGGTCAGCTCGAGGAGCGGGGGAGTGAGGACGCCCTGCACGAGGTCGCGAGTGTGGTCGGGTCGCTCGACCGCCCCATTGCTCGCGAGGTCGACCACGTCGAGGTGGCCAGCATGGACGCGATCGAGCTCGTGCTGTCCAACGGTGACGAAGTGCGGTGGGGGAGCTCGGCGCAGTCGGATCTCAAGGCCCGCGTCCTCGCCACGCTGCTCGAGGTCGACGCCTCGGTCTACGACGTCTCCGTACCCGAACAGCCAACGACCCGGGCGTGAGTACGCCGCCGTCCCACTCGCCGAGTGGCGCACCGTTGTCGCGCAGAGCCGACAAAAGTAGCGACTGTGCGCCACTCGACGGTGAATTCGACACGCGCTTTCGCGACACGCGTACGGGTGTTTGAACCGCTTGATGGCGCCACGTACGTTGCTGCGCAGTCGGCAGGTTGACATAACTATAACCCTCTACCTGAGGGTGAAGGTTTTGGGAGTCGGTCGATCGTTACCGGAAACACCGAAATCGCCGATCCGGACACGGGGCGGCCAGCAACCGAGAGAAGGTGCGCGTTGTGGCAGCGCAAAACTACCTGGCGGTGATCAAAGTCGTCGGCATCGGTGGCGGCGGCGTCAACGCGGTGAACCGGATGATCGAGGTCGGCCTGAAGGGCGTCGAGTTCATCGCGATCAACACCGATGCCCAAGCACTGCTGATGAGCGATGCCGATGTGAAGCTCGACATCGGTCGCGAGATGACTCGGGGGCTCGGCGCCGGCGCCAACCCCAACGTCGGAGCGAAGGCGGCCGATGACCACGCCGAAGACATCGAGGAGGTGATCAAGGGTGCCGACATGGTCTTCGTCACCGCTGGGGAAGGCGGTGGCACGGGGACCGGCGGTGCTCCTGTGGTCGCCCGGATCGCCCGGTCGCTCGGCGCCCTGACCATCGGAGTCGTGACCCGGCCGTTCGCGTTCGAGGGACGACGGCGGGCCAACCAGGCCGAGGAGGGCATCGCGGCGCTGCGTGAGGAAGTCGACACGCTCATCGTGATCCCCAACGACCGGCTGCTGTCGATCAGCGATCGCAACGTGAGCGTGCTCGACGCCTTCAAACAGGCCGACCAGGTGCTGCTGCAAGGTGTCTCGGGCATCACCGACCTGATCACGACCCCCGGCCTGATCAACCTCGACTTCGCCGACGTCAAGTCGGTGATGTCCGACGCTGGTTCGGCACTCATGGGCATCGGCTCGGCCCGCGGCGACGACCGAGCAGTGGCGGCCGCCGAGATGGCGGTCTCGAGTCCGCTGCTCGAGGCGTCGATCGACGGAGCGCACGGCGTGCTGTTGTCGATCGCCGGCGGGTCCGACCTCGGGCTGTTCGAAATCAACGAGGCAGCGGCCCTCGTCAGCGAGGCGGCGCACACCGAAGCCAACATCATCTTCGGCGCCGTGATCGATGACGCGTTGGGCGACGAGGTACGAGTCACGGTGATCGCCGCCGGGTTCGACGGCGGCATGCCGAAGCGGCGCGATGCCAGCCAGCCGGCCCTGCGGCGCGACAAGCCGGCACCGCCGCCGGTCACGACGACGCCCGAGCCGTACGCCTCGAAGGAGTCGACCGCTTCCAACGGCAGCACCGCCGGAGCCGACACGGAGCGGCCGGCGGCGGAGCCGGAGGAGCCGGCGCGACCGGCCGCCCCCGCCCAACCGGTACATGTCGGTGCCGGGCTCGTTCAGCAGCGCACGCCGAAGCCGTCGGATGGTGACGACGACCTCGACGTCCCGGACTTCCTGAAGTAAGTGTTCGCCTTTCGGGACTCCCGGGGGCCGGTCGAGGTCGCCTTCACCGATCGTTACGGCGGCGTCAGCGAAGGACCATGGGAGTCGCTCAACCTCGGGACGAGCAATGGCGACGACCCCGAGCGGGTCGCGCACAACCTCGACCTGGTCTCGTCGAAGTTCGGCGTCGATCCGTCTCGGCTCGTGCGGATGAGCCAGGAGCACGGTGACCGGGTCTCCACGGTGGCGGAGCGACCCGACGAGATCCCGGTCGCCGACGGCCTCATCACCTCGGCGCCCGACCTCGGTCTCTTGGTCCGCGTCGCCGACTGCGTGCCGGTCGTGTTGGCCGACACCGAGGCCGGCGTGGTCGGCGTCGCGCACGCGGGGCGACCGGGTCTCGTTGTCGGCATCGTGGCGTCGACGGTCACTCGGATGCATGCCGCCGGCGCGCGGACGATCGTCGCCTGGCTCGGCCCACGGGTGTGCGGAAGCTGCTACGAGGTGCCGGAGCCGATGCGATCGGAGGTCGCCGACGCCGTACCAGATGCCTGGGCGACCACCTCGTGGGGGACACCGGCGGTCGATGTCGGCGCCGGGGTGGCCAGCCAGCTCCGCGGGATCGGCGTCGAGGTCGTCGACGTCATGGACTCCGATGAAAAGCTGTGTACGCGGGAGAACACTGACCTCTTCTCTTATCGCCGTCAGGGTCAGCGCTCGGGTCGTCTCGGCGGCCTGGTCCGGATCCGCCCGTGACCGCGCGGCGGCGCGAGGAGTTGGCGACGGGACTGGCCCGGGTCGAGGCCCGGATCGCGTTGGCCGCCCGTGACGCCGGTCGCGACCCGGCCGACGTGACGCTCGTCGTCGTGACCAAGACCTTCCCGGCGAGCGACGTCCAGATACTGGCCGAGCTCGGGGTGCGCCACGTGGGGGAGAGTCGACATCCGGAGGCCCGCGACAAGCACGACGCGGCGCCGATGGGTTTGGTCTGGCACTTTGTCGGAGCCGTCCAGCGCAACAAGGCCGCCGCGATCGCCGGGTACGCCGACGTCGTCCACTCCGTCGACCGGGCTCGGCTGGTCGATCCGCTGTCGCGCGGAGCCGCCGACGCCGACCGGGTCGTCCGGTGTCTGGTCCAGGTCAATCTCGACCCCGTCGAGTCCGGCGGCCGGGCCGGCTGCGCGCCCGCCGAGGTCGGCGAGCTGGCCGACCTGGTGGCCGCGGCCGACCACCTCGAGCTCGGCGGCGTCATGGCGATCGCACCGCTTGGCCTCGACCCGGCCCCGACGTTCGACCGGCTGGCGGCGATTGCGACGCAGTTGCGGGCCACGTACCCCAGCGCCGTGATGCTGTCGGCCGGGATGAGCGGCGACCTAGAGGCCGCCGTTGCGGCCGGCGCGACACACGTACGCGTAGGTCGCGCGGTGCTCGGTGAGAGGCCGTCGGGCGGGTAGTGTCAGCACCGCAGGTGGAAGCCTGTGGAGACAGACGACGCGAGGCGGCGACCGTCTCGAACGACCGGAGGTCATAGAGCCCATGGCTGGCGCAATGCGCAAGGTTGGTGTTTACCTGGGCCTGGTCGAGGACGCCGACCGATTCGATGACGACTACGACGATGTCGAAACCTTCGACGAGCCCGCCGACCGCCGTCCCGTGCGTGCTGTCCGTGACGAGCCGTCCGGTCAGGTGACCGAGCTCGCGCCACGACGCCGTCCGGTCGAGGCTCACCGCACCGACGCGGCCCGCATCACGACCCTGCATCCCCGCACCTACAACGAAGCCCGTACGATCGGCGAACACTTCCGCGACGGCATCCCGGTGATCATGAACCTGTCAGAGATGGACGACAACGACGCGAAGCGACTCGTCGACTTCGCGGCCGGTCTCGTCTTCGCTGTGCACGGGTCGATCGAGCGGGTGACCGCGAAGGTGTTCTTGCTCTCCCCACCCAATGTGTCCGTGACGGCCGAGGACAAGCAGCGCCTCGCCGAGGGCGGCTTCTTCAATCAGAGCTGACGCCAATGCAGGTTGCCGGCGAGATCATCGCCTTTGTCCTTTGGATCTGTCTTATACTGCTGATTGCCCGTATTGTGCTTGATTGGGTACAAATGCTGGCGCGGTCCTGGCAACCACGGGGAGCAGTACTAGTTCTATGCGAGGTCATCTATACCGTCACCGACCCACCGCTGCGCGCGATCCGGCGGGTGCTCCCGCCACTGCGGCTCGGGATGGTGGCT
This sequence comes from Nocardioidaceae bacterium, assembly GCA_035630615.1. Taxonomy (GTDB): domain Bacteria; phylum Actinomycetota; class Actinomycetes; order Propionibacteriales; family Nocardioidaceae; genus DATFRX01. The sequence goes on from DASQKI010000025.1 coordinate 36,023, forward strand.
CTCGATCTGTCTCCGTTGGTTCTCTTCGTGCTGATCTACATCCTGCAGCTGGTCAACGCGAGGATCTTCTTCTCCTCCTGACCGGCTACCGCCCAGTTGTCACGATCCCGTGTGAACCGGGTACGGTGGGCGCACCAGGAAGGTCTGCATCCCTTCGATCCTGAGGTGAGGTCATGCCACTTACTCCAGAGGACGTGCGAAACAAGCGCTTCACGCCCGTCCGGCTGCGCGAGGGCTACGACATGGGCGAGGTCGACCAGTTCCTCGACGAGGTCGAGGGCGAGTTGGAGCGCCTCACTCAGGAGAACAACGACCTGCGGACCAAGCTCGCCGCCGCCTCCAGCGCCCGACCGCCGGAGATGACCCAGCCGATGGCGATGCCTGAGCCGCCGCCGCGACCGGTGATCGAGGAACCCAAACCGCCGCCCGTCGTCGAGCCGCCCCCGATGCCGGCGATGCAGCGCAGTGTCGGGCCCGAGTCGGTCGCCGACGCCTCCGGCGCCGCCGCTCGCCTGCTGGAGATCGCGGCCAAGAACGCCGAGGAGATCGAGGCCGACGCCAAGGATCAGGCCGACAAGATCCTCGCCGAGGCTCGGATGAAGGCCGAGCGGCTCACCAACGAGTCCCGCGCCAAGGCCGACCGGATGGAGTCCGACGCTCGGGCCCGCGCCCAAAAGCTCGATGCCGAGACCGCCGAGCGCCGCCAGCAGTTGTTCGGCGACCTCGAGCGTGACCGTGACCGCCTGTCCCGTGAGGTGGAGCACCTGCGCTCGTTCGAGCGCGAATACCGCAGCCGGCTCAAGAACTACTTCCAGGCCCAGCTCGCGCAGCTCGAAGGCGAGGAGACCGTCGCGGCCCCGTTGCCCGGCGGGCCCGACTCCGAGCACGCGCCGAAGCGACTGCGCTCGCTGCTTGGTGAGGACGAGCGCTAACCGAGCCGCTGATCACCGACTGAGCCGGTCGAGCGGTCTGTGGCGCTGGTCACCTCAGCGACGCCGCAGCCACAACGTAAGGCCCAGCTCGGCATCGTGATGGCGGGGTAGCTCCGCGTTGTCCGGCTCGCCTTGGGCGACCGTGGTCGCGAGCACCTCGTCCGCGATCAGGCTCTCGTGCTCGCCGATGGCGGCCGCGAGATCTCCGTCAGCCACCCACCACAACTCGATCCGATCGCTCACCTCGAAGCCGCTGGCCTTGCGACCTTCCTGGATCAGTCGAATCGCTTCGCGGGCGAGGCCGGCGCGTAGCAGCTCCGGCGTCAGCTCGAGGTCGAGGGCGACGGTCTCGCCGTGCTCGTTGACGACCGACCAGCCTTCGCGGGGTCGCTCGGAGATCATCACCTCGTCGGCCTGCACCGTCTCGGGCGTGCCGTCCGCGTCGACCGTGGCCTGACCCGACTCCGACAGCGTGGCCGCGAGCGTCGCGGGGTCGGCGGCCGTGATCGCTGCCGCCACCAGCGGGGTGCGCTTGCCGAATCGCTTGCCCAGGGCGCGGAAGTTCGGCTTGGCCACGTGCTCGATCAGGTCGCCGCCGGCCGACGCGAGGGAGTCGACCGTCGTCACGTTGAGCTCGGCCGCAACCTCGTCGCGCAGCGCCGCCGGCAGTGTCGCCCAGGCGCCGGATCCGACGAGGGCGCGGGCGAGCGGCTGTCGGGTCCGGACCCTCGCCTCGGCGCGGGCGGCCCGGCCGAGCTCGACGACCCGGCGGGCCAGGCCCATCTGGGCCTCCAGATCCGCGTCGACGAGGCTGTCGTCGACCTTCGGCCACGACGCGAGATGCACCGACTCCGCGGCGACTGGGTCGACTGGGCGCACGGCGTCTTGCCAGACTCGCTCGGTCACGAACGGAGTCAGCGGCGCCATGAGCCGGGTGAGCACGTCGATCGTGTCGTGCAGGGTCGCGAGGGCTGCGGGGTCACCGTCCCAGAAGCGCCGACGGGAGCGCCGGACGTACCAGTTCGACAGCTCGTCGACGAACGCGGCGATCAGCGCGCCGGTCCGCTGGGTGTCGAACCGCTCCATCGCGTCGGTCACGTCCCGGGTCAACGCGTGGGTGCGCGACGCCAGCCAGCGGTCGAGCAGCGGCCGATCGGCGACGGCTGGCGCCCCGACCGACGGCGTCCAGCCGGCCGTGTTGGCGTAGAGGGTGTGGAACGCCACGGTGTTCCAGTAGGTCAGCAGCACCTTGCGGACGATCTCCTGCAAGACGCCGTGCCCGACTCGACGGGTGGCCCACGGCGAGCCCGAGCAGGCCATGAACCAGCGCAGTGCGTCGGCGCCGTGGTCGTCCATCAGTGGCACCGGCTCGAGGATGTTGCCGAGGTGCTTGGACATCTTGCGACCGTCTTCGCCGACGATCAGGCCGACGCAGACGACGTTTTCGTACGACGTCTGGTCGAACAGCGCCGTGCTGATCGCCATCAGGGTGTAGAACCAGCCACGGGTCTGGTCGATCGCCTCGCAGATGAACTGGGCCGGGAACGCCCGGTCGAACCGCTCCTTCGAGCCCGCGAGGTACGGGTAGCCCCACTGCGCGAACGGCATCGAGCCCGAGTCGTACCACGCGTCGATGACCTCGGTGACTCGGCGCGCTTCATCGCCGCACTCGGGGCAGTCGAGGGTCAGCGCGTCGACGTAGGGCCGGTGCGGGTCGAGCTCGGACTGGTCGGCGCCGGTGAGCTCGGTCAGCTCTGCCCGAGAACCGACGCAGGTGAGGTGGCCGTCGGCGCATCGCCAGATCGGCAGCGGCGTACCCCAGTAGCGGGACCGGGACAGCGCCCAGTCGACGTTGTTTTCGAGCCAGTCGCCGTAGCGACCGGTCTTGACCGACTCGGGGTACCAGTTCGTCGCGTCGTTGGCGGCGATCAGCCGATCCTTGAACTGCGTCGTCCGGATGTACCAGCTCGGCAGCGCGTAGTAGAGCACCGGCGTGTGGCAGCGCCAGCAGTGCGGGTAGTTGTGCTCGTAGGACTCGTGCCGGAGTAGCAGGCCCCGTTGCTGCAGGTCCGCGACGAGCTTCCGGTCGGCGTGCTTGAAGAACTCGCCGCCGACCAGGTCGATGTCGGGGAGGAAGTGGCCCTCGAGGTCGATCGGATTGACCATCGGCACGTCATTGGCCCGGCAGCTGAGGAAGTCCGGCTCACCGAACGCCGGGGACTGATGAACCAGGCCAGTGCCGTCGTCGATGGTCACGTAGTCCTCGGTGACCACGAAGTGGCCACGCTCCGAGGGCCAGTCGACCAACTCGAACGGGCGGGAGTATGTCCAACCTCTCATCTCGCTACCGGTCAATCGGTCTGTGACGGTCCAGCCCTCACCGAGGACGGTGGCGAGCAGCGCCTCGGCGACGACCAGGGTCTCGCTCCCGTCGGTGGCGGCGACGTACTCCACGTCGGGGTGCACGGCGACGAGGGCGTTGGAGACCAGGGTCCAAGGGGTCGTGGTCCACGTCAGCAGCGCCGCCTTGCCGGCGAGCGGACCCGAGGTGAGGGGGAACCGAACGAACACCGACGGGTCGGCGACCGTCTCGTAGGCGCCCGGCTGTCCCAGCTCGTGGTCGGACAGGCCGGTGCCGCAGCGCGGACAGTACGGCGTGATCCGGTAGTCCTCGACGAGCAGGCCTTTGTCGAAGATCTGCTTGAGGGACCACCAGACGCTGTCGATGTATTCGGGGTCCATCGTGCGGTAGGCCTCGGACGTGTCGATCCAAAACCCCATCCGCTCGGTCATCTGCTCGAACAGGTCGACGTGGCGGAACACGGATTCGCGGCACTTGGCGTTGAACTCGGCGATGCCGTACTTCTCGATGTCACTGTGCCCGGACAGGCCGAGCTCCTTTTCGACCCCGACCTCGACGTGGAGCCCCTGGCAGTCCCACCCGGCCTTCCGATCGACCCGGTAGCCACGCATCGTCTGGAACCGCGGGAACAGGTCCTTGAAAACGCGGGCCTCGGTGTGGTGAACGCCTGGCACGCCGTTGGCGGTCGGCGGCCCCTCGTAGAAGGTCCACATCGGCCGGTCGGTGCTCTGCTCGAGCGAGCGCTGGAACGTCTTGTGATCGCGCCAGAGATCGAGGACGCCGCGCTCCATGGCGGGCAGGTCGACCTGCGGGCGGATCGGCCGGTAGGCCGTGGACGCTGCGCCGGTCTGCTCCGCACGCGAGGGGGTCGGGTCGCCCTGCGGTGTCTCGCCCTGGGTCATCTCGTCTCCGTCAGGATCCTGTCAAGGTCTGGCGGAGGGACGAGCGGCGCCGTTGCGCCGACCGCGGTACCACCCTCCTTGGCCGACAGATGCCGACCCTCTCGTGGCGCGCCGCTGCTGGATCTAGTGAGCCGCAGGACCTCGCGACCGTTCTGCCAGCGGCTCCGGGGTGATGTTCGTCGCGGCGCACCTCCCGGGCTCACACCGTCTCCGGGTCGCTCAAGGTGCGTGACGCGAGTAGTGGCCCCATCGTCGCCTTGCGGCGGCTCCAGTGTAGAAGACGGGCGTACTCGGGCACACCTGGCTTTCGTCGACGACGCCGCAGAAGTCGCCACGCGGCTGGGCGCACTACGGTCGAAATCGACATAAGTCGCATCCCGGGTACGTCGGGCGGCCGCGTGAGGTTGAAGCAGCGCGAAGGTATCCCTATCCTGCCGGCACTGCAGACGGTGACCGCCCAGGTCACCGCGAGATAAGGGACCGACGAGTGGCGCAGCCGAAGAGCAGCACGAAGAAGTCCGCCGCGAAGCTTGCGGCTGCCAAGAAGGCCCCGGTCAAGAAGGCAGCCGCCAAGAAGACGACCGCGAAGAAGACGGTCGCCAAGAAGGCCACGAAGAAGACTCCGGCCAAGAAGGCTCCCGCGAAGAAGGCGGCGGCGAAAAAGGCTCCCGCGAAGAGGGCCGCGAAGAAGGAAGCAACGAAGAAGGGCGCAGCGAAGAACGCCGTGAAGAAGGCGGCCAAGAAGGTCACGAAGAAGGCTCCGGCCAAGAAGGCCCCGGCAAAGAAGGCGGCGGCGAAGAAGGCGGTCGCGAAGAAGGCCCCATTCAAGCGGAACCTCGTCGTCCTGCCCAACGAGAAGCCATGGACGGCGAAGGAGCTCGGCGAAGTACGTGGCCAGCTCGAAGCCGACCGCGAACGTTTCCGGGTCGAGGTGTCGTCGGTGGAGCAGGGCATCCAAGACCTGCTTCGGGCCGGCGGCGACGGTGCGGGCAATGATCAGGCCGATGTCGGGTCGACCTCACTGGAGCGCGACGCCGAGATGTCGTTGGCCAACAACACCCGCGACATGCTCATCCAGACCGAACGTGCGCTGGAGCGGTTGGAAGACCGCACGTACGGCGTCTGCGAATCGTGCGGCAATCCGATCGGGAAGCGCCGTCTCATGGTGTTTCCGCGTGCCACACTGTGCATGACATGCAAGCAGCGCGAGGAACGCCGCTGACGACCGGCGACGACGATTCCCCCGAACCGGCCGACGACGCGGCGCCTGAGGCCTCGTCCCCCGAGCGACGTGCTGGCCTGTTCGTCGGAGTGTGCGCGATCGCGTACGTCCTCGACGTCGTCACCAAGATCCTCGCGGTCGAGTTGCTGAGCGATCGGGGGCCGGTCGAGCTGATCCCGGGCGTGCTCACCCTGACGTTCACCCGCAACCCCGGGGCCGCCTTTGGCCTCGCGACCGGGATGACCCTGGTGTTGAGCCTGGTGGCGGCCGCTGTCGTCGTGGCGGTGATCCGGATCGCCACCCGCCTGCGCGATCCGCTGTGGGCGGTCGCGCTCGGCCTGCTGCTCGCCGGTGCCCTCGGCAATCTCACCGACAGAGTGTTCCGCGACCCCGGCATTCTCCGAGGGCACGTCGTCGACTTCCTCGAGCTGCCCAACTGGCCGATCTTCAACATCGCCGACATGTGCATCACCACGGCGGCCGCCGTAGTCGTCGTGCAGTCGTTGCGGGGGATCGGCCCCGAAGGGCGTCGGACGGTCGCCGAGGACGCATGACCGAGCAGCGCATGCTCCCGGTCCCCGAGGGGTTGGCCGGTGAGCGTCTCGATGCGGCGCTGGCGCGGATGCTCGGGCTGTCGCGGACCAAAGCGGCCGAGCTCCTCGACAGCGGGGGAGTACGCATGGACGGGGTCGTCCCTTCCAAGTCGGACCGGGTCGTCGCCGGGGCGTGGCTCGACCTCACGATGCCCGATGCGCCGGCGGCCCCGTCGGTGCGTCCGGAGCGGGTCGACGGGCTGCGGATCATCCACGACGACGCCGATATGGTCGTCATCGACAAGCCGGTCGGTGTGGCCGCGCACCCGAGTCCGGGGTGGACCGGTCCGACCGTGCTGGGCCATCTGGCCGCCCTGGGCGTCGTGGTCGCGACATCGGGAGCGGCCGAGCGGCAAGGCATCGTCCACCGGCTCGACGTCGGCACCAGCGGAGTCATGGTCGTCGCGAAGTCGGAGGCGGCCTACTCGGCCCTCAAGCAGGCCTTCCGTGACCGGCGGGTCGACAAGATCTATCACGCCGTGGTGCAGGGGCATCCGGACCCGCTGAGCGGCACGATCGACGCGCCGATCGGCCGGCATCCGAGGCACGACTACCGGTGGGCGGTGACGGCGGACGGCCGACCGAGTGTCACCCACTACGAGACGCTCGAGGCGCACCGCTTCGCCAGCCTGCTGGAGATCCGGCTCGAGACCGGCCGGACCCATCAGATCCGGGTCCACATGAGCGCGGTCCAGCATCCGTGCGTCGGCGACCTCACGTACGGTGCGGACCCGACCCTGGCGAGTCGGCTCGGCGTCTCGCGGCAGTGGCTGCACGCCGTCCGGCTCGGTTTCACGCACCCGGGTACGGGGGAGGCCGTCGAGTACGGGTCGGACTATCCGGACGATCTCGGCCACGCGCTCGCCGTACTCCGCGACGACATTTAGCCGGCCCGACTGGGCGACGATCACGGCCCTCCGAAGTGTCGGCGGCCGCTGGCAAGGTCGGTCGCGTAGGCTCTCGGAAGTCGCCCGAGTGCACCCGTCGAGGAGGCCCTCACACCCATGTCGAGCTCCGACTCGTTTGTGCATCTGCACGTCCACACCGAGTACTCCATGCTCGACGGAGCCGCCCGGCTGGGTGAGCTTTTCGACAAGACCGCCGAGCTCGGCATGCCGGCCCTCGCGATGACCGACCACGGCAACGTGTTCGGGGCCTACGACTTCTATTCCAAGGCCCGGGCGGCCGGAGTCAAACCGATCATCGGGTCCGAGCTCTACGTCACGCCCGGCACGCACCGCTCCGAGCGGAAGCGGGTGCGTTGGGCCGAGGGCGGCGAGGACGACGTGTCCGGCGGCGGGGCGTTCACTCACATGACCGTGCTGGCCGAGACCACGGCCGGCATGCACAACCTCTTCCGGTTGTCGAGCCGGGCGAGCCTCGAGGGCTTCTTCTACAAGCCGCGGGCCGACCGCGAGCTGCTCGCGGAGTACGCCGAGGGTCTGATCGCCACGACGGGGTGCCCGTCCGGCGAGGTGCAGACCTGGCTGCGGATCGGCGACTACGAAAAGGCACGGGCGTCGGCAGCGGAGTTCCAGGACATCTTCGGGGCGGGCAACTACTTCGTCGAGCTGATGGAGCACGGGCTCGACATCGAGGCCCGGGTACGCGACGGGTTGCTTCGACTCGCCCGCGACCTCGACCTGCCGATGATCGCGACCAACGACCTGCACTACACCCACCAGGGCGACGACAAGGCGCACGAGGTCCTGCTGTGCGTGCAGTCCGGCAAGACCTTGGCCGACCCCAACCGGTTCAAGCTCGACGGCAACGACTACTACGTCAAGTCGCCACAGGAGATGCGGGCCCTGTGGGAGGACAAGTTCGATCTCAAGGAGGCGTGCGACAACACCCTGCTCATCGCCGAGCGCTGCAACGTGGAGTTCACCGAGGGCGAGGGCCGGTTCATGCCGCGCTACCCCTGCCCGCCGGGCGAGGACGAGACGTCGTGGTTCGTCAAGGAGGTCGAAAAGGGGCTGCGTGAGCGTTACCCCGACGGCATCTCCGACGCCGTCCGGTCGCGCGCCGACTTCGAGGTCGAGGTCATCCTCGGCAAGGGATATCCCGGCTACTTCCTCGTCGTCGCCGACTTCATGCAATGGGCCAAGGAGCGTGGGATCCGGACCGGCGTGCGGGGCTCCGGCGCGGGCTCCATGTGCGCCTACGCGCTGCGGATCACCGATCTCGACCCGCTCGAATACAAGCTCACCTTCGAGCGGTTCCTGAACCCCGAACGCCCGTCCATGCCCGACTTCGACGTCGATTTCGACGAGCGTCGGCGTGGCGAGGTGATCCGCTACGTCAGCGAGAAGTACGGCTCGGACCGGGTCGCGCAGATCGTCACCTACGGCACGATCAAGGCCAAGCAGGCGGTGAAGGACTCGTCACGCGTGCTCGGCTATCCCTTCGCCATCGGCGAGCGGATCACCAAGGCGATGCCGCCTCCGGTGATGGGCAAGGACGTGCCGCTGTCCAAGGTCTTCGACCCCGAGCACGGTCGATACCACGAGGGTGGCGAGTTCCGGGCGCTCTACGAGTCCGACCCCGACGTACGCAAGGTCGTCGACACCGCCAAGGGCCTCGAGGGACTGAAGCGGCAGTGGGGGGTCCACGCCGCTGGCGTGATCATGGCCTCGGAGCCGCTGCTCGACATCGTCCCGATCATGAAGCGCGAGCAGGACGGCGCGATCATCACGCAGTTCGACTACCCGACCTGTGAGCAGCTCGGGCTGGTCAAGATGGACTTCCTGGGGCTGCGCAACCTGACGGTCCTGGGCGACGCGGTGCAAAACGTCAAGCTCAATCGCGACGTCGAGCTCGACCTGGACGCTCTCGGGGCCGATCCGACCGACCCCGCCGCCTACGAGCTGCTCAGCCGCGGAGACACGCTCGGGGTCTTCCAGCTGGACGGTTCCGGCACCCGGCAGCTGCTGCGCCAGATGCGGCCGAAGCGGATCCAAGACATCATGGCGACGATCGCGCTCTACCGACCCGGCCCGATGGGAATCAACTCCCACACCAACTACGCCCTCCGCCGCAGTGGCAACCAGGACGTGACCTATCCGCATCCGGAGGTGGCCGAAGCACTCGAGCCCGTGCTGGCCGACAACTACGGCCTGATCGTCTACCAGGAGGACGTGATCGAGGTCGCTCGGCTGCTTGCCGGCTACACCCTCGGACGCGCCGACATGCTGCGCCGTGCGATGGGCAAGAAAAAGAAGGAGGTGCTCGACGCCGAGTACGCCCCGTTCGAGTCGGGGATGGTCGAGCGTGGCTTCTCTCGCGAGGCGATCAAGGCCGTCTGGGACGCTCTGATGCCGTTCGCCGACTATGGCTTCGGCAAGGCGCACGCGGCTGCCTACGGGCAGGTCTCCTACTGGACGGCCTACCTCAAGGCCAACTATCCGGCCGAATACATGGCGGCCGTGCTCACGTCGGTCAAGGACGACAAGGACAAGATGGCGGTCTACCTCAACGAGTGCCGCCACATGGGCATTCAGGTGTTGCCGCCCGACGTCAACGAGTCCGAGTCCACCTTCACGCCGGTCGGCTCCGACATCCGGTTCGGCCTGTCGGCGGTCCGCAACGTCGGGACCAACGTTGTGGCGGGCGTCGTCGAGGCTCGGACCGAGCACGGCAAGTTCACCGACTTCAGCGACTTCATGGAGAAGGTCCCGGTCATGGTCTGCAACAAGCGAGTCATCGAGTCGTTGATCAAGGCCGGCGCCTTCGACTCGCTCGGGCATCGGCGGCGGCCCTTGGTCGCCGTCCACGAGGCGGCGGTCGACCAGCACGTCGACGTCAAGCGCAACGAGGCGATCGGCCAGGAGTCGTTGTTCGGGGGTCTCGAGGACAGCGCCTTCGGCGGGCTCACCGTCCAGGTGCCCGACCTCGACGAGTGGGACAAGCAGACCCTGCTGGGCTTCGAGCGCGAGATGCTCGGGCTCTATGTGTCCAGCCACCCCCTGCTCGGCCTCGAGCACGTGCTCGCATCGGTGAGCGACTGCTCCATCGGCACCCTGATCGCCGACGAGTCGCGCCCGGACAACTCCACGGTGGCCGTCGCCGGCCTCATCACGGCCGTGCAGCGCAAGATCACGCGCAAGGGCGACACCTGGGCGATCGCGACCCTCGAAGACCTCGAGGGCAGCGTCGACCTGCTCGTCTTTCCCTCCACCTATCAGGCAAGCGCCCCGCTCCTCATCGAGGACAGCCTCGTGCTCGCCAAGGGGCGGCTGCGCCGCGGTGACGACTCCCCGGACATCAGCGCCACCGAGATCAGCCAGATCGACCAGGCGCGAGAAGCCAGTCGACCGATCGTGATCTCGTTGGCCGCCAACCGGTGCACTCCGCCAGTCGTCGACCAGCTCAAGGAGATCCTCGCGACCCATCCCGGAGCAGCCGAGGTCCACCTGCGGCTGACGACGCCGAGCACGACCAAGGTGCTTCGACTCGACGACCGGCTCCGGGTCGCACCCACGCCGGCCCTGATGGCCGACCTGAAGGCGCTGCTGGGGCCGACCTGCCTCAGCGCCGGACGCACGTAGGCTCTTCTTATCAGTCGGAGGAGAGCAGGCGTGCACGACATCGATCCCGCCGAGCGGCGGCCGTCGGCGGCCTACCCGCTGTCTTGGCAAGAGGCGCGGGAGGCCGCCTGGACCGCCGATCTCGCCGGTCCGCCCGCGGTTCAGGTCGTGCGGGCCATCGTCGTCACGTGTGTCGCTTTTGTCATGGCCGGCGTCATCGCAGGCTGGCTGTGGGTCCAGTGGGCCGACCCGCCGACCTTCCAGGTGCTCAAGACCACGGCCGTCATGGGCGAAGAGGAGGCCGGCCGACAGTTCGGTGTCGACGTGACGTTTGCCCTGGTCGGGCTCGGGCTCGCCGTCCCCCTGGGCTTTCTCGCTGGCTGGCGCTGGCATCGGGTCGGCTGGCCGCTGGTCGTCGGCGCCGCGGCCAGTGCCGGGCTGGCCGCGGTCATCGGCTGGCGGCTCGGCATCATGTGGGGGCCTGGCGACCCGGCCGGGGAGTGGCGCTCGGCGCAGGTCGGTGACCAGGTGCCCGAACAGCTGGCCATGCACGCGAAAGGCCTGCTCCTGGTCTGGCCGATCGGTGCGCTGGCCGGCCTGATCCTGGCCGTTCTGGTGTTTTCACGGCCGTTGCGCCCGCGTCCTTACGGCGGCCGAATCGGCTAACCTCGTGGCGCCGCCTGACCGGGGTGGGAACTTCTCGCCGGTTATCGGCATCGAAGGCTGTGACGTTCATACAGCAGTAAGGGGACCTCGCGTGTCGACCAACCAGCCACCGCCGAGCGGCCCGTGGGAGCCGCCTCCGCCAGGTCCGCCGCCGGGCCCCGGCGGGCCGCCGCCCGGTATGGGTGGACCGCCGCCCGGTATGGGTGGACCGCCGCCGGGCATGGGTGGACCGCCCAACGGACCCGGCTGGACCCAGCCTGAATGGGTCGGACCAGGGGGACCGCCGCCGCGTCGACGCCGGCGCGGCATTGTCATCGGCGCGATCGGGGCCGCCTTCGCGATCATCGTGGGCGGAGGGGCATTCGCGGCCTATCAATACCTCAGCGGCGGTGGCCCGCAGCCGGCCGAAGCGCTGCCGAGCAACACGGTCGCCTACATGCGCATCGACCTGGATCCCTCGGCCAGCCAGAAGGTCAACGCCGTCCGCCTGCTGCGCCGAGTGCCCGAGTTCGAAGAAGCCACCGGCATCAGCAGCGACACCGACGACCTTCGCGAGCTGATGTTCAACGCGATGGTCGAAGACTCCGACTGCGACCTCTCGTACGAAGACGACATCAAGCCGTGGATCGGCGACCGGGCTGGCCTGGCCGCGGTGCCGGTTGACGACCGGCTGGTCACGGTGGCGGCCATCCAGGTGAGCGATCAGCAGGCGGCCGAAAACGCCGTCGATGCGATCAAGGAGTGTGGCGTGTCGGCGTCCGCCTTGGAGGGCGCGAGCGCGGGCCAGGTCGACGTGGTGAGCGGCGGCGCCGGCGGTCTCATGTCCTCGTCCGACGTCGTCGACTCGGCCGACGACAGCGTCGATGTCGACTTCGTCGGCGACTACATGCTGATCGCCGACGACCCGGAAGCGCTTCCCGGCATCGTCAGCGACGCCGAGTCCAGCCCGCTGTCCGACAGCGGGCAGTTCCAGGCCGACATGGATGCCCTCGACGGTGAGGGCTTCGCGTCCTACTGGGTCGACGTCGACGGCTTCCGTGAGGCGGCCGAGTCCTCGGGCGGTGTAGCGCCGGGCGAGTTCGGTCTGGAAGGCGCGCACACCACGTTCGGCGCGATCCGGGCCGGCTCCGACAACATCGAGTTCGTCATGCAGACGACGAGCGACACTGACATCTCCGCCGACGTGGACAACCCGATCAGCGAGCTGCCGGACACCACGTTGATGGCGGCCTCCGCGTCCGGTGGCGCCGAGCTCGTCGACAACCACTGGGATGACGTCCAGACCCTGGTCGAGAGCTTCGGCGGGTCCGATGCCTATGCGGAGATGCTGTCGACCGTGGAGACCGAGACCAGCCTCCGGCTCCCTGACGACCTGCGGACGATCCTCGGCGACAACATCACGCTCGCCATGGACAGTACGGGGTTGACGCCGGTAAACCTCGAGTCGGAGGATCCGGCCGACTTCTACTTCGGAGCGCGCCTGACGACCGACCCGGCGGCGATCCAAGACGTCGTCGATCGGATCAACGGCAAGCTCGTCAGTGAGGGCATGTCGAGCGCCCTGATCACCGAGGACACCGACGGCTGTCTGGTCGTGGCCAGCAACGAGGACTACGCCGGCATGCTCGCGTCGGGCGGCGACCTCGGCTCATCGGACGGGTTCGAGACGGCCCTCCCCGACGGATCGGCGTCGACTGTCGCGTTCTACCTCGATTTCGACCGCCTCAGCGACGCGCTGGCGCAAGACGAGTCGGCCGAGGAAGACGTCCTCGACACGCTCGAACCGATGCGGTCGCTCGGAAGTAGCCTGACGCAGGTCGACGGCGGCCAGCGTTGGACCACCCGCTTGGTCTTCGACTGAGCGTCGACGGGCCGACCAGCGACGCCTGGTCGGCCCCGACGGTGGGATCTAACCGAATCTAGTTCGGCGACCAGCCGGTCCGGGCCAACCGCGTCGCCGGGAGGCTGGCCACGGCCTGCATCGCGGCGAGTTCGGCGCGAAGCATGAGCGTCAGGCGCTGCAGGCGGTCGGCGGCGTCGGCTGCCTCGAGAAGCAGTTGCCGCTCTCGCAGGGGCAGAGTGGCCACGGTCGCCAGGGCGTACGAAAGCGGCAGTGGCTCGGCCGGTAGGTCCGCGCCCGCGAGGTCCGCACCGCCGTGGGTGGCCACCAGATGGCGATAGGCCTCGAACGCGGTCCGTGCGGCTGTCGCCGCCTCGACCGCCCGGGGACCGTCGACCTCGGCCGGATAGGCAACCGCGGCCAGCGGCTCGTCACGGCGCTCAGAGACCAAGCGCTCGACCCGGATCCGCCGCTGCCCGACGAGTTCGACGTCCCAGCTGCCGTCGGAGCGCGATGTCGCCTCGGCGACCAGCGCTTCGCACCCCACTCGATGGGCCGACTGTCGCCCATGCCGACGTCCGACCTGATAACCCTCACGGATCGCGACCACGCCGAGAAGGCGCTGCGGCAGCGGGTCCGACCCGGCCAGCCCCTCGATGACCGCGCTCAGCCGAGGCTCGACCACATGGACCGGCAGGCGCATGCCCGGAAAGAGCACGGAGTCGAGCGGGAAGATGCGCAGCGTGGTGACCACACCTTCGACCGTACTGCGTGCCGTCGGCTCTCCTGGTGGACATGATGGGCCCGGGGATGTCTCGCTTCGTAGACTGACCGGGTGATTCGCCGCCTCGATCTCCGTGCTACCGGGCTCGCAGCGGCGCCAGTGCCGACGGTCGTTCCGCGTGCCGGCGCCGCCGCCGACGACGTCGTCGAGACGGTGCGCCAGGTGTGCGACGACGTGCGCGACCGTGGGATCGAGGCGATCGTCGAGGCGTCGCGGCGCTATGACGGCGTCGAGCAGGCGGACATCGCGGTCCCGCGTGACGTCATCGAAGCGGCGCTCGAGCGACTCGACCCGGACGTCCGGCGTGGCCTGGAGGAGTCGATCGGCCGACTGCGTCGCACCTGCGAGGCCGAGCGCGAACGCGATGTCGTCACCGAGGTCGTGCCGGGGGGCACCGTACGTCGACGCATCGTCCCGATTGGCCGGGTCGGCCTCTACGTGCCGGGTGGTCTCGCTCCGTTGGTGTCGAGCGTCGTCATGAACGCCGTGCCGGCCCAGGTGGCGGGCGTGCCGTCGATCGCCGTGGCCAGCTCGCCGCAACGTGAACACGACGGCTGGCCGCACCCGACGATCCTGGCCGCCTGCGCCCTGCTGGGTCTCGACGAGGTTTATGCGGTCGGCGGTGCCCAGGCGGTCGCGATGTTCGCCTACGGGGCCGGGCCGTGTCGACCGGTCGACCTGGTCGCCGGACCCGGCAACAGCTACGTCGTCGCCGCCAAGCGGTTGCTCAAGGGGCGGATCGGCATCGACTCTGAGGCCGGTCCGACCGAGATCGCGATCCTCGCCGACGGCGGTGCCGACCCAGCCGGCGTCGCGGCCGACCTGATCAGCCAGGCCGAACACGGTCCGACGTCGGCGAGTGTGCTCGTGACCGACAGCGAGTCGCTGGTCGATGGAGTCGCCGTTGAGCTCGATCGACAGGTCGCTGCCACCAAACACCGCGAGCGGATCAAGGCCGCGCTGTCCGGCGAGCAGTCCGCGGTGGTGCTCGTCGACGACCTGGAGCAGGGGCTCGCCGTCATCGACGCCTACGCGCCCGAGCACCTCGAGATCCACGCCGCCGACGCGGGTGACGTCGCTATGCGGGTACGCAACGCGGGTGCGATCTTCGTCGGACAGTGGGCGCCGGTCTCGCTCGGCGACTACTGCGCGGGCTCCAACCACGTGCTGCCCACCGGCGCCTGCGCCTGCCACTCGTCGGGCCTGACGGTCCGGTCGTTCAGCAAGACGGTGCAGGTCGTGACCTGGAGCGAGGCGGCGCTGCGGGCGTCGCGGGACAATGTCGTCGCGCTCGCCGAGGCCGAGGACCTGCCCGCCCACGGCGCTGCGCTGCGGATCCGGGTCGACGACGGGACACCGTGAACGACGAGTTGCCGCTGCGACCCGAGCTGCGTGGTCTCGAGCCCTACGGGGCGCCGCAGCTCGACGTGCCGGTGCGGCTCAACACCAACGAAAACCCCTATCCGCCGAGTCCGTCGTTCGTCGCCGACGTTGCGGCGTCCGCTGCCGACGTCGCTGCGGGCCTCAATCGCTATCCCGACCGGGAGGCCGCCGCGCTGCGAGCCGATCTGGCGGCCTACCTCGGCTACGGGCTGACCGGAGACCGTGTGTGGGCCGCCAACGGCTCCAACGAGATCATGCTCCAACTGCTGCAGGCCTTCGGTGGCCCCGGTCGAACCGCGCTGTCGTTCGCGCCGACGTACTCGATGTATCCGGAGTATGCCCGCGACACCCATACCCGCTGGGTCACCGGACGCCGGGCCGAGGACTTAACCGTCGATGTCGAGTCGGCGGTGGCCCTGATCAAGGCGGAGCAGCCGTCGATCGTGCTGCTGACCTCGCCCAACAACCCGACCGGCACCGCCCTGCCGCTCGAACAGATCGAGGCCGTGTACGCCGCCGCGCCGGGCATGGTCGTCGTCGACGAGGCGTACGCGGAGTTTCGCCACCCGGAAACGCCGAGCGCGCTGCAGCTGCTGCCGGGCCGACCGCGACTGGTCGTGACGCGAACGATGAGCAAGGCCTTCGCCCTGGCCGGGGCCCGGCTCGGCTACCTGGCGGCTGATCCGGCGGTCGTCGACGCGGTGCGGATCGTACGGCTGCCCTACCACCTGTCCTCGTTGAGCCAGGCGGTCGCACGGGTCGCTCTCCGGCATGCCGACGACCTGCTGGGCGCGGTCGACAAGCTGCGCGCCCAGCGCGACGACCTGGTCACCGACCTGCGCGGCCTCGACTTCGAGGTGTGCGACTCCGATGCCAACTTCGTGTTGTTCGGCGTCTTCGACGATCGCCATGCCGTCTGGCAGGGCCTGCTCGACCGGGGCGTGCTGATCCGCGAGACTGGACCGCCCGGATGGCTACGGGTGTCGATGGGCCGACCGGAGGAGATGGCGGCGTTCTTGAACGCGTTACGAGAGGTGACCAGCCGGTGAGCGAAAACAGCCGGAGCAGTCGACGCGACCGGACGACGTCCGAGTCGAGCGTGACGGTGGAGCTCGACATCGACGGCACGGGAATCGCCGACGTCGCGACCGGGGTCGGCTTCTACGACCACATGCTCGAGTCGTTTGCCCGCCACGCCTTGTTCGACCTGACCGTCCGGGCCAAGGGCGACACTCACGTCGACGCACACCACACCGTCGAAGACGTCGCGATCACGCTCGGCCAGGCCCTCGACGAGGCGCTGGCCGACAAGCGCGGCATCCGACGGTTCGGCGACGCGCTCGTGCCGCTCGACGAGGCGCTCGTGCAATGCGCCGTCGACGTCGCGGGCCGGCCCTACTGCGCCCACACCGGTGAGCCGGCCGGTCAGGAGAACGTCGCGATCGGCGACGGGTACGTCGGGTCGCTGACTCGGCACGTGTTCGAGTCGCTGGTCGCCAACGCGCGGATCGCCCTGCACGTACGCGTGCTCGCGGGCCGCGATCCGCATCATCTGGTCGAGGCGCAGTTCAAGGCCGTCGCGCGGGCGCTGCGCGACGCGGTGGCTCTCGATCCGCGCGAGCCGGGCGTACCCAGCACGAAGGGCAGCCTGGGGGAGCGGCCGTGATCGCTGCGTTGCTGCTGCTCCTGCTCGGCGGCTTCCTCATGGGTGGAGCGATCGCGTTCTTCCGGCAGCAAAAGCCGATCCTCGCCGTGGCCCTGCTGATCGTCCTCGCGGTCGGTTGCGTCTTCCTCGGCGCCACCCTGGCGAAAAGCGCCGGATGAGCCGACCTCGCGTCGCCGTGCTCGACTACGGGTCGGGCAACCTGCGCTCGGTCGTTCGCTCCGTCGAGCGGTGCGGCGCCGACGTGGACCTGGTCTCCGATCGCGATCGGGCGCTGGCGGCCGACGGGCTCGTCGTCCCCGGTGTGGGTGCCTTCGCCGCCTGCATGGACGGGCTCAACAGGGTGCGCGGCGGGGCAATCATCGGCACCCGGCTGTCCGGCGGCCGCCCGGTGCTCGGGATCTGCGTCGGCATGCAGGTGTTGTTCGAGGAGGGCATCGAGCACGGCGTGCGGTCGACCGGCTGTGGCGAATGGCCGGGCACGGTCGACCGGCTCGACGGTGACGTCGTGCCTCACATGGGGTGGAACACCGTGGCGGCGGCCGAGGGCAGCGCGATGTTCACGGGCGTCGAGTCCGAGCGCTTTTACTTCGTGCACTCGTACGCCGCGCGGTCGTGGACGCTCGCGGCGGAGCCCCCGTTCGCCGCGCCGCTGGTCACCTGGACCCGATACGGCACCGATCAGTTCGTCTCGGCGGTCGAAAACGGGCCGCTGTGGGCGACCCAATTTCATCCGGAAAAGTCCGGTTCGGCCGGCGCGACGCTGCTCGCCAACTGGCTCGGGACGCTGCGGTGACAGGGCCCGTCGCGCCAGTCCGTCGGAACGCCGACGCCGTCGTCCGCGTCGCAGCAACATGAGACGACTCATCGCGATCCTCGCCGCCGTGACGGCGCTGGCCGTCGCCGGATGTGGCACCGACGACGCCGAGTCGACCGGCGGCGACACCGACCAAACCCCCTCATCCGACCCGGCCGGCTCGTCCGAGCCCGCGCCAGAGGTCGAGAGCGTGGCGGTCACCCGTACTGGTGGCATCGCCGGCGTCCACGAGACCTGGAAGATAGATCCGTCCGATCGCGGTCACGCCGCGGTGTTCGAGGCCGCCAGCGAGGATGCGCTCGCCGACGTTGGGAGTGCAGGGGGCAAACCGCCGTGCTGCGACTTCTTCGAGTACAGCCTCGTCATCCGCTACGCCGACGGAACGACCGCGAGCTATCGCATGTATGACGGCGGCACGTCCGACCCGGCCCTCGATCACCTGGTGACCGCCGTGCTCAAGTCGGCTCCCGTGACGTCCAGTCCTGCGCCCACGCTGCACTGACGCCCGACTTCGAGACGTCGGGTCGGCTGTCTGGGCGACCTTCTAGGGTGTTCTTGTGACGTCTCTCGAGCTGCTGCCCGCCGTTGACGTGTCCGAGGGGCAAACCGTTCGCCTGGTCCGTGGCGAGGCGGGCACCGAGACGAGTTATGGCGAGCCGTTGGACGCGGCACTGGCTTGGCAGTCCGCCGGCGCCGAGTGGATCCACCTGGTTGACCTCGACGCCGCCTTCGGCCGCGGCAGCAACCGGGCGCTCCTCCTCGACGTCGTGGGGCGGCTCGACGTGCCGGTGGAGCTGTCCGGCGGCATCCGCGACGACGACAGCCTCGCGGCCGCACTGGCCACCGGAGCGCGGCGGGTCAACCTCGGCACGGCCGCCCTCGAAGACCCGAGCTGGTGTGCCAAGGCGATCGCCGAGCACGGAGACCGGATCGCCGTCGGCCTCGACGTACGGGAGGGCCGACTCGCCGCCCGTGGATGGACGCGAGACGGCGGCGACCTCTTCGAGGTCCTCGACCGTCTCGAGCGCGACGGCTGTGCCCGCTATGTCGTCACCGACGTGACCAAGGACGGCACCTTGGCCGGACCCAATCTCGACCTGTTGCGACGGGTATGTGCCGTGACGGAGCGACCCGTCGTCGCGTCCGGCGGCGTGTCGAGCCTCGACGACCTGCGGGTCCTGAGCGGCCTGGTCGATATCGGTGTCGAGGGAGCGATCGTCGGCAAGGCGCTCTACGCCGGCAACTTCACCCTGGAGGAGGCGCTCCGCGTCGTACGCGAGGCTGTGCCCTCATGAGTCTCGCCGTACGCGTGATCCCGTGCCTCGACGTCGACGCTGGCCGGGTGGTCAAGGGTGTCCAGTTCGAAAACCTGCGCGACGCCGGTGACCCCGTCGAGCTGGCGGCGGCCTACGACCGCGCCGGGGCCGACGAGCTGACCTTCCTCGACATCACGGCGTCGTCAGCGTCGCGAGAGACGACCTACGACGTCGTGTCGCGGACCGCGGAGCAGGTGTTCATCCCGTTGACGGTCGGCGGCGGCGTCCGATCGGTCGACGATGTCGACCGGCTGCTGCGGGCCGGCGCCGACAAGGTCGCGGTCAGCACCGCCGCTGTGGAGCGGCCCGACCTGATCACCGAGATCGCGCAGCGCTTCGGCTCGCAGGTGCTCGTGCTGAGCGTCGACGCCAGGCGTAGCGCCGATCAACCGAGCGGCATCGAGGTCACCACGCACGGTGGTCGACGCTCGGCCGGCGTCGACGCCGTCGAGTGGGTCGAGGCCGGCTGCGAGCATGGCATCGGGGAGGTGCTGCTCAACTCGATGGACGCCGACGGCACCCAGGGCGGCTTCGACGTCGAGATGATTCGGCGACTCCGCGCGGTGAGCTCGGTGCCGCTGATCGCGAGCGGGGGTGCCGGTCATGCCGACGACTTTCCGGCGGCGGTTGCGGCTGGCGCCGACGCGGTGCTCGCCGCCAGCGTGTTTCACTTCGGTCAGGTCGCGTTGCCCGACGTCAAGAAGGCGTTGGCGACGGCCGGATACGAGGTGCGGTGAGTTCGCTTTCCGCCGGTAGCGGCCCACGTCGGGGGACTACCCGGCGAGGTCTGTCGATCCTGTCCATCGGCATGCGCGAGCAGCGCCGACTGTTTTCGCTCGCTCTCATCGGGAGCCTGGTCTTCGGGGCGCTGACGGTTGCCGACGCCTGGATTCTCGGCTGGGCGACCGACAACGTCATCGCGCCGTCGTTCGACGAGGGCGAGCTCGAGGTCGGCCTCGCGGTGACGGTGATCGCGCTGTTCATGGGCGTCGCCGTGCTCCGGGCGTTCGGCATCATCGCGCGGCGTCTGATCGGCGGCATCGTCTATTTCCGGCTGCTCGCCGAATATCGCCGTCGGGTCACGCGACGCTATCTCGAGCTGCCGATGAGCTGGCATCACAAGCACCCGACCGGCCAGCTGCTCTCCAACGCCAACGCCGACGTCGAGGCCGTCTGGGAGGCGATGATGCCGCTGCCGATGGCGCTCGGCGTCATCGCGATGTTGGTCGTGGCGGTCATCGCGATGCTGACGGCCGACGTTGTCCTGACGCTGGTCGGCCTCGTCATCTTTCCGCTGCTGTTCGCGATCAACGTCGGATACCAGCGGTTCTTGTCCGAGCGCGTGAGCCGTGCCCAGGCGCTTCGGGCCGACGTCAGCGCGGTTGCGCACGAGTCGTTCGACGGCGCCATGGTGGTCAAGGCACTCGGACGCGAGACGGCGGAGACCGAGCGGTTCGCACAGGTTTCCTATCAGCTGCGGGACGCCAACATCGCCGCGGGCAAGATCCGGAGCGTCTTCGACCCGATCGTCGAGGCGCTGCCCAGCATCGGGGTGATGCTCGTCGTCGTTCTCGGGGTCGAACGCGTGCTGTCCGGCGCGACCGAGCCCGGTTCGGTGGTCCAGGTGGCGTACTTGTTCACGGTGATCGCCTTCCCGCTTCGGGCCTTCGGCTGGGTGCTCGGCGGCTTGCCACGCACCGTGATCGGCTGGGAGCGGGTGCAGTCGGTGCTGACGGCGCGCGGTCGGGCCGACTACGGCGACGCCGGGCTGCCCGGCACAGCGGCCCTGCGATTGCGGGTCCGGGACCTGACGTTCGGCTACGACCGCGGCGGCCCGGTCCTCGACGGGCTGGACTTCGAGGTCGAGCCCGGCCGTACCGTCGCCGTCGTCGGGCTGACCGGCTCCGGCAAGAGCACCCTGGCCGAGCTGTTGATCCGGCTGGTCGACCCGGTCAGCGGGGCGGTCGAGCTCGACGGGATCGATGCCCGCGACCTGACGCATGCCGAGCTCGCCGGCGCCGTGACTCTGGTGCCGCAGCACGCATTCATGTTCGACGACTCGATCCGCGAAAACGTGACGCTCGGCCTGCCCGTCGACGACGAGGCAGTCTGGGAGGCACTGCGTACCGCCCAGGCCGATCGGTTCGTGCACGCGCTGCCAGGCCGACTCGACGGCCAGTTGGGCGAGCGCGGCACGACACTGTCCGGCGGTCAGCGGCAGCGGATCGCGCTGGCGCGGGCGTTGGTGCGCCGGCCGCGACTGCTGATCCTCGACGACGCGACCAGTGCCGTCGACCCCGAGGTGGAGGCTCGCATCCTCGCCGGCCTGCGCGACCGCACGCGCGGCGGCGAGACCACCGTTGTCGTCGTGGCCTACCGCAAGGCGACGATCGCCCTGGCCGACGAGGTCCTCTTCCTCGAGGCCGGCCGGATCGCCGATCGGGGTCCGCATGCCGAGCTGGTCACCCGATCGTCGGCCTATCGCGACTTGGTCGACGCCTATGACCTGGCCCGTGAGGCGGCCGACCAGGAGGCGGTGGAGGTCACATGACCGCCGATATCCGTAGTCGGGTCGGGAGCGGCGAGCAGGTCACCGGCTGGCAGATCCTGCGGCGCGGGTTCGCCCTGTCGCCGGCGCTGCGAAACGGCCTCGGCGTCACCATCCTGCTGGCCGCGGTGTCGACGATCGGTGCGGCCATCGTGCCCATCGTGATCCAGAAGACGATCGATGACGGGCTGCTGGGCGACGGCGGCATCGACCGAGCGCAGGTGTGGACGTACGCCTGGGTCGCCGGCGGCATCGTGGTGTTGACGGCGATCGCCGCGTATTGGATGAAGGTGCGGCTCTATCGCGCGTCGGAGGCGGGGCTTGCCGAGCTTCGGATCAAGGCGTTTCGGCACGTCCACGACCTGCCGGTGCTGACCCAAGACACCGAGCGCCGCGGCGCACTGGTGTCGCGGGTGACGTCAGACGTCGACCAGGTGTCGCTGTTTCTCCAGTTCAGCGGGATCTTGATGATTATCAGTCTCGGGCAGATCCTCGTCGCGACCGTGATCATGGCGGTCTATTCGTGGCAGCTCACGCTGATCGTGTGGGCGTGCTTTCTCCCGCTCGTCGTGAGCCTGCGGCACTTCCAAAAGCGCATGTCCGCGGCGTACGCGACCGTCCGCCAGACCGTCGGTGACATGCTGTCGACGATCTCGGAGCCGGTCGTCGGAGCCGCGATCGTCCGGGCGCACGACATCGCGCCGCGGACGCAGCGGCGGGTCGACGGGGCGATCGACACCAACCTCTCGGCCAATGTCGCGGCCCAGCGGCTGGTTGCCGTCACATTCGCTTCGGCCGGTGTCGCGGGCGGGCTGGCCAACGCGTCGGTCGTCGTCTTCGGCATCCTGCTCGGGCTGGCGGGGTCGCTCACCATCGGCACCGTGATCGCGTTCGCGTTCTTGGTGTCGCTGCTCGTGGGGCCGGTGCAGATGGCGACGCAGGTGCTCACCGAGGCGCAAAACGCGATCGCTTCGTGGCGTCGCGTCATCGGCGTGCTCGACACGCCGGCCGACGTGGTCGACCCAGGGGAGTCGGGGGTGACGCTGCCCCGCGGCACACTCACCGCGTCGTTCCACGACGTCGACTACGCATACCCCGACGGACCGCCGGTGCTGCGGGACGTCTCCGTCGAGATCGAGCGCCGCACGCGGATCGCCGTGGTCGGCGAGACCGGATCGGGCAAGACGACGTTCGCCAAGCTGTTGTGTCGGCTGATGGATCCGACGACGGGGCGGGTGTGCCTCGACGGGGTCGACCTGCGGACCGTTCGTTTCGACTCGCTGCGCGAGCGGGTCGTTATGGTGCCGCAGGAAGGGTTCTTGTTCGACGCGTCGTTGGCCGACAATCTCCGCTACGGCCGGCCGGGCGCGACCGACACGGAGCTGGTCGACGCGTTCGAGTCGCTGCGGCTCGCCGACTGGTTCGCGACGTTGCCGGCCGGCCTCGAGACCCAGGTCGGCCAGCGCGGTGAGTCGCTGTCGGCCGGCGAGCGACAGCTGGTCGCGCTCGTGCGGGCCTACCTCGCCGATCCGGACCTGCTGGTGCTCGACGAGGCGACCAGTGCCGTCGACCCACAGACCGAGCTGCGCATCACCGCCGCCCTCGACACCCTGCTGACCGGGCGTACGTCGGTGATCATCGCGCACCGACTGTCCACGGCCGAGCAGGCCGACCAGGTGCTCGTCTTCGACGCCGGGCGGCTGGTCGAGCAGGGGCCACATACCGAGCTGGTCGTGGCCGACGGCGACTACGCCCGGCTGCATCGCAGCTGGGTCGCTCAAGCCCATCTCGGTGCCTCGGCGCCACGTCGTTGATCGGGTGTCAGGCAGACTGCTGCCATGGGCCCCCACCTGGATGCCGAGATCGCGGCTCGTCTCAAGCGCGACGCGAGCGGTCTGGTGCCGGCCGTCGTGCAACAACACGACAGCGGCACGGTCCTGATGCTCGGGTGGATGGACGACGAGGCGCTGCATCGTACGCTCACGTCCGGTCGCGCCACGTTTTGGAGCCGCAGCCGCCAGACGTACTGGGTCAAGGGCGAGACGTCCGGTAACCGACAGTGGGTACGCGAGGTGCGCCTCGACTGCGATGGCGACACGCTGCTGGTGAAGGTCGACCAGGAGGGCCCGGCCTGCCACACCGGCGCGGCAACCTGCTTCGACGACGATCTGTTACTGGCCGACGGGCCGAGCGATGACTGACCGACGCGGTCTCGTCGTCGCACTGGTCGGCGGGCTGGCGGCCGGTGGACTGGCACTGCTCGGCGTCAGCCGGCCGTGGGCCACGGTCGACATCGTCGCGGCCGGAGTGCCGCGGTCGACGATCGAGACCGCCGGCACGAGCGCCGTGCCATGGGTCGGAGCGCTGACTCTCGTCGTGCTCACGGGAGCACTGGCCATCATCCCCACCGGACCGGCCGCCCGCCGAGTCGTCGGAGCACTCGTACTCCTCGCGGCCATGGGCGCGGCCGTCGGGACCTTGCTGGCCGGGCCCGCGATCGACGACGCCCTGGCGGGTGACCTCGCGCAGTCGCCCGCATCCGGCGGCGTCGACGACCAGGCGATGGTGGATGCCGCCGACCACCCACCCTGGCGGTGGTTGACCCTCGGCGCCAGCGTGGCCGGCGTCGCGGTCGGACTGCTCGTGGTCGCACATGGGCACCGCTGGCCGACGATGGGCAGCCGGTATGACGCGCCCACGCGAGCGGGCGGGGCCGACGACACCGCGTCGAAGGGGTCCGACGACGCCGACCTCTGGAAGGCGATGGACGAGGGACGCGATCCGACCGCGTGACGCTGAAGCGGCCAAGGCACAATGGTCCGGTCTATTCACGACGCAGCGAAGGCAGGTACCCATGCACGGCTCGACCCCCGCCGCCTGGACCGCGGTGACGATCGTCTTGGTCGCCTTCACCCTGGGCGGAGTGGCCATGATGATCGGGCCCAGCTGGGTCCTCTTTTGGGTCAGCGTCGCGTTGCTTCCGGTCGCTGCGATCGTCGGCAAGGTGATGCAGGCGGCGGGACTTGGCGAATCCGAAGCGCACTAGGCGGCGTAGTACGGCCCGATCCGTACCCGATGTCAATGCCCGAAGGTCGGCTAGTTACGCTGACATGACCTTTTCTTCAGTCTCGCGGAGGACTCATCCATGTCGGTGCTTGACGAGATCATGGACGGCGTCCGACTCGATCTCGCCGAGCGTCAGGCGGCGGTATCCCTCGACGATCTGAAGCTGCGGGCCGAGCGACAGAGTTCCGCTCTCGACCCGATGCCGATCTTCCGCGGCGACGGCGTGTCGGTGATCGCCGAGGTGAAGCGGTCGAGCCCGAGCCACGGGGAGTTGGCGACGATCACCGATCCGGCCGCGCTGGCGGCCGACTACGAGGCCGGTGGCGCCGCCGCGATCAGCGTGCTCACCGAGAAGCGTCGCTTCAACGGCACCTTCGACGACCTCCGCAAGGTGCGTGGCCGAGTCGACGTGCCGCTCTTGTGCAAGGACTTCATCGTGACGTCCTACCAACTGTGGGAGGCGCGGGCCTTCGGCGCCGACATGGCGCTGCTGCTGGTGGCCGCGATGGACCACAACGCGCTCGTATCGCTGATCGAGCGGGCCGAGTCGATCGGCCTGACCCCCCTCGTCGAGGTGCACGACGAGGACGAGCTCGAGCGGGCCCTCGACGCCGGCGCGAAACTCATCGGAGTCAACTCCCGAAATCTCAAGACACTCGAGGTCGACCGCACGACCTTCGCTCGGCTCGCGCCGCGCATCCCGGACGGCGTGGTCCGGATCGCCGAGTCGGGGATCCGCGGCACCCACGACGTCATCGAGTGCGCTCGCAACGGCGCCGACGTCGTCCTCGTCGGCGAGACCCTCGTGACCGGCTCCAACCCGCGATCGACGGTGGCTGACCTCGTGGCCGCCGGGGCGCATCCGGCGTTGAAGCACCGCCAGGGCTGAGGAGGCACCGATGAACTCCGCAGCGACGCGAGCCGGCGTCGTCCCCGATGCGCGCGGACACTTCGGTCGGTTCGGCGGGCGCTTCATGCCCGAGGCCCTGGTCGCGCCGCTCGACGAGCTCGCGGCTGCCTGGCAGGACGCGATGGCTGACGAGGGGTTTCGCGCCGAGTTCGACCGGATGTTGCGCGAGTACGCCGGCGTGCCGAGTCTGCTCTACGACGCGACCCGGCTGTCCGGGCTGGCCGGCGCCCGCATCCTGCTGAAGCGCGAAGACCTCAATCACACCGGCGCCCACAAGATCCGCAACGTGTTGGGTCAGGCGCTGCTCACCAAGCGCATGGGCAAGCCTCGGGTCATCGCCGAGACCGGCGCCGGTCAGCACGGGGTTGCCGCCGCGACGGCCAGCGCCTATCTCGACCTCGAGTGCGTCGTCTACATGGGCGAGGTCGACACCGAACGGCAGGCGCTCAACGTCGCGCGAATGCAGATGCTCGGCGCCGAGGTCATCTCGGTCACGACCGGCAGCCGCACGCTCAAGGACGCGATCAACGAGGCGTTGCGCGACTGGGTCTCGACGGTCGACACCACCCATTACCTGTTGGGCACGGCGGCCGGTCCGCATCCGTTCCCGTCGATGGTGCGTGACTTCGTGCGCGGCATCGGCGACGAGGCGCGGGTGCAGTGTCTCGAGCAGCTCGGCCGACTGCCGGACGCCGTGAGCGCCTGTGTCGGCGGCGGCTCCAACGCGATCGGCATGTTCGCCGCGTTCGTCGACGACCCCGAGGTCCGGCTCTACGGCTTCGAGCCCGGCGGTGACGGCTTCGAGACGGGGCGGCACGCTGCGACGATCAGCGCCGGCCAGGTCGGCGTCCTGCACGGCGCCCGGTCGTTCCTGTTGCAGGACGAGGACGGCCAGACCATCGAGTCGCACTCCATCTCGGCCGGCCTCGACTATCCGGGGGTCGGTCCGGAGCACGCGTACCTCGCCGACACCGGTCGCGCGACCTACAGTCCGGTCTCCGATGCCGAGGCGATGGACGCGTTCGCGCTGGTATGCCGTACCGAAGGCATCATCCCGGCGATCGAGTCGGCGCATGCCGTCGCCGGCGCACTGACGGTCGCCACCGAGCTCGGCTCCGACGCGACCATCGTGGTCTCGCTGTCGGGCCGCGGCGACAAGGACATGCACACGGCCGCCGGCTGGTTCGGCCTCGACAGCGGCGAGCGAGTGGGATGAGCGCGTCGGTCCGCGACACCATCGAGCGCTGTCGGGCCGAAGGTCGGTCGGCGCTGGTCGGCTACCTGCCGGCCGGCTTCCCCGACGCCGACGGGTCGATTGCCGCACTGTGCGCCATGGTCGATGCCGGCGTCGACGTCTTGGAGGTGGGCCTGCCCTACAGCGATCCGGTGATTGACGGCCCCGTCATCCAGCGCGCGACCGAGGCTGCGCTGGCGGGCGGCTTCCGGGTCCGTGACCTGTTCGGGGTTGTCGAGGCGCTCTCGACACGAGTGCCGACGCTGGTGATGACGTACTGGAACCCCGTCGAGCGACTCGGTGCCGAGCCCTTTGCGACCGCGCTCGGCGACGCCGGGGGAGCGGGCCTGATCACGCCGGACCTGATCCCGGACGAGGCCGGCGAATGGATCGCGGCGTCTGAGCGGCATCGGCTCGACCGGGTCTTCCTGGTCGCGCCGTCGTCGACTGACGAGCGGATCGCACAGACCGCCGCCGCGTCTCGGGGCTTCGTCTACGCGGCCTCGCTGATGGGCGTGACCGGCGCGCGTGCGGAGCTGAGTGCGGCCGGTGCCGCGTTGGTCAAACGGGTTCGTGCCACGACCGATCTGCCGGTCGGAGTGGGCATCGGAGTCAGCACCGCCGACCAGGCCGCCGAGGTTGCCGGCTACGCCGACGCGGTGATCGTCGGATCGGCGTTCGTACGCTGTCTGCTCGACGCACCGGACCGTGCTGCCGGCGTCGACGCGGTCGGCGCATTGGCCGTAGACCTGGCCTCTGGGGTGCGCCGGCCGGGGACACGATAGCCTCACCGCCGATGAACCTCGCCTACATTCCCAGCCCGTCCGAAGGTGTCTGGCACCTCGGTCCGCTCCCGCTGCGCGCCTACGCGCTCGCCATCATCGTCGGCATCATCGTCGCGATCTGGGTCGGCGAGCGCCGATTCGTCGCCCGTGGCGGCCGCCCTGGGACGGTCAGCGATGTGGCCGTCTGGGCCATCCCCTTCGGCCTGGTCGGATCCCGGATCTATCACGTCGCGACCAATCCGGAGTTTTACTTCGGCGACGGCAAGGAGCCGATCCAGGCGTTGTACGTCTGGGAGGGCGGCCTCGGCATCTGGGGCGCGATCGGCTTCGGTGCGCTCGGCGCCTACCTCGGCTGCCGCTACAGCGGGGTGAAGTTCACGTCCTACATCGACGCCGTCGCGCCGGGCGTCGTGTTGGCGCAGGCGATCGGGCGCTGGGGCAACTACTTCAATCAGGAGTTGTTCGGCAAGCCGACCGACAAGCCGTGGGCGCTGGAGATCGACCTCAAAAACCGACCCGAGGGCTATCTCGAGTACTCGACGTTCCATCCGACGTTCTTGTACGAGTCGCTGTGGTGCATCGCCGTGGCGATCGTCTTGTTTGTAGTCGACCGCAGGTTCCGTCTCGGGCGCGGTCGCGTCTTCGCGCTGTACGTCGCGCTCTACACGGCCGGTCGGGCCTGGATCGAAGACCTTCGGATCGACGACGCGCACGAGTTCGGTCCGTTCCGGCTAAACGTGTGGGTCTCGCTCGCCATCTTCGTGCTTGCGGTGGCGTACTTCGTCATCGTCGGGCGGCGCTGGCCGGGGCGCGAAGAGTCGGTACTGCGCGGCGACGCCGACGCCGCCGAGGACGAGGACGAGGACGAGGACGTCGAGGGTGCCACGGCCGATGCCGACGACGCCGACACCGACAGTGCTGAGGACTCCGATGCCGACAGTGCTGAGGACTCGGACACCAAAGTGGCCAGCGCCGTCGACAGCGACAGTGGCGAGGACTCCGACGCCAAAGCGGGCAGCGATACAGACGCCGGCGAGTCCGACGGGGACGACTCCGCGAGCCCAGAGAAGGGCGACGATGCGACCGACGACAGCGCCAGCGCCGACAACGAGCCGTCCGAGGCCAAAGGCGAATCCGCGAGCGACGATGCGGCCGACAAGTCCTGACGGCCGCTGAGCACCCGCGTACGCCAACAGACGTGGGAGTGCCGGCCCGAAAGACGGTGAGATACACGTCCGTACGCCGGAACGATCGGATGCTGGACAGTCGTCTCGTCGTGTAGTCTCACGAGTGCGCCCAGGGCCAACGTCGTCCCGCGCACAAACCGTGACCAACCGGGTCATCCCGCACCAGGGCATAACCCGCATCGGGGCTTATCAAGGTCAGCAGGACTTGGACGACGGGAGGCAGGTCAGTGCGCGCTCATCCCTCGCCCCAGCGGCTGCGGTCGGGACCGGGCCTCTACGACGGTCGGCACGAGCACGATGCCTGCGGCGTTGCGTTCGTCGCCACGCTGACCGGCGAGGCGAGCCACGACATCGTGACCCAGGCGATGACCGCCCTGCGCAACCTCGACCACCGGGGTGCCTCGGGCGCCGAGCCGGACTCTGGCGACGGCGCGGGCATCCTGATGCAGGTGCCCGACGGGTTCCTGCGCGAGGTCACCGACGTTGCGCTCCCGATGGCCGGAGCGTATGCGGTCGGCACGGCCTTCCTTCCCAGCGACGCCGAGCTGGCCGCGAAGGCTCGCGCCCAGCTCGAGACGATCGCGGGCGAAGAGCGGCTGCGGGTGCTCGGCTGGCGTGACGTCCCGGTGCGGCCAGAGCTGCTGGGCGCGACGTCGCGGGCGAGCATGCCGACCTTCGCGCAGGTGTTCGTCGCCGCGGCCGGCGCGCCACTGATGGGGATCGCCCTCGACCGGCAGGTCTACGGCCTGCGCAAGCGTGCCGAGCACGAGGTCGGCGTCTACTTTCCGAGTCTTTCGGCCCGCACCCTGTGCTACAAGGGCATGCTGACCACCGGGCAGCTCGATGCGTTCTTCCCCGACCTGACCGACGAGCGGGTCGCGAGCGCGGTCGCCGTGGTGCACAGCCGGTTCTCGACGAACACGTTCCCGAGCTGGCCCCTGGCCCACCCGTACCGCCTCGTCGCCCACAACGGCGAGATCAACACGATCCAGGGAAACCGCAACTGGATGCGGGCCCGCGAAGCGCTGCTGGCGAGCAACCTGATCCCGGGCGACCTGGAGCGACTGTTCCCGATCTGCGGACCGGGAGCGTCGGACTCGGCGAGCTTCGACGAGGTGCTCGAGCTGGTGCACCTCGGAGGCAGATCGCTGCCGCACGCGGTGCTGATGATGATCCCCGAGGCGTGGCAAAACCACGTCGAGATGGATCCGAAGCGCCGGGCGTTTTACGAGTTTCACTCGGCAGTCATGGAGCCGTGGGACGGGCCGGCCTGCGTCGTCTTCACCGACGGGCAGCGGATCGGCGCCGTCCTCGACCGCAACGGCCTGCGTCCGGGTCGCTACTGGGTCACCGACGACGGGCTGGTCGTGCTGGCTTCGGAGACCGGCGTACTCGACCTCGACCCGGCGACGATCGTGCGCAAGGGCAGGCTGCAGCCGGGGCACATGTTCCTCGTCGACATCGGCGCGCACCGGATCATCGAGGACCACGAGATCAAGGAGCAGCTCGCCGAGGAGCATCCGTACGATGAGTGGCTGCACGCGGGTCTGATCGAGCTCTCGGACCTGCCCGAGCGCGAGCACATCGTCCATACCCACGCATCGGTGACCCGGCGACAGCAGGTGTTCGGCTACACCGAGGAGGAGCTGCGGCAGCTCGTGGCGCCGATGGCACGCGTCGGCGCCGAGCCGATCGGCTCGATGGGCACCGACACACCGATCGCGACGCTGTCGGACCGGCCGAGGCTGCTGTTTGACTACTTCAGCCAGCAGTTCGCGCAGGTGACCAATCCGCCGCTCGACGCGATCCGCGAGGAGCTCGTGACGTCGTTGGCCGGCTCGATCGGGCCGAAGGGCAACCTCCTCGATCCGGGGCCCGCGTCGTGCCGTCAGGTGGTCTTGCCGTTCCCGGTCATCGACAACGACGAGCTGGCCAAGCTCATCCACATCAACCGCGACGGCGATCTGCCGGGGTACGACGCGCGCGTCGTCGAGGGTCTCTATGAGGTCGACGGCGGGGGAGCGGCGCTGGAGCGGCGGCTCGACGAGATCTGCGTCGAGGTGTCCGAAGCGATCGCCGGCGGCGTCCGGGTCATCGTGCTCTCGGACCGACACGCCACGGCCGAGAAGGCGCCGATCCCGTCGCAGCTGATGACCGCGGCGGTGCATCACCACCTCGTACGCGAGAAGACCCGGACCGAGGTCGGCGTGGTGGTCGAGGCCGGCGACGTACGCGAGGTTCATCACGTGGCGCTGCTCATCGGGTACGGCGCGGCCGCGGTCAACCCGTACCTCGCGATGGAGTCGGCCGAGGACCTGGCGATCGCCGGCGTCCTGCTCCACGGCGTCGAACCGACCGACGCGGTGCGCAACCTCGTACGCGCACTCGGCAAGGGCGTGCTTAAGGTGATGAGCAAGATGGGCGTGTCGACGGTCGCGTCCTACACCGGCGCGCAGATCTTCGAGGCGACCGGACTCAGCCAGGAGCTCGTCGACCGGTGGTTCACCGGCACGGCGAGCAAGCTTGGTGGCGTCGAGCTCGACGTGATCGCCGAGGAGGTGCGGCGCCGGCATGCGAAGGCGTATCCCACCAACGGCATCCCCAACGCCTATCGGCAGCTCGACGTCGGTGGCGACTACCAATGGCGGCGCGACGGCGAGCCGCATCTGTTCGATCCGGAGACGGTGTTCCGGCTGCAGCACTCGACGCGGACCGCGCGCTACGACATCTTCAAGCAATATTCCGACCGCGTCGACGACCAGTCTCGGCGGCTGATGACCCTGCGCGGGTTGTTCCGGCTCAAGGACGATCTGCGGTCGCCGGTGCCGATCGACGAGGTCGAGCCGGTCAGCGAGATCGTCAAGCGCTTCTCGACCGGCGCGATGTCGTATGGCTCGATCAGCCAGGAGGCGCACGAGACGCTCGCGATCGCGATGAACCGGATCGGCGCCCGATCCAACACGGGCGAGGGCGGCGAAGACGTCGAGCGGCTCTACGACCCGGAGCGTCGCAGCGCCATCAAGCAGGTCGCCTCCGGCCGGTTCGGCGTGACCGCTGAATACCTCACCCGCGCCGACGACATCCAGATCAAGATGGCGCAGGGCGCCAAGCCGGGCGAGGGCGGTCAACTACCCGGGTCGAAGGTCTATCCCTGGATCGCGAAGACCCGGCACTCGACGACCGGTGTCGAGCTGATCTCGCCGCCGCCCCACCACGACATCTACTCGATCGAGGACCTCAAGCAGCTCATCCACGACCTCAAGAACGCCAACCCGGCGGCTCGGATCCACGTGAAGCTCACGGCCGAGGTCGGCGTCGGTACGGTCGCGGCCGGTGTCTCCAAGGCACATGCCGACGTCGTGCTCATCTCGGGCCACGACGGCGGCACCGGTGCCGCGCCCCTGACGTCGCTCAAGCACGCCGGCGGCCCGTGGGAGCTCGGCGTCGCCGAGACCCAACAAACCCTGCTGCTCAACGGCCTGCGCGACCGGATCGTGGTGCAGACCGACGGGCAGCTCAAGACCGGGCGCGACGTGATCGTGGCGGCGCTGCTGGGGGCGGAGGAGTACGGCTTCGCCACGGCGCCGCTGGTCGTTTCGGGTTGCATCATGATGCGGGTCTGCCACCTCGACACCTGCCCGGTCGGCGTCGCGACCCAAAACCCGGAGCTGCGGGCCAAGTACGAAGGCAAGGCCGAGCACGTCGTCAACTTCTTCGAGTTCGTCGCTGAGGAGGTCCGGGAATACCTCGCGGCCCTGGGATTCCGCAGCCTGGACGAGGCGATTGGGCATGCCGAGGCGCTGGACGCCGCCGACGCGATCGACCACTGGAAGGCGAGTGGGCTCGATCTGGCGCCGATCCTGCACGTGCCGGAGCTCTCCGACGGGACGGCCCGACGCTCGACGACGACGCAAGACCACGGCCTCGACAAGGCACTCGACAACAAGCTCGTCGAGCTGGCGGGCGCGGCCCTCGACGGCGGCAAGCCGATGCGAGCTCGGGTGCCGATCCGCAACGTCAATCGCACCGTCGGCACGATCCTCGGTCACGAGCTGACCAAGCGCCACGGTGGCCAGGGGCTTGCCGACGACGCCATCGACATCACGCTGGTCGGATCGGCCGGACAATCGTTCGGCGCGTTCGTGCCGCGGGGCATCACGCTTCGGCTCGAGGGTGACGCCAACGACTACCTCGCGAAGGGCCTGTCGGGTGGGCGGGTCGTCGTACGCCCGGACCGATCCGCCACGTTCGCCGCCGAGGAGCACATCGTCGCCGGCAACGTGATCGCCTATGGCGCGACCGGCGGTGAGCTGTTCATCCGCGGACAGGTCGGTGAGCGGTTCTGCGTACGCAATTCCGGCGCCACCGCGGTCGTCGAAGGCGTCGGCGACCACGGCTGCGAGTACATGACCGGCGGCATCGTGGTGATCCTCGGCTCGACCGGACGCAACTTCGCGGCCGGCATGAGCGGCGGCGTCGCGTACGTACTCAACCTCGCCGAGCATCGGGTCAACCCGGCCCTGGTCGAGCTGAGCCCACTGAGCGACGACGCGGCCGAGCAAGTACGTGCGCTCGTCCAGCGCCACGCCGACGAGACCGGATCGACCGTGGCCCGGGCGCTCCTCGACGACTGGCCGGCGGCCCTCGAGCGCTTCACCGAGGTGATGCCGGTCAACTACCGCAAGGTGATGGAGGCCAAAGCGGCCGCGGAGGAAGCCGGGCTCGACGAGACGGCGACCACCAGGGCGATGATGGAGGCGGCCAATGCCTGATCCGCGAGGCTTCATGAAGGTCCCGCGCCAGGAGGCCGAGAAGCGGCCGATCGACGAGCGGGTCAACGACTGGAGCGAGGTCTACCCGGAGGGCGGCATCGGGCGCTCGCTGCTGCCGATCATCTCGGAGCAGGCCGGCCGCTGCATGGACTGCGGGGTCCCCTTCTGTCACTCCGGCTGCCCGCTCGGCAACCTGATTCCGGAGTGGAACGATCTGGTCTGGCGAGGCGACTGGCAGAAGGCGATCGAGCGGCTGCACGCCACCAACAACTTCCCGGAGTTCACCGGTCGGCTCTGCCCGGCGCCGTGCGAGTCGGCCTGTGTCGTCGCGATCAACCAGGACGCCGTCACGATCAAAAACGTCGAGGTGTCGATCATCGACAAGGCTTGGGACTCCGGGTACGTGCACCCGCAGCCGCCGGAATGGCTGACCGGCCGGACCGTCGCGGTCGTCGGGTCCGGCCCGGCTGGGCTGGCGGCCGCACAGCAGCTGACCCGGGCCGGCCACACGGTCGCCGTCTACGAGCGGGACGACAAGCCCGGCGGGCTGATGCGCTACGGCATCCCCGAGTTCAAGATGGAAAAGAGCCATGTCGACCGGCGTATCGAGCAGATGCGGCGCGAGGGGACGGTCTTCCGCTGCGGCGTCGACGTCGGGCGCGACATCACCGTCGCATCGCTGCGGGAGCGCTATGACGCCGTGGTGCTCGCGATCGGGGCGCACAAGCCGCGCGAGCTTCCCGTGTCCGGCCGCGAGCTCGGCGGCGTGGTCTACGCGATGGATTACCTGCCGCCGGGCAACCGTGCGGCGCTCGGCGAGCCGGTCGAGGTCGCGCCGACGGCGGCTGGTAAGGACGTCGTGATCATCGGCGGTGGCGACACCGGCGCCGACTGCCTCGGCACCGCGACCCGTCAGGGCGCCCGGTCGATCACCCAGCTCGAACACAAGGCGAGGCCGCCGGAGGAGCGCCCCGACGAGTGGCCGTGGCCGACGTACCCGATGATCTTCCGAACGTCGCCGGCCTACGAGGAGGCCGGTGATCGGGTGTTCGCTTCGTCGACGATCGGCTTCGTCGGCGACGACGGCGACGTGCGGGCGCTCCGGCTCGCCGAGGCCCGCCGGCTCGACGACGGTACGTGGACCGAGGTCGAGGGCACCGAGCGCGAGATCCCGGCGCAGCTGGTGCTGCTGGCGATGGGCTACACCGGACCGGAGCAGGGGCCGCTGCTGGACGAGCTCGAGGTCGACCTCGACGAGCGCGGGCTGATCCTGCGAGACGACGCGTACGCGACCAACGTGCCCGGCGTCTTTGTCGCGGGCGACGCCGGTCGCGGTCAGTCGCTGATCGTGTGGGCCATCGCCGAAGGCCGCGCCTGCGCCGCCGGTGTCGACGCTTACCTGTCCGGCTCGACCACGCTGCCCGCTCCGATCCCGCCGTCGGAGCGACCGCTGGCGGTCTAGGTGGGTTGGCGCGGGGGTCCCCTGCGCCGAACCTATTGGCGCTGGGGTCCCCTGCGCCAAAACCGGGTTGGCGCAGGCTTCCCCACGGAGGCCGCGGTCTAGGCTGGAGCCGTGCGTAGAGCCAAAATCGTCTGCACCCTCGGTCCCGCAACCTCGTCCCGCGAATCCATTCGCCAACTCGTCGACGCCGGCATGGACGTCGCTCGACTCAACTTGAGCCACGGCACGCATGCCGACCACGAGAAGGTCTACCGACTCGTACGCGAAGCCTCCGACCAGACCGGCCGTGCGATCGGCATCCTCGCCGACCTGCAGGGGCCGAAGATCCGGCTCGATCGCTTCGCCTCTGGGCCGGTCGACCTGCAACCGGGTGCGCCGTTCACGATCACGACCCGCGACGTGCCGGGCGACCGGACGACCTGCGGCACGACCCACGCGGGACTGCCGCGCGACGTCGCCAAGGGCGAGATGATCCTCGTCGACGACGGCCGGATCCGACTCCGTGTCACCGATGTCGACGACACCGACGTTCAGACCGTCGTCGAGGTCGGAGGTCAGGTCAGCGACCACAAGGGCCTCAACCTGCCCGGCGTCGACGTCAGCGTGCCGACGATGTCGGAGAAAGACATCGAAGATCTGCGCTGGGCCCTGCACCTGTGCGTCGACATGGTGGCGCTGTCGTTCGTACGATCCGCGCGCGACGTCGACGACGTACGCAGGATCATGACCGAAGAAAGTCACCCGCTGCCGGTAATCGCCAAGATCGAGAAGCCGCAGGCGGTCGACAACCTCGACGAGATCATCGCGGCGTTCGACGGTTTCATGGTGGCGCGCGGCGACCTCGGCGTGGAGCTTCCGCTCGAGCAGGTGCCGTTGGTGCAGAAGCGAATCATCGACAAGGCTCGGCGCAACGCGAAGCCCGTCATCGTCGCGACCCAGATGCTGGAGTCGATGATCACCAGTCCGCGGCCGACCCGGGCCGAAGCGTCCGACGTCGCCAACGCGGTGCTCGACGGCGCCGACGCGGTCATGCTGTCGGGGGAGACCAGCGTCGGCGAATATCCGATCGACGCGGTTCGCACCATGGCCCGCGTCATCGAATCGACCGAGGACCACGGCCTGAACCAGATGGCGGCCATCGACTGGCGACCCAAGACCCGTGGCGGCATCATCTGCAAGGCGGCGGCGGAGGTGGCCGAGGCGGTCGACGCGCGTTACATGGTGGCGTTCACCGCATCGGGTGACACGGCTCGTCGCATGGTGCGCTATCGCTCCCGGGTACCCGTCCTGGCATTCGCACCGGAGCCCGCCGTACGGTCGCAGCTCGCCCTGTCGTGGGGCGTCGAGACCTTCCTCGTGCCCAAGGTCGAGCACACCGACCAGATGGTGATGCAAGTCGACCGAAGCCTGCTGGCCATCGGGCGAGTGACGCAAGGACAGCAGGTCGTCATCGTCGCCGGCAGCCCGCCGGGCATCCCCGGGTCGACCAACGCGATGCGCATCCACCGCATGGGCGACGCGATCAACGAGGTCGCCCCGGCCTATCGCCGATCGGAGAAGGCCTGATCTGTGCAGGGAGCGTCGTACCGGAGCCTAGGCGTATGAGAGGGTAAGCGTCGCATCCTAGACTGGTAGGCGCGCCGGGTTGATGGAATAGGCAGACATGATGGTCTCAAACACCATTGTCCGAAAGGACGTGTGGGTTCGAGTCCCACACCCGGCACCATCGGTGATGGCAGCCTGCTCCGCATTGTCGGTGCCGGCTGTGAAGCTGAGATGTGTCGCCGCACATCAGACCGCAGGAGACGGTCGATAGCGCTCTCTGGTTGTCAGATCTCGGCTTTCTCGATCGGCAAAATGCCGAAATCCACGGCGTTGCCGTCAAGACGATCCGACGGTGGCGGCGTCTATATCAACGTCGCGGCCTCCCGCGCGGTGACTCGACCGCGAGTACGGGTACCGGGTGCCCGCGCTGTCATGGCGCGCCACTTGACGAGCCGGCCTACGCGCATCTGCCTGGAAGCATTGGCCTTGCCTGTTCCCCAACACGGCTCGGGCCGAAAGCACACCCGGCTCATCACGTTGGAACGCTGGCAGGTCGAGATCGTGGAGCGGCACCCCGACCGCTTCCTTCGGGGGTTGTTTCACTCGGACGGTTGCCGGACCATCAACACGGTCGTCCGGCAGGTCGCGGGCAAGTCGAAGCGCTACGAGTACCCGCGTTAGTTCTTCAAGAACACGTCGGACGACATTCGTTGGCTGGCGTGTTGGGCACTCGATCTGTGCGGCATCGCATGGCGACAATCCAACCGGCTCACGATCTCGGTGGCGCGACGGGAGTCGGTCGTGGCGCTCGATCGCATGATCGGTCCCAAGCGCTGATGGCGTCCCTAGTGCGTGGCCACGACACAGTAGCCTTCGAGTGTGGCCCCGGACAGCACGAGCACCGAGCAATCCGGCGAGGAGCGCCGTAGGGTGGTCATCGCCGAGGACGAGGCGCTGATCCGGCTCGACCTAGCCGAGATGCTGGGGGAGGCCGGCTACGAGGTCGTCGGCCAGGCTGGCGACGGTGAGTCGGCGGTGGCGCTGGTCGAGGAGCTGCGACCCGACCTCGCGGTGTTCGACGTCAAGATGCCGAAACTCGACGGCATCTCCGCCGCCGAACAGGTGGCGGCGAAGCGCATTGCTCCCGTGGTGATCCTGACGGCGTTCAGCCAGCGAGACCTGGTGGAGCGGGCTCGGGACGCCGGCGCGATGGCGTACCTGGTCAAACCGTTCAACAAGTCCGACCTGGTGCCGGCCATCGAGATCGCGCTCAGCCGGTTTACCGAGATGGCGCAGCTCGAGTCGGAGGTCGACGACCTCACCGAACGTCTCGAAACACGCAAGGTGGTCGATCGCGCCAAAGGCATCCTGCAGGACAAGTTGGGACTATCCGAGCCGGAAGCCTTTCGCTGGCTGCAGAAAACCGCGATGGATCTGAGGCTGTCGATGCGGGCGGTCGCCGATGGCGTCATCTCGCAGGGACCGAATTTGACGTCCGACGTGTGACGAAGCTTGATTCGAGCGCCGATGTTACAACTTGGCAAACATGCCGACTGGCCCTGCTCAGCTGAGTGGTGACGCGCTAGTTTCGCAGAGTCCAGACCAGTCCGGGCGGCCCTAGAGGGTGCCCGGATCCCACTGAAAACGGAGGGTCGATGACTCGCCTTCAATCCGCCTGGCGGCTGGCCGCCGCCGGTGCAGCAGCGACTCTGATCCTGGCCTCATGCGGCAGTGACGACGACGACAGCGGTGGCGATGACACCGCAGGTGGCGGCGAGGAGTCTCCTTCAGAATCCGGCACAGGGTCGACGGCGCAAGGCGACGGCACCCTCGTGGTCGGCAGCCTGCTGCCGTCCACGGGTGACCTTGCCTTCCTCGGCCCGCCCGAGTTCGCCGGCGTCGATCTCGCCATCGACGACATCAACCAGGCCGGCGGCGTCTTGGGTCAGCAGGTCACGGGTGTCGACGCCGACTCCGGTGACGGCACGCCCAACATCGCACCGGGTTCGACCGACAAGTTGCTCGACCAGGGTGCCGACGTCATCGTCGGTGCCGCGTCGTCCAGCGTGTCGCTCAGCGTGATCGACAAGATCACCGGTGCGGGCGTGGTGCACTTC
The DNA here is from genome assembly GCA_035630615.1 of Nocardioidaceae bacterium. Lineage (GTDB taxonomy): Bacteria > Actinomycetota > Actinomycetes > Propionibacteriales > Nocardioidaceae > DATFRX01. The sequence goes on from DASQKI010000025.1 coordinate 74,655, forward strand.
TCGCCGGCCAACACGTCGACCGAGTTCGACACCTACGACGATCACGACCTCTACTTCCGTACCGCTCCGTCCGACGTGCTGCAGGGCGCCGTGATGGGCAACCTCGTCGTCGACGACGGTGCGCAAAACATCGCGATCATGGCCCGTCAGGACTCCTACGGCGAGGCGCTGGCCGAAAATGTCGCCAAGACGATCGAGGAGCAGGGCGCGACGGTTTCCACCAAGACGCTCTACAACGCCGACGCCACGCAGTTCACGGCCGAGGTCAACGAGGTCGCGTCCAGCAACCCGGATGCCATCGTCCTGATCGCGTTCAACGAGACGACGAAGATCGTGCCGCGCCTGATTGCTTCTGGCGTGGGTCCGCAGGACATTCCGGTCTACCTGGTCGACGGCAACTGCGCCGACTACTCGGCAGACTTCGATCCGGGAACGCTCGCGGGATCCAAGTGCACCTACCCGGGTGCCGAGCTGACCAACGACTTCAAGCAGCGTCTGCTCGACACCGACCCGAAGCTGAAGGACTTCACCTACGGTCCGGAGTCCTACGACGCGACGATCATGTCGGCCCTGGCCGCGACGGCCGCCGGCTCCGACGCTGGAGAGGCCATCGGGTCCGAGCTGATCAACATCTCGCGTGATGGCACGGTGTGCACCGAATACTCGGAGTGCGTCGGCCTGCTCGAGGATGGCCAAGACATCGACTACGACGGCGTCTCGGGTCCCTGTGACCTCAACGACACCGGTAGCCCGTCGAAGGCGACGATCGGCATCTTCCAGTACGAGAACAACAACACCTACAAGAACATCGAGTACGTCACCGGCGTGATCTGATCGACGTACCGGTCACGTGATGTGCGACGGCCCCGGACGAGAGTCCGGGGCCGTTCGCTTATATGCCGTGGCGTGCACGTAGGTATGTCGTGATAGAGGACGTGACGCTGCGCCGGGTCAGGCGCGGGCGAGTGTGCCGAGGTAGAGCTCGATCACTTTGGGGTCGTTCATGAGCTGCTCACCGGTCGCGGTGTACGCGTTGGCACCCTGGTCGAGGACGTAGCCCCGGTCGCAGATCTGCAGGCAACGCTTGGCGTTTTGTTCGACCATGACGACCGAGACGCCGGTGCCGTTGATCCGCTTGGTCATGACAAAGACCTCGTCCTGCAGCGCGGGGGAGAGGCCCGCGGACGGCTCGTCGAGTAGCAGGACGGACGGCTCCATCATGAGCGCGCGGCCCATTGCGACCATCTGCCGCTCGCCGCCCGACAGCGAGCCGGCGCGCTGGTTGCGTCGTTCGCCCAGGGTTGGGAAGAGTTCGGCGACGACCTCGAAGCGCTCCTTGAACTTCTTCGGCTGCTGGAACACGCCCATCTCGAGGTTTTCTGCGATCGTCAACGACGGGAAGACGTTGTTGGTCTGCGGGACATAGCCGATGCCTTGCGCGACCAGACGGTCGGCTCGCCAGTTGGTGATCTCGAGGTCGTTGAGCCAGACGGAGCCGCTGCCGACCTGGACCAGGCCGAAGATCGCCTTGAGGAGCGTGGACTTGCCGGCGCCGTTGGGTCCGATCACGCCGACGAGCTCGCCCCGACGGCAATAGAGGTCGGAACCGTTGAGGATGTTGATGCCCGGCAGGTATCCGGCGACTAGGCTGTCGGCCCGCAGGATCGCGTCCTCGGGCATGTCGCGCCTCGACGTCGCCGCGCGGTCGCTGGACTCCGGAGCCGTGACGTCCTCGGTCGAGTCTGCGGTCATGGCGTGTCCTTGGGGTCTTGGTCGCTCGTGAGCTCGTCGTGCGCCCTCGCGAGAATCTCTTCTTCTTCCTCGACCGTCAGGGTCGCGTCGTGATGAGCGCCGAGATAGGCGTCGATGACTCGCTGGTCGCTCATCACGACGTCTGGGGGGCCTTCGGCGATGATCCGGCCCTGCGCCATGACGATGACCCGGTCAGAGATATCGCGCACCATGTCCATGTCGTGCTCGACGAAGAACACGGTCATGCCGTCGTCGCGCAGCGACTTCACATGGCCGAGCAACGACTGCTTCAAGGCCGGGTTGACCCCGGCCATCGGCTCGTCGAGCATGATGAGCTCTGGCTCGGCCATCAGCGCGCGGGCCATCTCCAAAAGCTTGCGCTGGCCGCCCGACAGTGACCCGGCGAAATCGCCCTGCATGTCGTGGAGGCGGAAGCGCTTGAGCAGGCCCTGCGCCTGCTCGGTGATCGCGGCCTCCTGACCGCGCCAGAGAAACCGCAGCATGGCGGTCCACAGACGTTCGCCACGCTGTTCTTTGGCGCCCAGACGCATGTTTTCGAGGACGGTCAGCCGCGACAGCGCCTTGGTGAGCTGGAACGTGCGCACCATGCCGGAACGAGCGACCCGGTAGGCGGGACGCCCCGTGATGTCGGTGCCGTTGAACGACCAGGTTCCCTGATCGGGTTTGTCGAAGCCCGTCAGCAGGTTGAAGAACGTGGTCTTGCCTGCCCCGTTGGGTCCGATCAGCGCCGTGATGATGCCGCGCTGAATCTCGACGTGATCGACGTCGACGGCGACAAGGCCGCCGAAGGTCCGCTTCACGCCGTCGGCCGTGAGGATCGGCTCCGACTTGGCCGACCCCTGGTCGGTTGCGGCCGAGTCGAGCGCGGTCGGCTCGGAGCCGGCAGGCGCTGGGTTGTCAGCGGGCATCGATCGCCAACTCCTTCCGGTCTCCAAAGATGCCTTGCGGCCGGAAGATCATCAAGAGCATCAGAACCAAACCGAGCACGATCAGCCGCATCAGACTCGCCTGATTGGCATCCATGATCGCGTCCGGGATGAGGTTCTCCGCCGTCGCCTTGTCGAAGAACAGATCGAGCCAGCTGATGAAGAACCAGAAGATTATGGCGCCGGCGACGGGTCCGAACACGCGAGCGGCGCCGCCCAGCAGCAGGATCGTCCAGGCGAAGAATGTCGTATCTGTCGCGAAGTCCGACGGCGCCGGGTTGTGTGCCAGCGCGGTCATGAACCCCGCCAGACCACCGAACATGCCGCCGATCGTCAGCGACTGCATCTTTAAGGCATAGACGTTCTTGCCGAGGCTGCGCACCGCTTCTTCGTCTTCACGGACGCCCTTCACCACGCGTCCCCACGGGCTACGCATCAGCAAGAAGACGATCAGGCATGAGATGGCGATCAAAGTCCAGCCGACGACCATGACAAAGAAGTCGTAGGCACTCCAGTTGATCGTGAGACCGCCGAGGGTGAAGCCGACGCTGTCGCCGAACGGATTCAGGTCTATGAAGGTCTGCTGGAATCCGAACAGGCCGTCCTGGCCGTTGAAGTATTCGACCAGGCTCACCGAGCCGAGGATCTGACGGATCGCTTCCGCCGCGGCGATGGTGACGATCGCAAGATAGTCGGCGCGCAATCGCAGCGTGGGCAGACCGAGTATCAGGGCCAATACCGCGACGCCGCCGAAGCCGACCAAGATGCCGATCCAGAAGCTCAGGTCCCAGGTGGCAACCATCGAGCCGAGTGCGTAGGCCGCCACCATCATGAAGGCCGATTGGCCGAAGTTGAGCAGTCCGGTGTAGCCGAAGTGCACATTGAGCCCGATCGCTGCGAGGCAGTAGAACACCGCGCTCGGCCCGATCATCTGCTCGAACGATTGGGAGAAAACATCAATCCAGCTCATCGTCTACCTCCTCACCCAATCCGTTCACGACGACCGAGAATGCCCTGCGGACGTACGAGCAGAACCAGAATCAACAGCACCAAAGCACCGGTGTACTTCAGCTCGGCCGGGATGATCAGCGTGGACTCCTCGACGGCGAGTCCGACGATCAACGAGCCCACCATGACCCCCCAGATCGTGCCGAGGCCGCCGAGGATGACGGCCGCGAAGATCAGCAGCAGGATCTTGAAGCCGACCTGATAGTCGAAGCTCTGCGTCAGGCCGAACAGGAAACCGCCGGCACCGGCCAACGCCGCGCCGACGACCCAGACGATCGTGATCACCTGGTTGACGTTAATGCCGGACGAGGCGGCGAGCGACGGGCTGTCGGAGACCGCACGGGTGGCCTTCCCGAGCCGAGTCTTGGTGACGACCAGCGAGACCGCGACCAGGATGACGATGCACAAGACGCCGGCGATGAAGTCCTTGGGTGTCAGGTCGATCGGGCCGATGGTCCAGGGCGCCACGGTCGCGTACTGCGTGTAGTTGTGGCTGTCGGCGCCGAAGAGGTACTGGTAGACGTTGCGGAGGAACAGCCCCAGGCCGATGCTCACGATCATCATCGCGATCAAGCCCGTCCCACGTCGCCGCAGCGGGCGCCACAGGCCGGCATCCTGCGCCCAGCCGAAGGCGCCGGACAAGATGACGGCGATGATGCCGGCCAGGATCACGGGGACGCCGAGGTCGGAGTCGAAGAAGTACGCGACGACGGCGCCGAACGTCACGAGCTCACCGTGCGCGAAGTTCGTCAGACCGGTCGTGCCGAAGACCATGGAGAGTCCGAGCGACGCCAGTGCCAGGAGCAGGCCGAGCAGGATGCCGCTGACGGCAAGGTCCAGCGCCTGCTCGTACCACGGATCCTCGGCGAAGATGTCCGGACCGATGTCGAAGTTGACCGCATAGTCCTGGTCGGTCTTGATCTGGAAGCTGCGCTCGATGGCATCGGGATCGGTGAGATACGAGTCCTCAGGCAACGTCGAGTCGTCGAGGCGCACCGTGTACGTGTTTCCCAAGACCTTGATCGCGTCGCCGATCGGGATCTTGAATCGGCCGTCCTTGCCGCTGAGGTCCTCGCCGACGACGTTGCCCTCGTCGTCGAGGACGGTGATCTTGACGCCGGCGACCGGGGTCTTGGGCGTCGTACGGTTGTCGAGCAATATCCCGACGATGTTGACCGCGTCCTGTTGCTTCGCGGGGGCTGCGGCGGCGGCGCTGGACGCCGTCGCGGTGGTCAGGACCGCGATGACGACGGCTGTCAGCAGCCCGAACGTGCGGATGAGGGGCTGACGCACGAACGACTCCCGTCCTTTCGGCTGCGCGGTGGCAGATGCCACCAGGTCAGGCTGATGTCCCGAATCAGCGTGGGGAGCATAGCGGCCATCGTGTCTGAGCGGGACCGGCGCGCCCCACCCGGCTGCGAATCGCAACACTTCGTTTACGTGCGGCGTTCGCCGGTGACGCTGGGTGATGGAGTGTGGGGTCAGCACTCGCCTTATCGTGTGAAGCCGGCTTATCCGACGTACACGTCGATTTTCGCGAGCAGGTTCCCAAGTGCTTGAACGGTTGGGCAGAATCGACCATGGCCCGGTCATAAACAGCCGCTCGGGAGTAATCTGTTCAGCCTTGGCGTGGTCCGCGAAGGATCCTGCCCTGATGCGTAAAGGAGCGGGACCCGTGGCGCGTACCGTCGTAGGGGTGCGAGTCGCTCGACCGGCCGATGCCGGCGATCTCGTGGATGTGTGGACCGAGGCCAGCGATCAAGACGACAGCGCTCCCGCCGAGGGCGCGGCCGTCGTCGAGGTCCGTCCGGAGGCATACGACGAGGCTGCCGAGGCGATCGCGCGGGTCGACGGCGATCCCGACGAGCTGCTGCTCGTGGCGGAGGCCGACAGCAAGATCATCGGCGCCCTCCACCTGCGTCGGGCCCCGATCTCGCCGATCCAGCTCACGCAGGCGATCCACATCTCGCACCTGCATGTCCGCGCGGGGCACCGCCGTCGGGGCATCGCATCGGCTCTCCTGACCGCCGCGACCTCATGGGCCGAGGACACCAAGTCGGCGCATCTCATCGCCACGACGCCGGCCAGCAGCCGGGAGGCTCATCGCTTCCTGGCCCGTCTGGGCTTCTGCCAGGTGGCCGTGCTGCGCGGCGTCTCGGTGGGCGCGCTGCGGGCACGTCTCGCCGGCGCCGCCGTCATCCCGCTCACGGCGAATCCCACCGACGGCCTGCGGGCCGCCGGCACCGGTCGGCTGGTTGCGGCCCGACGGCGGCTACGGCGGCGGCGGACCCGCGACGCCGTCGCGCCGTAGCGTCGCAGTCCGTGCTCCCCTAACGCCTGTCGGGAGCGCCGGTTAGAGTCGCTGCCGTGGGTGACGCCAAGCAACCTCGACTGCTTCTGATCGACGGCCACTCGGTGGCCTACCGGGCATTCTTCGCGCTGCCCGTCGAAAACTTTTCGACCACGACGGGGCAGCACACCAACGCGGTCTACGGGTTCACCTCGATGCTCATCAACGTGCTCCGCGACGAGCAGCCGACCCACGTCGCGGTGGCCTTCGATGTGTCGCGGCAGACCTTCCGGCTCGCCGAATACGCCGACTACAAGGCCAACCGCAGCAAGTCGCCGCCCGAGTTCAGCGGCCAGGTCTCCCTCGTCAAGGAGGTCCTCGGCGCGCTGCATATCCCGAGTGTCGAGATGGAGGGGTTCGAAGCCGACGACGTGATCGCCACGCTGGCCACCCGGGCCGAGGCCGATGGCTTCGAGGTCCTGATCTGCACCGGTGACCGCGACACGTTCCAGCTGGTCACCGGCCAGACGACGGTGCTCTACGCCATCCGCGGCGTTTCGGAGCTCAAGCGGATGACCCCGGACGCCGTCGACGAGAAGTACGGCGTTCGGCCCGAGCGCTATCCCGACCTCGCCGCTCTCGTGGGCGAGACGAGCGACAACCTGCCCGGCGTCCCCGGCGTCGGCCCGAAGACGGCCGCCAAGTGGCTCGGCCAGTTCGACGGGCTCGACGGCGTGATCGCGCAGGTCGACCAGATCAAGGGCAAGGCCGGCGACTCGCTGCGGGAGCACCTGTCCGACGTGCTGCGCAACCGTCGGGTCAATGCGCTGGTGCGCGACCTCGAGCTGGACCTGAAACCCGCCGAGCTCGAGATGCAGCCGTGGGATCGAGACGCCATCCACCAGGTGTTCGACAGCCTGGAGTTTCGGGTGCTCCGCGACCGCTTGTTCGAGTACTTGTCGGTCGACGAGCCGCAGGCCGAGTCGGCGTTGACAGTCGACGGCGAGCGCCTGGCCCCGGGTGCGCTCACCGAATGGCTGGCCAAATACGGCGGCGCGTCACAGCGGCTCGGCGTCGCGGTCAAGGGCTGGTGGGGGCGCGGCACGGGTCGAGTCGACGCCGTCGGCCTCGCCCATCCCGACGGTCCGGCCGCGTGGATCGACGTGCCCGCGATGTCACCCGACGACGATCAGGCGCTGGCTGGATGGCTGGCCGACCCCGACCGGCCGAAGGTCATGCATGACGCCAAAGGGCCGATGCACGCGCTGGCGGCCCAGGGCTGGACTCTGAGGGGGCTCGCCTGCGACACCGCGATCGCGGCCTATCTGGCCCGGCCCGATCAGCGGTCCTACGACTTGGCCGACCTCTCGCTGCGCTACCTACATCGAGAGCTGCGCGACGACGCCGACGGCGACCAGTTGACTCTCGACGTCGACGAGGGCGCCAGCACCGAGGCCGACATGGTTCGGGCGCGGGCCGCCGTCGACCTGGCGGAGGTGTTCGAAGCCGAGGTCGAGCAGCGCGGCGGCGCAACTCTCATGCGCGACGTGGAGCTGCCGCTCGTCGACGTGCTCGCCGACATGGAGCGGGTCGGCATCGCCGTCGACGACGACGTTCTCGCCGAGCTCGAGGACGAGTTCGCCGAGCATGTTCGGGCGGCCGCCGAGGACGCTTACGCCGTCATCGGCAAGCAGATCAACCTGGGCTCGCCGAAGCAGCTGCAGGTCGTGTTGTTCGACGAGCTCGCCATGCCCAAGACCAAGCGCACCAAGACCGGCTACACGACCGACGCCGAGTCGCTGCAGGGGCTCTATGCCAAGACGGAGCACCCGTTCCTCCAGCACCTGCTTGCGCATCGAGACGCGAGCAAGCTGCGATCGACCGTCGAGGGTTTGCGCAAGACGATCGCCGACGACGGCCGGATCCACACGACGTTCATCCAGACGGTCGCTGCCACCGGACGGCTCGCCTCGACCGACCCCAACCTGCAAAACGTGCCGATCCGAACCGAGTCGGGGCGTCGGATCCGGACCGCGTTCATCGTCGGCGACGGCTACGAGACGTTGCTGACGGCCGACTACAGCCAGATCGAGATGCGGATCATGGCGCATCTGTCGGAGGACGCCAACATCATCGAGGCGTTCCAGTCCGGCATGGACTTCCACGCCGTGACGGCAGCTCGGGTGTTCGACGTCGATCCCGAGCAGGTCAACGGCGAGATGCGGAGCAAGATCAAGGCGATGAACTACGGCCTGGCCTATGGCCTGTCGTCGTACGGACTCTCCCAGCAGCTCGGCATCGAACCCCGCGAGGCGCAGGGTCTGATGGACGAATACTTCGAGCGCTTCGGCGGCATCCGCGACTATCTGCACGGCGTCGTCGGCGAGGCCCGCCGGACCACGTTCACCGAGACGATCATGGGTCGGCGGCGCTATTTGCCGGACCTGACCAGTGACAACCGGCAGCGGCGGCAGATGGCCGAGCGGATGGCGCTCAATGCTCCGATCCAGGGGTCGGCGGCCGACATCATCAAGGTGGCGATGCTCCGCGTTCACGAGGCGATTCTCCAAGCCGGACTCGCGTCGCGGATGTTGCTCCAGGTGCACGACGAACTGCTGCTCGAGGTCGCGCCGGGGGAGCTCGAGCAGGTGACCGAGCTGGTCCGCTCCCAGATGGCCGGGGCGGCCGACCTCACCGTCGCGTTGGACGTCTCGGTCGGCACCGGTCGGAGCTGGCACGAGGCCGCCCACTAACGGTGGGACGCGTGGGCCGCGGCGTCTACCGCCCCCGCGAGAGGCGTGGCCGCATTTGGACGACGGCGGCCAAGGCGACACCCGCGGCTGCCGCGGTGACGACGACGGGCAGGACGTCGATCTGGTCGACCGCCGTCAGCGCGATCGCGGTCGCGACGGCGAGCGCGGTCCACAGGGCGACCACGATGATCCGACTCCGTCGAGCCAGTGCGTCGTACAACAGCAACTGCACTAAGGCGAACATCGAGCCCTCGATCGCGAACAGCGGCAGGAGCGACTGGACCTCGGCGTAGTCGTCGCCGCCGACGAACGCCAGCGCGAGGTCGGGGAGCAGCCAGACGCCGGCGACGACCGCGGCTCCGAGGGCGGCGATGATCGTTGCCGCGACCTGTCGGGTGCGACGGTCCACCGCCTGTGCCAGGTCGGGAAAGGCGACCACGGTGACGAACTGGGGGAGGAACAGGCAGGCCTTGGTGACGATCAGCCCGGCCGCATAGACCCCGCTGTCGTGGGGGCTGAAGATCACGCGGGCGAGGACCGCGTCGGCGTTGGTGAGCGCGAAGTAGGCCAGGAGCGCATGCGTGCCGTGGATGGTCTCGACGAGGACGGCCCGACTCGCGGAATCGGCCGGGGGTTCGGTGTCCGGCGGACGTGGTCGTAGCAGCGACCAGCCCGCCAGGACGGGTACGACGGTGCCGAGCAGCACGCCCAGCATGACGATGCTTGGCCGCGGCTCGACGACGGCGGCGAGCGAGCCGAAGACAAGTCGCCCGAGGCCGACCGCCGCATAGAGCACCGCCAGGCGGCTCCATCGCCGGCTGCCTTGGGCGACACCGGCCTCGGTGCCGAAGACCGTGAGCGGGACGAGCGTGCCGGCCACGAACACCATCGACCACCACGACGACAGCGCGAGCACCTCGCGCAGGACCGGCGCCAGGGCCAACGCGACCGCTGACACGATCGCGGCCGCGATCCAAGTCGCCCGGCGGGCTGCGGCGATGACGGCCGGATGATCCTTGGGATCTCGGGTGGCGAGCCGGCGCGCGGTCGTAGCCTGCAAGCCGAGCGATGCGACGTTGCCGACCAGGATGATGCCCATCAACGCGGTCAGCTCACCGAAGTACTTCGGCTCGAGGAGCCGCGCAGCGATCAGCGTGAAGCCGTACGTAGCGAGGTTCATCGCGGTGATCGACACGGCGACGATGCCGGCATCGGCCAGCCTGGCGCGCAGGCCAGCGGGTGGCAGCGGCATGGCGGCTCCGTCTCTTTCAGGGACCGGGAGAGGATAGTCCGGCCCGGACGGGAGCGGCAGGGAGGCGGACCGACGCATGTCGCGGCGAGTGCGAGTGTTGGTGGCGGCCTGGCCGTGGCTGCTCGCGCTCGTGATCTGCGGCCCAGCGCTCGCCCCCGGGTATGTCCTCAGCTACGACATGGTGTGGGTGCCGAATCTCGCGCTCGACCGGGACGCGTGGGGCCTCGGCACGGCGCTGCCTCGGGCGGTGCCGTCGGACGCGGTCGTCGCGGTCGTCGACAACGTCGTACCCGGCCATCTCCTGCAGAAGGCGATCCTGCTCGCGAGCCTCGGCCTGGCTGGCTATGGAGCGGCGCGCGTGTGTCGAGGTCAGGGCGCCGCCGCCGCGATCGCCGCGGCCAGCCTGTACGAGTGGAACGCCTTCGTGGCCGAGCGGCTCGTGCTCGGCCACTGGCCGCTGCTGGTGGGTTACGCCGCGCTGCCCTGGATCGTGGTCGCCGGTCGACGGCTACGCCGCGGCGATCGGTCGGCTTGGTCGGCACTAGCGATCGGCCTGGCCGCGAGCGCGACCAGCGCAGTCGGTGGCCTCCTCGGGATCGCCGTCGCGCTGGCGACCCAGGCGGGCGGCCCGGCCGCTACGCGACGACGCCGGATCGGCGCGGTGTTGGCCACCGGGCTGGCGGTCAACGCTCCGTGGGTAGTCGCGGGCCTAGCCATGCCCGGCGGGACCGTCAGCGACGCCGACGCCGTCGAGCGGTTCGGTGTCGAGCCTGAGGGCTGGCTGGGTCGGCTGGGCGCGCTGCTGAGTCTCGGTGGCGTGTGGAATGCGGAGGTCGTGCCGGACAGCCGCGACACCCCGATTGCACTGTTGGGTCTCGTCACGGTCGCCGCAATGGTCGTCTGGGGTTGGCGGCGTTGGCTAGCTGCCGACCGGCACGAGGCGGTGGCGTTCGCCGGCCTGGCGATCATCGGCCTCGCGATCGGCCTGGCCGGCTGGCTCGCGTCCGACGCCGTGGGTTGGACGGGTGCCCGACTGCCGGGCGGAGGGTTGCTCCGAGACGGCACGCGGTTCGTGCCGCTGCTGGCGTTGGGTCAGGCGATCGCCTTCGGCTGGGCCGTCCAAGCGCTGGCGGACCGGCCGCGTCGGGCCGTGGCGACGTTTGCCGTCGTTCTCGCCGCCGTCTGGCCACTGGCGCTGCTTCCCGACCTCGCCTGGGGCGCCGGCGACAGACTACGAGCGGTGTCGTACCCCGATGCGTGGCACGACGCGGGTCGCGCGGTCGACCGGCTCGAGGCCGACGGCGACCTCCTCGTCCTTCCGTTCACCGCCTATCGCGCGCCGTCGTGGAACCACGACCAGCCGGTGCTGGATCCGGCCGGGAGGTTCTATGACCGCGACACCGTCGTCAACGACGACCTGGTCGTCTCGGGCGAGCTGATCGACGGCGAGGATCCGCGTGCCGACGCGGTGGAGGCCGCCCTGACCGGCGATGCCGGCGCGGACGCGGTCGCCGCCCGGCTCGCCGAGCTCGGGATCGGCGTCGTCGTGGTCGAGTCGGACGCGGGACCTGCGGGGGTATCGCTCGCCGGTCTCACATCGGTCTGGCAGTCCGACCGGCTCGCGGTCTATGCCGTCCCGGGGCCGATCGCCGATCCTCCGGAGCCTGCCGCCGGTCGAGTCGTGGCGGTCGCAGCCGCATGGATCGCGGCGATCGGTGTGATCGGGACGGCCATCGTCGGCGCGGCTCGACGACGCTGGCGGCCACCGCATGCTCCTCGGGGCTGATAGCCTCCGTCGCGGGAGATGGACAGGGAGCGCGCATGGGATCGATTCTTGCGGGCGCGGTTGCGCTCGTCGTCGGAGCAGGCCTGGCAATCGGCACGATGGTCACCATCGTGACGACCAACGCCGACGACGACCCGGATCCCGTCGAGACATCGGTCGTGCAGTACGGGACCGACGGCTAAGGATCGATCGAGCCGGTCCGGCCTCGTTCGTACGCCCGACTGAGGACGCTGACGAACGACGCCTCGGCGTGTTGCCAGCTGTAGCGCACGGACTGTTCGTGAGCTCCCTTGCCGAGTCGCTCGCGAAGCTCCGCGTCGTTCAACAGTCGAGCTAGTGCTCCCACGAAGTCTGCCTGGGAGTCGACGAGTATCCCCGACTCGGCGTCGACGATGGACTCGCGCGTCCCGCGGGCCGAGCGATAGGCCACCGTTGGCGTCGCGTGCGCGCCAGCCTCGCCGACGACGAGTCCCCACCCCTCCTTGAGCGACGGCAGAGCCTGGACCCAGGCGTTCGCGTAGAGCTCGTGCTTCGCGGCCTCGTCGACATGCCCGAGGAACTCGACGGCGCCGGCGACGCCGCGCTCGACGGCGTACGACTGCAGGCTTTCCTCCCACCAGCCGGCGCCGGCGACGCGGCAACGGAGATCGGGGAACCGGGCGCGCAGCTGTGCGACGGCGTCGATCGCATGCTCGATCCGTTTGTGTGGCACCAGCCGTCCGACGACGCAGATCGTCGGAGTGGCGGCTCGTTCGCCGGTGAGGTCGGGGGCTGGGTCGCTTCCGTTGTGGACGACCGCGATCCGACCAGGGTCGATCCCGAGCTCGCCGAGCTCGTCGCGCGTGGCGGCCGACACCGCGACGTACTGGCAGCCGGCGTAGAGGCGCGGCGACAGCACCGACTCGATCCACCAGCCGACTCGACCGGCCGGCCCCGGATAGACGACCGGCCACTGCTCTCGATGGACGTGGTGAACGAGCACGACCACGGGCCGCCCGGTGGCCAGGCGAGTGAAGAACGGCATCCCGTTTTGCACGTCGACGACGAGGTCGATCGGGCCGAGCCGGCGCAAGGCGATGCCGGCCAGCGTCTTCGGATAGACGCCGAGCTTGCCGCCGCGACGAACGAAGCGGACGCCGTCGCGGATCTCATCGTCGGGGGCGTTGTCGTGGCGGGCGCAGCACACGGTCACGCGGCAACCTCGAGCGGCCAGACCGCGCGCCATTCGTTCGACATAGCGCTCGGATCCGCCGCCTTCGGGGTTGCTCGTATCTCGCCAGTTGCACAACACCACATGGCGAAAAGGTGGCGGTACGGGCATCCGCGCTGCTCCTCTCGAGGCGGACGCTATCAGCCGAGCTAGTGTCTGGGCATGCCCGACGGTTATCTGCGTTTTCCCCATCTCCACGGCGATCTCGTGACCTTCGTCGCCGAAGACGACGTGTGGCTGGCACCGGTCGCCGGTGGCCGTGCCTGGCGGCTGTCGGCCGATCGATCGCCGGCGAGCTATCCGCACTTCGCGCCCGACGGCGCGACGGTGGCGTGGACGAGTGCTCGCGACGGCGCACCGGAGGTCTACGTCGCGCCGGTCGACGGCGGTGACAGCCGGCGCCTGACCTACTGGGGGGCGCAGCGCACCCTGATGCGTGGTTGGACGCCGGACGGCGAGGTCGTGGCAGTCACCACCGCCGGGCAAGGCGGCCGGGCCCGCAGCACCGCGTACGCATTGCCGCTCGACGGTGGGCCGGGCCAGGTGCTGCCGTTCGGGATCGTCAACGACGTCTCCTTCGGCCCCTCGGGCGAGGTCCTGGTCGCTTCACCGGCGGGATACATCCGCGACATCGCGTGGTGGAAGCGCTACCGCGGAGGCACCGCCGCCCGGCTGTGGCTGGACCGGCGCGGCGACGGCGAGTTCGAACGGCTGCTGCCCGACCACGTCGCGTCGCTGCCGTGGCCGATGTGGGTTAGCGACCGCATCCATGTGGTGTCCGACCACGAGGGCATCGCGCAGGTCTACGCCCTCGATCGCGACGAGCAAACCCTGTCGGCGCTGACGTCACACGAGTTCTACGTACGGCATGCCAGCACCGACGGAGCTCGCATCGTCTACGAGACCGCCGGCTCACTGTGGGTCATCGACGAACCCGGCACATCGGCGCCGCGTCGACTGGAGATCTCGCTCGGCAGCAGTCGACCGGGTCGCCGGTCGAAGCCGGTCGACGTCGCAAAACACCTCGGCTCGGTCGCGCCCGACGCCACCGGCCGGGCGAGCGCGATCGAGGTCCGTGGCACCGTCCAGTGGCTGACCCATCGGGACGGGCCGGTTCGCGCGTTGATGGGCGAGACCGGCGTCCGCGCACGGCTGCCGGTCAACCTCGGATCCGATCGGGTCGCGTGGGTGAGCGACGCCGACGGCGATGACGCGATCGAGATCGTTGCGGCCCCGGGCTCTGACGGCTCGGCGCAGCGCTTCGGGTCGGGACAGGTCGGTCGAGTGCTCGAGCTCGCCGCGGCCCCGGACGGTTCGGTGCTCGCCGTCGCCAGCCACGACGGTCGGCTACTCGTCGTCGACGCCGCCAGCGGCGACGTTCGCGAGTTGGCTCGCTCCGACGACGGTGACGTGAGCGGGCTGGCGTTTTCGCCCGACTCGGCGTGGCTCGCGTGGTCGCATCCGGGCCTGACCCGAATCGGGGGAGACCTGTCGGGGCTGCGTCAGATCCGGCTCGCCCGCGTCGAAGGCGGCGAGGTCATCGACGTGACGTCGCTGCGCTTTACCGACATCCAGCCGACGTTTACCCGTGACGGCAAGCATCTGGCGTTCTTGTCGGTACGCAGCTTCGACCCCATGCTCGACGCGTACGTGTTCGACCTGAGCTTCCCGAGCGGGTGCCGGCCGTATCTCGTGCCGCTGGCCGCGACGACGCCGTCTCCCTTCGACGCCGAGCTGGCCGGCCGTCCCGTCGACGACTCTGGAGACGACAAGAACAAAGCGGCCGACAAGCCCGACGTGCCACAGTCCGTCGTCGACCCCGACGGCATCGAGCAGCGGATCCGTCCGTTCCCGGTGCCGGCGGCCCGTTACACCGGGCTGCGCGCCATCCACGACGGAGTGGTGTGGCTGCGCAAGCCGCTGACCGGTGAGCTCGGCGACGATCTCGCCGGCGCCGACGACGAGCCGCCACGGCCGGCCCTCGAGCGCTACGACCTGCGCCGCCGACGGTGCGACGTGCTCGCCGGGGCCGTTGACGGCGTCGAGGTGAGCGGCGACGGCAAGCGCCTGGTGGTGCTCGACGAGGGCACCCTCGAGCTCCGACCGCCCGAGCCGCGCCCGCCGCAGGGCCTGGGCGACTTGGGCTTGCCCGACGCCGACGACCAGTTCTCGGTCGACCTCTCTCGGGTACGCGTCGACGTGCAGCCGGGGGCCGAGTGGATCCAAGCGTTCGACGAGGCCGGCCGGCTGATGCGAGACCACTACTGGCGGGCCGACATGGGCGGCGTCGACTGGGCCGGCGTGCTCGATCGCTACCGCCCGATCGTCGACCGGATCGGCAGCCACGACGACCTGGTCGACCTGCTGTGGGAGGTGCAGGGTGAGCTCGGCACGTCGCATGCCTACGTGGTGCCGCCACCGGTCAAGCGCGACCATGATCGTCGCGTCGGACTCCTCGGCGCCGACCTGAGTCCGGATGCCGACGGCGCATGGCGGATCGAGCGGATCATCGCCGGCGAGTCGTCCGACCCTCGAGCCCG
Organism: Nocardioidaceae bacterium; assembly: GCA_035630615.1. Classification (GTDB taxonomy): domain Bacteria; phylum Actinomycetota; class Actinomycetes; order Propionibacteriales; family Nocardioidaceae; genus DATFRX01. The sequence continues at coordinate 90,193 of DASQKI010000025.1, forward strand.
CTCGCCGCTGATGGCGCCGGGCGTCGGTGCCCGAGCCGGTGACGCGATTCGCGCGGTCGACGGTCGCCCGGTCGATCCGACCGTCGGCCCCGGGCCGCTGCTGGTTGGCACCGTGGACAAGCCGGTCGAGCTGACGATCGAGACGGCCGACGGGGAGACCCGCCGAGTCGTCGTCAAGCCCGTCGATGACGAGCTGACGCTGCGCTATCACGAGTGGGTGGCCGGACGCCGGGAGTACGTGCGGGAGAAGTCCGACGGCCGGCTCGGCTATCTCCACGTGCCCGACATGATGGAGGTGGGCTGGGCGCAGCTGCATCGTGACCTGCGGACCCAGATGGCCTGCGACGGCGTCATCCTCGACGTCCGCGAAAACGGCGGCGGCTACACGTCGCAGCTGGTGATCGAGCGGTTCGCCCGCCGTGTCATCGGATGGGATCTCGCCCGCGACATGCGGCCGGAGCCCTACCCGGTCGACGCGCCGCGCGGTCCGATCGTCGCGGTCACCGACGAATGGGCCGGCTCGGACGGCGACATCGTCACGGCGGCCCTCCAGACGTACGAGATCGCCCCGGTCGTCGGTGTCCGTACGTGGGGCGGAGTCGTCGGCATCGACGGGAGATACAAGCTCGTCGACGGCACCATCGTGACCCAGCCGCGATACTCGTTCTGGTTCGAAGGGCTCGAGTGGGGCATCGAAAACTACGGCGTCGACCCTGACATCGAGGTCGTCATGACGCCGCAGGACCGAGCGAACGGCCGCGACCCGCAGCTCGACATGGCGATCGACCTGGCGTTGCGGACTCTCGTCGAGCACCCGCCGGTGCGCCCGCCCGAGCTGCCGCCGGTGGAGTAGTCCGAGATGCGGCTGTTCCTGAGCTCCTGGTACCTGCGGGCCGGTCAGCGACCGAGCGAGCTGGGCCCGGCCGACGGCACCGGTCGGGCGGGCATCGTGCTCAACGCGCTCGACGAGTTCGGGTCGACCCGCGATCACAACCTCGACCGGGAGCGCCGGCCGCTGGAGGAGCTCGGGTACGCGTGCGAAGAGCTCGACCTGCGGCGCTATTTCGACCAGCCCGACGCCCTGCGTGATCAACTGGACGCGCTCGATCTGGTGTGGGCCGTCGGCGGCAACTCGTTCGTCCTGGCGCGGGCGATGGTCGCGTCCGGCTTCGTCGACATCGTGCCTAACCGGCTGGCCGACCCGACCTTCGTCTACGGCGGTTACTCGGCCGGCTCGTGCATGGCCGGACCCGATCTCGCCGGCATCGATCTCGTCGACGGGGCATCGGTGGTCCCCGACGGCTATCCGCGGGATGCCGAACCTCGATGCATGGGTCTGATCCCGTTCCGGATCCTGCCGCACTGGCAATCCGACCATCCCGAGTCGGCGGCCATCGACCGGGTCGAGGCTGACCTGTCGGAGAAGGGTCTCGACTATCGGTGCCTGCGCGACGGCCAGGCGTTCGTGGTGGCCGACGGCTCCGTCGAGGTCCGCGAGCTCGACGCCGGCCGCTAGCCGACCGGTCCCGGCGACCGCGGGCCGTCGGGCGGCTATCGTCGCCGCGTGGGAGCACGAGGGAGGCGGCCCGAGCATGCCTCGGCGACGCTGCGCCGGTCGTGGCGACTGTTTCGCGCGTTCCTGGTCGAGCAGTCCGACCCGGACCGGTTCTACTCGCTGCTGGCCGCCGACTCGGTGCGTCAGCTGTCGGCCTGGACGCCGCTCGAGGACGCGGTCGTGCTCGACGTCGGCGGGGGACCGGGCTACTTCGCCGACGCCTTCCACGGCGCCGGTGCGGCGTACGTCTCGGTCGACTCCGACCTCGGCGAGCTGAGCGCCGTCGGCAAACCCGGCCCCGGCACGGTCGTCGGCAGCGGCCTCGACCTGCCGGTCCGGGACGCGGCGGTCGACGCCTGCTACTCGAGCAACGTGCTCGAACACGTGCCTGATCCGGAGCGGATGGTCGACGAGATGGTCCGCGTCACCCGGCCCGGCGGCATCGTGTTCTTGTCGTGGACCACGTGGCTGTCGCCGTGGGGCGGACACGAGACGTCGCCGTGGCACTACCTCGGCGGCCGGTACGCGGCGCGACGGTTCGTCCGACGCCACGGCCGTCGCCCGAAGAACGACTACGGCCGCTCCTTGTTCGCGGTGTCGGCGCATCGGATGCTGCGCTGGGCGCGCGGCGCGGAGGTCGACCGTCGCGTTCGAGTACGCGCGGCGCTGCCGCGCTACCACCCGTGGTGGGCCCAGTGGGTCGCCGCCGTTCCGGGCGTCCGTGAAGTCGTGTGCTGGAACTACGTTCTCGTCCTGGAGGTGCGGTGAGCGCGGTTACGACGCTGCGTAGTCGCTCGCCGCAGCTCGTCGTCTGCGCGCTGCTCACCGTGCTCGCGTTCGCGCAGGCGCCGGGCAAGATCGCGCCGGACACCAAGCTCGACCTCACCGAGGACCCATGGGGCTTCATGGGTCGGGCGTTGGACCTGTGGGATCCGTCCGGCTTCGCTGGCCAGCTGCAGAACCAGGCCTACGGCTACCTCTTCCCGATGGGACCATTCTTCGGCGTCGCTGACGCAATCGGCCTGCAGCCCTGGGTGACGCAGCGTCTGTGGTGGGCGGTGGTGCTGTGCGTCGGGTTCACCGGCATGTACGTCTTGGCCCGCCGGCTCGCGATCGGGACGCCGACCGCAGCGCTGATCGCGGCCGTCGCGTACGCGCTGTCGCCGCGGATCCTGTCGACGCTCGGACCGGTGTCGGCCGAGGCGTGGCCGATGGCGCTGGCGCCCTGGGTCGTCGTGCCGCTCGTGGACGCCGTTCGGCGCGGGTCATATCGGCGCGCGGCCTGCCTGTCGGGGCTCGTCGTCTTCGCGATGGGCGGAGTCAACGCCGCACTCGTCTTGGCCGCGATCGCGCCCGCCGGTCTCTATCTGCTCACCAGGCCGCGCGAGCGGCTATCGCTCCGGATGATCGGTTGGTGGCTGGTCGCGGTGCTCGCAGCGTCCGCCTGGTGGGTCGTGCCGCTCCTCCTACTCGGCGTCTACAGCCCGCCGTTCCTCGACTACATCGAAGGCTCGTCGGTGACCACTGCGCCGACGTCGCTCGCCGAAGTAGTCCGCGGCGCGTCGCATTGGGTCGGCTACCTCGGGCCGGGGCTCGGCTCGCCCTGGCAGGCCGGGCACGACCTCGTCACCGAGCCGGCGCTGGTCTTGGACACCGTCGTCGTCGCCGCGGTCGGGTTGGCCGGACTCACGCTCCGCCGCCTGCCCGAGCGGCGCTGGCTCGTCACCTCGCTGATGCTCGGTGTGCTGGCCGTGACGTTCGGGCACGCCGGGCCGGGCACCGGATGGCTCAGTGGCCTCGAGCGGGACGCGCTCGACGGGCTGCTGGCGCCGCTGCGCAACGTGCACAAGTTCGATCCACTGATCCGGATCCCGCTGGTGCTGGGCCTAGCCCATCTGATCGGCGTCGTCACCCGACGGATCCGCGACGACGTCACGCGCACGACGGCCTGGGCCGTCGTCGCCATGACCGCTCTCGCCGTCGTCGGCAGCGCCGGACCGGCATTGGCCGGTCGTCTTCCGTCGGAGGGCTCGTACGACGCCGTGCCGGACTACTGGCGACAGACCGCGACGTGGCTGGACGACTACGCCGACGGTCGCGCGCTGCTGGCACCGGGTTCGCGGTTCGGCATCTACTACTGGGGCACGACCAACGACGAACCGCTGCAGGCGCTGACCGACGCGTCGTGGGAGGTTCGGAACGCGATCCCGCTGGTGACCGCCGGTCACATCCGGATGCTCGACGCGGTGGAGCAGCGGTTCGCCGCCGGCCAACCGTCCGACGGTCTCGCCGCGTACTTGGCCCGGGCCGGCATCGGTTACGTCGTGGTCCGCAACGACCTCGATCAGGCGGCTCTTGGCACGCCCCGTCCAGTACTCCTCCATCAAGTGCTGGAGCAGTCGACGGGCTTCGCCCGAGTCGCCGCGTTCGGGCCGCGTGTCGAGGTCGAGGCTGAGCCGGGCGTGGTCGTCGACGGCGGACTGCAGCCGGACTATCCCGCGGTCGAGATCTGGGCCGTCGACGGCCCGATCGATCCGGTGTCGATCACGTCGTTGCACGACGTGACCCAGGTCGTCGGCGGACCGGAGTCGTTGCTCGATCTGGCCGACGCAGGTGCGCTGCCATCGGGTCCGACCGTGCTCGCGTCGGAAGCGCCGACCTGGAGCGAGTCGCTCGCCACCGTGCTGACCGACGGATTGCGCCGGCGGGAGATCAGCTTCGGCGCCAACCTCGACAACGCGTCGCAGACACTGGCCGACACCGACCCGCTGCGCCTCGACCAGCCGGCGTCGGACTACCTCGTCACCGACGACGAACGGTACGAGTCGGTTGCCGAGTGGCTCGGCGTACGCGACGTCCGCGTCTCGTCGTCGGCGTCCGATGCCGGTGCATGGGGCGGCAGCCGACCCGATCGGCAACCTGGCGCCGCCTTCGACGGCCGGTCCGACACCGCATGGCTCGCCGACCCCGTCACGGCCGGCGACCCCGCATGGATTCGAGTCGACTTCGCCCAACCGACCCGGGTCGACATCCTCCAACTCGCCTTGCCCCGCGCGCTCTCGACGGTCGCGGAGGTCGGCGTCGAGGTCGACGGGACCTCGGCCCGGGTCGATCCGGGCGACCGGCGTTGGGTCACGGTCGACCTCGACGCAGAGCCGACCGACTCGCTGACGGTCGAGCTCCGACCCGAGTCGGGCTCGACCGACGTGATGGGGATTGCCGAGCTCGAGATCCCCGGGGTGACGCCGCGGCATGTCATCCGGACGCCGGACGTGCTGGCGGCCGGACAGCCTCCGGCGGCCATCGTCATGAGCGCGCCGACGGGACGCCGGTCGGGATGCGTCGAGGCGACGTCGATCGTGTGCGCGCCGAGCCTGGTGCGTGGTGGCGAGGAAGACGCCGGCCTGGAGCGCGAGATCACCGTGCCGTCGACGGACGTCTACACGCTCGACGCCCGACTCGTCCCGCTGCCTGGGATCGGCCTCGATCGCTGGCTCGGCCGGCTCGCCGGGCTCGGGGTCGGCGTCGCGGCCTCGTCGAGCGGCGTGCCCGACCCGCTCGGCGGACCGCTCGCGGCCGTGGACGGCGATCCGTCGACCGGCTGGGTGGCCGGTCCGTTCGACGGCGAGCCGACGTTGGAGTTTGACTGGCGCCGACCGGAGCGGATCGACGGCCTGCGCCTGGTGCACGACAGCGACCTCGCGGCGTCGGCGCCGACTCGGGTCGAGGTCGAGACCGATGCGACGAGCTACGACGTGGCCGTCGGCGGCGACGGCATGCTCGACGGCCTGCCGCCGTTGCGTACCCGGCACCTGACGCTCCGGCTGCACGACCCGATCCGAACGCTGTGGTATGACCCGGTGACCCGACGGACGACCGCGCTGCCGGTCGGCGTCAGTGACATCGAGATCAACGGCGACGCCCCCGGTGCCGAGCTCCTCCTCGATCAGACGATCCACCTGGCCTGCGGTCGAGGTCCGAACGCCTTGATCGACGGCGAGCTGCAACGCACCGAGGTCGAGACCTCCCTGCGTGACCTGGTCGAACTGCGGCCGGCCCAAGCTCAGCTGTGCGAGGCGGTCGACTCGGTTGGAGACCCGACGCCGGAGGTCACGCTGACCGCGGGGACCCACGACGTGTCCCTGCCGTCGACGTCACGGTGGCGTGCGCTGAGCCTGACGATGGCCGATGCCCGTTGGGACCCCGACCGGCCCGCCGACACCGTCGCCTGGACGATCGACGACTGGGGTCGGAGCGAGCGCCGCATCGACGTCGGGCCGCGGGCCGGACCCACGCTGCTCGCCGTCACCGAAAACGCCAACGCCGGCTGGGTCGCGACTTTGGACGGCGAGCAGCTCGAGGCGGTCACCGTCGACGGATGGCAGCAGGGCTATGTCGTACCGCCCGGTCCGGCCGGGACGATCGAGCTGCGATTCGGGCCGACGACGGGTTATCGGGTCGCGCTGGCGATCGGACTGGGGCTCGTCGTCCTCCTCGCGGCGGCTGCGGTGACCGGTACCCTTTCGCGCCCATACTCTTCGCGCCGAGATTGCGCGTCCTGTCCACCTGGGGAGTCGCGATCGCTGTCCGCCGTTCCGGCCGGTGGACAGGACGCGCAATCTCGGCGCGAACGATGGCGGCGGGGGCTGCTGCTGGCCGGAGGCGTCGTGGCCTTCGGCTGTCTCGGCGGGGCGGGCGGAATCGCCGTCGCCGTGGCCATAGCGCTCGCGCGGATCCAGTGGGGGCGGTGGCGACGGCTCCGTCCGGTCGCCCGCGAGTGGGCGTGGGCGGCCGCGACGTTCGGTGTCTACGGCGCGGTCGGAGTCGTGCTGGCGTGGGCACCGGCGGGGTCGGCCGACTACACCGGCGACGGTTGGACCGTCCAGATCCTGTCCTTGGTCGCGCTGGCGATGGCGGTGGCACCGGCCCTCGTCGACAGGCTGGCCGCTCACCAGTCGGCCGGCTGGGGAAGCCCGACGACTAGGTCGTTGACGCAAACCGCGGTGCCGGACGTCGCCAACCGCACCGACGACACCGCCCCCGACACGGCGACGTAGGCGACGCCGTTGCCCTCGGTCACCGGCACGTCGACGTCGGTGTCGCCGGCCGCGAGCGCGAGTGTGCCGTCGAACCGGGTCGAATAGCGCAGCTGCACGATCCAGTCCCAGGCGAAGGCCGCGCTGTCGAGCCGGACTGCGACCCCTGTCGAGTCGACCCGCCAGCCGCAAGGTCCGTCGGGGCCCGGCACCGCGGCGATGCCCGACACGGTCGACCGTCGCAGCTGGCCGTCGGCTCCGATGTCATAGAGCCGCGCGGTCGACTCACCAGGCCGCAGGTCGTCGAACTCGGCCCCGGTCGGCGGCAGCAGCCGAGACGGCAGTGTCGCGGGCCAAAGCAGTCGCCAGACGACCGCGCTCGGCACCGGTCCGTCGTAGAGCACCGTGGTCGGATCGACCCGGTCGAGATCGGCGCGGGCGTTCGCGAAGTACGTTCGGCCGGCGTTGTCGGCCCATCGCTCTCGGTAGGTCGCGAGCGAGTACGCCGAGCTGACGGCGAGCCCCATGACGGCGGCGACCGCGACCGTACGCCGGTCGACGGGGCCTGAGCCGAGTCGGTCGACGAGCGATCGATCTCGCCGCCGCAGCATGACGGGAGTCCCGGCCCGCACCGGTGCCGTCACCGGGAGGGTGGCGAACGCCAGGGCCAGCGTCACGACAAGGCCGAGGTCGGTCAGATAGCGATACTCGGCTCCGATCGCCAGCACGCCAGTGTCCTGCACACGGGTGAACAGCAGCAGCCCGATCTCGACCGCGACGTAGCCGGCGGCAAGGATCCACCCTCGGGCGGCACCGCGCCGCCGCGAGATGGTCACCGCGATGACGCCGACGACGACCACCGCCGCGAACAGCTGCGCCAGCGGATGCGGATCGGCCAGCGAGTCGACCCATCCGATCGGCTCCCACCGCCACGGCCCACCGACGACGCCCGGCACCAGTGACCGACGCAGTGCGACGTCGACGAGGTCGACCGCCTCGGAGGCGGTGACGCCGCCGCGTACGGGACCTTCGACCGCCATCGCGTAGCCGACGGCGTACCCGACGCCGAGCACGACGTAGCCCACCCAGACGACCCAATAGCGCCGGACGGTGCTCCACAGTCCGCGCAGGGGATCGCCGCCGACGAGAAACAGCCAGGTGACCGCGAAGACCAGCGGCATCGCCAACGCGGTCTTCTCCGAGAACGAGAGCCCGACGGTGACCGCGCCGACACCGAGCAGTGCGTCCCGGATCCGGCCGGTCCGCGCGTACCGGACCTGGGCGAGGAGAGCCAGCAGCGTGCACAGCTGCTGGGGGAGCTGGTTGAGTGCGGCGGCCCACCACACCATGCCGGGCAGCGTGAGCGTGCCGAACGAGAAGACCGCGAACGGAAGCAGGATCGCCGGCCGGTCGCCGAACAGTCGTCGGAGCAGCTGCACCATCGCGAGGTCGACGGCCAGTTGGAGCAGCAGGCTGATCGTCACGACTGGCGCGAACGACAACGGTGCCGCTCGAGTCGTCAGCCAGACCCACACCATCGAGCCCGGCATCAGATGCGCGTTGTAGGGCTCGAACAGGTAGTCCGCGCTCATCAACGGCTGCTCGGCGGCCCGGGTGTAGAAGACGTAGTCGTCGAGGCTGAAGAATCCGCCGTAGCCGACCCAGGCCCGCAGCCCGAGCTGGGTCGCGATCAGCGCGAGCGCTCCGAGCGTCACCGGCGAGAGCCGACGCCACCCCGTCATCGTCGGACTGCGAAGTAGCGGTGATAGGTCCAGTGCCCGCCGTACGTCGCGTCCTCGACCCGGTCGAGCACCTCGACGCCGTACGCCGCGACGGCCGACTCGAACTCGCTCGCGCTCATGCCGTGCATCCGCATCGGCGCGGGATAGCCCAAGAGGCGACGCTGGCCGAACCGCAGCAGTCGTCGCGGCGCGAACCGAAACAGCAAGCCCTTGACGCTCCTGGTCGGCGCGGTCGCGACCTGCACGACGAGTGCGCCACCTGGCCGGACGACGCGAGCCAGCTCGCCGAGGAAGACGCGTGCCGACGCCGGTGGCAGGTGCTGGAGCACGAGACTCGAATAGGCCAGGTCGAATGTCTCCGACTCGAACATCGACAGGTCGTCGCCGGTGCACTGCACAAACTCGCAGCGCCCTTCCGAGCGATCGATTCGGCGGGCGACCTCGAGCATGCTGGCGGCCGCGTCGACGCCGACGACGCGGTCGGCATGCTCGGCAAGGGCCTGGGTGGTCCTACCGGCGCCGGAGCCAAAGTCCAACACGCGGCGCAGCGGACCCGGACGGGTCAGCGAGCGCAGGCGATCGAGGGCGGTGTCGACCTCGACCCGACCCGTCCGCAAGAAGTCGTCCAGGCTCCAGCCGCCATGGCGTGTGCCCGGCATCATCAGCACCGCCCACAGCGGATCGTCGGCACCGAGACGCTCCCAATCTCGGCGCACTTCATCGAGTCCCTCGTGCACTCCGTCGTCCTCCCTGACGCGCTGGCCGAGAACCTATCCAACGGACAGCCCGACTGGTACTGTCCGCTCACTTGCGCGGACGTGGAGGGAGCACACGTGGCCAAGAAGCTTGGTTTCGCATGCCTTGGTATCGCCATGCTGTTCATCGTGGGAGCGGCTCTGTCGAAGTGGTACGCCTACCCGCGCCTGGCGCTCGCGGTGATCGACCGCGACACCACGGACACCCCCGCGGTCGCCTCCGGATCGGATGCCACCTACTTAGACCGCCACCAAGAACGGCCGCAGATCGTGACCGGAGGCGAACTCGAGTCGGTCCGCAAGGTCGTCGGGCAGGTCGACGACAGCGAGTCGGCGAGCGACGAACTCGGCGAGGAGATCGCGGTGTACGAGACGTTGTCGTACACCGACGTCCCGGGCTTCGATCCCACAACGGACGGCGACCCGCTGACTGCCACCTTCGACCGCATCGCTTTCGACCGGCACACCGCCGAACTGGTCGATTGCTGCGACAGCTACACCGAGTTCAACGGGGTGCGCAAGGAGGTCGATTTCGACGGCCTGTATCTCAAGTTCCCGTTCCACACGGAGAAGAAAGACTACGAGTTCTGGGATACCACGCTGCAGAAGGCGACGCCGATCCGCTACGAGGGCGAGGAAGAGATCCAGGGGCTGACCGTCTACAAGTTCGTGCAGACGATCGAGCCCACCGACGTCGATCTCCAGACCGCCGGCACCGAGCACATACCAGTACCGGGCTACCTCGTCGGTGGCGCCGAGGACTCACCGGCGGCCGAAGCCGATCGGATCTACGCCAACGTGCGTACGGTGTGGATCGAGCCCGAGACCGGCACGATCATCGACGCTCAGGAGGAGCAGCACAGCACGCTCGAGGTGGACGGTGTAGAGAAAGCCGTCATCACGGACGTGACGCTGAAGTACACCGACGACACGGTCTCGTTCAACGTCGGCGAGTGGGAGGACGAGGCGTTCCAGCTCAAGCTGCTCCGGGTCTGGATTCCGTTGTTCGGCGGGATCGCTGGCTTCGTCCTGCTGGTGCTCGGCGGCGTGCTCCTCTGGCGCAACGAGCGGCCCCGTGGACGGCGGATCGCCGAGGACCGCGAAGTGGTCGCCGCTTGAGGCATATCGGGCGTCCCGCCCTTTATAGTGCGGTGTGACCATGACGGTACGACCGGATCTCACGGCGGCGATCGAGGGCGCGTTCTCGGTGCGTCCACTCGCTGGTGGATACAGCGGTGAGACCTTCCTTGTGGAGCGCCCCGGAGAGCCCGCTGTGCTGCGGGTCTACGGTCGACAGCCGGAGCGGGCCGCGATCGATGCGGCACTGCTGCACCTGGTCCGCGGGCTGATCCCGGTGCCGCAAGTGCTCGACCTGCGGCGGCCCGACCCATCGGTGCCCGACTCTCCGGCGCACCTGCTGATCAGCTACATGCCGGGGGAGCGGCTCGACAACGTCCTCGCCCACGCGCATCCCGATCTCGGCGCGTGGCTCGCGCAGTCGGTCGCCGGCGTACTGACGACGCTTTCGGGGATCCCGTTCATGCGACCGGCGATGTTTGTCGACTCCGACCTGCGGCTCAGTGGCGACGACGCTCCGGCTGACGGCCTCGTGCCGTGGCTCGACCGGCACGTCGGCGTCGGCGGAGGCCTCGGGCACTGGGACCCTGTGCTGCTTCGGGCCCTCCGCGACATGTGCGCCGCGGCCGATGGCTTGCTCGACACCGTGCACCGCACCTGCCTCGTGCACAGCGACTTCAATCCGAAGAACATCCTGGTCGACCCGGCGTCGGGTCGGGTGACCGCGCTGCTCGACTGGGAGTACGCGCATGCCGGGTCCCCCTACTCCGACCTCGGCAACCTGTTGCGCTTCGACCGTGGCACGCCGTGGGGGAGGGCAGTGCTCGAACACTTCGTCGCGAACACGCCGGGACTCGCCGACGATCCTCTGACGCTTGCCCACGCCAGTGACCTGTGGGCCCTGATCGAGCTCGCCGGGCGGACCGCTCGCGACCCGATCGTCGAGCGCGCCGACGCGTTGCTCCAGGCCATCGCGCGCAGCGGCGACCTCAACGCCCGCCTGTGACGCTGCGGTCCGGCCGATAGCATCCGGAGCCATGATCGCGTCGACGAATGCCCCGGTCCCGTTCGCCGAGTCGCACCGTGCACACGCCGAGGGCTTGTGCGCCTTCGTCGACGCGGGGCCGTCACCGTTTCATGTGGTCGACGAAGTGGCTCGGACCCTCGACGCGGCGGGCTTTCGACGGCTCGCCGAGGTCGACGCCTGGCCGACGGAGCCGGGCCGCTACTTCACCGCGCGCGGCGGTTCGCTGATCGCCTGGTCGACCGAATCCGCCGCCGGGCCTACGACACCGTTTCGTATCGTCGGCGGACACACCGACAGCCCGAACCTGCGGGTCAAGCAGCATCCGAGCCAGTCCCGCGCCGGCTGGGAGGTCGTCGGGCTCGAGCCGTACGGTGGGCCGCTACTCGACTCGTGGCTCGACCGCGACCTCGGGATCTCGGGCCGGGTCAGCGTCCGCGTCGACCGTCGGATCGAGGAGCGGCTGTTTCGGGTCGACGACCCGGTGCTGCGCGTGGCGCACCTCGCGATCCATCTCGCCGAAAACCGCAAGGGCCTCGAGCTCAACCCGCAGCAGCATCTCGACGCGGTCTGGGGTGTCGGGTCCGCGCCAGCCGACGTCATCGGGTACGTCGCCGACACCCTCGAAGTCGGACCGGCCGACGTCCTCGGTTGGGAGCTGATGGCGCACGACCTGACACCGAGTCGCCTCGTCGGCCGCGACGGCGACCTGCTCGCGGCGCCACGGCTCGACAACCAGGGCACCTGCTACGCCGGCACCCAGGCCCTGCTCGAAGCCGTCGACGAGGCCCGCGACGTTGTCCCGATGCTCGTGTTGTTCGACCACGAAGAGGTGGGCAGCATGTCGGATCGCGGCGCCCACAGCGACCTTCTCGGGTCGACCCTCGAGCGCGTCGTACTTGCCGCCGGGGGAGACCGACAGGACTACCTCCGTGCCATCGCCGGTTCGATCTGTGCCTCCGGCGACATGTCGCACGCGACGCATCCCAACTACGCCGAGCGGCACGAGCCGGCGCACCGAATCCAGGCCGGCGGCGGTCCGGTCCTCAAGGTGCACTACCAGCTGCGCTATGCGACCGACGCACCCGGTGCGGCCGCCTTTGCCGCAGCGTGCGACCAGGCCGACGTGCCCTGGCAGCGCTACATGCACCGCGCCGATTTGCCTTGCGGGTCTACCGTGGGACCCATCACCGCAGGAAGGGTAGGTATCACCACTGTTGACGTCGGAGCGCCGCAGTTGGCTATGCACTCGGCACGCGAACTGATGGCCGCGGTCGACGTCGCGTTATACGTCGGGGCGCTGCGCGCCTTTCTCGCTCCGGCGGCGTAGCGGCAACCCGCGTTGACCGGGTCGTGCCCGCCCCCGTACGCTGACAGTTGCGCTATGAGCCTGTACGGCCCCCAGACCTAGTGGGTTCGTGCTCGCGCCATGTCGACCAATGGATGGTCGCCGCGTTGTCGGCGGCCTCACCCGAACCCTCGGCAGATCGCGATTTAGGGGCTTGTCGCGCGCCCAACGACAGCCAGATGACCCATCGGAGCCCATCCCCAACATGACGAGCAGTATCGAGGCACCTCCGGAGCAAGAGACGCCGCAGGTAGCGGTCAACGACATCGGCACAGAGGACGCCTTCCTCGCAGCGGTCGACGAGACCATCAAGTACTTCAATGACGGCGACATCGTGGACGGCACGATCGTCAAGGTCGATCGAGACGAAGTCCTGCTCGACATCGGCTACAAGACCGAAGGGGTCATTCCCTCTCGCGAGCTTTCGATCAAGCACGACGTCGATCCGCATGACGTCGTCGCGGTCGGCGACAAGGTCGAGGCGCTTGTCCTTCAGAAGGAGGACAAAGAAGGTCGGCTGATCCTGTCCAAGAAGCGCGCACAATACGAGCGCGCCTGGGGCACGATCGAGAAGCTCAAGGAAGAGGACGGCGTCGTCACCGGCACGGTGATCGAGGTCGTCAAGGGCGGCCTGATCCTCGACATCGGCCTGCGCGGCTTCCTGCCCGCGTCGCTGGTCGAGATGCGCCGGGTCCGCGACCTCCAGCCCTACGTGGGCCGCGAGATCGAGGCCAAGATCATCGAGCTCGACAAGAACCGCAACAACGTGGTGCTGTCCCGTCGCGCTTGGCTCGAGCAGACGCAGTCCGAGGTCCGGCAAAACTTCCTCACCCAGCTGGCCAAGGGCCAGATCCGCAAGGGCGTCGTGTCGAGCATCGTCAACTTCGGTGCCTTCGTCGACCTCGGTGGCGTCGACGGTCTGGTCCACGTCTCGGAGCTGTCCTGGAAGCACATCGACCACCCGAGCGAGGTCGTTCAGGTGGGCGACGAGGTCACGGTCGAGGTGCTCGACGTCGACATGGAGCGCGAGCGGGTTTCGCTGTCGCTCAAGGCGACCCAGGAAGACCCGTGGCAGCACTTCGCTCGTACGCACCAGATCGGCCAGATCGTGCCGGGCAAGGTCACCAAGCTCGTCCCGTTCGGCGCGTTCGTTCGCGTCGAGGAGGGCATCGAGGGCCTGGTGCACATCTCAGAGTTGGCCGAGCGCCACGTCGAGATTCCCGAGCAGGTCGTCCAGGTCGGCGACGACGTCATGGTCAAGATCATCGACATCGACCTCGAGCGGCGTCGCATCTCGCTGTCGCTCAAGCAGGCCAACGAGTCGGCATTGGCCTCTGACGAGGAGTTCGACCCCACGCTTTACGGCATGACGAGCAGCTACGACGAGCAGGGCAATTACGTCTATCCCGAGGGCTTCGACCCCGACACCGGCGAGTGGCTTGACGGCTACGAGGAGCAGCGTGCCGTCTGGGAGGAGCAGTACGCCGAGGCCCACGCGCGCTGGGAGGCCCACAAGAAGCAGGTGGCCGACGCCCAGCAGGCCGACCAGAAGACCGACGACGACGAAGGCGCTGGCGACGAATACACGTCATCGCCGCCGTCGACGGCGGCGGTCACGCCCGGCCCGGAGGCGGAGGGTGCTCTGGCATCCGACGAGGCGCTTCAGGCGCTCCGGGAGAAACTCACCGGCCAAGGCTGACCGCGCGACTCACAACATGGCGAAAGCCCCGCTCCCTCTCGATGAGGGTCGGGGCTTTCGGCTGTCAGGGCTCGGTCAGCGAGCCAGTCGGTTGAGGGTGACGGCGCGGTTCTCGCTGTCGTCGGACAGACTGCGAGGCGCCGGGCGGTGTCCGTAGCCGTCGCCACGGATCACATGGTTGAGTTCCAGGACCACGGCCGCCACGGCGACCAGGGCCAGGAAGAGTACGAAGGCGATGGCGATGTCCATGGCAGATATTCTGCCTGTATCGAGATCCTGCCACCAGTGGCAGAGATGCCATGTATAGTCGATATCCTGCCAACCCTGGGAGGGGCCATGCTGACCAATGTCGCTGCTGTCGTCTTCGACGGAGTCGCCCCTTTTGAGCTGGGGGTTCTGTGTGAGGCCTGGGGGATCGATCGCCGTCCGCAGGGCGTGCCTTACACCGATTTCGCCGTATGTTCCGAGCGGCCCGGCAAGGTCGCGACCTCGATGGGTTTCGACCTCGAGGTCCATCACGGTCTGGAGCGGATCGAGGCGGCCGACCTGGTCGCCGTGCCGGCGATGCCGCGTGACAAGCCGGTGCCGCTCGCGGTCGTCGACGCGCTCCAGGCTGCCCACGAGCGCGGAGCCCGCATCATGTCGGTGTGCGTCGGCGCCTTCACGCTGGGCGCTGCCGGCCTCCTCGACGGGCGGCCGTGCACGACTCACTGGCTTTACTCCGACGAGCTCGCCGAGCGCTTCCCGCTCGCCAAGGTCGACCCCGGAGTCCTCTATGTCGACTCCGACCCGGTCATCACGAGCGCCGGATCGGCCGCCGGCCTCGATGCGTGTCTGCATCTGATGCGCAAGGAGTGGGGCGCTCGCGCGGCCAACATGGCGGCCCGTCGCATGGTCGTGCCGCCGCAGCGCGACGGTGGGCAGGCCCAATACCTGCGGACGCCGGTGCCGCCATCGGAGGCGGAGACGCTCAATCCGTTGCTGACCTGGATTGTGGAGCATCTCGG
Organism: Nocardioidaceae bacterium; assembly: GCA_035630615.1. Classification (GTDB taxonomy): domain Bacteria; phylum Actinomycetota; class Actinomycetes; order Propionibacteriales; family Nocardioidaceae; genus DATFRX01. The sequence continues at coordinate 105,436 of DASQKI010000025.1, forward strand.
CCAGCGGCACTCGGTCCAGGAGCTGGCGGAGCGAGTGCACATGTCGGCCCGGACGTTCGCCCGCCGGTTCCGCGACGAGACCGGGACGACGCCGCATCAGTGGATCACCCAGCAGCGAGTACAGCGAGCCGAGGAGCTTCTCGAGCGCACGGAGCTGCCGGTCGACCAGATCGCCTCCGAGGTCGGGTTCGGCAACGCGGCGTCGCTGCGGCACCACTTCGGTCAGATTCGCGGCACGTCGCCGCAGTCCTACCGCCAGACCTTCGGCCGCGCGCAGGAGTCCGAAGCCAAGCACTGACTCGTACGCCCGCATCGGTACACCGGAGTGGCCGTCTGCGATGCGACCGGCTACTGCGGCCACAGGGCTGGTTCGTCATCGGCGGCACCAAGTGCCAGCTCGCCATCGGTCGCAGGGATGATTGCCGCTGCCGGCGACGCCGACTCATACGACGGCGCCGACCTCTACGCCCACGCGGGTACGGATGTGCTGCACGACGTTGTCGCGGGCGACAACGTCACGTCGTTCCGCTGTGGCGGCAGCTACATCTGCCACGCCAGACCGGGCTACGACGCACCGACCGGCATTGGTACGCCGCACGGCATCGACGCCTTCACCGACGTCGTGCCGTGACCTGCTTCGGGTCCTGGGGATATCGGCATCCCCAGGACCGAGCAGTGTCATGGCAGGAAGTCTGCCCATATCCGCGTTACCCACCCCTCTCCGGATGACGGAGGACTGCGCAGATCCATGACGGGCACGTGCGTCCCGCTACCCTGACTCGGTGCTTCGGATCGGACTCACCGGCGGCATCGGCTCGGGCAAGAGCGAGGTCAGCCGGCGGCTCGCGGCCCGCGGGGTGATCGTGATCGACGCCGACAAGCTGGCCCGTGAGGTCGTCGAGCCCGGTACGGACGGCCTCGCGGAGGTCGTCGAGGCGTTCGGCGCCGACGTACTCGCTGCCGACGGGTCGCTGGATCGTCCGGCGCTCGGTGCCCGCGTGTTCGGCGACGACGCGGCTCGGGCGCGTTTGGAGGCGATCATCCACCCGCGGGTGCGCGCCCGCGGGACCGAATTGGAGGCCGCGGCCGGACCGGATGACGTCGTCGTCCACGACATCCCGCTGCTGGTAGAGACCGGTCAGGCCGACAGGTTTGACGGCATCATCGTGGTGGACGCGCCGGTGGAGGCTCAGGTGGAGCGGCTGGTGGGTCGGCGCGGGATGGCCGAGGCGCAGGCGCGGGAGCGGATCGCGGCTCAGGCGAGCCGAGAGCAGCGAACCGGCGTCGCCGACTGGGTCGTCGACAACACCGGTTCGTTGGATGATCTCGAGGCGGCCGTGGCGCGGGTCTGGAAGGAGCTTCGAGCCCGCGCCGACGGGTGATCAGGCCGCCAGGTCGGGATCGACGAGGCGACGCAGTCGCGACAGCGCCTCGCGCTCGAGCTGGCGCACCCGCTCGGCCGAGATGCCGTGCCGCGCACCGATGTCGGCCAGCTTGTGCTGGCGTCCGTCGAGCAGGCCGTAGCGGGCCTTGATGATGTCGGCTTCGCGCTCGCCGAGCTTGTCGATCATCGCCGTCAAGCGGTCCCGCGACTCGACATCGAGGAACGTCACGTCCGGGCCCGGCGTGGTCTCCCGAGCGACCAGGTCGCCGAGCGACGTGTCGCCTTCCTCGTCGACAGGGGTGTCGAGGCTCACGTGGTCGCGTCCCCAAGACACCAGGTCGAGGACCCGGTCGACGTCCATGCCGAGCTCATCGGCGATCTCCGTAGGCTCCGGCTCGCGGCCGAGAGTCCGCTCCAGGGTGCGCCTGGCGGCGCCGACCTGGTTGAGCTCCTCGACGACATGCACCGGAAGCCGCACGACGCGGCCCTGCTGCGCGATACCGCGGGTGATCGCCTGTCGGATCCACCACGTCGCGTACGTCGAAAACTTGAAGCCCTTGGCGTAGTCGAACTTCTCCACGGCCCGGATCAGACCCGTGTTGCCCTCCTGGACCAGGTCGAGCAGCGGCATCTGTGACCGTCCGTACTTGCGGGCGATAGAGACGACCAAGCGTAGGTTGGCGTTGATGAACTCCTGGAGAGCGCGCTGGCCGTCGGCGGCGATCCATTCGAGCTCTTCCTTCGTGGCGCTGCCGGGCGCTCCACCCTTGCGGCGACCGACCCGACCCTCGGCCAGAAGGCTCTCCGCCATCAGACCGGCCTCGATGGCCTTGCTCAGCTCGACCTCGCGCGCAGCGTCGAGGAGCGGTGTGCGGGCTATCTCGTCGAGGTACATCCCGACGCTGTCGCGTCCCTCGCTCGCCTCACGGGAACGCCGCGACTCGCGGGCCGACTCGGTCGACTCGCGGGCGATGGTGGCCGTACTCATGCGGCGATCACACTCCTCTCACGGCCGGGCCCCCTGGCACCGGCACACTTCCTATAACGCACGAACACCCTCGTGAGATTCCGTACCCTTCCCACTGTGATGTAGACGTCGTACCCAGAAGACGTCCCGCGCCGAGGGGAAGTTGCCGCTCTCAGTGCTTTCTCAGCACGCCGTCAGCCGCTGTTCATCTGCGCGTCGCTAGGGGATCGCGAGAGGTTCGTGCGGCGCGCCTGCGACATCGAGCGCCCAAGCGTACAAATAGGCGGTCTCTTTCCAGTGTTCGTATCGGCCGCTGACTCCGCCATGGCCGGCGCTCATCTCGGTCTTGAGCAGCACCTGGGCGTCGCCGGACTTCGTCGCGCGGAGCCGAGCGACCCATTTTGCGGGCTCGACATAGAGCACGCGCGTGTCGTTCAGGCTCGTCATGGCGAGGATGGCGGGGTAGTCCTGGGCGGTCACGTTTTCGTACGGCGAATACGACTTCATGTACACATAGACGTCGGCATCGTGGAGCGGATCGCCCCATTCGTCCCACTCGATGACGGTCAGGGGGAGCGACGGGTCGAGAATGCTCGTCAAGGCGTCGACGAACGGCACCACCGCCAGCACACCCGCGAAGGCGTCCGGAGCCAGGTTGACCGCGGCACCGACGAGCAGCCCGCCGGCGCTCCCGCCTTGGGCGATGAGCCGATCGGGGCTGGTCCAATGCCGGTCGGCCAGATGGCGGGCGCAAGCCACGAAATCGGTAAACGTGTTGATCTTGGACAGGGTCTTGCCGTTTTCGTACCAGGCGCGGCCCATCTCGCCACCGCCGCGGATGTGTCCGACCGCGAACACCATGCCGCGGTCGAGGAGCGACAAACGCGACACCGAGAACGACGGGTCGATGCTGTGTTCGTAGGAGCCGTAGCCGTAGAGCATCGCCGGTGCCGAGCCGTCGCGTGGCGTGCCCTTGCGGCAGATCACCGAAACCGGGATCTGGGTGCCGTCGGGTGCGGTCGCCCATTCGCGATGCTGCTCGTAGTCGGCCGGGTCGTAGCCGCCGAGAACGGGCTGCCGCTTGCGCAGCGTCAGCTCCCCGGACGCGACATCGAGGTCGTAGACCGTCGACGGTGTGACGAACGACGAGTACGCCAGGCGAAACAGCGGCTGGTCCCACTCCGGATTGCCGGCCGGGCCGCAGGCGAACAGCTCCTCGTCGAACTCGACCTCGCGCGGCTTGCCGTAGCCGGACGACTCGAGCGGAATCACGGCCAGTCGGCTGAGCGCGTCGCGCCGATAGGACAGCACCAGATGTCCGGCGAAGGCGCTGACGCTCTCGAGCCGGGTGTCGAGCCGGTGTTCGATGACCGGATGCCAGTGCTCCGGGCCGGGCTCGTCGACCGGTGCGTCCGCGAGCTCGAAGTTTTCGGCGTCGGCGTTGTGCAGGATCAGGAATCGGTCGTCACCGGCGACGACAGCGTGTTCGACGGCATATTCGACGCCGGTCCGCCGCGGCGCGACGACGCGGAACTCGCCGTCGGGCTGATCCGCATCGAGGACGTGGACCTCCGACGTGATCTTGGACCCGAGCGAGAGCACGAGATATTTGCGGCTTCGGGTCAGGTCGATGCTGACCCAGAACCGGTCGTCAGCCTCCTCGTAGACGATCTCGTCGTCGGATGCCGGCGTGCCGAGACGGTGCCGCCAGACCCGATGCGGCCGCCATGCGTCGTCGACGGTCACGTAGAAGAAGGTCGACGCGTCGAGCGACCACGTCCCGCCATAGAACGTGTTTGGCACCTCGTCGGGCAGGAGCTCGCCGGTACGCAGGTCCTTGAAGCGCAGCGTGAACCGTTCGTTGCCGACAGTGTCGGTGGAGTAGGCCAGCAGTTGGCCGTCGGCGGTGATGTCGAACGCCCCCAGCGAGAAGAACTCGTGACCTTCTGCCTCGGCGTTGCCGTCGAGAAGCACCTCCTCGTCGGCGATGTCGGTGTCGGGAGCGAGCGCCGGGGGCGTCCAGTCGGCGTCGTCGGCGACCGGGCAGCGGCAGTGGATGCCGTACTGCTGGCCCTCGACGGTGCGGCCGTAGTACCACCACGAGCCGTGTCGCGTGGGGACCGAGAGGTCGGTCTCGAGCGTGCGGGTCTTGATCTCGTCGAAGATCGCCTGGCGCAGATCCTCCAGCGGGGCCGTTTCTTGGGCCGCGTAGGCGTTTTCGGCCTCGAGGTACGCGACGACGTCTGGGTCGTCCTTCGCGCGGAGCCACTCGTACGGGTCGACGACAGTGTCGCCGTGATGGGTCCGCTCGCTCGGCACCAGCTGGGCGATCGGCGGCGTGAGAGGTCCGGCCTGCGTCATGAGGACGACCGTATCTGGCCGCCCGGGTCGGCGCGATGGAGATTCGGATCGTCGGCGGCGAAGGTACGGATCGGACCGTCCGGCGCGTCCTTGGTCTCGAAACGCACCGTGACCCGCCCGCGGCCGGCGCCCCAGACCCAGCCCTGCCCCAACGTCTCGTGGACCACGTCGAGGCCGGGAGACCACGTCTGGACCGTGACGGGTTCGTCGGGGACGTCGTCGATGGGCTCCGGCTCGTCAGCGCCGTCGTCGTCGCCGTCGCCGAAGAGATCGTCTTGGATCCAGTCGGCGAGGCCCGAGACGCCGACGCCCAGTAACCGTACGCCGCCGGTCGTGTCGAGGTCGGCCAGCAGGCTGGTGGCAAGGCGCGAGATCGTCCGCGCGTCACCGGTCGGCCCACCGAGGGTCGCCGAGCGAGTGTTTGTCGAGAAGTCGTGGTGGCGGATCTTGAGCGTGATGGTGCGACCGGACAGCCCGGCCTTTTCGAGGCGCTCGGCGACTCGGGCGGCCATCCGAGTGACGATGGCGGACAGTACGGCCGGATCGACCAGGTCGGTGTCGAAGGTGTCCTCGATGCTGATCGACTTGGTCTCGCGCTCGGAGACGACTGTGCGGTCGTCGTCGGCACGGGCCAGCCGGTAGAGCGCGTGCCCGTGCGCATTGCCGACGACGCGACAGAGCTCGTCCTCGGAGATCGTCTCGAGTTCGGCGACGGTGTGGACGCCGATCCGACGCAACCGCTCGGCCGTGGCCGGGCCGACGCCGGGGATCACCGTGACCTGCATCGGGCGCAGCAGATCACGCTCGGTGCCGGGAGCAACCACGAGCTGGCCGTCGGGCTTTGCGAGCTCGCTCGCGATCTTGGCGACGAGCTTGGACGACGCGATACCGATCGACGCGGTGAGGCCGCCGGTCAGCCGATCGATGTCGGAGCGGAGTGCGGCTGCGATCGCACCCAGAGCCTCAGGTCCGTCGTCGTCGATCGAGTCGGCGAGATCGACGAAGGCTTCATCGACCGACAGCGGCTCGACGAGCGGGGAAAACTCACGCAGCCGGCCCATCACGATCTCGCTGTCGCGGCGGTAGGCATCGAACCGTGGTGACAAGAACGCCGCATGTGGACAACGCGAACGCGCCTCGGCCGTCGACATGGCCGACCGGACACCGAACTGTCGCGCCTCGTAGGACGCCGTCGCGACGACCCCACGCCGACCGATGCCGCCGACGACGACCGGCTTGCCTCGCAGGGACGGCTTGTCGCGTTGTTCGACGGCGGCGAAGAAGGCGTCGAGATCCACATGCAGGATCGTCGCGGCGCCGCGCATGTCCACATGGTGGCAGGCCAGCCCGACAATCCACAGATTCGCCGAACCGCCCCACAGCGCTCGGAATTTTGGCCACCGTAGAAGGCATGACGAAAATTTCGCCCGAGCCCTTGGCCGCGCCCGTCCGCATCACCGACCTGGGTGAGCTGTTAGCCGGCCTGCCGGTCTTCTTCGGCTTCCGTCCGACCGACTCGATGGTCGTGATCTGCTTGGAGGGCGGCCGCGGCAGCGTCGGCTTCCGGCTGCGGGTCGACCTACCGCCGGCGGATCTGTGCGACCAGCTCGCCGACTACCTGTGCGACGTCCTTCGGCGCAACGACGCGACCGACGTCATCATCGTCGCCTGCTCCGACGCTCCCGATGTCGCCGATCCCGCGGTCGCCGCGCTGCGAAGGCGGTTCCGGTCGGCGGGCATTGACGTACGCGAGGCGGTCCGCTGCACCGACCGGCGGTTCTGGTCCTACGTCTGCGACGATCCGGTCTGCTGCCCGCCAGAGGGACGGCCCTTCGACGCCGATGCGAGCCGGTTGGTCGCCGAGGCGGTGTTCGCCGGCATGGAGGTCGTCGCCGACCGTGAGTCGTTGGCGGCTCGGGTGGGGCCGGTCGACGGAGCCCGGCGCGACCGAATGCGAGACGCGACCGCCGCGGAGTCCGCGCTCTTGCTGCGTGCGCTCGACGGACGTGACCCGGCAACGATGCAACACGATCCCGATCTCGTGACCGAGGGGGCCCGCCGGGTGCGCGGCGTCGTCGACGCCGCCGTGGCGGAGCCGGACCGACCGCTGTCCGACGCCGACGCGGCGATCCTGTCGGTCTGGTGCTCGCTCGACGTCGTTCGCGACGACACCTGGTCGCGGATCGACGTCGACAACGCGGCGGACCAGCTACGGATCTGGGCGGCAGCTGCCCGGCTGGTGACGCCGCCCTACGAAGCCGCCGTGCTCGGCATCGCCGGGTTCAGCGCCTGGCTGAGCGGAGACGGGGCGCTCGCCTGGTGCGCGATCGAGCGGGCCGATCAGATCGGTCCAGACGAGCCTCTGGTCGACCGGCTGCGGACCGTGTTGCTCACCGCGACGCCTCCGTCCCACTGGGTGTCGCCGTCAGGGGAGTCCGTCTGGCGGGCCATCGAGACGGGCTGAAGGTCCCTCGCGCAGGCGCGTGGGGCAGTGCAGACTTAGCCGCATGGGCCAGGAGGTCGAGACCCGAGTCTTCACCCGTGAGGATCGGACACGGCACCGGGAGAAGGTGCGGCAGTGTCTCGACGTCTTCGAGCGGATGTTGCGGGAGGCCCGATTCGAGACCGGCAAGCCGACGACCGGACTCGAGATCGAGCTCAACCTGATCGACGCCAAATGCGACCCCGCGCTGAAAAACGCCGAGGCACTAGAGGCGATCGCCGATCCCGACTTCCAGACCGAGCTGGGTCAGTTCAACCTCGAGATCAACGTGCCACCCCGCCGCCTCGAGGGAGGCGGCTTCGCGGGCTTCGAGGACGATGTCCGGGTCAGCCTCAACGCCGCCGATGACAAGGCCAGCAAGGTCGGCGCACACCTGTTCATGGTGGGCATCCTCCCGACGCTGCAGTCCGAGCACATGCGAGCCGACAACCTCTCGGCCAATCCGCGCTACGAGCTGCTGTCCGACCAGATCCTCGCCGCCCGCGGCGAAGACATCCTGATCCAGATCGACGGCATCGACCGGTTGCGGACGACAGCCGACAGCATCGTCCCGGAGGCCGCCTGCACGAGCACCCAACTGCATCTGCAGGTCGGGCCCGACGAGTTTCCCGAGTACTGGAACGCCTCGCAGGCGATCGCCGGCATCCAGCTCGCCGTCGGCGCCAACTCGCCGTTCCTGCTCGGCAAGGAGCTCTGGCGCGAAACCCGGGTCGCCCTGTTCGAGCAGGCGACCGACACGCGCAGCGAGGAGCTGAAGGCGCAAGGGGTGCGGCCCCGCGTGTGGTTCGGCGAGCGGTGGGTCACCTCGATCTTCGATCTCTTCGAGGAAAACGTCCGCTACTTCCCGGCGCTGCTTCCCATCACCGAGGCCGAAGACCCGGTTGCCGTGCTCGAGCGTGGCGACACGCCGCAGCTGGCCGAGCTGCGTCTGCACAACGGCACGATCTATCGCTGGAACCGGCCGGTATACGACGTCGTTCGTGACCAGCCGCACCTGCGGGTCGAAAACCGCGTACTGCCCGCCGGTCCCACGGTCGTCGACACGCTCGCCAATGCGGCGTTCTACTTCGGCCTGACCCGTGCCCTCGCGACCGACGATCGCCCTCTGTGGTCGCAGATGTCGTTTTCGGCCGCCGAGGAGAACTTCCACGTCGCCGCCCAGGAGGGCATCGACGCCCAGCTCTACTGGCCGGGCCTCGGCACCGTCCCCGCGGCCGAGCTGGTGCTGCGACGGCTACTGCCGATGGCCCACGACGGCCTGGATGCCTGGGGCGTCGAGCCCGACGAGCGCGACCGCCTGCTCGGCGTCATCGAGCAGCGCTGCGTCTTGCATCGCAACGGCGCCTCGTGGCAGGCCGAGATGTTCCATCGCCTGTTCGACCGGGGATCGGCCGAGCGGATCGAGGCCCTGCGCGGCATGGTCGCCCGCTACGCCGATCACATGCACAGCAACGAGCCCGTACACACCTGGAACACCGACTAGGGCTTCCGCGCGGGTCGGTCCGACTCCCACAGCTGCCGTACGTCGTCGGGTAGTGCGAACCATCCCCAGCGGGTCACCGCGAGCAGAGTCGGTGCGGCACCGCCGTACGCCGCCGCGGCGTGCCTCAGAGCCGCCGCCCACGCGATGTCGCCGTCGGACGGTTCCGGCGAGCCGGGGCGTGTCCAAACGGCGACGACCCGTCGGCCTGGGGCATGGCTCAGTAGGCGCATCGCGATCTCGCGGCGCAGGTGCCAGTCGAGCGGCCGTGGGTCGACGGCACGGGTCGGCTCGCCGCTCCACCAGGCGAGGTCGCCTTCGGCCACACCGAGCCGGTCCAACGGGCTGATCGACAGCGACGGCGTGAGCCGGCGGGTCGCGATGCTGACCCGGAGCGCGGCCACGCGCCCCGTGGCGAGTCGCTCGACGGTCGGGTCGAGCCGGTCGGGTCGATCCGATGGCGCCGACCCGGGGCGGCATGAGGTCGTCATACCCCTAGCGTGGTCGCTCGGTTGGTTCAGGAACGCGCTTTCCACAGGTGAGGTCCGCTAACCTCGCGGGGGTACGAGGTCGCCGACGTGGCGGACGAGAGGGGAGACCATCTATGGGCACGATCGTCGTGGGCTACATCCCCAAATCCGAAGGCCGGGCCGCGTTGCGCCGTGCGGTCGAGGAGGCACAGCTGCGCAAGGCCAAGCTCGTCATCGTCAACTCGCATCGAGGGGGCCGCGACTTTGACCGGGAGGACGCGGTCGAGACCGAGGGACAGCTGCAGGAGGTCCGCGACCAACTCGGCGACTCTGGCGTCGAAAGCGAGATCCGCCAGCTGGTCCGAGGCATGGATCCGGCCGACGACCTGATCAACGTCGCGGAAGAGGTCAGCGCTGACTTCATCGTCATCGGCCTTCGGCGACGGACGCCCGTCGGCAAGCTGATTCTCGGCAGCAACGCGCAGCGGGTCCTGCTTGATGCGACCTGCCCGGTGCTCGCCGTCAAGGCGGCCGATTAAAGCCATTTCGCGATGTGGCGGGGGCGATGTGTGTTGCGCGGTCTGGCGTGGCAGACTGATCGGTGCCGCAGTTGACTAGTGGCTGGCTAGCTGCGCGCAAAATACCCGTCATCGAGAGGTCCTACGTGTCGTCCCGCACTTCCTGGCAACTCCCCAAGAAACTGCTGTCCGACCCGCCTCTACGTGAGCTTTTACGCCTGGGCCGGCGTAACGGCTCGGTCACAGCAGACGCCATCGACGACAGTGTCCGGTTGGCCGGCCTTTCGAGCCGAGATCGCGCCGCGCTGCTCGAGCTGCTCGCGAGCGAGGGAGTACGGATCGACGGCGCCGCGTCGGAGTCGGCCACCGACGTACGCGTGGCCGCGGCGACGGCTACCCGCGGTGGCGTGAAGAAGTCGGCCGACAAGAAGCCTGCCGCCAAGAAGGCGGCGAAGAAAAAGCCAGCCGACAAGACTCCCGCCGCCAAGAAGACGTCCAAGAAGGCGGCGAAGCGTTCGGGCGGCAAGTCGGACGAATACGTCGAGGTCGAGGTCGGCGGTAAGTTGCGCAAGGACGCCAACGGCAAGACGATCCTCCCCGACATCGACGACGCGGTGTTCGAGAAGGACCTCGCCGAGGATCCGACCCTCAAGGAAGAAGAGAAGGAAGGCTTCGTCCTCTCGGCGGCCGACGAGGCCGACGAGCCTGAGCAGCAGGTCATGGTCGCCGGAGCGACCGCCGATCCAGTCAAGGACTATCTCAAGCAGATCGGCAAGGTGCCGCTGCTCAACGCCGGCCAGGAGGTCGAGCTCGCCAAGCGGATCGAGGCCGGCCTCTTCAGCGAAGAGAAGCTCGGCAGCGGCGACAAGCTCGCGGCCAAGCTCAAGGAAGAGCTCGAGTGGATCGCTGAGGACGGCCGCCGGGCCAAGACACACCTGCTCGAGGCCAACCTGCGCCTTGTGGTCAGCCTCGCGAAGCGCTACACCGGTCGCGGCATGTTGTTCCTGGACCTGATCCAGGAGGGCAACCTCGGCCTGATCCGTGCGGTCGAGAAGTTCGACTACACCAAGGGCTTCAAGTTCTCGACGTACGCGACCTGGTGGATCCGACAGGCGATCACCCGAGCGATGGCCGACCAGGCTCGCACGATCCGCATTCCGGTCCACATGGTCGAGGTCATCAACAAGCTGGCCCGGGTGCAGCGTCAGATGCTGCAAGATCTCGGGCGCGAGCCGACTCCGGAGGAGCTCGCCAAGGAGCTCGACATGACGCCGGAGAAGGTCGTCGAGGTCCAAAAGTACGGTCGCGAGCCGATCTCGCTGCACACGCCGCTCGGCGAAGACGGCGACTCGGAGTTCGGCGACCTGATCGAAGACTCCGAGGCGATCGTCCCGGCCGACGCCGTGTCGTTCACGCTGCTGCAGGAGCAGTTGCACGCGGTGCTCGACACGCTGTCCGAGCGGGAGGCGGGCGTCGTGTCGATGCGGTTCGGCCTCACCGACGGCCAGCCCAAGACGCTCGACGAGATCGGCAAGGTCTACGGCGTCACGCGGGAGCGGATCCGACAGATCGAGTCCAAGACCATGTCGAAGCTGCGTCACCCGTCCCGCTCGCAGGTGCTGCGCGACTACCTCGACTGACCGGATCCGGCGGCAGTCAGCGTCTTCCCAGGTCAGCGCTATATCAAGGGTATCGCTGCCCGCGCGAGCGCACCGCACAGCGCTCCTAGTCCAGATATCAGGCTAGGCTGTGGCCATGGTGCCCGCCCTGACTATCCGCGAGGCCGAGCTGCTCGCCGAGTCTTGGCAGCTCGCGTTGCGCGCCGAGCGGAAGTCGACCCAAACCCTGAAGTCCTATGGCGACGGCGTTCGCCAGTTCCTCGCCTGGTGCGCCGATCGCGACGCGCCGCCGATGGCGCGTGCCAGCCTCAGCCTGTGGGTCGCCGGGCTGCTCGAAGCCGGAGCCGCGGCGGCAACGGCCCGCGCACGCCAGCTCGCCGTCCGCCGGTTCGCCGCCTGGCTCGCCGACGAGGGAGAGATCGCCGCAGATCCGTTCGTCGGAGTGAAGTCGGTCAAGCTCGACGAGCGGGTGATCGAGCCACTGACCGACAACGAGCTCCGTGCCTTGCTCAAGGCGTGTACTCCACCGCCCGGGGCCGGGCCCAGAGTCGCTTTGCGCCATCGGCGCGACGAGGCGCTGATCCGGCTCATGTTCGAGACTGGCCTGCGCGCCGGAGAGGCCGCCGGGCTGCAGCTCGCGGATATCGATCTGCTCGCCGGGACCGCGGTTGTTCAACGCGGTAAGGGGGGCAAGGGTCGGGTGGTTCCGTTCGGCCCAGACACGGCACTCGCACTCGATCGCTACCTTCGCCTGCGACGCGGTCACCGGCTCGCGGATAGTCCCGCACTATGGCTCGGCGACCGGGGCAAGCGTTTCTCCTACGACGCGCTGCACAAAACGCTCGCCGAACGCGCGAACGCCGCCGGGATCGCCGGCTTTCATCCCCACAAGCTGCGGCATACCGCAGCGCACCGGTGGCTCGCCGCAGGCGGGTCTGAGTCCGGGCTGATGGCCGTCGCCGGCTGGACCCGCCCCGACATGCTGATGAGATACACCAAGGCCCAGGCCGCGTCACGAGCCGCCGAGGAGTCGCGGAAGCTAAACCTTGGCGAGGTCTGACGGTAAAGCCGAGCCGCAATCCGGTGTGCGACTTACTTGTGATTGCGTGGCGGTTCAAGGCCGTGCAGTGTCGTTTGGAGCGCTGATGGTCTAGCTATCGACAAGTGCGCGGACGGCGGTAGGATCGCTGGCTTCCACTTACCCCACAAGCGGCTGTTAGACGATTCCGGTAGGACCGGTGTCGGGCCAGACTCGGTCTAGGCGTTCGGCGGGATGTTCTCCATCGCGGCTGCCCACCCGGATTGGGTGTGGCTCTCTTTCGGTTTGCGTGTCGTCGTTCGCCGTGTTGAGGCGTGGCTCGAAAGGGGACTGCCCAGCTCGTAATAGCAATGCCCACCTCGCGTTCCGTACTGGTTCACGTTGAAGGGCGAGCGGCATGGCGAGGGTGTTCCTCGGGGTTGATCCCCACAAGTTGTCGGCGACGATCGAGGTCGTCGATGAGCAGGAGATGGTGTTGGCGACTGGCCGGTTCGGTACCGACAGGGCCGGGTACGCCGCGATGCGCAAGCACGTGGCTCCTTGGGCCGAGCGGGTGTGGGCGGTCGAGGGTAGCAACGGCGCCGGCCGTCCGTTGGCGCAGCGGCTGTTGGCCGACGGCGAACACGTGGTCGACGTGCCGGCGAAGCTGTCGGCCAGGGCGCGGTTGTTCGATACCGGACACAACCGGAAGACCGACGCGCATGACGCGCATGCGGTCGCGGTGGTCGCGGTCCGCACGACGGCCCTGCGTGTGCTGTCCTACGACGCCGACCTCGAGGCGTTGCGGATGCTCGCCGACCGCCGTGCCGAGCTCACCCGGGCCCGGGTCCAGAC
>DASQKI010000026.1:0-60774 GCA_035630615.1 Nocardioidaceae bacterium
TCGACGCAAGCCTCGTCGTCAGGAAACCACTCGCGGAACTCCTGATAGGTCCGCGGATAATCCCTGCCGCCCCTCGGCCGCTGCACCTCGCTCACAGTCACACGCTACTGCACTCAAGCAGAGATGCAGGATGTATGTTCGATTCATGGTCGCACTCGCCGAGCGTTCGCCTGAGGTCGTCGACGGGCTGACGCGGCTCGTCGAGGAGCTGGCATCACTCCCCACGGCCAACGACGACGCCGAGCGGATCGCGCGGATTACAGCGCTCGACGCGATCAAGGCCGCGGCTGCGGCTGCGCAGGCACGGGAGATCAGCGACTTCGAGCGATCGCAGCTGGCCGAGCAACGAGCGCGCGGCGTGCCCTTCCGACAGCAGGGTCGCGGGATCGCCGAGCAGATCGCCTTGGCCCGCAAGGTGTCGCCGGCGACGGGCGCCGGCCAGCTGACCTTCGCAACGGCGCTGGTCCGGCAGCTACCGGCGACCAAGGCGCTGCTGGCGAAGGGCGAGATCAGCGAGTGGGTCGCCCAGATCGTGGCTCGCGAGACGGCGGCACTGGCGGCAGCCGACCGCGCCGCCGTGGATGCCGCGCTCGCTCCCGAGCTGGCTCGGATGAGCCCACGTCAGGCCGGGTCGCCACCCGTAAGCAATCCATCGAGCGCGATCCGGAGTCGGCCGTCCGTCGCGGCCGCACGGCTCGGTCGGATCGACGCGTGACCGTGCGGCCGGCGCCGGACACGATGGCGCTGCTCTCCGGGTTCGTTCCGGCCGAGCAGGGCGTGGCGGCATGGAAGAGCCTCGACGAGCACGCCCGGTCGCTCCGGGGCCAAGGCGATCCGCGCAGCCTCGGGCAGATCATGGCCGACACCCTCGTCGAGCGCGTCACCGGACAGGCGGCGGCTTCGGCGGTGCCGGTCGAGATCGGCCTGACGATGCCGACTGACGCGCTGCTGGTGACCATGAGGCCCCGGCCACGCTCGACGGCTATGGGCCGATCCCGGCCGAGTTCGCCCGCGACCTGTCGGGCCTCGAGTCTGCGCGGACGTTCATCCGCCGGATCTTCACCGACCCGATGAGCGAGCAGGTCGTCGCCGTCGACCCGCGCCGCCGGATCTTCCCGAGTTCGCTCAAGCGCATCATCGCGATCCGCGACCAGACCTGCCGTACGTCTTATTGCACGGCCCCGATCCGGCACAGCGACCACATCGAGCCGCACCGCCGAGGCGGCCCGACCAGCCTGACGAACGGCCAAGGTCTCTGCGAAAACTGCTCCTACGTCAAGGAGATGCCGGGGTGGCGGACACACACTGACAAATCCGGTCACACGGTCACTACGACCCCCACCGGCCACGCCTACGTCTCCGGTTCGCCCCCTGTGTCGGGACCCGGCCCCACCAGCCACAACAGCCTCCAGCGGATCGCCATCCGCCGCCTCGAGCGGCTCCGCCGGGCCAAGGTCATCGCCGCGCTACCGTCGCCGGACGATCCCGATCCGTAGGACTAGGCTGGAGATGCTCAAACTCTCCAGGTGGGACAGTCCATATGGCCGATTCCGTTTTCGAGTACGCGCCGGCGCCGGAGCGCCGCGACATCGTCGACATCGCGACGTCGTACGGGCTCTTCATCGACGGCAAGTTCGTCGACGGCACCGACGCCACGACGTTCAAGACGATCAGCCCGGCCAGTGAAGAGGTGCTCGCCGAGATCACCGAGGCCAGTGAGGCCGATGTCGACGTGGCGGTCAAGGCCGCCCGCAAGGCCTACGACCGAGTCTGGTCCAAGACGAGTGGCCGCGATCGCGCCAAATACCTCTACCGGATCGCCCGGATCATGGCCGAGCGGTCACGCGAGTTCGCCGTGCTCGAGTCGCTCGACAACGGCAAGCCGATCCGGGAGTCTCGCGACGTCGACGTGCCGTTGGTGAGCGCCTGGTTCTTCTACTACGCCGGTTGGGCCGACAAGCTCGACTACGCGGGATTCGGACCGGACCCCAAACCCCTCGGCGTCGCTGCCCAGGTCATCCCGTGGAACTTCCCGCTGCTGATGCTTTCGTGGAAGATCGCGCCCGCACTCGCGGCCGGCAACACCGTCGTGCTCAAGCCGGCCGAGACGACGCCGCTGACGGCGCTGCTGTTCGCCGATGTGTGTCAGCAGGCCGAGCTTCCTCCCGGCGTCGTCAACATCGTCACCGGCGCCGGCCCGACCGGGCAAGCGTTGGTGAACCATCCCGATGTCGACAAGGTCGCCTTCACCGGCTCCACCGACGTCGGCCGCATGATCGCCAAGTCGGTCGCGGGCAGCCGCAAGAAGCTGACCCTCGAGCTCGGCGGCAAGGCGGCCAATGTGATCTTCGACGACGCGCCGATCGACCAGGCCGTCGAAGGCATCGTCAACGGCATCTTCTTCAACCAAGGACACGTCTGCTGCGCGGGATCGCGCCTTCTGGTGCAAGAAAACGTCTACGACGAGGTGCTCGAGTCGCTGAAGCGCCGCATGGCCACCCTGCGGGTCGGCGACCCACTGGACAAAAATACCGATATCGGCGCGATCAACTCCGCCGAGCAGTTGACCCGCATCAAGCAGTTGTCGGACATCGGCGATGCCGAAGGCGCCGAGCGGTGGTCGCCTCCGTGTGAGTTGCCAGACAACGGCTTCTGGTTCCCGCCGACCATCTTCACCGGCGTCAGCCAGGCACATCGGATCGCTCGCGAGGAGATCTTCGGGCCCGTGCTGTCCGTGCTCACGTTCCGTACGCCGGCGGAGGCGATCGAGAAGGCCAACAACACCCCGTACGGGCTGTCCGCCGGAGTCTGGACCGACAAGGGATCGCGGATCCTCTGGATGGCCAACCGGCTGCGCGCCGGCGTCGTCTGGGCCAACACCTTCAACCGGTTCGACCCGGCCAGCCCGTTCGGGGGCTACAAGGAGTCCGGTTACGGCCGCGAGGGCGGTCGGCACGGTTTGGAGGCCTACCTTGCCGTCTGAGACGCGTTTGGACGTCCGCAAGACCTACAAGCTCTACATCGGCGGCGCCTTCCCACGCTCCGAAAGCGGCCGAACCTACGAAGCTGTCGACGCCAAGCACCGGCTTCTCGCCAACGTGGCGAAGGGCTCGCGCAAGGACGCCCGGGACGCCGTCGTCGCGGCGCGCAAGGCGTTCGGCGGCTGGTCGACCCGGACGCCCTACAACCGCGGGCAGATTCTCTACCGCGTCGCGGAGATGCTCGAGGGCCGCCGCGAGCAGTTCGTCTCCGAGGTGCAGTCCGGCGAAGGCGCAACGAAAAAGACCGCGACCGCCGTCGTCGACGCCAGCATCGACCGCTGGGTCTGGTACGCCGGCTGGGCCGACAAGATCGCCCAGGTGACCGGCTCGGCCAACGCGGTCGCCGGGCCCTACTTCGACTTCTCCGTGCCCGAGCCCACCGGCGTCGTCGCGATCGTCGCGCCGCAGGAGTCGTCGCTGCTCGGCCTGGTCAGCGTCATGGCGCCGGCGATCGTCACCGGCAACACGGCCGTGGTGGTGTCGTCCTACGAGCGACCGATCCCAGCCGTCACGTTGTCGGAGGTGCTGGCCACATCGGACCTGCCCGGCGGCGTCGTCAACCTGCTGACCGGCGACGCGACCGAGATCGCGCCATGGCTGGCCTCACACATGGACGTCAACGCGATCGACCTCACCGGCATCGGCAACGCCGTCCTCGCCCGGTCGCTCGAGCAGGAGGCGGCCGAAAACCTCAAGCGCGTCGTACGTCCGGCGCTGTCGATCGACTGGACGGCCGACCCGGGCATCGAGCGCATGACGGCGTTCCTCGAGACCAAGACGGTCTGGCATCCGATCGGCACCTGAGCGAGATGACGAGCAAGCCCATCCCATGGGTAACGCTGTCGGCCGGGCCGTACCTCATGCGGCCGCCGCGCGAGTCCGAGGCGGCCGACGCCCTCGCGATGCTGCGCGACCCGGACACCCACCGCTGGAATCCAGCACCCAAGGTCGTCGACCTCGACACCGCGGCCGACTGGTGCCGTCGCGGGGCCGACTGGTCCGACGGATCGCATGCCACCTGGTCGGTCGTCGACGACGAGCGTCTGCTGGGAAACGTTTCCCTTTGGGCGCTCGACCGCGACGACCAGCGGTCCGGATCGGTCGGCTACCGAACGGCGCCTTGGGCCCGTGGTCGTGGCGTCGCGACCCAAGGCCTTGGTGCCGCGACCGCCTGGGCGTTCGAGAGCCTCGGACTCGAACGGCTGATGCTGCCGCATGCGGTCGCCAACCCGGCGTCTTGTGTAATTGCGGAGCGGTGCGGCTTCGCCCTCGAAGGCGTGGGCCGCGCCGGCTATCGCGACCCCGCCGGCGAACGGTGGGACGAGCACCTCCACGCCCGGCTGGCAACCGACCCGGCGCCGTGATGTCTCAGCGCTCGCTGTCGAGCATCGCCATCTGCTCTGCGGCGTAGCGGTCGCCGGCCACCGACTCGGGCGGGACCGCCGCCTCGATGCGGGCCAGCTCCGATTCGCCGAGCCGGACCGCGGACGCACCCAAAGCCTCGTCGAGTTGGTCACGCCGACGTGACCCGACCAACGGCACGATGGCGTCGCCCTGGGCGGCCACCCACGCGATCGCGACCTGCGCAACCGTCGCGTCGAGGTCGTCGGCGACGTCGCGCAGCGTCTCGACCAGGGCCAGGTTGCGTCGCAGGTTGTCGCCCTGGAACCGCGGGCTGTGGCTGCGGAAGTCCTGCGCATCGAGGCCCCGCCCCGGCGACCAGTGTCCGCTGAGCAGGCCGCGGGAGAGGACCGCGTACGCCGTCACCCCGATGCCGAGCTCGCGACAGACCGGCAGGATCTCGCGCTCGATGCCACGGGACACGAGCGAGTACTCGATCTGCAGGTCGCTCACCGGGTGCACGGCGGCCGCCCGCCGAATGGTGTCGGCCCCGACCTCCGACAGGCCGATGTGCCGGACGTACCCCGCCTCGACGAGCTCCGCGATCGCGCCGACGGTGTCCTCGATCGGCACCTGCGGATCGAGCCGCGCCGGCCGGTAGACGTCGACGTAGTCGGTGCCGAGCCGCTGGAGGGTGTAGGCCAGAGCCGTCTTGACCGCCGCCGGTCGGGCGTCGAATCCGATCCATCCCCCGGAGGGGTCGCGCTGCGCACCGAACTTGACGCTGAGCGCGACGTCCTCACGGCGCCGAGCGCGCAAGGCATCCTGGATCAGCAGCTCGTTGTGTCCCATGCCGTAGGAGTCGCCGGTGTCGAGCAGGGTGACGCCGCGGTCGAGGGCGGCGTGGATCGTCGCGATGCTCTCGGCCCGGTCGGCCGGACCGTACAGCGCGGACATGCCCATGCAGCCCAGCCCGACCGCCGAAACGGTCGGTCCGTCCTTGCCCAGCTGACGCGAGTCGATGTGTCGGATGTCGATGTCTCGTGTGTCCATGGCCCCACCGTGACCCCGGGTGCCGGTCGCGAAAAGCGGAGCGTTGACCCTGGGAGCGACGGTCCCTGGATGAGACGGCCCGCCCGCGCCATCCTGGAGGGGTGGATCGCACCGAGCTCGCCGACTTCGTACGCCGCACCCGCGAGCGCATTCGGCCCGAGGACGTCG
The DNA here is from genome assembly GCA_035630615.1 of Nocardioidaceae bacterium. Taxonomy (GTDB): domain Bacteria; phylum Actinomycetota; class Actinomycetes; order Propionibacteriales; family Nocardioidaceae; genus DATFRX01. The sequence goes on from DASQKI010000026.1 coordinate 5,604, forward strand.
GTCTCTCCGGCGGCCCACGACGCCGTACGCCGGGTCTGCGACGCGAGGAGGTCGCCCAGCTCGCCGGCATGTCGGTCGACTACGTCGTCCGGCTCGAGCAGGCTCGCGCGCCGCGACCGTCCGATCAGATGCTCACGGCACTGGCCAGGGCGCTTCGGCTCGACGACACCGAGCGGGACCATCTGTTCTGGCTGGCCGGTCGGACACCGCCCCGCCAAGGAGGCGGCACGACCCATGTGCGGCCGGCGGTGCTCCGACTGCTCGACGACCTGCGCGACAGCGCCGCGTTCGTCGTCTCCGACCTCGGTCAGTTCCTCGCGATGAACGACCTCGCCAAGGCACTCATCGGCGACCAGACCGCGAACACCGGTCGCGAGGCGAGCGTCACCTGGCGGTGGTTCGCCGATCCGGAGGCGCGGTCGCGCTACCCCGTGGACGACCACGACAAGCACAGTCGGTTCCGGGTCGCGTCGTTGCGCGCCACCGCTGCCCGTCGCGCCGGGGACCCTGACGTCGAGGATCTGGTCAGCGCACTCCTGAGTCGCAGCGAGGAGTTCGCCAGCCTGTGGGCCGAGCACGAGGTCCACATCCCTCGTGAGCGCCGCAAGCGGCTGATCCACCCTGCGATCGGTCCGATCGACGTCGACTGCGAGTCGCTGCTCACGCCCGAACAGGACCAGGAACTCGTCGTCCTCAGCGCCCGTCCCGACTCCGAGGCGGCCGAGAAGCTCCGACTGCTGCAGGTCGTCGGGCTCGAAGGCATGACCACGTCGCGGCGCTGACCGACGAAGGGAGATCGAGCGTCGGTTGACCGCGTGCGACGGCTCAGCGGCGTCGCATGGCCGCCGTGACACCGGTTCCGAAGAGAACCGCGCCGACCGCCAGGAAGCCGCCGAACGTCAGCCACACCAACAGGCCGTCCTCGATGCGAGACGTGATCGCCGGGATGTCGTCGACCCGGTCGATCGTGTCCTCCGGAGCGACGAGGAACAACACCGCAGGCGCCAGTCCCCACACGAGTCCGCTCAACAACGGGCCGACCGGCGACAGAGCGCCCGAGCACGCCACGAGCAGCAGGAGGAACGCTCCGCCGGCCAACGCGGCCAGCCCACGTACGTCGTGCTCGATGGCCGGTTTGAGTACGACGTCCTGATATCGCGCTCCACCGTAGGCGAGCAGCCCGATAGCGGCCGGAACGACGATCAGACACACGATCGCGCTCGCGAAGTGCCGCCCGGCGTGGAGCCCGGGCTCGGTCTCGACCGGCGACGGCGCGACGCGTGGCGCGTCTTCGCCCAGGTCGCTCAAGTCGTCGTAATAGCCCGGCGACGGGATGTGGCGTTGCGGCACGTCGGGATCGGCGTGCCTTGGCTGCGGTGTCACCGAGGCGGGATCCACGGGCTGAGCGATCGGCCGGGTCTCTGAATTCTCTGGTGTTAACGACACAGGTCCGACACCTCCTGCCCCGCGACCCTATTGCAGACCGGAATGCGGCGTCCCCCGGGTCCCGACACGTGTCGCCGATCCCGCCCTCGATTGGTCCTGATTGCCGGCGAACGGTTGGACCTTCTCGCCGACCGGAGCGCTCTCTACCGTGGATCACAGCCCGTCCAGACCACCAGGAGCCCGTGATGACCGAATGCCTTCCGGCTACCACGCCGGTCGACCGGATCCTGACGCCGCCGCTGGTCAGGCTCCTGGTAGCCGTGTTCGGCGGCGCCGTCGGCTTCTATCTGCTGCTGTCGGTCGTGCCGTTGTACGCCGCGTCGACCGGATCCGGCAACGCCGGCGCCGGACTCGCGACCGGCGCGCTGATGCTGGCCACGGTGCTGACCGAGCTGACGGTGCCGACGCTGCTCGCACGCTATGGCTACCGGACCGTCATCGCGCTCGGCCTCATTCTCCTCGGCGCTCCCTCGGCCGTCCTCGCGATGACGTCGGATCTCACCGTGATCTTGATCGTGTGTCTCGCCCGAGGCGCCGGACTGGCGATCATCGTGGTCGGGGCCACCGCTCTCGTCGCCAAGCTGGTGCCGGCCCGGCGGCGTGCGGAGGGACTCGCCGTCTATGGCGTGGCCTTCGGCGCGCCCGGCGTCGTCGGCCTGCCGCTCGGCGTGTCGCTGACGTCGTGGGTGGGGTTCGAACCGGTCTTCGTCGCGGCCACCGTGCTGACGCTGGCGTCCCTCGTCGCCGCGCCGGGCCTGCCGAGGCGGCGGGACCATCCCGAGGCGCCGGTGCCGATCATGCGGGGACTGTCGACGTCGGGCCTTCTCCCTCCGGCGCTCGTCTTCACGGCGATCACGATCGCGACCGGCGTCTTGGTGACCTTCCTTCCGCTGGCTGTCTCGTCAGACCGTCGGGAGTGGGTCAGCGTCGCGCTCATGGTCCAGGCCGTTGCGGTGCTCGTGGCCCGGTGGGTCGCGGGCCGGCTGGGCGACCGCTGGGGATCGGGTCGGCTGCTGCCCACGGCGGTCGTCTTGGCCGCCAGCGGGATCGCCGCTCTCATCGCCGTCGACAACATGGGTGCGGTCATCGTCGGCATGCTGCTGTTCGGCCTCGGCTTCGGCGCCGCGCAAAACGTGACGCTGGCGATGATGTACGACCGGGTATCCGAGAACGAGTACGCCCGGGTCAGCGCGGTGTGGAACCTCGCGTACGACGGCGGCATGGGCATCGGCGCGGTGGGATTCGGCGCGATCGTCGGCGGGACGGGCTATCCGGCAGCGTTCGCGATCGTCGCCGGGCTGCTCGCGGTCGCCCTGGTGCCGGCATGGCGGGACCGTCGGCGCTGAGCGGAGCGGGCCGATTCGAGTCGTCGCTGGCCCCGTTCGTACGGCACAATCTGCTGGTGCCCGCTCGCGTGATCGTCCTCGCCGGATCGTCGGGCTCCGGCAAGTCCCGCCTCGCCGAGCGGCTGGGCTTTCCCGTGGTCCGGCTCGACGACTTCTATCGCAACGGCGACGACCCGGACCTGCCGCGGCTAGCGATGGGCGTCGTCGACTGGGACGACCCACGCTCCTGGAACTCCAAGGACGCGGTCGCCGCGCTGGAGCGGTTGTGCGAGTCGGGTCGGGCCGAGGTGCCGATCTACGACATCGCCGCCGATCGTCGGTCCGGCCTTCACGTCGTGGAGCTAGGCGGTGAGCGCCTGGTCGTCGCCGAAGGCATCTTCGCGCCGGAGGTCGTGGCCGAATGCCGCGCGCGCGGCCTGCTGGCGGCGGCGATCTGCGTACGCCGGCCCCGAGCGCTGACGTTCGTGCTCCGCCTGGCCCGTGACCTGCGGGAGCGTCGCAAGCCGCCGTGGGTATTGGTGCGCCGAGGACTCTTGCTCTATCGCCGCGAGCCGGAGGTCGTCGCGGCCGCGGTCCGCCTCGGCTGCCAACCCATGGGGCTGCGCGAGGCCGAGGCGTACGTGCGATCGCTCGCGCAGCACTGAGGGTCCGGCGGCACTGAGAGGACCGAACGTGCGAAACCCGCCGGGCGTGTCGCACGATTTGGGTCCTCCCAGCGAGGCGGTCAGGCGCCGAGCTTCGCGTACGCCGGCTTGATGGTGTCGTTGATGATGGCGAGTCGCTCGTCAAACGGGATGAACGCGCTCTTCATCGCGTTGACCGTGAACCACTGCAGGTCGGCCAGCTCGTAGCCGAACGCCTCGGCCAGCAGGTGCATCTCCCGGCTCATCGACGTGCCGCTCACGAGCCGGTTGTCGGTGTTGACCGTGACACGAAACCGAAGCCGAGTCAGCAGGCCCAGCGGGTGCTCCGCGATCGACGCGGCGGCGCCGGTCTGCACGTTGGAGCTCGCGCACATCTCCAACGGGATCCGCTTGTCTCGAACGTATGCGGCGAGCCGGCCCAGACGTACCGTGCCGTCGTCGGACACCTCGATGTCATCGGCGATCCGGACCCCGTGGCCGAGCCGATCGGCGCCGCACCACTGGATCGCCTGCCAGATCGACGGCAGCCCGAAGCCCTCACCCGCATGGATCGTGAAGTGAGCGTTCTCGCGCTGGAGGTACTCGAACGCGTCAAGATGCCGGGTCGGCGGGTATCCGGCCTCGGCGCCGGCGATGTCGAAGCCGACGACACCGGCGTCGCGGTAGGCCACGGCGAGCTGGGCGATCTCCATCGACCGGGCCTGATGCCGCATCGCGGTCAGCAACTGCCGCGCGACGATGGTGAGGCCGGCCGCCTCGGCCCGGGCCGTCCCCTCGTCGAACCCCTCCCGCACGGCGTCGACGACCTGCTCCAACGTGAGCCCGGCTGTCAGATGTTGCTCCGGCGCATACCGAATCTCGGCGTAGACAACCCCGTCGGCGGCGAGGTCTTCGACGCACTCGGCGGCGACCTGCCGGATGTGGTCGGGCCGCTGCATCACCGCCACGGTGTGGTCGAACGTCTCGAGATAACGCTCGAGCGATCCCGAGTGAGCCGCGGCGGTGAACCAGTCGCCGAGCTCGCCCGCGTCGCTGCGGGGCAGTCGGTGACCGATGTCGGCGGCGAGGTCGGCGACCGTCTCGGGCCGCAGGCCGCCGTCGAGGTGGTCGTGGAGCAACGCCTTCGGCGCGGCGCGGATCGTGTCGAGTGTCGGCGGCATGGAACCATGGTGCCGCACGCCGTGCGGGTCAGCGCCGTCTGACGCGCTACGTCGGCTCGGCGACCGCGTCGTGCGGCTCCGCCCGGATCTGTTCGACCGCCACCAGGCAGACGAGCAGCGACGCGACCACGGCGGCCGTCAGCATGGCGCTGACCACGGTCGCGAGCGGCGCCATCGCCATCAGGATGACCGCGATCGCCACGCGCGGCCGGGCCGGGCTCTCTCGCCGATCCGCGCCACACACGCAAGGAGCCCGACCAGGTACAACGTTGGCCCGAGCAGGGTTACGACCGCCCCCGCAACCGAGAGTTGGTCGCCGGGATGGGCGATGAGGATCTCGTCGCCGACGGCTGTCAGGACGATGCCGGCGACGATCGGCAGATGCAGGTACGTGTAGACGTCGCGGCCGATCGCTCCGATCTCGTCGCGACTCACCCTGCTGACGACCCGCGTGACGAGTGGCGCCGTCCGATCGAAGTACAGCCACCACAGCGCCGTCGTCGACACGAACGCCAGCGTCAAAGCGACGACATTCGCGGCGGACAGGTGGGTGGCGGACGCAGTCACGCCGGTCAGAACGATGCTCTCACCCAGCGCGATGATCACGAAGAGTTGGAAGCGCTCGGCGAAGTGCCGACCGTCGATCTGCCAGTTGCTGTGCGGGGTCGCCCCGGCGCGAGGCACCCAGAACCGCACCAGTGGCGCCACCAGGTCGATGCCGAGCGCGACGAGCCACAGCCCCCACCGAGCATCGTCGACGAAGCCGCCGACGATCCAGAACGGCGTCGCCAACAGACTCCAGGCGAGGATCTGTCGGAAGTTTTGATTGAAGTCGCCGCGCGGCGTCACCACCACCACGAACGCGTTGCGCCCGATCTGCAACGCCGCATAGCTGCACGCCAGGAGCAGCGCCCGCTCACCGAAGCCCTCGGGGATCGCGATCGCCATCAACAGGCTCATGAGCATCACGAACGCCAGGACCAGCCGGACCGGCACCGTTTCAGGGTCGAACCAGTTCGCCATCCAGGTCGTGTAGTTCCACGCCCAGTAGACCGCGACCAGCATGAATCCGGTCTCGGCCGCGCCCGTCCAACTCAGGTCGCTGGCGAGGAGATGGTGCGACAGCTGCGTCACCGCGAAGACGTACACCAGATCGAAGAACAGCTCGAAGAACGTCGCCCGCTGCTCCCGGCCACGAGCGCGGATCACCGGGATGTCGGGGACGAGGGGGCCGCCACCGGCTCCGGTCGGGTCGGACACGCGCCCCAGCGTACGGCCGCGCCGGACGGCGTCGGGTCTTCGTCATCCGATGCGTCGTACGCTGAGCCCAATCGGTGTCACACGGGAGAAGCCAGATGACCGATCCGATCGACCGCATCAGCACTCCGGGTCGCGTCGCCGACCCGATCGAGGGAGTCTCGACCGACGAGCTGCGTCTCGCGGCGCGCAATCACGGTCTCCCTCTCGAGGCGATGCGACACGACGTCACGCCGCCAGGCATGCACTATGTGCTGACGCATTACGACATTCCGTCCGTCGACGCGGCGACCTGGCGGCTGACCCTCGACGGTCTAGTGAGCCAAGCCGTCACGTTGAGTCTCGACGAGTTGCGATCGCGTCCGGCACGCACCGTCCGGGTGACGCTCGAGTGCGCCGGCAACGGTCGGGCCGCGCTCGAGCCACGTCCGGTCAGCCAACCGTGGCTCGAGGGTGCTGTCGGGACCGCCGACTGGACCGGCGTCCCGCTGCGCGATCTGCTCGGCGAGGCCGGCCCGACGGAGGCGGCACTGGAGGTCGTCTTCACCGGCGCCGATCACGGAGTCGAGCGCGGGGTCGAGCAGGACTACCAACGGGCGCTGCCGTTGTCCGAGGCGCTCGACGGCGACGTGCTTGTGGCGTACGAGATGAACGGCTCCCCGCTGCCGCCCCAGCACGGCTACCCGGTGCGACTGGTCGTGCCGGGTTGGTACGGCATGGCCCATGTGAAGTGGCTGCGCTCCGTCACTGTCGTCGACTACCCCTTCGAGGGGTTCCAGCATCAGGCGTACCGGCTGCGCCAGGAGGCCGACGAGCCGGGTGAGCCCGTGACCCGGATCGAGCCGCGGGCGCTGCTGGTGCCGCCGGGGTTCCCTGACTTCATGAGCCGAGTACGGTTCGTGCCGCCTGGCCCGGTCGCGCTCGAGGGGCGCGCCTGGTCGGGCTGGGCGCCGGTCGAGCGGGTCGAGGTCAGCACCGACGACGGTCGCACGTGGACCGAGGCGGAGCTGGACCCGTCGGAGGCCGGTCGGTGGTCATGGCAGCGGTTCTCGGCGCGTTGGGAGGCACTGCCCGGCGAGTACGTGTTGCGCGCCCGCGCCCGCGACGGCAGTGGGCGGACTCAGCCCGCGACGCCCCGGTGGAGCCGTGGCGGGTTCGCCAACAACGCCGACCAAGGGCTGCGAGTCGTCGTCCTCGACGCCTGACGCTCAGGCGATGCGGTCGAGGACGATACCCCGTGCCTCGGGTGCGTCCCGACCCACGTCGTAGGCCCCCTCCAACGCCGCCAGCGCCCGCTCGAATCGGTCCGGCTCGTCGGTGTGCAGGGTGAGCAGCGGCTCGCCGGCGCGGACGGCGTCGCCGGGCTTCGCGTGCATCTCGACTCCCGCGCCGGCCTGGACCGTGTCTCCGGCTCGAGCCCGACCGGCTCCGAGTCGCCACGCCGCGACGCCGACCGCCAGTGCGTCGAGTCGGGTCAGCAGCCCATCGTCCGGTGCCGCCACGACGTGGTGTTCTCGCGCCACCGGCAGCTTCGCCTCGGGATCGCCGCCTTGCGATCGGATCATCGACCGCCAGACGTCCATCGCGGACCCGTCGGCCAGTCGGTCCGCCGGGTCGACGTCGTCCAGCCCGGCGGCGGCCAGCATCTCTCGGGCCAGCGCCAGAGTCAGCTCGACGACGTCCGACGGGCCTCCTCCAGCGAGCACGTCGACCGACTCGCGTACCTCGAGCGCGTTGCCCGCGGTACGGCCGAGCGGCGTCGCCATGTCGGTCAGGAGCGCGACCGTACGCACTCCCGCGTCCGAACCCAGATCGACCATGGTCCGGGCCAGCTCCCGGGCGGACTCGAGCGTCTTCATGAATGCGCCGGAGCCGACCTTGACGTCGAGGACCAGCGCGCCGGTGCCCTCGGCGATCTTCTTGCTCATGATCGATGACGCGATCAGCGGGATCGCCTCGACCGTCCCGGTCACGTCGCGCAGCGCATAGAGCCTCTTGTCGGCCGGAGCCAAACCGGATCCGGCGGCGCACACCACCGCGCCGACCGACTCCAGCTGCGTCATCATCTCGTCGTTGGTCAGGTCGGCGCGCCAGCCCGGAATCGACTCGAGCTTGTCGAGCGTGCCGCCGGTGTGTCCGAGCCCGCGACCCGACAGCTGCGGCACGGCGGCTCCGCACGCGGCCACGAGCGGCGCCAGTGGCAGCGTGATCTTGTCGCCGACACCGCCGGTCGAATGCTTGTCGGTGGTCGGTCGCGACAGGCTCGAAAAGTCCATCCGCTCGCCGCTGCGGATCATCGCGTCGGTCCACCGGGCGATCTCGCGACGCGTCATGCCGCGCAGCAGGATGGCCATCGCGAGCGCCGACATCTGCTCGTCGGCCACGACTCCGCGAGTGAACGCGTCGACCACCCAGTCGATCTGCCCATCGGACAGTTGGCCGTCGTCACGCTTGGTCGCGATCACGTCGACCGCATCGTGCTCCTCCGTCATGTCCGCCCTCGCTCCAGGTCGTCGGGCCCGAAGGCCTGGGGCAGCACGTCCGCCATCCGCCAGATGCCCTCGGGCGTGTCGACCAGGAGCTCGGGCCCACCGTGCTCCCACAGCACCTGGCGGCACCGCCCGCACGGCATCAAGCGCTCGCCCTTCGAGTCGCAGCAGGTAAACGCGACCAGTCGGCCGCCGCCGCCGGCGATCAGGTCCGACACCAGTCCGCACTCGGCGCACAGCACAACGCCGTAGGCGGCGTTTTCGACATTGCAGCCCGCAACGACACGACCATCGTCGACCAGCGCCGCCGCGCCGACCGGGAAGTGCGAGTACGGCGCGTAGGCCCGCTTCATCAGTTCCGCGGCCCGCGTCCGCAACGCCGACCAGTCGATGTCAGCCACGCTGTCGAGACTATGCCTTCTCGTAGGGTTGCCCATCGGCCGCCGGCGGTTTCGCCGCGCCACCGAGGAGACCCGCCACCGCGATAATGGTCGCGAGGTATGGCGTCATGCCGATCAGGTCTCCTGGGATCTTCTCCACAGTGTCCAACTGGTCGGCCATCGCCATCGCGAAGCCGAAGAAGATCGACGCGAGGAACGCACCAACCGGATGCCATCGGCCCATGATCAGGGCCGCCAACGCGATGAACCCGAAGCCGGTCGAGGGATCCTTGTCGAACGCGCCGTTGCTGCCGACCGTGTAGTAGGCGCCGCCGAGACCGGCGAAGATGCCGCCGACGAGGACCGCCTGCCACCGCATCCCGCGGACCGCGATCCCGACGGTGTCGGCGGCGCGCGGGTGCTCACCGACGGCCCGGACCCGCAGGCCCCATCGGGTCTTGAACAACGCGAACCAGGCGATCGGGACCGCCAGGTACATCAGATAGACGAGGAGGTTCTGGTCGAACAACGCCTCGCCCACGACCGGGAGGTCGGACAGCCCTGCCAACGGCTTCGGCTCCAGGATGGGCGGGCTGTTCAGATCCTCCAGCCGGTCGTCGGGAATCTGATCGAGCAGGAAGCCCGTGATGCCGACCGCGAACAGCCACAGAACGACACCGACGATGATCTGGTTGACCATGTATCGGATCGCGAATAGGGCCAACAACGCAGCCAGTCCGACCCCCGCGGCGATCCCACCGAGGAGGCCGACGTACGTACTGGCCGCGATCGTGCCCGCGACCGACGCGAAGAACGCGCCGGCCACGAACTGACCCTCGATCGCGATGTTGATCACGCCGGACCGTTCGCACATCGCGCCGGCCAGCGCACCGAGTGTCAACGGTGTCGCGTACTGGATGGTCCCCTCGAGCGGGTTGGTCATCCGTAACGCGAAGTCCGCCCCCAGGGTCGCGCCGGTGTATGCCCAGGCGCAGAAACCGACGACGAAGGCGAGCCCGACCATGACCATCAGGAACATGAACAGGGGCCCACGGCGGACCGCGTCGGCGACCGGTGACCCACGGCGCATCGGCGCGGCGGCGAACGCCGCCAGCACCACCACGATAACCAGGAGACAAATCAGACCGAGGTTCTGCCCGTCATAGGTGAACTCGATCCGGTCCGGATCCACCGGCGTTCCCTCGGCCAGGAAGATGAAGTCCCCGGCCGACGTCTCGCGCCACATCCACAGCTCGAGCAGTGCGGTGATCGACAGGATGGTCACGATCCGGGCGTAGCGCCGTCGTTCGGCGGGGCTGACCGCCGTGGCCAACGATGCCTCGGGCGTCACATCGAGCGCGGTCATCAGCTCCACCCCTTCGCGAGGTCAGCGCCGCCGGCTGCGCGGTCTTGCACGCGGAACACCGACCGGACGAGCGCCGGAGCAGCGACGAACAGCACGATGAGCGCCTGCAACACCAGCGTGAGGTCGAGCGGGGTGCCGGTCGCCGCCTGCATCTCGCGGCCACCGGAGGACATGGCTCCGAACAGGATCGCGGCCAGCACCGTGCCGGATGCGGTCGCGCGACCGAGGAGGGCGACCGTGATCGCGTCGAAGCCCAGCTCCCCGGCGATGCCGTCGGTCAGCGGATCCTCGTGACCGTTGACCTGCTCGGTGCCAGCGAGCCCCGCGAGCATGCCGGCGATGACCATCGCGAGGATATAGGCCTTGGAGATGCTGATGCCCGCGGTCCGCGCCGCATCCGGGTTGGCACCGACGGCGCGCATCTCGAATCCGACCGTCGAACGCGACAGCAGCCACCACACGCCGACGGCCGCCAGGAGCGCGACGAAGACGCCACTGTGGACGCCGAGAAGGTCGGGGTACTGGGCGTCGGCATCGACGACCGGGCTCTTCGGGTCGTTGGAGCCCGGCACCTGGAACGCTTCCAGGGTGAGCAGCCAGCGCAAGATCTGCAACGCGACGTAGTTGAGCATGATCGTCACGATGACTTCGTGGGCCCCGGTCTGCGCCTTGAGCAGCCCGACGACGCCGCCCCAGATCGCACCGGCGATCATTCCGGCGATGACGGCGACGATCAGGTGGATCCCGGGCGGCAGGTCCCACGTGAACCCGACGTAGGCCGCGGCGATCGCGCCCATGATCATCTGCCCGTTGGCACCGATGTTGAACAGCCCAACCCGAAACGCCAACGTGACGCCGAGACCGGCACAGGTCAAGGGTGCAGCCCGCTCCAGGGTCGACTGGATTGCGCCAGCCGACCCGAACGCGCCCTCGAGCAACGCCCAGTAGGTGTCGGCGACAACCTCGACCGCCGCCGACAGGCCATCCATCGGGTCGGTGAAGAAGTAGCTGAACTTCGACAGCACCTCGTCGTCGCTCACGATGATCAGCACGGCTCCGACCATGAGTGCGAGCAAGATCGACAACAGCGTGATCCGCACCGTCGGCAACCACGACTGCACCGTCGCGGCGACGCCGGACGTCTCCCTGTCCTCGCCGGGCTCCTGCTGCTGCGTGGACGGCGCCTGGTCAGACATCGGCTGCTCCCTGCGGGCTGGCGGGCGACGCCCCGGCCATCAAGAGGCCTAGATCCTCGCGCGGCGTCGACGGATCGACGATGTCGACTACCCGGCCGTCGTACATCACCGCCACCCGGTCCGACAGCGCGGCGATCTCGTCGAGCTCGGTCGACACGATCAACACCGCCGTCCCCCGATCGCGCTCCTCGATGATCCGCTTGTGCACAAACTCGATCGAGCCGACGTCGAGGCCACGTGTCGGCTGTGCAGCGATCAGCAGCTTCAAGGGCCTGGACAGCTCGCGGGCCAAGACCACCTTCTGCTGGTTGCCCCCGGACAGCGAGTCGACCGTCGACTTGGCACTTTGGGTACGGATGTCGAACTGGACGATCTGATTTTCGGCGTTGTTCGCGATGCTGGCCAGGTCGAGCACGACTCCGGAGGAGAAGTCGTCCTCGTGGTAATGGTCGAGGACGAGGTTTTCCGCGACCGTGAACGAACCGATGAACCCGTCGTGCTGGCGATCTTCGGGGATGTAGCCGATGCCCTGGCGCAGACTCTCGGCCGGCCCACGCCGGCTGATCTCGCGACCACTGATGCGGATGCTGCCAGCCGCCGGCCGGACCAGTCCCAGCAAGGCCTTCACCAACTCGGTCTGGCCGTTGCCCTGCACGCCCGCGATGCCCAGGATCTCGCCACCGTGGACGTCGAGCGACACGTCCTTGACGACCGCGAGACCGCGATCGTCGATCACGGTCACCCCCGACATCTCGAGTGTCGGCTCGTCGGCCGGCGTCGCGGGCGCCTTGCTCACGGTGAGGCTGACGGCCCGTCCCACCATCAGCTCGGCCAGCTGGCCCTCGGACGTCGTCGGCTCGACGGTGTCGATCACCTTGCCCCGTCGGATCACCGTGATACGGTCGGCGATCGCCTGCACCTCTTTGAGCTTGTGGGTGATGAAGACGATCGACTTACCGTCGTCGCGGAGCTGGCGCATGATGACGAAAAGCTCCTCGATCTCCTGCGGCGTCAGCACGGCCGTCGGCTCGTCGAGGATGAGGAGCTCGGCGTCGTTGAGCAACGCCTTGAGGATCTCGACGCGCTGCTCGACGCCGACCGAGATGTCGGCAATCTTGGCGGCGGGGTCGACTCTCAGTCCGTACCGCTCGGAGAGCTCGCGGACCAGGGCTCGGGCCTTCCGTCGGCTCAAGATGCCCGGCAGACCGGTCTGCTCGCGACCAAGGGTGACGTTGTCGGCGACAGTAAAGACCGGCACCAGCATGAAGTGCTGATGCACCATGCCGATGCCGGCCTCGATCGCCTCACCGGGGTCTTTGAACTGGACCGCCTCGCCGTCCAGCCGCACCGTCCCCTCGTCGGGGTCGAGCAGGCCGTAGAGCATGTTCATCAAAGTCGACTTGCCGGCGCCGTTCTCACCGAGCAGGGCGTGGATCTCTCCCGGCTCGACGGTCAGGTCGATCTGGTCGTTGGCGGTGAACGATCCGAACCGCTTCGTCAGCCCTTCGATCTCGAGTCGCATGCGGGCTCCTTGCTTCTTAACTGCGCACTATGCGATGGAAGGGGTAGTGGTCGCTACCCCTTCCATCGCACGATGATCCGCCGTGGCGGCTCCGATCACTGCGGCTGAGACGCGGACTCGACCGGAACCGAACCGTCGATGATGCTCTGGCGGAGCTCGTCGATCTGGTCCATCAGCTCCGGGTCGATGTCACCTTCGAGGTCGGATCCGTAGACCAGGTCGGTGCCGCCGTTTTCGAGCGTCCCGACGTACGGCACGTTGTCGAACTGTCCGTGCACCGAGTCGGCGATGGAGTCGGCAACGGCCACATCCATGCCCTTCTCGACGCTGCCGAGGAGAACGTCGCAGTATTCCGGGGCGCTCACGCAGCCGTCAGTGTCGACCCAGATCGCTCTGACCTCGCCGTTGGAGTCCTGAGCGGCCTGCAACGCACCCAGTCCGGCCGGGCCGGCAACCGGGAAGATGACGTCGGCGCCCTGCGAGATCAAGGTGTCCGCGGTGCTTTGGCCCTTGGTCTTGTTCTCGAAGTCGTCGGTGAACGAACCCTTCTGGGTCGTCTCGTCCCAACCGATGACCTGAACGTCGGTGCCGTTCTGCTCGTTGTAGTACTGGACGCCTTCCCAGTAACCGTCCATGAAGATCGTGACGGTCGGGATGTTGAGCCCGCCGAACGTGCCGACGACGCCGGACTGCGACGAGCCGGCCGCGAGGTATCCGGCCAGGAAGCTCGACTGGGCTGTGTTGAACGACAGCCCACGCAGGTTGTTGGGCGGCTTGGCGTAGCCGTAGTCGACGATCGAGAAGTCGACGTTCGGGTTCGCCTTGGCAGCCGCCTCCGTGGCGTCACCGAGCTTGAAGCCGACCGTCGTGATGATGTTGCAGTTCTGGCGCAGCAGGGCCGTGATGTTGTCGGCGTACTCGCTGTCGGACTGCGACTCGACCGAACCGGGCTCGGCAAGGCCGAGGTCAGTAGTCGCGTCGGTCAAGCCCTTGTAGGACGTCTGGTTGAACGACTTGTCGTCGAAGCCGCCGGAGTCCGAAACCATGCACGCCTTGAAATCGGGGTTGCTCTCCGCCTGGGTCGACTCGTTGTCGCCGTCGCCACCGGAGCTGTCGTCGTCTTTCTCTCCACATGCGGACACGATCAGTACGAGCGCCCCCACGAGTGCAGCCATGCGTGCCGTTTTGTTCACGGCGCCTCCTTGTCCCTTTCGCCTCGCGGACATACCCTCCAGCGAGCTGACAGGGCACTCTAGCGCTAAGACGGTCCGAGGCGAACAGGGCACAAAGACCCACGCGAGCACTCGATACTCGTTTGTAACCTGACGCCGCTTCGTGATCAGGCGAGCGCGAGGAGTGCCGTCGTAGCCAGCACTTTTGCGCCAACCGCAACCGCGTTTTCGTCGACTCGAAGACTGCCCTGATGCAGCTCGTAGGTCGCGCCGCCGGGCGTCCGGGTGCCAAGTCGGCCCAGCGCTCCCGGAACCGATTCGAGATACCACGCGAAGTCTTCGCCGCCGAGACTCTGCGCGGTGGAGGCAACACCTTCGAGGCCAAGCGTCGCCTCGACGGACCGCCGCAGTGTGTCGGTCGCGATCGCGTCGTTGACGACCGGCGGAACGCCACGCACGTAAGAGATGTCGGCCGTGACGCCGTAGGGCGCGGTGAGGTCTCGGACCAGCTCGCGCACCACTCCCTCGGCCTGGTGCCAGGCGCCGATGTCGAGCATCCGCAGGGTGCCGGCCGCCTCGCCGGTGATCGGAATGACGTTGGGTGCCTCGCCGGCATGCACCCGGCCCCACACGAGGGTGGCGCCGGCTCGCGGGTCGAGGCGCCGCGACAATGCCGCGGGCAGCTGGGTCATCAGTACGCCGAGGGCGAAGGTGAGGTCCTCGGTCAGGTGCGGCCGCGACGTATGGCCGCCACGTCCGCTTAGCCGGATCGACACCATGTCGGCAGCGCCGGTGATCGCACCCTCGCGCAGGCCGACCTGCCCGATGTCGAGGGTCGGGTCGCAGTGCAGCGTGAAGATCGACGAGACGCCATCGAGTACGCCACCGGCCATCAGCTCGTTGGCGCCGCCGGGCATCATCTCTTCGGCCGGCTGGAAGATCAGCCGTACCCGTCCCGGCAGCGCGCCGGCGTCGTCGAGACGCGCGAGCGCCAGGCCGGCGCCGAGCAGCGCGGTGGTGTGGACGTCGTGGCCGCACGCGTGAGCGACGCCGTCGACCGACGACCGCCACGGATCGGAGGTCGTGTCTTGCACGGGGAGCGCGTCGAGGTCGGCACGCAGCGCGATCCGGCGAGCGGACTCGTGGACCGAGCCGAGGTCAACGACCAGACCCGTCGTCGGGAGCCGCTGGAACGCGATGCCGGCGGCGTCGAGCTCGGTCGCTACCAGCTCGGTGGTGTTCTTCTCCTCCCAAGCGAGCTCGGGGTGCGCGTGGATCTTTCGGCGCAGCGAAATCAGCGAGGGAACAAGGTCGTCGACGTTGGCGACCAAGTCAGAATGACTGGACACGCTGAGGAGGTTACCGCTCCCCGCGGTCGCGACGTCGGAGCGTCCACGTTAGATCGTTCTGCAACACGTACGTAGGACGAACGGGGGCGATCCTCGTTACGTCCGGATTGCGAATTTCAACGGCGTGAGTACGGAGCTGGGCCCGCCCAAAAGTCAGGTGACGGCCGCGCGTCAGCCGGTCACGATTACGGCATGTCTCGTCACTGGCCGTTGTTCGACCTGCGCATCCGCACGCCCCGACTCGACCTTCGACTCCCCACCGAGGCGTTGCTCGACGACCTCATCGACACGGCTCTCGACGGCGTCCACGAACCGAGCGAGATGCCGTTCGACGGATTCGATCGGTGTCGTACGCAGTTTGGTTTGTCCTAGTCCGAACTGAGTTGGCGGACGAGTTCGTCGCGTACGAAGGCGTTTGAGGCTCGAACCGCCAACCGAATCAGCCTGAGTCGCGTCTTGGGGGCGTAGACGAAGACTTGGGGGACACCATGACCACCGGATCACGTTGGGCGCGCACCGCGCTCGTGACGACGACCTTCGCCTTGCTGACCGCCCTCGCGCCGGCCATCGGCGACGCGACGGCTCAGCCGGCGGCACGCTGCTCGCGCGGCGTCGTCGCCCTCACCTTCGACGACGGGCCGCGACCCGCGACGACTCGCCCGATCCTCAAGTTCCTGATCAAGCACCACCTGCCGGCGACGTTCTTCATGATCGGCGAACAGGTCGCCGGTCACCGTCGGCTACTGCACCGGATGCATCGGCACGGCTTCCGAGTCGCCAACCACACGTTCCGGCACCAGGACCTCACGACGCTCTCGGCCCACCAGATCCGATCGACGTTGCGGCACACCAATCGAGCGATCCGGCGAGCCGGGCTGCGTTCGCCCCACTTGATGCGCCCGCCCTACGGGGCGATCGACGACCATGCACGACGCGTGATCCGCGACCTCGGCATGGTCCCGGTGCTGTGGACCATCGACTCGCGCGACTGGGACGGCCGCTCGGCCGACGAGATCGTCCGGTCGGTGCTGGGCCAGCTCCACCGGGGCCCCAACACCGTGCTGCTGCACGACGGCGTCGCCAACTCAAACCAGACCCGGGCCGCCCTGCCGCGGTTGATCCGCGGTGTCCGCCACCACGGCTACTGCTTCACCGCACTCAACCGGCACGGCGTCCCGAGAACCTAACCGCCCCGCTGGGAGGACCCAGCTTGCGCGACACGCCGGGCGCGTTGCGCGAAATGGGTCCTCTCAGTGGTGGGGTCGTCAGAAGACGTCCGGCGGGGTGTAGGTGCCCCAGACCGAGCGGAGCGCGTCGCAGACCTCACCGACCGTGGCCCGGGCACCCAACGCCTCCTTCATCGGATAGAGCACGTTGTCCGTCCCCTTCGCCGCCGCCACCAGGTCCGACAGCCGTCGGTCGACTTCGGCCGCATCTCGATCGGCGCGCAGCTTCGCCAGCCGCTCGACCTGCTGCTCCTCGATCGCCGGGTCGACCCGCAGCGGCTCATACGGCTCCTCCTCGTCGAGCTGATATCGGTTGACGCCGACGACGACCCGCTCGCCTTTGTCGACGTCCTTCGCGATCCGATAGGCCGACTTCTCGATCTCGTTCTTCTGGAAGCCCTGCTCGATGGCCATCACGGCGCCACCGAAGTCCTCGACCTGGCGCATGAGATCGACCGCGGCCTCCTCGACCTGGTCAGTCAGTGTCTCCACCGCGTACGAGCCGGCGAACGGGTCGACCGTCTTGGTCACGTCGGTCTCGTACGCGAGGACCTGCTGGGTCCGCAGGGCGAGCCGGGCGGCCTTCTCCGTGGGCAGCGCGATGGCCTCGTCGTAGGAGTTGGTGTGCAGCGACTGGGTGCCGCCGAGCACCGCCGCGAGGCCCTGGATTGCGACCCGTACGAGGTTGACCTCGGGCTGTTGTGCGGTCAGCTGCACTCCGGCCGTCTGCGTGTGGAAGCGCAGCATCAGCGACCTCGGGTCCTCGGCACCGAACTCCTCCCGCATCACGCGAGCCCAGATCCGTCGAGCTGCGCGAAACTTCGCCACCTCCTCGAGCAGCGACGTGCGCGACACGAAGAAGAACGCCAGTCGCGGCGCAAACTCGTCCACCCCCTGCCCCGACGCGATCGCGGCCCGCACGTACTCGATGCCGTCGGCGAGCGTGAACGCGATCTCCTGCGCGGGCGTCGCCCCAGCCTCGGCCATGTGGTAGCCGGAGATCGAGATCGTGTTCCACCGGGTCAGCTCGGCCTGGCAGTAGCCGAACGTGTCGGTGATCAGCCGCAGCGACTCCTTCGGCGGATAGATGTACGTGCCGCGTGCGATGTATTCCTTGAGCACGTCATTTTGGATCGTGCCGTTCAGCTGGTCGCCGCCGACGCCCTGCTCTTCGGCCACGAGCTGGTAGAGCAGCATCAGCAAGGCCGCCGGCGCGTTGATCGTCATCGACGTCGACACCTCGTCGAGCGGGATGCCGTCGAACAGCAGTCGCATGTCGTCGATCGAGTCGATGGCCACGCCGACCTTGCCAACCTCGCCGTGCGCCACCGGCGAGTCGGAGTCGTAGCCCATCTGCGTCGGCAGGTCGAACGCGACCGACAGTCCCGTCGTGCCGTGCGCGATCAGCTGGTGGTAGCGCTGGTTGGACTCGGCGGCGGTGCCGAACCCGGCGTACTGGCGCATCGTCCACGGTCGACCCGTGTACATCGACGGGTAGACGCCGCGCGTGAAGGGATAGGAGCCGGGCTCGCCGAGTCGCCCTGCGGCGTCCCACCCGGCCAGCGCGTCCGGCCCGTATACGGGCTCGAACGGCAGCCCCGACTCTGTCGCGTTCACGTGAGGAAGCCTAGGCCGGTTGCGGCGGCGCGGCAGCATGAGATTTGCCACGCCGCTCGTGGCCGTCGCGACTCCTAGCACCTTTGGCGGCCCTCTTCGTGACTACGATGCTGCCGCCCGCATCGAGAAGGGGGTTCCCAATGCCTCGGATCCCAGTCAGTGTCCGCCGCGCCACCGTCATCGCGACTGCTGTCGCGGCCACGATCACGGTGGCGCCGTCAGTCGGCGCCGTCGACTCCCATCCACAAGCCCAAACCCAGTTGTCACCCACACAAGAGACGCCGTCCACCAACGCCCCGGCCCGACGAGCGTGGATCGCTGACCTGGGTGGTCGGGACGCCGCACCGGAATACAACGCGCAGGGGATGTGGGTCTATCCGCGGTTCAAACGCGGTTGGCTCTTCGTGCAGATCTCCGGCCATAACCTGCGTCCGAGCCGCAAGTTCAACGGTGCCCGGGTCTACCTCCAGACCGGTGGCGGGTCGCGACCGGACTGGCGGGTCACCTACCGGCTGCCGGGAGATGGCGACGGAACGGCGGGCGTCGGACTATCCCGGATCCGAGGCTGGGACAGCCCCGGCCACCTTGTCGGATGCAGCCGGCTGTACGCCAAGTGGCGGGTCAATGTTCGAAAGGTCGAATTCGGGATCCCACGCGGATGCATCCATCGTCACGGTCGGGTCCGGGTCAACGGTGAGACGTGGAACTACACCCGCTACCGTCACGGCGACCCGGTGTACGGCCGGTACGACGCGGTTCCGGCGACCGACCGACTCAGCCGCTGGATCTGACGACTGGAGTCACAGCCCCCAGAACGCGCCACTCAGGCCGACGTCGCGAAGGTACGCCGCGGCGTCGGCCGGCTCGCGACGCCGATAGCCCCGGTCGAGGCGGCCGTCGTACCAGTGCGACGCGAGCCGCCAGAGCGTGGCGAGGTCCATGACGTACCCGCGCCGCCGTCCGGCGTCGGCCAGCCAGCGGTCGACGCAACCCTCGTCGCAGAAGATCCGCTGATTCGAGCAGGTGTGCACGATGTCGTCCCACATGTGGGCGGCCGGCACGAGGAAGTGTGCGACCTGGTCGCCGGCCGGCGGAGTGTCTCGACCGACCAGCCCGGCGTACGGCCGCCGGCAGGCCGGGCACGTCGTCGCGACGAGGACCTCGGGTTCGTCGGGCAGCAGATGCGGGAGCGCGAACGAGTCCCACGCGCAGCCGCCCCACCACAACGTCTCGCGACCCATGACCGAAAAGCCCATCGGGATCGACGAGAACGGGTGCGCCAGCACGATCCGGTCGCCCCGTTCGCCGGCCGGCGCTGGGTCGAGGGCGAGGTGTCGCCGGCTCGCGAGGTCGGCCAGCGTCTCGGCCACGTCGGCTTCCGGCCGGTCGAGCCGGTACGCGAGCTCCGGCGCTGTGGGAGCCCGGCCGGTCGCGGCGAACGACTCGTACACCTCGAGCCGGACGTCCTCGGAGTCCACGAGCTCAGTCCTCCGACCGCATGATCCGACGCAGCAGCCAGCTCACGGCGAGCACGACGGCGGCCGATCGCACAAGCTCCGTCGTTGCCTCGGCCCGAGCCGCGACGCCCTCGCCGAGTGGCGCATCGTCGTCGCTCGGAGCGGCCGGGCGCGACGACGGTGCGCCACTCGCGGAGGTGGCCGGGGCGGTCTCACAACGGGTCGTCGGCCTCGAGGTCGCGGCCCAGGACGCCCCGATCAGCACCAGACGCGAGAAGTAGTTGATCCAGATCAGCAGGATGAGAGCCGTGCCGAACACGGCGAAGGCCGGATTGTCCTTGGTCAGCGCGATCAGATAGACCGCGACCTGCTTCAGGACCTCGAATCCGACCGCGGCGAGCAGCGCACCCTTCCAGAGTGCATCGGCCGGCACCTGCGGCCGTCCAAGCAGCCGGAACGACACGTAGAACATCACGATGCTGGCAATCAGCCCGAACAGCGTTCCGACGCTGTTCAAGAGCGACGACACGGCCGTGACGTCGTCAATCTCCAACCAGTCCTGGATGTCGCTCACGAATCCCCGGGTGGCACTGGAGGCGGCAACCGAGACCAGCAGCACGAAGCCGATCACCGCGAGCATGACGAGGTCGACGACCTTGCCAAGCACGAAGTTGTGCGTCTTGCTCGACGGCGTCTCGAAGACGTCCTGGACTGCCGTCCGCATGGTCGACAGCCACCCCAGACCGGTGTAGACCAGGGTGATCACACCGAGCACCCCGGCGGTCGCCGCGGCGTCCTCGAACGACGCTGGATTGATCTGGCCCTCGCCGGTGCCGATGATGCTGGGGAACACCTCCGCCAGCGCGTCCCGGATCGCGTCCTCGGCGTCGGGGTACGCCCCGGTGATCAGCCCGACGACGGCGAACGCGATCGCGAGGATCGGAAAGAAGCTCAAGAACCCGAAGTAGGTGACCGCACCGGCCAGGACGTTTCCCTCGACCTTGCTGTAGTGCTCGAAGGTCGCGATCAGGTGGTCGAGCAGGCGTGATCGCTCCCGAGCCGCCGCCAATCGCCGTTTGAAGCCATCGGCCACGCTCACGCTGCGCCAGTTTCTTCGCTTGCAACCACGCTCACGACAGCGTCACCAAGTCCCCTAACGGAAACTCGCGGCGCGGCACCCAGCCGTGCACCTCTTCGTGTGTGTACATCGCGAACGCCGGCACGTCGAACCGGCACTCGAAGCCATGCAGCGTCCGGTAGGCCCGGTCGAGCGCCTCGTCGGGCACGTCCTGGGCGACGGTCACGTGTGGGTGGTAGGGGAACGGCAGGTCGCGTTCGAGCGGCCCGGTCCGGATCGCCTCCGACAGCAGCTCGCAGGTGGAGATGCCCTCGGTCAGGGCGACGAAGACCACCGGTGAGTTGGGCCGGAAGGTCGCGGTGCCTCGCAGCTGCATCCGAAACCTCGGATGGGCCGAGGCGACCTTGCTCAAATGCTCGTCGATCTCGTCGAGCGCGGCCGACTCCACCAGCGTCGGCGGCAACAGCGTGACGTGGGTCGGCACCGACTCGGCCTGGGCGTCACCGAAGGAGGCCCGATGGCGGCGAAGCTCGGCGCCGTAGGGATCGGGGACCGGGATCGCGACACCGACGGTGAGCATGGTGCTGACACTATGACATCGGCCTTCCACGGTCGCCGGGAGCCTCCGGTCAAAGCGTCTCAGCGCGGACGAATCCGACTCGGTCGTAGACCGTGGCGAGGGTGTCCGCGGCGACCGTCTGGGCCCGCTCCGCGCCGGTCGCCAGGATCTTGTCGAGCTCGGCCCGGTCGTCGAGCAGCTCGAGGGTCCGGTCACGGAACGGTGTCACGAACTCGACGACGAGCTCGGCCAGGTCGCCCTTGAGATCGCCGTAGCCGCGTCCTTCGTACCGCGCCTCGATCTCGGGGATGCTCACACCCGCGAGCACCGAGTAGATCGTGAGCAGGTTGGAGATGCCGGGCTTGTCGTCCTCGTCGAACCGCACCTCGCGACCGGAGTCGGTGACCGCGGAGCGCACCTTCTTGGCCGAGACCTTCGGGTCGTCGAGCAGCTCGATGATGCCGGCCGGCGACGACGCGGACTTGCTCATCTTGATCGTCGGGTCGGCGAGGTCGGTGATCTTGGCCGTCTCCTTGACGATGTAAGCGTCCGGCAGCCGGAACGTCTCACCGAAGCGGTGATTGAACCGGCCGGCGAGATCGCGGGTCAGCTCGATGTGCTGGCGCTGGTCCTCGCCGACGGGCACTCGATGGGTCTGGTAGAGCAGGATGTCGGCGGCCTGCAGGATCGGGTACGTGAACAGCCCGACGGTGGCTCGGTCGGCACCGCCACGAGTCGACTTGTCCTTGAACTGCGTCATCCGGCTCGCCTCGCCGAACCCGGTCAGACAACCGAGGACCCATGCCAGCTGTGCGTGCTCGGGCACCTGGCTCTGGACGAACAGGGTCGACCGCTCCGGGTCGATCCCGGCCGCGAGCAACTGTGCCGCCGACCGGCGGGTGCGGTCGCGGAGCTGCTCGGGGTCGTAGTCGACCGTGATCGCGTGCAGGTCGACGATGCAGTAGAACGCGTCGTGGTCGTCTTGCAGCCCGACCCACTGGCGCAAGGCACCGAGGTAGTTGCCGAAGTGGAACGAGTCGGCGGTCGGCTGGATGCCCGACAGCACACGCGGGAGGGACGGCATGGCCGCAATTGTGCCAGCGCACCACTGAGGAGTCGTCGACACGTCCGCCGTACCCCCGATGCAACCGTCGGGCGGGCCCAGGCATCGTCATCATGTGATGAAAGCGTCGACCGAAGGGGGGCACGTGGACGAGCGGTCGTCTCCTGGACAGCCCGTCGAGCCGATCGACGCCCGGCGGCTGTTCGACGCGTCGTACCGGCGGCTGGTCGTGCAGATGTACGGAGTGTGCGGCGACCTCACCGAGGCCGAGGACGCTGTCTCGGAGGCGTTCGTACGCGCCCTGGCCAAGCCACGAGCACTCGGCCGAGTCGCGAATCCCGAGGCAGAGCTGTCGCCGGACCACGTGGCACTTGTCACGGCGCTGCAGCAGCTTTCCGAGCATCAACGTGTGGCGATCGCGCTGCACCATCTAGGAGACGTGCCGGTCAACGAGGTCGCCCAAACGCTGGGCGTGCCGGTCGGCACGGTGAAGGCGCGGCTGTCTCGCGGGCGAGCCGCTCTCGCCGCGCTGCTCTCCGATCCCAACGAGTCGACGGAGGCACCTCATGCTTGAGCGCCGGCTCGACGAACTGTCCGATGCGGTGCGGCCCCAGGTCGGTCACCCGGACTTCGAGGCGCTGCACCGGCGGGCGAGCCGGCGGCGTCGGCAGCACTCCGTGGGTGCAGTGGCCGCGGCGGTCGTCATCGCCGCTGCGGTCGTCGTGGTCGTCGACCAGATCGCCGGCCAGCCGGACCCCTCGCCGCGAATCGTCGACGACCCGCCGCCAGAACGCGACGCGCTGACCGCCGAGGAGATCGTCAAGCACCCTGAACAACTGACCGGCTTCGCCGTGTCGACGAGCGACCCCGACGTCCGTGCTGCGCGCTGGCTGGCATGTCAGGACAGGTCGTGCATCCGCACTCCGGAGGCGCTCGCGGTCACCGATGACGGTTTCGACACGGCGTCGTACGTCAAGCTGCCGGCCGATGCATGGGATCAGGCAGCGATCGATGCCGACACGTTCGCGGTGACAACCTCGGACAGCGTCTTGCTCATCGACACCGACGGCTCGACTCGACGCCTGCCACTCGATCGCGACGGACCATTGAGCAACGGGGAGGTCCTGGTCGCCAGCGGCTCGGGTGCGGTCGCGATCGACCCGGTCGGTGAAGCAGCCCACCCCATCCCGCTCCCCGAGGGGAAGGCGGCGACCGCCATCCTCGAGCAGGCACCCGACGGCCGGATCTGGGGTCGCATCTACCGTGGGAGCGTCATGTACGCGGTGTGGTCGAATGATGGCGGCGCCACCTGGGACGAGCGGCCGATCAGCACTGTCTCGGAGACCGGTATCTCGATCCCGAGCTTTGCTCCCGGTGTGCTGGCCTGCATCGAGGCCCGCAACCCCGTGACGATGCTGCGCACCGGCACGATCCACCGCTCGATCGACGGCGGCGAGTCGTGGCAGACGTTGCCCGCGCCGGGATTCGGCGACACCGGTCCGGCGAGTGGCTGGCAAGCGGTACGCCCGGACGGCAGCCTCTGGGTCACACCGGTGTCGCGGCCGAGAGAGTCCGACCCAGGGCCGTACGTGACACCCGGGACGGACTGGAGCCAGCTCGACCCCGTCGAGCCGGGCTATCCCGACGAGGTGGATATCGCGGGCAACACGGACTTCCAGTACGCGGGCCTCGATGCCGAGGGCGACCTGGTGCTGTACGTCTCCGACCGGGACCAGGACCTCTATGTCTCCACCGACGGCGGCGACACCTGGGAGCGCACCGCCTCCCGCTGATCAGCCCGTGTCGGCGTCGGGATGCAGCGTGATCTCGGGCCGGATGCTGACCCGTACGCGGGACACCCGCCGGCCGTCAACCGCGACGACGGTCAGCAGATGCCCGTCGGTGGCGCACTCCTCGCCCACGACGGGGACGTGCCCGAGCCGAGCGACGATGTAGCCCGCGACCGTCTCGTACGGCCCGTCGGGCAGCTCGAGTCCGGTCTCGTCGAGGAAGTCGTCGAGGTTGAGCAGCCCGTCGACCTCGACGTCGCCGCTCACGAGCCGAAGCGACTGGCGCTCGTCCGGGTCGTACTCGTCGCGGATGTCGCCGACCAGTTCCTCGACGAGGTCCTCGAGGGTCACGATGCCGTCGGTGCCGCCGTACTCGTCGGCGACGATCGCGAGGTGCACCCCTTCTCGGCGCATGTCGGTCAGCGCGGCCAGCACCTCGCGAGTGCCGGGGATCATCAGCGTGTCGCGGGCCAGGTCGCCGACGCGCAGCGATCGCCCGTTGATGTCGGGGTCGAACAGATCGCGGACGTGGATGAAGCCCACGATGTCGTCGGCCGACGACCGGATCACCGGGTAGCGCGAGTGCGGCTGGTCGGCGGCGAACTTCACCGCCTTGAACACCGGCATCGACACGTCCATGAAGTCGACCTCGGTGCGCGGGATCATCACCTCGCGGATCTGCCGGTCGCCGGCGGAGAACACGTCCTCGACGATCTGCCGCTCCTCGTCGCTGAGCGTCTCGTGGCTCGACACGAGGTGGCGAAGCTCCTCGGCCCCCATCTGCTCGCGGGCGGCACTCGGGTCGCCGCCGAGCACCCGCACGGCGATGTCGGTCGACTTCGACAACAACCAGATGATCGGCGTCGCGAGCCGCGCCATCTTGTCGATCATCGGGCCGACGGCTAGCGCGACGCCGACGCTGCGCTGCAGGGCGATCCGTTTAGCGGTCAGCTCGGACAGCACGATGGAGAAGTAGGCGATCACGAGCGTAATGACGACGAGAGCGATCACGTCGGAGGCACCCGCGGGTACGCCGAGGTCGACCAGCACCGGGGCGAATTCGTCGGCGATGGTGGCGGCCCCGAAGGCGGCCGACAAGAAGCCGCAAAGCGTGACACCGATCTGCACCGCGGACAGGAAGCGGTTGGGGTCGGCGGCCAGTCGCGCCACGGCACGGCCGCGCTTGCCGCGTTTGGAGATGGCCTTGAGCTGCCCCTCGCGCAACGACACCAGGGCGATCTCCGCCGCCGCGAACACCCCGCCGAGCAGGATGAAGAATGCGACCAGGCAGATGTTGAGGATGGTGCTGTTCACCGGTATCGGCACCCCGAGCTGTCAGTGGGAGCAACCGGCCACGGTCTCCAAGGGCCGTCGTCCATGCGGCCCAGACTAGTGCGGCCGGGTCCGGTGTCGAGCCCCTGCGTCCGAGATGACGCAATTGCCTCAGACCTCGGTCAGCCTGAGCACGATCGCGGTCTCGGGACGCAGGATCGGGAGGACGACCCCGACCCGGGTCAGGACCGAGCCGGCGAGCTCGACCGGGCCGTCGTCGGTCCAGCCCGAACCTTTCGACGCGTACGCCGGGGCCGGTCCGATCCGTTCGATCCGATAGCGCCGCGCGGGGTCGAGCCCGGGCAGTCGGACCGGCCGGGCCGACGACCATGACGAGGTCTTGAGCGCGGCCACGGCAAACAGCGCCCGTGCTCGATCGTCGGCCAGGACGCCGTACACGCTGACCGGATCGTCGCCGTCGCCATGCACGACGCCACCGCTGTGCAGCAGGTCGCGCTCGGACTTGTAGATCGCGATCCACTCTGCCAGCTCGACCCGCTCGGCGTCGCTCGCCGACGCGATGTCCCACTCGATCCCGAAGTGGCCGAACAACGCGGTCGCGGCCCGAAATCCCAACGTGTGCGTGCGTCCCGTGGTGTGCGCGGTCGGCGGGCCGACATGACTGCCGACCAACTCCGGAGGCAGCAACAGCCCGGTCCAGCGTTGGATGGTCTGCCGCTCCAGGGCGTCGTTGCAGTCGCTGGCCCAGACCCGATCGGTGCGCTCCAGGATGGCGAGGTCGACCCGGGCACCGCCCGACGAGCAGCTCTCGATCTCGACCGCCGGATGGGCCGCCCGCAGCTCGTCGAACAGCGCGTAGACGGCGACCGTCTGACCGTGTGCCGCCGGCCCACCCGCATGGGCGACGTCGATCAGGTCGCGGTTGTGGTCCCACTTGAGAAACGCGATCTCGTACGCGTCGAGCAGCGCCATCAGCTGGTCGCGGACGTGCGCGTACGCATCGGGCACCTGCAGGTCGAGCACCTGCTGGTGTCGCCACGACGGCGGCAGGTCCTCGCGGCCGCGCAGAACCCAGTCGGGATGGGCGCGGGCGACGTCGGAGTCGGGGCTGATCATCTCGGGTTCGACCCAGAGACCGAACTCCATGCCGAGCCCACGGACGTGGTCGATCAGGGGCCCGAGACCGTCCGGCCACACCGTCTCGTCGACCGTCCAGTCGCCGAGTGCTCGGGTGTCGTCGCGGCGTCCGTGGAACCAACCGTCGTCGAGCACGAACCGCTCGACCCCCACACCAGCGGCCACGTCGGCGAGGCCGCGCAGCCGGTCGAGATCGTGGTCGAAGTAGACGGCCTCCCACGTGTTGAGCACGACCGGGCGGGCGCGTCGCGGGTGATTCGGCCGAGCCCGTAGCCAGCGATGCAGCCGGGTGCTGGCGCCGTCGAGTCCGGCGTCGGACCACGTCGCGTAGAGCCACGGCGTCTCGTACGACTCCCCCGGTGCGAGCACGATCTCGTCGGGTCCGAGCAGCTCGCCGCCGCCGAGGACTGCGCCTGACTCGGGCCGGCGCTCGGCGTACGCGACGTGGTCACCGCTCCACGCGACGTGGACCGCCCACACCTCGCCATGCCCGAAGCCGAAGCCCGGCTCGCCGGCCGCCATCAGCAGCGTCGCGTCGTGCCCGGTGCGCCCGTGCCGGCCCTCTCGGACCAGTGCGCCGTCGTGCAACGGCTGCCGTTGCGGATGCCGCTCACGACACCAGCGTCCGGTCAGGTGCAACACCTCGGCGGCCCGATCTGGCACCGGGACGACGACCTCGAGGCCCGCCACGGCGAGTGGGTCGGCGCCCGTGTTGGTCACCGCGTTCCGCATCCGCAGCAGGCCGGACTCCTCCACCGACAGTGTCGATCGCAGGGACAGGCCGAGGTCGTGGTCGTCGGCGTGGACTGTCGCCTCGGCGTCGGACGCCGTAGCCGTGCAGTCGGTGAACCGCGGTGCCCAGCTCGATCCGTCGCCGGCCCGGCGTACGACGAGCCCGGGTCGACCGGCGTGGCCGCGGGCGTACTCGGGGAGCAGGCCGACCTGCGTCGGTTCGTCCAGCGCGCTGTGTGCCTGGATACCGGTCCAGGTGTGCAACAGATCGCCGAGGTCGCCGTCGCCCAGGTCGGCGCCCCAGTGCCGGATCGCGGGCAGCCGATCGCCGAAGATCTCGAGCAGCACGCTGACACCGCCTCGGCGCAGGTGGAGCGTCGACGTGGTCGGAGGACTCATCCCTTGGTGGCTCCCAGCTGCAGCCCGCCGACGAAGTATCTCTGCAAGGCGACAAACACCGCGATCGTCGGCGCAGCCGCCATCAGCGCGCCAGCCGCCTTCAGGTTGTCGTTGGTGAAGTAGGTGCCGTTGAGACTGTTGAGTGCCGTCGTGATCGGCTGCAGGTCACCACGACCAATCAGCAGCACCAGGGCCCAGAAGAAGTCGTTGTAGATCCAGGTGAACTCGAGCGTCGCGAGGGCGGCCAGCGGGGCTCGGCACAGCGGCAGGATCACCCGGAAGAACTGGTTGAGCACTCCCGCCCCGTCGACCAGCGCCGCCTCGGTCAGGTCGGTCGGGATCGTCTTCATGTACGAGCTCATGACGAACGTGCAAAAGCCCATCTGGAACGCGACGTGGATCAGGATCACGCCGGCCTGCGAGTTGACCCAATAGCCGTCCTCGCTCAACGAGTAGGGCATCCACATCTTCGTGTACATGAGGTAGAGCGGCGTGATGACGACCTGCTGCGGAAGCAGGTTGCCCGCCGTGAACAGCATGAGCAGCGCCAGGTTGAACTTGAACGAGAAGCGGGTCAGCGCGTACGCCAGGAATGTCGACAGTCCCAGCACGATGATCACCGACGGGATCACGATGATCAGCGTGTTGACGAAGTACTTCGGGAGGTCCGCCTGGTTCCATGCGTCGACGTAGTTGTCGAACGTCAGACCCCCATGCGGCAAGGAGAAGTAGCCGTGCTCCTGGGTGTCGGCGAACGGCCGCAGCGAGGTGTAGAGGGCCCACAGGATCGGCGTCAGAACACCGATGGTGGCCCCGATCAGGGTGAGGTAGGCCAACACGCGCGGCCAGCGGCGCGGACGAGCGCCGACGGTCACGGCCCTCCGGTCAGAACGGGCGACCGGGTCGGCGGAGTCGACGGCGGTCATGACGGAAGGTCCTTCCGGAACGTGCGATAGAGGTACGGGAGGATCACGAGCATCGTGACGAGGAAGAGAATCACCGCCAGCGCGGACCCGTAGCCGATCCGGCTCGCCTCGCCGACAACGTTTTGGTAGATCAAGACGTTGATCAGCTCGAGTCCGTTCTCACCCTTGTTGATGACGAAAACGATGTCGAACGCCCGCAGCGACTCGATGATCGTCACCACGACCACGACGACGTTGACCGGTGCCAGCGACGGAAACACGACGTGTCGAAAGACCTGCCACTCCGATGCGCCGTCGAGCTCGGCCGCCTCGCGCAGAGCCGGGTCCACCGCCTTGAGTCCGGCGAGGAACAGGATCATGACGTAGCCGATGTGCCGCCATGAGGCAGCGACGAGGACCGCCCAGATGTTGCCGGTGTCCGACAGCCACTGCCGATGGAAGTCGGAGTCGACGGTCGAGCGGATCACGTTGTTGAGCAGGCCCGTCGGGTCCTTGTAGACCAGCTCCCAGATGAATCCGACCAACGCGCTGGACAGCACGACCGGCACGAAGATCGCGCTCTGGTAGATGCGGGTACCCTTGAGATTCTTGTCGAGCAGGTAGGCGAGCAGCAGGCCGATGGTCGTCGGCACCACGAGGAAGAAGCCGAGCCACAACAGGTTGTTGTGCACCGCCGGCCAGAAGTCCGGGTAGATCGTGAAGATCTCCCGGTAGTTTTGCCAGCCGACCCATTTGATCAGGGAGACCGAACCGAGCCCGTCCCACGAGCTGAAGGACAAGATGCCGGACAGCACCGTCGGCACCCAGATCAGGTACAGGTGCAGTGCCGTCGGCACACCGATCAGCAACGCGAGGATGACCCGATCGGCGGTCGTGAGCCGGCGCAGCCGACGGCGGCGGGGCGGGCGGGTGGGAGGAGCGGACGCGGTCACAACAAGCCCGTCAGGATGAGAAGATCGACTTCGCCTGCTCTTCGATGCTGGTGCAGATGCCGTCGATGTCGTCGGGCGACTTCAAGAAGTCCTGGATCGACGAGATCATCACCGTCGACGCGAAGGTCGGGTCGGTGTCGCGGTCGAGGAACTGCGTGATGTGGTCGACGCTGCCCATCAGCTCGACCGCCTTCTTCTGCAGGTTGTTGTAATTGGACGTGTCGGCGTCGGTGTTGGTCGCCACGTTGTTGGGGTCGACCTCGAGGTAGGCCTCCTGGCCCTCGGCGCTGCCGAACCAGGTCAGCAACTCCATCGCGGCCGCTTCGTCGTCTGGATCCGGCGCCATCATGAACCCGTCGATCGGAGCGTCGATCGTGTCCTGCCCGTACTCGGGGCTGATCTCGGGGAACGGGAAGAAGTCGAGGTCCTCGCGGTCCTGCTCGTTGGTGAACGCCTGTCCGACGAACATGCCGAGGTAGTACATGCCGGCCTTCTTGTTGACCAGGTCGGCCGCGACGTCGAGCCAGTCGAGCCCGAGCGCGTCGGTCGCGGGCGTCTGGTACGGCATGATTCGCGTGGACCAGGTATCGAAGACACCCTTGACCTCGTCGCTTTCCCACGACTCCTCGCCGGCCATCAGCGCGACGTGGAAGTCGTAGCCGTTCTGCCGGAAGTTGATCGCGTCGAACGTGCCCATCGCCGGCCAACCCTCCTGGTCGGCGAACGCGAGCGGCTGCAGTCCGTCGGTCTGCATCTCCTTGCACAACGCCTCGAAGTCGTCGAGCGTCGTGGGGATCTCGTAGCCCTTCTCCTCGAACAGGCTCTTCCGGTAGAAGACCGCCCACGGGTAGTTGTAGAAGGGCACGAAGTATTGGTTGCCGTCGTCGCCGGTCGACGCCTGCTTGAAGGCGTCGGAGAACTGGCCGTCGAGCTGGTCGCCCCAGAGGCCCGAGAGGTCGCCTGCGAAGCCCTTGGCGGCGAAGTAGCGCATTCGGAACCCGGCGAACCACGACCACACGTCGTCCGGACCTGCCTGCAGGTATTTGGTGATCTGCTCCTGGAACTGCTCGTGGTCGACGGTGTTGACGTCGACGTCGATGCCCTGAGCCTCGGTGAACGCGGCAAGCGTCGCGGCGAGTCCCTTCTTGGGCACTTCGTCGGAATAGTTCGACCCGAGGCTCGTGGCGTTGCCGCCGCCGGACGAGTCGTCGTTGTCGCCGCGGTCGCCGCACGCGACGAGCCCGGGAAACGCGGCCAGTGACCCCCCGACGGCGAGACCGCGGAGCATGTTGCGACGAGTGATGAGGGACTGATTGGCGACCAAGAGGGGGTTGGTGGGGCGGCGGTTCATGACGACTCCTCGGCGTTTGACTCGTGTGCGAGCAGGCCCACAGAACGAGCCAGTCTGAACACAATCGAACGCGTTCCAACAGCTCTGTCGGTCATTCCATCGGCCCCGATCCGCCCTGTCAAGAGGCTCGGAAGCATTTGTTTGCCAGGTGTTTCCCTGCTGTACGACAGGGTCGATCCGATCCGACGAGTTATGTGCGACTCTGTTGACGAGACCCCGGTCAATGTTGGAACCTGTGCGACATGAAGTCTCGGGGAACCTGCCGGTCCGTCCCACGGAGCTGAGGTGCTCGCCCAACAGCGCCGCGCTCGCATCGTCGAGCTGATCCAGCGCAACGGCGCGGTCAAGGTCGTCGACCTGGTCGCGGAGCTCGACGTGTCCGACATGACCGTGCGCCGCGACCTCGACTACCTCGCCCGCGACGGTGTGGTGACCAAGGTGCACGGCGGCGCGACGTCGCCCGGACTCAGCAGCACCGACGAGCCGGGGTTCGACGCCAAGTCGGTGCGACAGCCGACCGAGAAGGGCGCGATCGCCCGGGCGGCCGCCGCGCTCGTCCAACCGGGGCAGGCGATTGGACTGTCAGCGGGCACGACGACCTGGGCGCTCGCTCAGGAGCTCCGCGCGATCTCCCGGATCACGGTCGTGACCAACTCGATCCGGGTCGCCGAGGTCTTCTACGACGGCGGCAGCCGCGACCAGACGGTGGTGCTCACGGGCGGTATCCGTACTCCTTCCGATGCCCTTGTCGGGCCGGTCACGGTGACGTCGCTGACCGCGCTCAACCTCGACGCGGTCTTCCTCGGCGTCCACGGCATGGACCTGAATCGCGGGTTCACGACACCCAACCTCATGGAGGCCGAAACCAACCGCGCGTTCGTCCACGCGGCACGGGAGCTGATCGTGGTGGCCGACCATGCCAAGTGGGGCGTCGTCGGCATCAGCACGTTCGCGGAGCTCTCACAGGCCGACGTCTTGGTGACCGACGACGGCATGACCGAGGCCGACCTCACAACCCTGCGCGACCACGTGCGCAGCCTGGTGGTGGCAAGCCAGGACGGCGCGTGATCGGCTCGCACCTCGCCCGTCGCACCGACGGACGACTCGCGGACGGGCGCGACATCTACTTCTACGACCGGCCGGAGCGTCCGCCACGCGTCATCTCGGACCCACGCGATCTCGACCCGCCGGCGATCGCGTCGGATATGCGCTATGACCGCCTCCTCGACGAGTGGGTCGCGGTCGCGGCGCTGCGCCAACACCGGACGCACCGGCCGACGACCGACGACTGCCCGTTATGCCCGAGCCGAGACGGGCAATGGACCGAGATCCCCGAGCCCGACTACGACGTCGTCGTGCTGGCCAATCGATTCCCCTCGCTGGTCCCGGCAGCTTCGTCAACTCCGGTGGATCTGTCGCCGCGGCCCGATGAAGATGGCGCCGCGCCACTGGTCCGACCCAACGTCGGACGCTGCGAGGTCGTGAGCTTCAGCAGCCAGCACGGGATCGCCTTCCACGAGCTCTCGCCGTCGCAAGCGCGACTCGTCGTCGACGTCTGGGCCGATCGCACCGCCGAGCTGGCCACCTGGCCCAACGTCGAGCAGGTGTTTTGCTTCGAAAACCGAGGTGACGAGATCGGTGCGACGATCCGCCATCCCCACGGCCAGATCTACGCCTACCCGTACGTCACACCGCGTACCCGTCAGATGCTGCGGGCGGCGCAGGTACACCGGGAGCGGCACGGCGGCAACCTGTTCGCCGACCTGCTGGCCGCCGAGCAGCGCGACGGCCGGCGCATCGTGCGTCGCGGCGCGTGTTGGACCGCGTTCGTGCCGGTGGCCGCCCGTTGGCCGGTCGAGGTGCACCTGATGCCGGAGCGCCAGGCCGCCAGCATCGACGAGCTGACCGACGACGAGCGGGACGACTTCGTGGCGGTCTATCTCGACGTGCTGGCCCGCCTCGACCGGCTGTACGACGGGCCGCTGCCCTACATCGCGGCGTGGCACCAGGCGCCGGTCCGGGACGGCCGCGACCTCGCGTACACGCATCTGCAACTGTTCTCGATGCAGCGGTCGGCGAACCGTTGGAAATATCTCGCCGGATCGGAGTCGGGCATGGGCGCCTTCGTCAACGACGTGCGGCCCGAGGACCTCGCCGAGCGGCTCCGGGAGCTGGCATGAGTAGCGGCCGATGGGCGGCGCCGGGGCGGGTGAACCTGATCGGCGAGCACCTGGACTACAACGGCGGGCCGGTGCTGCCGATCGCGATCGACCGACGCACCGTCGTCGAGGCTTCGGTGCGCGACGACGCGAGAGTGACGGTGGCGTCGGAGTCGTTCGGCGAACCCGTGAGGTTTCCGGTGTCGGCCGAGCCGGGCCAGGTGACCGGCTGGGCGGCCTATGTCGCCGGCGCGATCTGGGCACTGCGATCGGCCGGACACCCGGTCCCGGGGCTGGACCTGCGGGTGTCGTCGGACGTCCCCGTCGGCGCCGGGCTGTCGTCGTCGCACGCGCTCGAATGCGTGGTCGCCGTGGCCGCCCGTGACCTCGGCGGCTTCGAGATCGAGGCCATCGACCTGGCGCTGCTCGTCCAGCGGGCCGAAAACGACTACGTCGGAGCACCCACCGGGATCATGGACCAGCTCGCGTCCCTCTGCGGCGTCGCCGGGCACGCGCTGCTCATCGACACGGCCACGTTGACGGTGCGCCCGGTGCCCGCGGAGTGGGCCACCGACGACCTGGTCCTGCTCGTCGTCGACACGCATGTCCATCACGCCCATGCCGATGGCGGTTATGCCGATCGCCGCCGCGAGTGCGTCGCCGCCGCGTCGGCATTGGGTGTTGCGGCCCTTGCCGACGCGGGTCTGGACGACGTCCCGAGTCTGGCCGACGATGCCCTGCGGCGACGGGCCCGGCACGTGGTGACCGAGACGGCCCGAGTGGGGCAGGCCGTCGCCGCCCTCGGTCGCCGCGAGTGGAGTCGGTTGGGGCGGCTGCTCGCACAGTCACATGCGTCGCTGCGAGACGACTTCGAGGTCAGCTGTCCCGAGTTGGATGTGGCAGTGGACGCCGCGATGGGGGCCGGCGCGCTCGGGGCCCGAATGACCGGCGGTGGCTTCGGCGGCAGTGCGATCGCGCTCGTGCCGTCGGCGCGGGTCGAGTCGGTGGTCGCCGCGTGGGAGGCGGCGTTCGCGGGCCGAGGCTTCGCGGCGCCGACGGCGTTCGCGGTCGAGCCGGCGGCGGGCGCGAGGCGGGTGGGGTGACGGGCCGATTGGCGTGGGGTCCCCTGCGCCGAACCTATTGGCACTGGGGACCCCTGCACCAAAATCCGATTGGCGCGATCCTCCCCAGTTGGCGAAGATCGGCCCATGGCAGTGGATCGACCCGAGTTGACCGACGGCACGGTACGGCTGCGCGCGCACTCCGACGACGACATCGACGCGATCGTCGAGATGTGCCGCGATCCGGAGATGGCCCGATGGACCAGCGTGCCGCAGCCGTACGACCGCGAGCATGCCAGGCGGTTCGCCCGCGAGCTGGTGCCGCACGGCTGGGAGACCGGCGAGTGGCGCGGTTGGGCGATCGAGGCGACCGACGATGACGGACGCGCCCGGTTCGCCGGCAACATCGACATCCGCGGGCCGGTCGTCGCCGACATCGGGTACGCCCTGCACCCGTGGGCCCGCGGCCGCGGCGTGATGACCCGAGCGATTCGGCTGGCAACCCGATGGGCGTTCGACAAGGGCGGCGTCGAGATCGTGCATTGGCGGGCCCATGTCGGCAACGTCGCGTCCCGGCGTTCGGCGTGGGCCTGTGGCTTCACGTTCCACGGCACGGTGCCCAAGCTGCTGCACGAACGCGGCCGCGCCATCGACGCCTGGATCGCGTCGCTGCAGCCCGACGCCTCGGGCGAGCCGACGACGCGCTGGCTGGTGTCCCCCGTACTGACCGGCGAGCGGGTCGCCCTGCGGCCGTTTCGCGACGACGACATCCCCCGCATCGTCGAGGCCTGCTCGGACCCGCGTACGAAGCATTGGCTGTCCGGCTTGCCGCTGCCGTACACCGAAATCGATGCTCGCGAGTGGCTATTGGGCCGCGTCGAGGCACAGTCGCTGGGGCGCGGCGTGTGGTGGTGTGTGGCCGACCCCGACTCCGACCGGATGCTCGCCAACATCAGCGTGTTCGGCCTGGCCGGCAAGTTCCCGTCGAACGGGGAGATCGGCTACTGGGCGCATCCCGACGCGCGCGGACGCGGCGTCATGACCGAGGCGGTCCGGATGGTTATGGAGTACGCCTTCGCGCCCGAGTCCGACGGCGGCCTCGGCCTGCGTCGGCTGCAGCTGGCCGCCGGTGTGGACAACACGGCGAGCCGCCACATCGCCACGGCCAACAGGTTCACCCAAGTCGGCCACCACCGCCAGGTCGACCGGCTCGGCGACGACACCCACACCGACCTCATCTGGTACGACCGTCTGGCCACCGACTGACGATCGCTCAGCCCCTCCGGCGGCGGAGCTCGTCGTTGATCGCCGGGACCACCTCGTGGAGGTCGCCGATCACCGCATAATCCGCACGGGTCACCATCGGCGCATCCTCGTCGGTGTTGATGGCGATGATCGTCTTGGCGCTCTGACAGCCGGCCCAGTGTTGGATGGCGCCACTGATGCCGCACGGAATGTAGAGGTCTGGCGCGATCCGACTGCCCGTCTGGCCGACCTGCTCGTGATGCGGTCGCCACCCCAGACTCGTCACGACACGAGACACTCCCAACGCGCCGCCGACCAGCTCCGCGAGGCTCAGCAGGTCCTTGAATCCGTCGGGTCCACCGGCCCCTCGACCGGCGCCGACGACGACCCGTGCCGAGGTCAGTGCGGCCGACTCGTCCGGCGGCGCCGGCTCGACCCGCGCCACGCGAGCGACCAGATCGGCAGGGGACAGCTCAGGCGAGAACGTCACGACCTCCGGCACCGAAGGCGACGGCGCCGCCACCGGCTCACACGCGTGCCCGGCGACTGACACGATGCCGACACCGCTGTCGGACAGGCGCATCTCCTCGAGGGCCGCGCCGCCGACCACCTGCCTCGACACCACCAACGGCGAGGCCGAGTCGGCGGCGACCGCATTGGCGGCCATCGCGACATCGAGTCGGGCCGCGGCATGGGCCAGGATCTCGTTGCCTCGGGGCGTACCCGACGC
The DNA here is from genome assembly GCA_035630615.1 of Nocardioidaceae bacterium. Classification (GTDB taxonomy): domain Bacteria; phylum Actinomycetota; class Actinomycetes; order Propionibacteriales; family Nocardioidaceae; genus DATFRX01. The sequence continues at coordinate 41,686 of DASQKI010000026.1, forward strand.
GAGCAATACCCGAGCCGACACGGCGCCAGCAGCCTCAACAAGGGCAGCGGCCCAGGCGGCCGCCGCGTAGGCCGACAGCTCCTCACCTTGGGCATGGCGCACCGACGCGACGCCGTAGGCGCCCAGCTGGTCGACCAACGCGGTCCACGCCGGCTCGTCGACCGGGCCGACGACGACTGCATGCACCGGCCAACCCCCGGAGTCGGCCATGCCACGCGCGAAGGTCACGGCCTCCAACGACGTCACTGCCGCTCCCTCGGCATCGGGCTCGACCAAGATCAGGACGCTCATCGCAGCACCCCCAGCTCCTCCATCACGTCGACGACGGCCGGCGCCGCGTCGGCACCGGTGCCGAGGATCCGTACCGCACTCGTCTCGACCTCGGGGAGCTTGAGCCGCACCCGGCCCGAGCCGACCGGCGCACCCTCGAAGGCCATCGTCTCGATCTGCGCCTTCTTGGCCTTCATGCGACCGGGGATCGACGGGTACCGCGGCGACACACCGCCCTCCATGACGGCGACCACCGCCGGCATCGGCAGGTCGAACGCCTCGGGTCCGTCCGGGCCGTCGCCCCGCGCGACCAGGCGATCGCCCTCGACCACGCAGGTCGAGATGCCGGTCACGACCGGCCGCTCCAACGCATAGGCCACGCGTATCGGCACCTGGAAGTCGCCCGTGTCGGCGGCATCGTTGCCGAGCAGGATCACGTCGTAGGTCGTGCCGGCCGCTTCATGCGCCCGTACGACATCGGCGATCGCGCGCGCCACGTCGACCGGTCCGAGCGACGCCAGATCGGCCTCGACCAGAACGGCCCGTGTGCAGCCGACCGCGATCGCGTTCCGAAGCTGCTCGACGGAGTCGTCCGACCCGACCGACACCACCGTCGCCTCGCCGCCGGTCGCGCCTGCGATCTGCGTCGCCAGCTCGACCGCGCACTCCTCGTGTGGGCTCACCGTCCAGCCGAGGTGCCGCGCGTCGACCGCCTGCTCGTCGTCGGTCAACGCGAACTCCCCGGACACGTCGGGCACCCGCTTCACGCACACCAAGACGTTGGCCATGGCGCTACCTCCGGATCCGCTCGTTGTCGGGGTCGTACACGGCCGTCGCGTCCGCCGACCCGACCGTCACCGGATAGAGCTGCTCCATGTAGCTGACGGCGAGCTTCGTGCCGACCGACGCCAGGTCCGGCGGCAGGTAGGCCATCAGCAGGTGCTTGCCGAGCGACGGACCCGAGCCCGCGGTCGTGACGTACGGGTGATGCCCGTGCCCGTCGACCAGCGGCCCACCGTCCGGGGTCAGGATCGGCTCGCCGCCGAGCATGTAGCGCTTGGTGCCGTCGGCCGAGGTGTGGTCGTCGACGGACAGCGTGCACATGACCGTCTCGGGGTCGCTCGCCCGCTGCTTGAGGTACGCCTCGCGCCCCACGAAGTCGGCGTCCTTGACCTTCGGTCGCTGCATGCCGGCCTCGACGATGGTGCGCTCGGCGTCGAGCTCGAAGCCGTACGCCCGGTAGCCCTTCTCGATCCGGCCGGTCGTGCCGTAGACGCCGATCCCGACCGGGACAGCACCGTGCGACTTGCCGGCCTCGTGCAGCATCGCCCACAGCTTCGCGCCGTGCTCGATCGGGAGGTGCAGTTCCCAGCCGAGCTCGCCGACGTACGAGATCCGCGAAGCCAGCACGTCGAGGGCGTCGATCTCGATGTCGCGGCAGCGGGCGAATCCGAAGCCCTCGTGACTGACGTCGGCGCTCGTGAGTGAGCCGAGGATGTCGCGGGCGCGTGGGCCCCAGAGGCCGATCGTGGTGTACGCCGAGGTCAGGTCGACGACTTGGGCCGTGCCGTCGGCCGGCATGTGATCGGCGAACCACTTGCGGTCGATCATGCCCGTGTGGCCGCCGGTGACGACGCGGTAGTGGTCGTGGCCGAGCCGCATCACGGTGAGGTCGGCCCGGAATCCTCCACGCTCGTCGAGCACCGGCGTGTAGATCACGCGGCCGGGCGCGACGTCGGCCTGGCTCACGACGATCCGCTGCACGGCCTCCATCGCGCGCGGCCCGATGACGTCGAAGATCACGAACGCCGACAGGTCGACGATGCCGGCCCGGTCGCGCATCGCGAGATGCTCGGCGTTGATGATCGGCGACCACCAGCGGGAGTCCCACTCGTGCTCACGCGGCATCACGGCATCGCCGTAGTCCCCGAGCAGCGCCTCGTTGCAGCCGTACCACATCGGCCGTTCCCAGCCGACCGCCTCGAAGAACACTCCGTCGAGCTCGCGCTGACTCGCGTGCATCGGGGCGAGCCGCTGGTTACGGTCGCTCTCCCACTGCTCCCCAGGGTGGATGATGCCGTAGGTCTTGTTGAACGCCTCGCCGGTACGCGCCCAGATGTGCGACTTGGTGCGCTGGTGCGGGTAGAAGCGGGCGATGTCGCTGTGGTGCAGGTCGATCTCCGGGCAGCCGTCGGTCATCCACTCGGCGACCGCGCGACCGACGCCGGGGCCTTCCTTGACCCAGACGGCGGCTGTCGACCAGAGGCCCTTGACCTCCGGCGACTCGCCGAGCACCGGCGCCCCGTCGGGGGTCAGCGACAGCAGACCGTTGATCGCGTACCGGATCTCCGCGCCTTCGGCGCCCAGCAGCTCGGGCATCAGCTCGTACGCCTGCTCGAGCTGCGGGTCGAAGTCCTCCTGCGTGAACGGCAGCTCGGTCGGCGACAGCTTCGACTGCTCGATCGACGGGATGTCCTCGGGGTCCCACAGGATCGGGCGGTGCGCGTACGACCCGACCTCCATGTCGGCGCCGTGCTGCCGCTCGTAGCAGAACGTGTCCATGTCGCGGACGATCGGGTACGAGATCTCGCCGGGCGCGTCGGCCAGCAACGGAACCGGACCGACGCTGATCATCTGGTGCACGGCAGGCGTCAGCGGGATGTGGGCGCCGGCCATGCGGGCGATCTTCGGACTCCACACACCGCAGGCGATCGCGATCGTCTCGGTCTCGATGTCGCCGGCATTGGTGCGGACTCGGCGGACTCGGCCCTCTTCAACGTCGATGCCGGTGACCTCGACCGTCGGCGCGACCTGGAGGGCGCCGAGGTCCTGGGCCCGCTCGCGCATGATCGTGCCGGCGCGCAGCGAGTCGACGACGCCGACCGACGGGGTCCAGAAGGCGCCGATGATGACACTCGGGTCGAGGTACGGCACCCGCTCGACGACCTGCTCCGGCGTCACCAGCTCCGAGGGGATGTCCCACGCCTTCGCCGACGACATCCGGCGGCGCAACTCCTCCATGCGTTCCTCGGTACGCGCGACCTCGAAGCCACCGGACTCGGTGAAGACGTCCATCTCCTTGTACTGGCGCACGCTGTCGAGCGTCAGATCGGTGATCTCGCGGGAGTGATCGACCGGGAAGATGAAGTTGGACGCGTGCCCGGTCGAGCCCCCCGGATTGGGCAGCGGCCCCTTGTCGATCTGCACGATGTCGCGCCAGCCCAGCCGGGCCAAGTGATAGACGAGGCTGTTTCCGACGATGCCGGCGCCGATGACGACGACGCGCGCCCGGCTCGGTACCGATGCCATGACTCCACCCACTTCGGTGTCAGATCGCGTGTTGTTGCGTAATCAGCAACGCCACGCACGATGCGAGACACCAGTATCGTCCGTCGGGGCGGCGCGGAGTGTCAAGCCGATGGCCGCGCCGCTTCCCGCCGAGTGGCGCACCGTTGTCGAAATTCAGGCTCGAAATCGACGACGGTGCGCCATTCGGCATACAGGGGTCAGCCGATGCCCTGCAGCCAGGCGTCGACCTTGTCGGGGTTGTCCTCGACCCACTTCTGGGCGGCTTCCTCCGGGTCCATGCCGTCTTCGGCGATGTACTTCGCGACGAGGTTCTGGTCGTCGTTGGTCCACTGGAAGTTCTCGACCAGCTGGGCGGCCGGGCTACCGGACTCCATGAACTCCTTGCTGGCGATCTTGTTCAAGTGGTACGGCGGGTAGTCGCAGGCCACCTTCTCCGGGTCGGCGTCGCAGCCCGGCTTGTACGGCGGCAGGTCGACCTTGACCAGCGGCACCTCGGACAGGAACCACTGCGGCTCGTAGAAGTAACCGATGACCCACTCGTGGTTCTCCTCGGCGTCACGGAAGGCCTGGATCAGCGCCGCCTCACTGCCGGCGTAGACGACCTCGTAGTCGAGGTTGAGGTTCTCGACCAGTGCTTCGTCGTTGGTGACGAAGGACGGGTCGCCGTCGAGCAGCTGCCCCTTGCCGTGCGACTCCGAGGTCTCGAACTCGTCGGCGTACTTATTGAGGTTGTTCCAGTCGGTGATGTCCGGATACTCCTCGGCCAGCCACGGCGGTACGTACCAGCCGATGACTCCCTCGTTGCCGTTCGGACCCACGTCGACTGCGGTGCCCTGCTCGTCGATGTACTTCTTGACCAGGTCCGGGTGGCCCCAGTTCTCGATGACGACGTCGACCTCGCCGGTGCCGAAGCCCTGCCAGGCGATCTCCTCCTTGAGATCCTTGTACTCGACGTCGCAGCCGAGCTCGCTCGCGGCCACGTAGCCGACCACGTGGGCCGACGCCTCGTAGCCAACCCACGGGTTGATCGCAATATTGAACTCGCCGCACTCAGCGGCGCCTTCCGGGGCGCTCGACTCTTCGATGTCACCCTCGCCACACCCGACCAACGCGGACGCAGCGATCGCACCGACAAAGGTGAGCACCCATCCGCGACGGATCCGAGCCATCGCTTGTGTCATGTTGTCTCCTTCTATCGCGCCGCAGTCGTCGCGGCCGGTCTGTTGTTTCGATTGGTTGGTAGGCCTCAGGTCGTCGCCCCTCGTTCCGTGCGCTCAGCGGCGTAGCGCGTGATCCGGTCGAGCATCACGCCTAGCGCCGTGATCGCCACCGCGGCCGCCAATCCCTTGCCGAAGATCTCCTGCTGCGAGAACCCTCGGACGACGAGATAGCCGAGCCCCTGGCCGCCGACCAGGCCTCCGATGACCACCATCGACAACACGAAGAGCAACCCCTGGTTGGCGGCGAGCATGATCGAGCCGCGGGACATCGGCAGCTGAACCTTGGTGATCATCTGCCAGGTGTTCGAGCCGGCCGACTCCGCGGCCTCGACGGTCGACGCGGACACGCCGCGAATACCGTCGGCGACGAGCTTGATGGCGACCGGAACGGCGAACGCGACGGCGGCGACGATGGCCGTGAACCGACCGGTCTCGAACAACGCGAGCGCGGGAATGAGGTAGACGAACGGAGGCATGGTCTGAAGCGCGTCCAGGATCGGACGCAGCGCCGTGTCGACTCCCCGGCTGCGACCCATCCAGATGCCGACGATGATCCCGATCACCATGGTCAGGAGGGCTGCGGCCAGGACGGTCGTGAGGGTCTTCATCGACTCGTTCCAGAGGCCGGTGCCCAGGATGATCAGTTCGCAGACCGCCGTGGACACCAGCGCCCGCCAGCCTCCGATCAGGAAGCCCAGGGCAAGGAGCGCGGCGGCCGCCAGCCACCACGGCGTGGTTGCGGACAGACCCTCCATCGGGTTGAGCATGTTGAAGGCGACGAAGTCCTTCAAACTCTCCGTCAGGCTGCTGAAGTGGTCGATCGACCAGTCGCTGATCGTGTTGACCCGGTCGGCGATCTTCCCGCCGAGGTCGGAGCCCTCGGGGAACGCGGCGAAGCGGCTGTAGGTCCGAGACAGGTACACCGCGATGCCCACCGGCACGAGGAGCCCGAGGAGTATGTAGCGGCGGATCCGCGGGTCGGCAGCTGATCGGGCCGCCACCTCCGAACGCTCGCCTGCGGCGGTGGTGATGCGGTCGAGCATGATGGCGAGGATCACGATGCAGATACCGGCAACGAACGCTCCGCCGACGTCGAGCGCCTGGAGCTCCTGAAGGACCGGCTCGCCGAGTCCCGGTCCGTCGACGAAGGCCGCGATCGTCACCATCGACAGCGCCGCCATCGTCGTCTGGTTCAGCCCGACGAGGATGGTCCGTTTGGCCATCGGCAGCTGCACCTGGCGCAGCAGCTGCCCGGAGGTCGAGCCGAGCGAGCGGCTTGCCTCAACGGTTGCCGGCGCGACGGTGCGCAGCCCGTGGGCAGTGATCCGCGCGACCGGTGGAAGGGCAAAGGTCACGGTGACGGCGACCGCGGCAGGCGCGCCGATGCCGAAGACCAGCGCCAGGGGAACCAGGTAGGCGAACGCCGGCATCGTCTGCATCAGGTCGAGCACGGGCGTCGCGATCGCGGTAGCCCATTTGCTGCGCCCCATCCAGATGCCCAACGGCAAGCCGATCAGCGCGCAGATCACGACGGCCAGGACCGTCATGATGAGGGTGTCGACACTGTCCTCCCAGTAGCCCAGGTATCCGACTGCCAGCAGGCTCAGCGTGGTGAGGACGGCCATGCGGAGGCCGGCGAGGAGGTACGCGACCCACACCAGGATCGCGACGACGCCGAGCCAGCCGATCTCGGGCACCGGTCGCGGAAAAGCCGGCTCGCTCAGGAGCTCCTGCGCGTGATCGATGATCCAGTTGAGCGCGTCGCTGATGCCGCCGATGAAGTTGTTGAGGAACCAGTTGGTGTCGCGTTGGGCGTCGAAGTCGTCCCGTACGTCGTTGAGCCACTCCTGGAAATCGTTCAGCTCGGCGCCGCCGAGCGACAGCGTGTCGTCGCCCCGGAAGATCGCGAGGCCGATCCGCCAAATCACGATGACACCGATGATCGACAGCAGCCTCCAGTGCCGTCGCCAGAACGGCGGCTGCTCGGCGCGCGTGGGCTCGGCTTCGGGTACCGACGGTTCGACGTCGGGCGGCGCCTCGACGGTGCTCACGCCGGCGCCCCTTCCTCCTCCGCCACGATCACCCTGATCAGGTCGTCGTCGCCGACGACTCCGAGAAGCTCTCCGTTGTCCATGACCCGGATCGGATGGTCGGACGAAAAGCCCTCGCGGGCGGCGTCACGCACCACGACGTTGGGCTTCATGACCGGTCCGTCGAGGGGCTCGCCCTCATGCGGCGGTCGCATCACCCACTTCAGCGTGACCACGTGCGAGCGCGGCACGTCGCTGACGAAGTCGCGTACGTAGTCGTCGGCAGGTGCGGCGACGATCTCGTCCGGCGTGCCGATCTGGATCAGCTTGCCGTCGCGCATGATGAGGATCCGGTCGCCGAGCTTTAGCGCCTCCTGCAGGTCGTGGGTAATGAAGATCATCGTCTTGCCGACCTCGCTGTGTAGTCGGATGACCTCGTTTTGCATGTCCCGGCGGATCAGCGGGTCGAGCGCGGAAAACGGTTCGTCGAACAGCATCAGCCCGGGATCGACGGCGAGTGCACGTCCGAGGCCGACCCGCTGTTGCATGCCGCCGGACAGCTGGTCGGGGAATGAGTTTTCGTTGCCGGAAAGACCGACGAGCTCAAGGATCTCGGCCGCCTTTTCATACCGCTCGGTCTTGCGTACCCCGCGGATCTCAAGGCCGTATGCGACGTTGTCGATAACGCGTCGATGCGGCAACAGGCCGAAGTGCTGGAACACCATCGCCACGTGATGCCGCCGCAGCTCGCGCAGCTGCCCGTCGGACATGTTGCGGACATCGTCGCCGGCGATCTCGACGGTGCCCGCGGTCGGCTCGATCAACCGGATCAGACAGCGCACCAAGGTCGACTTGCCCGAGCCGGACAATCCCATGACGACGAACACCTCGCCGGGCGCGACTTCGAACGACATGTCACGCACCGCGGCGACACAGCCTGTCTCGGCCCGCAGCTCGGCCGGCGACAGGTCGGCTTGCGGGCTACCGGGGATGCTCGACGCCTTCGGCCCGAAGACCTTCCACAGGCTGTCGACCTTCACGGCCGATTCGGTCATGACCTACCTCCGGTCTCGTTGCGAGGGTCCCCCGGCGGGTAGAGCGGACTGCCGCTGCCGTAACGGTAGTACGGCACGTCGACCGCGGCTGGCAACGGCGCGTTGCCCAGGATCAGGTCGGCTGCCTTTTCCGCCAGCATCATCACGGGGGCATAGATGTTGCCATTTGTCACGAATGGCATGGCCGAGGCGTCGACGATCCGCAGCCCCCCGACGCCGTGCACCTGCATCGTCGCCGGGTCGAGCACACCGAACTCGTCGTTGCCCATCCGCGCCGTGCACGAAGGGTGCAGCGCGGTCTCGGCGTCGCGGGCGACCCAGTCGAGGATCTGCTCGTCGGTGTCGACGGAGGGGCCGGGCGAGATCTCGCCGTCGTTGTACGCGTCCATCGCGGGCTGCGTGAGGATCGTGCGCGCCACCCGTACCGCCTCGATCCACTCCCGACGGTCGTTGGCCGTCGACAGGTAGTTGAACCGCAGCGCCGGATGCACTCGAGGATCGGTCGACGTGATCTTGACGGTTCCCCGGACGTCGGAGTACATCGGCCCGACGTGCACCTGGTAGCCGTGCTCCGCGGCCGGCTGCGACCCGTCGTAGCGGATCGCGATCGGCAGGAAGTGGAACATCAGGTTCGGGTAGGGCACCTCGTCGTTGCTCCGGACGAAGCCGCCGCCCTCGAAGTGGTTGGTCGCGCCGAGGCCCTTGCGCAGGAACAGCCACTCGGCGCCGATCCGCGGCCGATTGCGCCACTTCAACCCGGGCGAGATCGACACCGGCTGCTTCGACGCGTACTGGATGTAGACCTCGAGATGGTCCTGCAGGTTTTGGCCGACGCCGGGCAGGTCGGCCACCGGATGGATGCCGAGCCGCTCGAGGTCGGCAACCTCACCGATGCCGGACAGCTGCAGCAACTGGGGGGTGTTGATGGCGCCGCCGCAGCAGATGACCTCGCCGGCGCGGACCGAGCGATGCAGCCGCCCGCCCCGTATGTAGTCGACGCCGACGACCCGCCCGTCGTTGACGTCGAGCCGGGTGACGTAGGCGAGCGTCTCGACGGTGAGGTTGGGGCGCTTCATCGCCGGATGCAGGTAGGCACGCGCCGCCGAAAGCCGACGCCCCCGATGGACGTTGCGGTCGAACGGCGCGAAGCCCTCCTGGCGATAGCCGTTGACGTCGTCGGTGAGTGAATAGCCGGCCTGCTGCGCGGATTCGAAGAACGCGCCGAACAACGGGTTGGTTGCGGGACCGCGCTCGAGCACGAGCGGCCCACTGCCGCCGCGCCAGTCGTCGGCTCCGGCGAGGCACGACTCCATGCGCTTGAAGTAGGGCAGGCAATGCGCGTAGTCCCACGACTCGCAGCCCTTGACCGTCGCCCAACGTTCGTAGTCGAGCGGGTTGCCGCGCTGAAAGATCATGCCGTTGATGCTGCTGGAGCCGCCGAGCACCTTGCCTCGAGCGTGGTAGATCCGGCGGTCGTGCATGTGCGGCTCGGGCTCGGACTCGTACTTCCAGTCGTAGAGCCGGTTGCCGATCGGGTACGGCAGCGCCGCCGGCATGTGGATGAAGGGGTCCCAGATGAAGTCGGGCCGCCCGGCCTCGAGGACGAGCACGGTGGTCGACGGGTCGGCGGACAGTCGGTTGGCGAGGGCGGACCCGGCCGAGCCGCCGCCGACGATGACGAAGTCGTAGTGATCGCGCTTGGTCATGACGGATGCCCCCTGCGACCGCCACCCCTCGCGCGACTGATCATGAGCCGAACCACCGCTCCGGCTCGGGGGCGATGTTGTGCCAGATGTGTTTGGTCTCGCGGTATTCGTCGAGCCCGGCCATCCCCAGCTCGCGACCGACACCGGACTGCTTGTAGCCGCCCCACTCGGCCTGCGGCACGTACGGGTGGTAGTCGTTGATCCACACCGTGCCGGCGCGAAGCCCGGTTGCGACGCGCTCGGCCCGCCCGGAGTCGGAGGTCCACACTGCTCCGGCCAGCCCGTAGTCGGTGTCGTTGCCGACCGCGACCGCCTCGTCCTCGGTCTCGAACGTCTCGACGGTGAGAACCGGTCCGAACGACTCGTCGCGTACGGCCGACATGCCGGAGCGACACTCGTCGAGGATCGTCGGCAGGAAGTAATAGCCGTCGGCCAGCGCCGCGTCGTCGGGGCGGCGGCCGCCGCAACGCAGCACGGCGCCCTCCTCGAGCCCAGCGGCGACGTACTTCTCGACCTTGTCGCGGTGGGCCGCCGAGATCAGTGGCCCGGTCTCGGCCTCGTCATCGAACGGCCCGCCGAGGCGGATCTGCTCGGCCCGCGTCACGAGCTCCTCGACAAACTCGTCGTGGATCGACGCCTCGACGACCAGTCGCGCCCCGGCAGAGCAGACCTGCCCCGAATGCAGGAACACCGCGGTCAGTGCGAAGTCGAGCGCCGCCTCCCGGTCGGCGTCGGCGAACACGATGTTGGGGTTCTTGCCACCGAGCTCGAGGGCGAGCTTCTTTACCGTCCCGGCGGCCGACGCCATGATCCGACGTCCGGTGGCGAGACCGCCGGTGAACGACACGAGATCGACGTCGGGATGCTCGGTCATCGGCTGGCCCGTCTGGGGGCCGGCGCCGAGAATCAGATTGCCGGCGCCCGCCGGGAGGCCCACGTCGTCGAGAATCTGCTGGAGCAGGATCGCGGTGGACGGCGTCAGCTCGCTCGGCTTGAGCACGAACGTGTTGCCGGCCGCGAGCGCCGGTGCGACCTTCCACGATGTCTGCAGCAGCGGGTAGTTCCACGGCGTGATCAACGCGCACACACCGACCGGCTCGTGCACGACCCGACTGCGGACGTGCGCCTGGCCGGTGTCGACGAGTCGACCGGCATCGGAGCCGGCCGCGGCCAGGCCCGCGTAGTAGCGAAACACACCGATGATGTCGTCGACGTCGTAGTCGCTCTCGACCAGGCGTTTGCCCGTGTCGAGCGACTCGGCCCGGGCGATCTCGTCCTTGCGGGCCGCGAGCTGGTCGGCGACTCGGGCCAAGAGCGCGCCGCGCTCCTGCACCGGCGTGGACGGCCACGGACCCTCGTCGAAGGCGCGGCGCGCGGCGGCCACCGCGTCAGCGACGTCCTCGGGTCCGGCCTCCGCGACGGTCGCCACGTGGCGCCCGTCAGCGGGACACTGGATGTCTCGGGTGTCGCCGGAGCGCGCATCGCGCCACTCGCCGCCGATGGACAGTGTGGGCACGCCGCCCTCCCTTCCTCTCACCCCGGGAAGGGCCTCTGTTGCATGTCACGCAACTCAGACCCCTGTGCGCAACAGCATTCACCCGCCCTCGCGTAGCCGTCAAGGGCCATATGGACGACGTTACGCCGCCGCAACGCCGGCCGTCACGCGTCGCGCCATCCCAGTCGACGCGAGACGTCGGCCGCCGCCGCCCGAACCGCGTCGGTCGCGACGTCGATCGACCTCTGGTCGAGGCGAAACGTGGGTCCGGAGACCGACAGCGACGCGAGCACGTCGCCGTGCACACCGCGGATCGGAGCCGCGACGGCGGCGAGGCCGATCTCAAGCTCGTCGACGGCGACCGCATAGCCGCACTCGCGCACCGATGACAGCTCTGCCCGGAGGTCCTTGATGCCGGTGACGGTCGTCGGCGTATAGCGGCGCAGCGACCGCCCGACCTGGCTCGACACCTCCGCATCACTGAGCCAGGCCAACAGGATCTTGCCATTGGACGTCGCATGCAACGGGATCCGCTGACCCACCCAGTTGTGCGGCTGCAGCGCCGACGAGCCGGCGACCTGGTCGAGATAGAGCGCGGCGCCGTCGGAGAGCACGGCGATGTTGACCGTCTCGCCCGTGTCGGTCGCGAGCTGCTGACAGATCGGCCGCGCCTCCTGCACGACGTCGAGGCGGGCGGTCGTTGCGCCGGCGAGTCGGAGGATTCCGACCCCGAGGCGATATTTCCCGCGATCGGCGTTTTGCTCCACCAGACCCCGACGATCGAGAGCCGCGACCAACCGAAACGCCGTCGACTTATGGACGCCGAGCTCGGCCGCAATCTCGGTGACGCCGGACTCGCCCGTGCGGGCGAGGATCTCCAAGACGGTGATCGCGCGATCGACCGACTGAACCGTTGCGCCGGCGTCGGATCCGCTGCGGACCGAGTTGCTCATGTCGAAACACTAATGCACGATCCACAACCCAGCATTGGGTAAACGCTGACATTTCCGCTCGCGGGCATGGCTCCCGACAGCCCTCTGCGTCAGGATGGCGCCATGTCGAGCAGCTCCGCGACGCCTGGCGGATCCACCGCGACGCCAGAGTACGTCCTCACCATCGCCTGCCCGGACCGCCCGGGCATCGTCTATGCGGTGTCGTCCTTCCTCGTCCAACACTTCGGCAACATCGTCGACTCGCAGCAGTTCGACGACCGCCTCGAGCAGCGCTTCTTCATGCGCGTGCACTTCGAGGTGCTCAAGCCGAGCATGACGCTCGACAACCTCATCGAGGCGTTCGAGGCGGTCGCGACGTCGTACTCGATGGACTGGAACATCTTCGCGGCCGACGAGCCCTACCGCACCCTCGTCATGGTGTCCAAGCACGGGCACTGCCTCAATGACCTGCTGTTTCGCCAGAGCACCGGGGCGCTCAACATCGAGATCCCCGCGATCGTGTCCAACCATCGCGACTTCGAACGGCTGGCCTCGACCTACGACATCCCGTTCCACCACGTCCCCGTGACCTCGGAGACGAAGTCGGACGCCGAGAAGCAGCTGCTGACGCTCGTCGACGACCTCGACATCGACCTGGTCGTGCTGGCCCGCTACATGCAGGTCCTGTCGGAAGAAACCTGCAAGGCGCTCGAGGGGCGCGCTATCAACATCCACCACTCGTTCCTGCCGGGGTTCAAGGGTGCCAAGCCCTATCACCAGGCACATGACCGTGGCGTCAAGCTCGTCGGCGCGACCGCGCACTACGTGACGTCCGATCTCGACGAAGGGCCGATCATCGAGCAGGACGTCACCCGAGTCAGCCATCGGATGACGCCGGCCGAGCTCGTACGGGCGGGACAAGACGTCGAGTCGATCGTCTTGTCCCGCGCCGTACGCTGGCACACCGAGTCGCGCGTGCTCCTCAACGGCACCCGGACCGTGGTGTTTCAGTAACCGCCTCCCCTACCGACAGGTCTGCCCGGCGCAGTCGCGCAACGGCGCGAGCTGGTCGGCCATCTGCCGCACGACTTCGCGCACCCGCCGGTCGTCGTGCAGGCTTTGGAGCTCGTACGGGTCGGCGCGCAGGTCGTAGTACTCGCGCTCGCCGGTGTCGTACTCGACGTAGACGCGATGCCGGGTCCGGATCGCCGTGTACCACCGCTGCGACGCGCCCGGCTGCGGTCCGGCCTGCAACAGGATCGCCCGATCGCTGTCTCGGCTCGCGTCGGCCGCGAACGGCAGCAGCGACAGCCCGTCCTGCTCCAGACCCGGAGTGGCACCGGCCAGCTCCTGGATGGTGGGGGCTACGTCGGCGAGGCTCACCAGCTGGTGGCGTGACTCACCGGACGGAATGCCCGGGCCGGACACGATCAGCGGGACCCGCGCCGACTCCTCGTAGCCGACGGTCTTGCCGACGCGGCGGTGCTCGCCGACCAGATAGCCGTTGTCGGAGGTGAAGACGAAGACGGTGTCGTCCAGCTCACCCGCGGCCTTGAGCCGATCCATCAGGCGACCGATCGCGTCGTCGACCGACATCAGACTCTCGCGGCGCTGTTGCAGCAGCTCGCGCAGCGCCACCACCCGTTTGGGCTGACCGCTCTGGACGTACGCCGGCTTGTCGCTCACGTCGGCTTCGTTGATGCTCGGCTTGTCGGGCAGCGCGAGACCTGCCTGCGCGTCGCGGTAGATCGGCGACACCGCCGGTGTGTCGAGTGCGCCCGGCCCGAAGATCGCCCGTGGGTCGTCCGGCTCCACCGGCGCCCCGACGTGCGGCGCGAGGAATCCGGCCCACAGGAAGAAGGGCTTGCCGCCCCCCGAATACGTGTCGACGATGTCGTCGAGCTGGTCCTGCCACACGTCGGTCTGGTCCTGCCCCTCGTACGGCGTCATTTGGCCGTTGATGTTGAGCGTAGTGTTGAAGTACCGATAGATGCCGTCCACCGGCACTCGCCAGTCGGTCCAGCCCGGCGGTATGTAGCCCTCGCCGCCCGGCTCCGGGAAGCCGTTGAGGTACTTGCCGAGCATCACCGTGTCGTAGCCGGCCCGCTGCAGCCACAGCGGCAGCGACTCGCTGTCGTCGAACCGCTGAAAGCCGCCGAAGGGCGGCTCGTTGCCGAGCACGTGATGGTTGTGCGCGTACTGACCGGTCAGCAGCGTCGCCCGGGCCGGACAACACAGCGGGTACGGCGAGAAGGCGTCGCGAAACGTCACGCCGGTGTTGGCAGACGAAGCATGCGCATGAGCAGCTGTCCCTTACTCGAGCGGGGGTCTCCCGCTTCCCTCGGAAGGGCAATATTAACTTAAATCGACTGTTTTACTACACAATCAGAAGCGCGATGTCGATGCGTCACATGCGGGTGCGAAGACGACGACGTTGCGCTAGCCGCAGAAAGAATCAGTGCGACGCTTCGGCCTTTTGGCCGACTCCCAGCCAGCGCCCCCACATGTACGCCCGCTGCGCCTCACCCTCGACCAGCGTGCCGACGAGGTCGGCGACGTAGAAGGACTGCACCGGCCACAGCATGCGGTAGCCCAGCTTGCCCATGCGCCTGGCCGCGGCCTTCGAGGCCGAGCCGGGTAGGCCTCGAACCTTAAGGCGGGTCTCAAAGGCGAGAACGTCATGGCGCCGGGAAACCGGGGGCAACGCGTCGAGCCACTCTCGGAGTCCGACGTCGGCGATGGCCACGGGACGAGTGGCGCGACCGGCGGCGGCTGTTCGCGACTTCGACCTGCTAAGGCCGAACAGGTGGCTCGGAGCGCCGACGATGAGCAGGGACACGTCGTCGGGCACGACTCCCAGGCCACCCCGCGAGCCCTCGATGGCGGCGACGTCGGCGGGCAGCGCCGGCTTCAAACCGCGCGCGATCTCGAGAGCGATAGTGCGCGTGCTGCCGAACATCGACTCGTACACGATGAGTGCTCGCATGACAGTTGCCTCCGACTCGAGCATCACTCCGAGGCCGAGGCCAGGGCAGAGTCCGACGTCGGTCGGCGCGAGGCCCTAGGGCCCGGAGCGCCCCCTGTGCACTAGTTCGGGAATGTCGTAGGATCCCGCGCCACTTCGCGCTCAGAGCTGTGCGGAACGCCGTCGCCATCAAAGGCGCGCGTGCCTCATCTCGATCCCGTCGGCGATCCATCGGCCCCAAAGCTGCGCCCGTTCGATCTCTCGCTCGCCCAACGATCCGTTCGGATGGGTGACGATGAAGCTCCGCGAGGGCCAGAGCATCCGATAGCCGCGGTCACCGAGTCGCTTGGCCGCGCCCTTCGCGGCGGAGCCGGGCAGTCCGTGGACCCGGAGACGGGTGTCGAACGTGAGCGCATCTCGTCGCGCCGGGGCATGTGGCATCGCCTCGAGCCACTCTCGCGCCCCGACGGCCGGGATGGCGAACGGGTGACCGGCGCGACTTGCGGCCGCCGCCCGCGTCCGGGCCGTACTCAGCCCGAACAGAAGCGTCGGAGCGCCGACGATGAGGAGGTGGACCTCCGATCCCGGCTCGGGTGGCGCGTCGACGACGTTGACCACCTCGGCCGCGAGTCCGGGCGCCAAGCCCTTCGCGACGGCCAAGGCGATATCGCGGGTGTTTCCGAACATCGACTCGTAGACGATCAGTGCTTGCATCACAGCTCCCGTCGTCCGGCGCGGCATGCTCACCACCGGAACGTCCCTCAGTTCCGGCGAGCGGCGACGCGGGTCGCAGCCAGATGCGGCGGCGGACGGTTGACCAATCGCCTACGGTACTGCCGGTTCCAAGCAATCGCTTCAGTTTGCGCAGACCCGGTTGGACCGACGGACCGCGAACCAACAGCAACCGCGCAAAACCGAGTACGCCCAGGGGGTTAGTCGCCGAGCTCGGCCCGTCGGCGCACGACGTACTCCTCGAGCTCGGCCCGGAGCGCGTCGTCGAGCGGCGGCTGCTCGTAGTCGTCCAGCCGCTGGCGCCACAGCTTCGCCGCTCGTGCCGCCGTGTCGGCACTCTCACCCTTGCTCATCCAGCGCTCGTAATTGTCGGAGCTGTTGAGGAACGGGCGATAAAAGCAGGTACGGAAGCGCTCCATCGTGTGCATCGCGCCGAGGAAGTGACCGCCGTGGCCGACCTCGACATGCGCGTCGAAGGCCAGCGACGCCTCGTCGATCTCGAGCGGAGTGAACTCGACCCGCAGCATCTCGAGCAACTGGGTGTCGACGACGAACTTCTCGTACCCGGCGACCAGGCCGCCCTCGAGCCAGCCGGCCGAGTGCATCACCCAGTTGGCCCCGGCGAGGAAGGTCGGCAGCAGCGTCATCAACGCCTCGTAGCCGGCCTGGGCGTCGGGCACCTGTGACGACGTGAGACCGCCGCCGGACCGGAACGGCAGCCCGAAGTGCCGTGCGATCTGGCCGGTGCACAGCAACCCGATCCCGGACTCCGGCGTGCCGAACTGCGGCGAGCCGGACTGCATGTCGATGTTGGACAGGAACGACCCGAAAATCACCGGCGTCCCTGGCCGGATCAGCTGCGCCAGGGCGATGCCCGACAGCGCCTCGGTGATCTGCTGCACGAGAGCGGCCGGGATCGTCACCGGTGACATCGCTCCCATCAGCAGAAACGGCGTCAGCACGACCGGCTGACCGGCAGCGCAGTATTCGAACTGCGCGTCGAGCATCCGATCGTCCCAGCGCAGCGGTGAGTTGCAGTTGATCAGCGAGATGCTGACCGGCGTCTGCTCGATCGCGTCCCGCCCCCCGAAGACGATCTCGCTCATCGCGATCGTGTCGCGCGCGTTGACCCCCGAGACGACGTTGCCCATGTAGACCTTGTCGGTGAGTGTCTGCAGCGCGTAAGTCATGTCGAGGTGCCGGCTGTCGAGCGGAGCGTCACTCGGCTCGCAGATCACCCCTCCGGCCGAGTCGAGCACGGAGTACGACTGGGCCAGCTTGGTGAAGTTGCGGAAGTCGTCCATCGTCGCGTCGCGGCGGACGTCGCCCTCGCGAACGAACGGCGGGCCATAGACCGCCCCGAACGCCATCGCGTCGCCGCCGATGTGGATCGAGTGCTCGGGGTTGCGGGCGGCGACGTCAAACTCCCTCGGCGCCTTGGCCACCTGCTCCAGTACGAACTCGGGATCGAGGAAGACCGTGTTGTCCTCGATCTTCTGGCCCGCCTCGCGGAACAGCTCGACGGCGCGGTCGGACATGAACTCGACGCCGACCTCGGCGATGAGGCGCCGCCAGCCGGCGTCCAACACCTCCATCGCGTCGCCCGACAACACCTCGTAACGGGGCATCCGATTGCGGAACATCTCGCCTCCGGGGAACGCATCGTGGACATCTGCGCGTTGGGCTTGACCCACCCGACGCGCGAATCTTACCCTCATTATGTGGGAGTGAAGTTCCACATTATGGGAGTTGAAGAGGAGCATCAACGGTGGCCAACGGGACCCAGGCAATCGACCGCGCAGCCGAGCTGCTGGCGCTGATCGTGCATGCCGAAGACCCGCGGACCTTCGGCGATCTGGTCGAGGAGACCGAGCTCGCCCGGTCGACGGCCTCCCGCGTCCTCAACGCGCTCGAGCGCCACCAGCTGATCGAGCGCGACACCGACGGCGCGTTCCATCCCGGACCGCTGTTCGCCGTCTACGCGGCCCGGCACGACCAGATCGACGCCGTCATCCGCACCGCCCAACCGATCATGGCCCGGGTCAACGAGGAGACCGGCGAGACCGTCAACCTCGGCCTCCCGCACGGCCTCGGTGCCGTCGTGCAGGTGGCGCAGATCGACTCCACGTACCTGCTCGGCGCGATCAACTGGGTGGGCGTGGACGTCCCGGCGCACTGCTCGGCGATGGGCAAGGTCATGTACGCCTATGGCGCACTCGACCTCCCGGACGGTCCGCTGGAGCGACGTACCGACGAAACGGTCACCGACGTCGCCGTGCTCCGCCGCGAGCTCGCCACGGTGCGCCGCCGGGGTTATGCCCAGACACACAGCGAGCTCGAGGAGGGCCTGACCGGGATCGCCGCGCCGGTCCGGTTCAGCGACGGCAGCACCCGCGCGGCGATCGGCATCTCGGGCCCCGATTTCCGGCTCGACGAGTCGGCCAAGGACGTCGGCGACCTGCTGGTCGCCGAAGCGGCGCGGCTGTCGCGCAAGCTCGGGGCAACCGCTCATTCGTCAGCCAGGCACCCACAGAATCCGAAAGCTTTGAAAGAATTGGAGGGCAGCCGATGACACCCGACGAGATCTTGCAGGGTCTCTATGATCAGACGCTGGTAGGCAACGGACCGGCGGTGCTCGAACTGACCCGCGCCGGACTCGACCTCGAGATGAGCCCGGAAACGCTGCTGTTCGACGCGCTGATCCCGTCCCTCGAGGAGGTCGGCGCTCGCTTCGAGCGTGGCGACTTCTTCGTGCCCGAGATGCTGATCGCCGGCAAGGCGATGGCCGGTGCCCTCGACATCCTGCGCCCGCTGCTGGCCGAGACCGGTGTGGAGACCGTCGGCACCTTCGTCATGGGCACCGTCAAGGGCGACGTCCACGACATCGGTAAAAACCTCGTCAACATCATGCTCGAGGGCGCCGGCTTCCACGTGATCGACCTCGGCGTGCAGGTCCCGCCGGAGAAGTTCGTCGACGCCATCAACGAGCACAAGCCCGACATCGTCGGGTTCTCGGCGTTCCTCACCACGACGATGCCGATGTTCAAGGCCAACATCAACGCGTTGGAGAAGGCCGGCATCCGCGACAACGTCGTCGTGATGGTCGGTGGAGCACCGGTCACCCAGGAGTACGCCGACGCAGTAGGCGCCGATGCCTACGCCGCCGACGCCTCGCAGACCGTCAAGAAGGCCAAGGCGCTGCTTCAGGAGAAGCGCGCCAAGGTCAACGCCTGACCACTTCCCCAAGCCAGACGCCACGCCACATCTCTGCGAAGGACCTCTCTATGCACACGCGGTTGAGCTCGGCCACCAAGGAGGTCGTGATCGGTCACGACCAGCCGTTCTGCCTGATCGGCGAACGTATCAACCCGACCG